>JAURXM010000047.1 GCA_030654395.1 Aquabacterium sp.
CAGGTTCCGGGCGTTCGTCAGGCCGAAGTGAACTTCGACAAGCGCCTGGCGACGGTCACGTTTGACGATTCCAGGACCAGCGTCGATGCCTTGACGCAAGCCACCGAGGATGCGGGCTATCCTTCGACGCTGAAGGAGGTCGTGAAATGAGTCCAGTGATTCTCGATTCGACGCTGACTTGTCCGCTCTGCGGCCACATCAAAACGGAACGCATGCCCACCGATGCCTGTCAATGGTTTTACGAGTGTGAGCATTGCCACGCGATGCTGCAACCCAAACCTGGTGACTGCTGCGTCTTCTGCTCGTATGGGACGGTGCCGTGCCCTCCCACTCAGGAACACGGCAAGCAAGGCGGTGGCTGCGGCTGAGCAGGCCAATCCATGTTCGTTGCGAGGTGGTCGTCTGGTTTTGGGACAGCCGATGAATGACTCAAGCTGGCCGCGAGTTGCCTGACACGATGGTCTCATGTCTGCCCAAGCCAGCCCGTAGATTCTCTCCAAAGCAGACGTTCTAGCTGACGCCCTACATGACTGCTCGGATTCCACGCCGCGACGGAGGCGACAGTAAACTGACATGCGCACACTGAGCGCGGGCATGCTTCATTTATTACCTACTGGCACGGGTGCATAGCGAGCCAAATCGACCGCGTGGCTGGTAGCAACATGGACTGTGGCGGCAACAGCGAAGGTAACAAGCACGGCCTTGGCGAGGCTTCGGCTATTCAGCGCTTCGCTGCGCTGATAGAGATACGCAACCGCGAGAGCCGCGATCCAGGCCGTACCAAAGCTCAAGCCAGCCAGCACGTCTGACATCCAGTGGGCTCCCAGATAGAGCCGGGACCACGCCACAGCGGCGATGAGCAATGCAGTGGCAGTCCCGATGAAGACGCGCAGCCTGTGCGAAGATCGCACAGACAGCAGGAATGCGAGAAAGCCGTAGACGACAACTGTCAGCGTAGCATGACTACTCGGGAACGAGAACTGCTCCAGGCCGGCATACAGCGCACCGGGCCGGGGGCGGTGCAGCGCGAGTTTGATGACCTTCACCAAGGCCTCGGCCACGCCGACCGCCACAAGCCAATAGATCGCAGTGCGCCAGAACCGGTGGGCGATGAACCAGCCCAGCGCAACCATGATGACCGGCAGCACGACCTGGACGTCTCCGAGTTCGGTGACCGTGACCAAGAAGCTGTCGGCGCTGGGTGTTCGCAGGGTCCGTACGGCCTCGTAAACAAGTGCATCGAACGCCACGAGCGGATCGCGGCTGACCACGTCTTCAAGTATTCCGAGGAACAGCCACGCACCACCGACTACAAGCACCGCTGCCGTCACGAGAAACCACTTGGGGGATCCCCGGCCCAATAACCAGGCAATCATCTCGCGCATCTTGAATTGGGGGGTAG
Source organism: Aquabacterium sp. (assembly GCA_030654395.1). Lineage (GTDB taxonomy): Bacteria > Pseudomonadota > Gammaproteobacteria > Burkholderiales > Burkholderiaceae_C > Aquabacterium. Next base: position 1,403 of record JAURXM010000047.1, read on the forward strand.
TCGAGGGGCGAAGCTTCCTGCGTGCCGGGACGGAGACGCTCCACAGTGCCAGGCCGCCTGCCACCGCAACGATTGCGACCACGCCAGCCCACATCATGGCTTGCAGAGGCTCAAGCGCAAAAAATAGCCGCAAAGGCGGCAGTCTCAATATCAGCGCGAATGCGACGCAGATGGTAGCTATAAGCCCAGCCCTCATAGCGGTGAGCGGGCGTGCAGCCATTCCGACAATCCATGCCGCGATAGCAAACAGCGCTACTGCGGCACCGGTGCGCGCTTGGGCAACGCTTGCGCCGAGAGGGCCACCCAAAAGACTGTAGGCCCCGAAGGTGGCCGTAGCCGCGATCAGGCCCGCGGGTAACGAGAAGCGAAGCACACGCTCGACAAAACCTGGCCGGACCCGGTCAGTATTGTGTTCAAGCGACAGAAAGAAAGCGGGTATGCCGATGGTCAGTGCGCCGATCAGCGTCAGGTGGCGCGGCAGGAAGGGAAACGTGACATCGGCAAGACCCACTGCGAACGCCAGCAGCATGGCATAGACCGTCTTTGTCAGGAACAACGCCGCGATCCGTTCTACGTTGCCGATGACACGTCGCCCTTCCGCGACCACCAAGGGGAGTCGCGCGAACGCATTGTCCAACAAAATGAGTTGCGACACAGCGCGCGCGGCACTCGTGCCGGCACCCATCGCCACACCGACGTCGGCCTGTTTCAAGCCGAGAATGTCGTTTGCGCCATCGCCGACCATGGCGACAACATGGCCCTTGGCCTGCAGAGCCGCGATGATTGAACGCTTCTGCTCGGGCGTCGCGCGGCCGAAAACGGTCCGCGTCGTGGCGAGCTCGGCCAAGGCAACGGGGTCTGTGGACATCTCCCGTGCATCGATGGCGGCTTCGGCCACAGCAATCCCCAATTGGCCTGCGACTTGGCTGACCGTGGCGGGGTGATCCCCTGAAATCACCTTGATGCTGATACCTTGCGCGCGGAAGTAGCGCAAGGTTTCCGCGGCGTCCGGGCGAACGCGCTCGGAGAGGACGATCAGAGCGACCGGGATCACTGCTTCTGGCCGGTGCTCCACCGCGATGGTGCTGTCGGTCCGCGCCAGCAGCAGCACGCGATACCCTGCTTGCGCCAACGACTGTGCCTGTGCACGCACCGCTCCATCGCCGCCGCTTGCTGGCAGCAAGACTTCGGGCGCTCCGATCAACCAGGTGCCCAACGATGCGAACTGTGCGCCGGCCCACTTGCGGCTCGACGAGAACGGCACCGCGTGCTCTGGGGCCGGGGCCTGCGGGTTGTTGTAAGCCCGAGCGATTGCCTGCAGCGTCGTGTTCGGATGCGGATCGGAAGCCGCAAGTGCGGCGAGCGCCTTGGCTCCAATGTCTTTGTCGGTAAGCCAATCAACGCGGACGAGATCCGGATCGCGCTCCGTCAGCGTGCCAGTCTTGTCGAGGCAAACGGTGTCGATCCGGGCCAGTGTCTCCACGGCCGGCAGGTCCTGTACCAGCGTGTGGTGGCGTGAGAGCCGGATCGCTCCGAGCGCCAGCGCGGCGCTCGTCAGCAGCACGAGGCCCTCCGGCACCATCGCAACCACCGCGCCCACCGAGAATCGCAGTGCGTCGGTCAGGGGTATGCGGAGTCCGAGTTGACTCGCAACCAGTAGTACCGTCGTTGGCACAATGGCCCAGGCGACATAGCGCAATATCCGGTTTATTCCAGCGCGAAGCTCGGAGTGCGCGAGGCTGAATTGCCGCGCCTCTGTCGTCATGCTATTCACATGCGATGCCGCGCCAACACGCGTCGCGCGACAGCGCGCCGTTCCGGCCACGACCAGGCTGCCCGAAAGTACCTCGTCGTTCAGGTGCTTCGGCACCGGCTCGGCCTCGCCGCTGAGCAGCGATTCGTCGAGTTCAAGTTCTTCGGCCGAAAGCACTAGCGCGTCAACCAGTACCTGGTCGCCCGCAGCGAGCATGAAGATGTCGTCAAGGACAATCTCGGACGCAGCGATATTGATCACGCGGCCTGAGCGCAGCACCAGGGCATGCGTCTGGCTCAACATCGCAAGACGGTCGAGTGCCCGCTTTGCCCGCAGTTCCTGGGCAATACCGATCACCGCGTTGACGACAAGCACGCCGCCGAATAAGGAATCTTGCCAAGGCCCGAGCACCAGCATCAGCGCGAACAGTGAGCCCAGCAGCGCGTTGAAACGGGTAAAGACGTTGGCACGAACGATGGCCCATGCGCTGCGGCTCGTGGGTTCGGCGACTCGGTTGACTTCGCCCCGGTCGCGCCGAGCCTGAACCTCCGCCTCGTCCAAGCCCGCGAAGTCATCCGCTATGAACGCCTTGGCCATCGTCTTATGGATGCACCCAGCGCCGTGAAATCGGCCAGGCCATCGCTCTCCCGTACCCCTGCTCAACGAGCCGGGTCTCCTCCACCCAGGCGGTGCCAGATTGGCGTGACGAGCATATAGATAATCGCGGCGACCCAAGCATGTCGAGCGGGAAGTGGACACCTAGGTAAATCCGCGCCCAAGCCACACACAGCCCCATCGCCAGCAACGCAATGCCAAACACCGACTCTCCGTCTAGCACCGTTGACAAGTTTGGAATCAGGTAAATCAAACGGTTGGCAATCGCCTCCGCTATAGCCATCATCCAGTCAGTTGTTCCTGGTCGGGCGTTGAGAGCCATGAAGACGGTCTGGTTCAAAAATTCCTCATTGTTCACCGACATTCTCCCGGACTCTGAGTTTTTGCACGGCGTCGCGAATCAAGATTATCCGCCTCGCCGCACGGCTCCAGGGCTGAACGGCTGCCATTGGCTCGAATTCACCAGTCAAGCCTGATGGCCCGCTTCTGGTCGAGTGGCGTCGGTCAGGACAGTGCTTACCAGCTATTCGCGTTTGTGAGGTGACCGTCTCAATTGCAGGGATGGCAGTCACTCAACTTTTGATTGACTGACTGATGTGGGCTCTATTGAAAAAGCTTGTCAGCTTGAAACAAGGTAAGTAGGCCCATGACCGCGAAAATGCCTGCGGCAATGGAGTGCACCAGCTTCATGGGTATCTTGGCCGCAAATTTGTTGCCGACGAATACGGCAGGAACGTCAGCCAGCAACATCCCCAATGTGGTTCCAGCGATAACCATCAAGGGCGCTCCGTAGTGGGCTGCCAATGCGACTGTCGCAATCTGCGTCTTGTCGCCCATCTCTGCCAAGAAGAATGTGACCAAGGTTGCCCCAAAGACTCCGAGATGTTTGGCTACCTGTGTTTCCTCTTCCTCAATCTTGTCGGGAATCAGGGTCCAGATTGCCATCCCTATGAAGGATGCTCCCAGTAACCAGCGCATGATGTCCGGGCTGACTACCGAGGTAATCCAGGCACCGAGTGCACCCGCCAAACCATGGTTCACCAGCGTGGCAACCAAGATACCAGCAATGATTGGGATGGGCTTTTTAAAGCGAGCGGCCAGAATGAAGGCTAGGAGTTGGGTCTTGTCGCCGATTTCAGCGAGGGCGACGACACCAGTAGAGACGAATAGAGCTTCCATGAGGGATTCCAAGGCCAGACAAAAACAATGACCACAGAGCCCTCCCGGCCAAACCGAAGGCAATGTGGTCAAAGGTCTTGTCAAGTTTGAAACCGCTTACGCCATGGTCAAACGATGACCAAGTATGTTGACGTAAGCCCCTTCGAATTGCTCGAAGGGAGACTACTCCCCAGTGACGGACGGATTTTAACCTGCGAACCTCAGGCCGCTGCGATTTGCAGCCAGGCCTGTATCGCCATGAGCACACCAACCAGTGCCATCAACGCGCTGGAAAAGTAAGGCATCTTGCGGGCAAGGTCCCCCAAACGACCATTTCCGAGACGCTTACCAACATGACGTGCTCCCCAAGCCGCGATGACACCGACGCTTACCAGCGAGATGGCAAGCCCAAGGCTGAAGCTTGCGACCATGACAGCCCCCAGGGAGTATTGCTTCAAGTGCAGGCAAATCATCATGATAGTCACAGATGCTGGACATGGGACCAGTCCACCGGTGAGACCGAACATGGCAATCTGTCCTGTAGTTACCTTCTGGCCGACAAATCGACGTTTGATGTCTTCAGCATGGGCGCGCTCGTGGGCGTCTTGGTAAGTTCCATCTCCGCCGAGCAAGTCATCGCCAATGTCATGGCTGTGGTGATGATGGGAATGCCTATGGTCATCGTGACTATGCGCATGGCCATGCTCTTCCTCGGAAAAGCTCACTTCAAAGCGATGAATATGGTCACCGTGTCCCATGCTCAGGACAGCCTCGAACTCGTGGGGCTCGGGAACCTCTTGCTTCGATTCCAAAAACAGCCCTGAGGGCTTGAGGTCAAAGGTTTGCTTTACGCCATCGGGGCGGATGGTCTCGATGGTTATGGTCTCGTTCGCATCAAACGCCTTTGCAACCATGGCATGGTCATAGGCATGCAGGCGAAATCGTGGCGGAACACCGGTTTCAAAGACTTCCAGCTCGACGATGCCATGGCCAGTATTGATGACCTTGCCACCGTGAGGAGCGTGCTGATGCGCCTTGGCGGCTGCCTCGTCACGGCGGGTGCGCAGCAACATCCATATAGACACCCCGATTACCACCAGAGCAGAAAGCAGCATGAAGTACGGTTCCGCTTGCTCGGCAATCAGTTCGTTGCCAAACTTCAAGGCGGCTGCGGCAAGCGCCCAAACGATGAGCGAATGCGAGAGGGCTGCGCACAGTCCCAAAAGTGCGGCCTGGCCGATGCTTCCCTTAACCGCAATGATGAAGGATGCCATCATCGTCTTGGAGTGTCCTGGCTCCAATCCGTGCAATGCACCAAGCAGAATGGCGGTGGGGATAAAGATCCACAGATTCGTGGCTCCTTGCTGAATGAGTTCTGCGATTGGGGGCATAGCTGGTGCGCGTAAAGGATGAAATTCGTAAAAGATAAGTGTCGCTTTATACTATACCCCAGTATACTATATTGAATCAAATGAACAAGGAGCGGTGAGCATGGCGCATACCATCAAAGACAAAGCAAAATTGCTGACACGCGTTCGGCGTATCCGAGGCCAGGCTGAAGGCTTGGAGAAGGCGTTGGATTCGGAAGGCAACTGCGTGGCAATTCTTCAGCAGATTGCGGCTATCCGAGGTGCGGTCAATGGACTGATGTCGGAAGTGCTTGAAGGGCACTTGCGCGAGCATTTGGGTCCAGACATAACGGACGCTACCCAGCGTGAAAAAGATATGGACGAAGTAGTGGCTGTGCTCAAGTCTTATCTCAAGTAAACCGTCACTCACCATTCATTGAGTTTGAGAGTCTGTATGCGGCCACCATGTCAACCAGGGCGCAGCCACCGGCTACCTGGCCAATCGTTTTGATGAATTGGGTGTGGGGCTTGCGGCATTCGCCCAAGAGATGGGCGCGGCGTGGCGGGACAGCACCGTGGTGGTCATGAGCGAGTTTGGCCGAACTTTCCGCCAAAATGACAACCGCGGCACCGACCATGGGCATGGCTCAGTATTCTGGGTGATGGGTGGCAGTGTGCGAGGCAACCAGGTAGCCGGAGAACAGATGCGAGTGGAGCAGGCCACGCTGTTTCAAAACCGTGATTTTCCGGTGCTCAACGAATACCGCGCATTGCTGGGCGGGCTGCTCCAGCGCCAGTACGACTTGAGCGCCAGCCAAATCAATAGCGTCTTTCCTGGCGCCAGGCCGCGTGACCTCGGTCTGCTGTAGACGGAGGCTGCCTAGCACAGCCTATGACAGCAACAAATGCGGGTTGCGGTTGCTGTCGCCATTAAATTGGCCCGCACTTTTCTGCCCGGCATCTTCAGGACTGGGTCACCGGTATGAAGAAAGCGGAATTGAAAACTGTATGACAGCAGTCTCAGGGAGCCTTTCGCTTCGGACCCATACACCAAGGACGTCCATCACAGCGGCGGCCTTTTGAGACATCTGCGCAACCATTTCGATTCTGCTTGCGGCGTCCAAGAACTCATCAGATTTACGCCCACCCAAGGCTGGTTGCGGCTGCTCAATCCATTGACCTAGCCACGTTTTGACATCAAAGTCCTTAGTTTGCGTCGCCATGCTATTGCTCACGTTTACTTTGGTCACCCCCGCCACCGTGCATCTCAATGAACCCGCACCTCAGTGCGCGGGCATCGGCCAGCGCATGGTGCCGGTCAATTCCATCGGCAACGCAAGAGGAAGCCCATGACATCTCCATGGCAGCCTCAACGGCATCCTGGCCAATGAGGTAGCCAATGTGGGTTGGTCGGACGACGTCTTTAAGCCGATCCCACAGGCCGGCACTCTGTAGGGCCCGCTCGAACAAATCGAAGTCGGTGTGATAGTCATACGCAACGTCGACTGAAACATTCCCGAGATCAATGAGCCATGCGCCGACACGCTGGCCGAGCTCTTCCATGGTTGCCACTGCGTGCGGCACCACGCCGAACTGCGGCACCACGGTATCCACAGACGCAATCCAGAGTTTCGACAGACTTTGGTTTGGCCGTAGTTGCGTTACTGATTTGCAGCGATTTCCGACGGACTTTGAATTCTGCGGAACGGACCTATAAGGGCACTTTTTTCGCAGTTACGCGAGTGGTATCCGACGGACTATATTTATCTGCCTCACTACGGGGCTCCTAACCCTGGTCGCCGGATGTGCGAACAATTCTGGAGTTTGCGTTTATTACGACACATGAGACAAGCAAGGAGCGGCTGCGAATACAGCATGGCAGGCAATGTTGCCATTGGAGTCCAGTTGCGCGTATTGCGCGCCCAGCGTTTTGGATGGCGTTGGCGGGCTTGGGTGTAAGCGGTGTGGCGCGCGGCCAGAATGGCTTGGTCGCGCCCATCATGACGCTGCGCAGGTGACACATAATGAATCCCGCTGTGGCGGTCCCTTTACGCGGTCTCGGCCATCCCCGCCAGTTCCGCCTCTCATCCATGGTTCCGATCTTGCGGACCTGGACTGTAGGGTGTCCGGTCAGACCAGCCGCCAGAACCTTGTTGATTGACCGGCGCAGCACCCAAATAAGCGCCCGATGCCCGAATCCGTGCATGTCCGGCCAGCTCGGACACCGCCTTTCGAGAGAGCTGATCGACGGCACGTGGTAAACCCGTACCTCCCCGCACTGGCGGTAGTTGTCCCGTCAACGCCTCAAAATGGTCAATCAGCGCCTCGTGGCGCAGGCCGTGCGCCGTGACGCCCAGTTTCCGAAACGTGATCCCGAATTTTTCCAATACGTAGTCAAAACGTCGCAGGTTCTGTTTCAAGTTATTGGCAGGGTCCCCCAAATAGGCATCCCGGTTGCACACTGTGCCTTGGGCGAGAACGACCGCCGCCAACCGGGCAGGGCTATCCAAGGGTATAAAACGAACCCGGCCACCCTTGCCCTTGATCCTCACATACCGATCCGCTGACTTGCTTTCCGGGGGGAGTCCCGTTTCGCTGAAAGGCAAGACGTGCTCAAAGGGCCGGAATTGGATGGACTCCTTGCGCCGCAGCCCCATGGCATGGATCAGCCGCAGCGAAGCGCCGACATACCGGTCGCAGACGCAGACCCGCGCAATGAGTTCGTCAATGTAAATGCCAGCGGCCGACCAACTCTTGTCCCGCTGCGCATATTCATGCCGCTGGTATTCCTCCGCGTTCAGGCCGTAATGCGCTGGCCCCCGCACGAAGCCATGCTTGCCCATCCACATGCCCAAGCCACGCAGGAAACTCAGGTAAGTCTGAATCGTGGCC
>JAURXM010000050.1 GCA_030654395.1 Aquabacterium sp.
TTGGACTTGGCTCTGTTGTCGATCCATTTGAGTACGGCGGCTTCCAGGTCTTCCTTGAAATGAGCGAGCGCCGACTCTTTGACGGTTTTGGTTGCCGTCTTTGAGGTACTGGACCAGAGGTCGATCAGGTCTGACAGGCCGTTGTCAAAATCCTCGAACGTCTCAAGGTGTATCCATTGCCCGCTTTTGTCAAACATTGTTTTCTTTCAGTAATTGCATGTGCTTCAGTTTAGCGGGGCGATGGGATGACGATGGGCTTGAAACCCGGCGAATCACTGTGGCAAAAGAACCGTGCAGCCGTTCAGCCGAACCAATGCAGAACCCACAAAATCGCTATGGAGCAGCCCCAAAATGAAAAAAGCACCTAACGGATCTGGACCGGGACTTAATGCTCCGTCTTTGTGGCGCGCTGCGAAGCCGCAATACGGGCGCTACGATCGTGATCCTGGCAGACGAGGCACTTCGAGCACAAGCGCCCGACTTCGCGGTTTCGAGCACCAAGTTGGTGGAGCTGCGGAAGCTTAACGACTTTGACCCGCCAGCGATTGGCGCTGCGTTGTTCGAGCTGGGTCTCGTGCCAGACTTCGAGTGGCTCACTGACCCGGAGCGAGCCCCGGCTCGGCTCAACCGCAATCTCGAATGCATGCGCTCCATCACATGGTCGACCCGTACTGAGCGCGCTCGTGCGCTGGAGCTGGGGTTGGATGACGCCGCGTTCTGCAAAAGATTGGGAGACTACTTTGCCGTCGCATCGGTGGCTATGGAAGTGCTCGTGGCCCATGTACTCGCATCCCTCCCCGCGCGAGAGACAAACCCGCGCAATGATGATGGCACTCCTTTTTACTGCGACGGTGCCGGCATGAGCGATGAAGACGCGCAAACCGCTGGTGAAATCTGGTACGAAATCGCCGCAGGCGAGTGCTGCCAGGAGTCTGCATGAACCCCGCCTACCGACTCCAAAAACACGCCGATGCTGTGGCCGACACCAACGCGCTGTTGCAGCAGGTCCTGCGTGAGCTGGCCACCGTACGCGGTGACGTCTCCCGGCTGGTGGACGCACTACCCAGAGGCACCAGCAGCGAGACAGAGGGCGCCCTTGATGACCTGGTGCAAGCGGCATTCACCGCCATGGGTGATATCACCTGGGTCACGGCTGAACTGATGGCCCGCACATTGCTCAGCGACGCGGCCGCCCACGACCTGGAGCGAGCCATCGTGGCCACGGGAAAGTCAACGACCAGGAGCCTCGGGAAATATCTATCCACCCGCATCCCTGGGGCAGCCTACCTGACCTGCACAGGCTTGGAAATCCGCCGCATCACTCCCGATGGCAACTCAAACGCCTGGACGATTTCCAGAGTTTGAAACTCACAAACTCAGTCCAATGCTGGCCTAAAAATCAACCGAACGGCACTATCAAGGCATCACTTTTAAAAGGAGCTGTGATGTCCCAATTCGATACCCTCGACCCAGTCAGAGAAGCCCGCCGCGCCAATGTCGCCCGTGACCTCGCATCGTTTTATGCCGAGATGGCAAGCCCGGAAAAAAAGCAGGAACGATTCAGCCTTGGGAGGCTGGTCACAGCGATGTCTGAAAACAAGCTGCAGGGCACTTATGAGGCTGGTGTATGCCGAGCTGCTGCGCTGTTTCAGGGTCGTGAGTGGGATGACGCCCGTAGTCAGATCGTTCCCTTTGGCGCCCTGTTGTCTCGTGACCTGACCGCCAGTATCCCCAGCGCCGGCGGAAACCTTGTCGGTTCTGGACCTGCAAGCGCGATGGATATTTTGCGCCCGTTTTCTGTGGTGGCCCGCATGGGTGTCACCATGGTCGACAAGCTGACGCAGGACCTGCTGCTGCCCAACATCGGCACTGCTGCCACCGCGCAGTGGCTGGCAACCGAAACGAGCGAGATTGTCTCGACCAACCCGGTGATTGGCCAAGTGGCCAGCAAGCCCAAAACGGCGGGCTCCATCATCAAAGCCAGCCGCCAATTCGTGAAACAGTCGAAATTTGCCGACGAGGTGATACGTCAGCAGCTTCTGGGCGCCATCGGAGCGGCGCTCGATCAGGCTGTGCTGGCGGGTACGGGCGCCTCTGGACAGCCAACCGGCCTGTCTTTGGTGGCGGGAGTTAACGCGCAGTCCGGCGCCGTCACGTTTGCCAACATGCTGGATTCACTCGAAACGCTGGCGACTGCCGACGCTGACGACGAGAACATCAAGTACCTGACAACGCCCGCCATTCGTCGGCTTCTGCAGGCCCGCGATATCGGGTCTGGCACTGGCCAAATGATCTGGCGCAACAACCAGTTGGCCGACAAGCCCGCCTATGTGACCACGGATTGCCCAGCCGGGACGATCTTCGCGGGCGACTGGTCAAAGGTCATGGTCGCGCTCTGGGGGTCCGGGATTGAGATCGTGGTGGACCCTTACACAAACTTCAAGGCCGGGGCGATTCAAGTCCGGGCCTTGATTCACGCGGATGTGATCGTCAGCAAGCCCGCCGCAATGCTGCGTCACACGAGCGCCAGCTAGGGGTTACGACATGACGATGAACCTCATAAAAATCAAAGTCGTGCGCGAACTTTGCTTGAAGGGTGAGAATTTCCAACCCGGGGCCATTGTGCCCGTCGCCTTGGATGTCCTGGTGCCCCACCGCTCAGACCGTGCATTGAACTGCAGCAGGCAGTAATCCAGGCTGCTGGCAGCCTGACATGCGAGGCAGACCGACGTATCGAGCGCTGCCGGGTTGCCATTACCGGCCTGGTGGCCCGTGGGGTGCTGGGTTGCCACGACGGATGGGTGTGGCTGCCATGACCTCCCCGAAATTCCCCGAAGTACCCTTTTTCGGTTATTGCCGGGTTCCCGAAAATCCCCGAGCCCCCTTTAGGGGGCGGGATATTTCGGGGGAAGTTTTCGGGACACAAAAGCAAACCCGGCCTATTGAGAGGCATCTATGACCACCAAGGCAGTTCACCTTCAACTCATCGGCAACGGCACACCCGAACCATTCATCGGAGTGCATGGCGTACCCGGTCGCCTGCCTGAGCTGCTGCGTTACCCAGGGGAAAGCAGTCAGGCATTCTGCAAGCGATGCCTGCACCTGGTCAGTGGCAGCGGTTCGCTATGGGCAAAGCTGATGTACGCCAGTGAGGTGCCACCGGCTCAAGGTACTCCCACGGATAACCAGAACACGGGTCATTCAGAGCGCGAGATTGCGCTAGTGGATGGAGTTTTGGTTAGGTGAACAGGCAACAGAGAACAGGCAACAGTATGACAACAGTTCCAAGGTCACAAAACCACTTAGCCGAGTTGCTGGGCATCAGCAAAGGCGCGACATCCCGGCAGGTCGCACGTGGGATGCCCAACCAATCGCTGGAAGCCGCCCAGGCCTGGCGCAAAAAGAACATTGATCCAGCTAGGATCAAGGGCACTCGATTTGACGCCCACTACAAACCCGGCAAACAGCCCACAAGAGACGCCCAGGAAGGCAGCCTGGAGCGCGCCGCCGCTTTGATGGATCACGCGGCCTTGGAGTTGGAGCGTGGACGAAGCATCGATGACGTCGTGCCGCTGCTACGCAACTACATGGCCGCGGTGCCTCGCCACCAGCGTGACTTGTTGGGGCTGCATTTAGCTGTTATGCGTAGGCCAACGCGTCCGGTCTTCGTGGAACGCCAAGCGCGATTTTTCGGTGCGCAACCTCGCAAACATGCCTTCAAGCACCTTGGTTTGAACGTCATCAGGAAGACGCGCCTCAACAGCCAACGAAAAGTCCGTTCCCCGTCCGGCGAAGATAAGCTCATTCAGACTGCCTGCGCGTGGCGGCAAGTCTGGGCGCCGATCCATGAACGGGGCAGCGATGTTACTCGCACGCAGCAGGTCACCCAACAACACCGGCAGGTCTAGCAACGTGGTCTTGCCTGACCCGTTCGCACCCACAAGCACACAAAAGGCGCCAACATCGACGCCTAGGCGCTCGAAGCAACGATAGCGAGTGGCTTCCAGGCGCGTGATCATTTTCTGGGCTCCGGATGCGTCGCGCGAAACTTGGCATAGGCTGCCGCGATCGCAGGCAGGTCGTCATCCAGGATGCGTTCCTTTCGATGCAGGGTGCGCACATGCATCTTGCCGCCGATCCGCACCCTCTCCTCGTGGCTCACATCCACGAGAATCTCTTCGCCATCCGGGTGTCGCTTATAGAGCGTATTGCCGCGACGGTCGAATCCGACCTTCTCGGCAACGGCCATGAAGACCGGATAGTCCTTCTTGCTGCCCAAGTCTTCCGCCTGAATCACTTCGAGAGGCTTCTTCTTGAGAAAGAGCAGGCTGGTCAAGATGTTGACGTTTGCCTCCACGATGAAGGACTCAACCGGAAGGTCGATGCTGGCCAACACCCAGCAGTGACGAAGAATCCAGTAACTTTGATGCGAACATGGCCATCCATTTGCATCGTTGTCGAAGGAGCGCGGATATCGGTTTTCCAGCCGGTCTTAAAAAGATCGCAGAAAGCCTGGAAGCCATATCGATTCAGCATATTCACTCCTTGATTTGAAACCGTCTGTCCTGCGTCCAGGTCGTTGCCCGCAGTTCGCGGATGATGGGGCAGGCTCTGGTATCAGGATGAGGAATGGCCTCATTGGTACGTCGCCTGTCATCAGCGCTGGCAAATTGGGCGGCGCCACGAGAAACCGCAGCGTCAGCTTCCAGCGCCGTGACCCGAACGGAAGAAGGGACGCAGGGCCTCCAATACGATCTTCTGGTTCCCCCCTTGCGGCAAACGAACCTGCCTGATTTCCTCGGCCGATGTATCACTGGTGACGACGCAGGAGGTGATCAGGTCGCCGAACTCGTCTGTCCCCATCTCAACGACTGCCAGCTTGAAGGTACGGGCATCCCCGTCCTGTGCGTCCTTGCTCTTGGCCACACTCCAGCGGCGGCGTGCTCCATCGTTTGAGACCTCTATTGCGGCATCCATCGCGGCGAATAGCGAGCTGTGCCCGCGCAGGCCCTTGGTCGTGTCCTTTCCGGTATGGTGAACCAGCACAACCAGCCCAACGGTCAGCTCTTGCAGGCGCTTGGGCACCTGGTACTTGGAGCGCACGCTGCCGAACACGTAGCGGTCCAGGTCGCTGGATTTGAAGGGTGTCAGGGCCTCGATGACATCGGGCAGCAGCACCAGGGTGCGGCGGTCGCCGTTCTTGGTGCGGCCCAGGCGGGCGATGCCGGTCTTCAGATCGATGTCGCGCCAGGTCAGGCCCAGCAGCTCGCCACGGCGGGCACCGGTCTTCATGGCCATCAGGGTCATGGCGTGCAGGCGCGGGTATTGGGAGGCCCGCACCGCCTCGAACAGCCGGGTGCGCTCGGCGGCGTCCAGAAAACGCACGCGGCCATCGGACTCGGGCAGGCGCTTGATGCCCCGGCACGGGTGGACCCAGCCCTTGGGCGTCAGGCGCTGCTCAATCGACCAGGTGAAGACGGCAGAGATGGCCACCATGTAGCGATTCAGGGTGGCGGTGGATTTGACGTGGGCCCGGCCCTTGACCTTGAATATCTGGTGGCCCAGGTGATCCAGACCGACAAACACCAGTGGCGGCTCGGTTTGCAGCTCGGTGCGGCAGACGTGGATCAGGTCCGAATCGACCTGTTCCAGCGTGAAGTCGCCAATCAAGGTCTGCCAGGTCGACAGGCGCTGCAGGCGCGTGGGGTCACGGCCGGCATATTGGGCCATGTAGCGATCGATGAGCGCGCTGACGGTAAGGGAGTGGGGACGCACCGACAGCGCCTTGAGGCGCTGTGAGATGGTCTGCGAAACAGCGCCGGGAGTCGCTGTCTTGCTGGTTGCAGTCAGAATTGTCATGTTCATTCTCCGTGTAGTGCCGGAAACCGGCGGACTAGTGGAGTCTGAGAATGACGCTGACAAATCAAGGAGGGTGTAAGAAGTTTTGTGTAAACGGTCTTTTGGCAGGAAACTGCTGTCTTGCATGGAGCAATGATGACCGTAGAAATGAAACCCTTACCCAACGACTTGATTGACGCCCTGCTGGCGGACTACAAAAAGCCCGAAG
>JAURXM010000054.1 GCA_030654395.1 Aquabacterium sp.
ACCGCGATGCACCAACTCACCCGGCTCTTCCGGGCTGCAGGGCGACCCGTCTTCGCGCAACACCAGAATTTCCGCATTGGGGATGGCCTTGCCAATCGAATCAGGGCGCCGGTCAACCTCCTCCGGCGGCAAGTAGGTGGATCGAAAAGCTTCCGTCAAGCCATACATCAGGAACGGTTTGGCCTTGGGCACCCGCTGGCGCAGCGTGGTCAGCGTGTCGCGTGGCATGCGCCCCCCAGTGTTGGCGAAGTAGCGCAGCTTCTCGTTGATGGCGTCGGGCCATTCCAGCTGCGCCAGCTGGATGTACAGGGGCGGCACGGCCGTCAATCCGGTCACGCCCTCGCGCTCCATCGCCTTGAGTACATCGCGCGGCATCAGGTAGTTCAGCAGCACCACCCGGGCTCCCACATGAAATGCAGTGGTCAGCTGACTGAAACCCGCGTCGAACGACAACGGCAGTGCCGCCAGCAGCGTGTCTTCACGGTTGTTCTCCAGATAAGACGCCACGCTCTTGGCACCCGCCACCATATTGCGATGCGACAGCACCACCCCTTTTGGTTTGCCGGTGCTGCCCGATGTGTAAAGAATGGCGGCCATGTCGACGTCAATCACCCGGTGCCCGGGCCGGGCCGGGCTGTTGAGCAAGTCACTCCAGGCAACCAACGCCAATGGGCCTGTGGGGGTTGTGACCGCTTGGGCTGACGGGGTCACAGAATCAGTGATCACGACATGGCGCAGGTCATGGCATTCGCCCAGTACGTCCTTCATCAGCGCGAGACGCTCTGGCGACGTCACCAGCACGCGAACATTGCAGTCGCGCAGAATGAAGGCCACCTGCTCCGGCTTGAGCAACGGATTGACCGGCACAAAAACCGCGCCAGCCGCTGGCGCGCCAAAACTGGCAATGACGGTCTCGAAACGCTTTTCGAGATAGATCGCCACTCGCTCAGTACGCTCCAGACCCAAGCCCATCAGACCAGAAGCAAACTGGCTGACGCTGGTGTTCAACTCACCGTAACTCAGAGACGATGCGCCACTGGTCAGCGCAAGCGCTTGCGGCATGCGCTGCGCGGTCAGGGCTATCAATTCTGGCAAGAGTGTGGATTCGGTCATGGAAATGCAAATAAAACGGCGTCGACCAGAAAAGTCTGCGATTGAAAAGTATCTCATAGCGTCCCGCCAGACTTTGACCCCTAAAATGCGCGGGGTCGGGCAGCTTGCCTCTGTGGGAGTCGGAATTGGATATTACACAAGAAGTACTTCGCATTCTTGACGAAGTCCTGAGTTTGAATGGCCGCGCAGCCACGTTCGCGCGCGACACGCCATTGCTGGGTGCCATCCCCGAGTTGGACTCGATGGCAGTGGTTACGCTCATCACCACATTGGAAGAACAGTTTGGCCTGACGGTTGACGATGACGACATTGATGGTTCAACCTTTGCCACGGTGGGCTCGCTCGTCGACTACGTCAGCAGCAAGCTGGCCTCCTGAAGATTCCCGCCTGTGCAAGCAGAGGCTTTCTTTCTGCCCATTGGAGACGGCCAGCGTTTTTGTCTGTTCCACGCTGCCCAGACCAGCGACATTCGCGGCCTGGTGCTGTACGTCCACCCATTTGCCGAAGAAATGAACAAAGCCCGTCGCATGGCGGCGTTGCAGGCGCGTGCGCTGGCGCAGGCAGGCTACGCCGTGCTGCAAATCGACTTGCTGGGTTGCGGCGACAGCTCCGGCGACTTTGGCGATGCCACCTGGGAGCAATGGGTAAACGACGTGGTACTGGGATGCCGGTGGCTGCGTAGCAAAGACAACGCACAGGGCGTTGCAGCGGACCAGATTCCGCTATGGCTATGGGGCCTTCGTGCCGGGTGTCTGCTGGCTGTTGATGCCGCCAGACAGATGGACGAAGTCTGCAATTTTCTGTTCTGGCAACCCCCTGCTGCAGGCAAGACCTTGCTGCAACAGTTCTTGCGCCTCAAAGTGGCTGGCGACATGATGGGCGGGCAGTCCAAAGGCATCATGGAAACCATGCGCCAGCGGTTAGCCAGCGGCTCCCCGGTGGAAATTGCCGGCTATATGCTTTCATCGGGCCTGGCCTCTGGCCTTGAGCAGGCAAGCCTTGTGCCGCCAATGGCGAGCACAAGGTCATCGCAGCGCCTGGAATGGCTTGAACTATCCACGCGGGAAGACGCCAGCTTGAGTCCGGCCTCCGCCAAAACCATCGCCCAGTGGCAGCAGGCAGGTTTGTCTGTTGGCAGCCATGTCGCCCTTGGTCCCGCCTTCTGGCAAACCACCGAGATTGAAGACGCCCCAGGCCTGATTGCAGCCACCACTGCAGCTCTTTCCAATCTGTCCAGATGAACTACACCGAAGAGACAGCCCTGTTTGCCTGTGAGGGGGACAAGCTGCTGGGCATTCTGGCCAAGCCAGACATAGCGCTGGAGACCGGGGTGGTGGTGATCGTGGGCGGCCCGCAATACCGCGTCGGCAGCCACCGGCAGTTTGTGTTGCTGTCACGGGCACTGGCCGCCGCAGGCTACGCCGTGCTGCGGTTTGACTACCGGGGCATGGGCGACAGCGACGGCGCGCAACGCAATTTTGAAGCGGTGAGCGCCGACATTGCAGCCGCCATTGATGCCCTGCAGCAACGCCTGCCTGCTATCAAGCAGGTAGCACTGTGGGGGCTGTGTGACGGGGCGTCTGCGGCCCTGTTGTACTGCGAAGAGACCCTTGACCCGCGGGTGGCAGGCTTGTGCCTCTTGAATCCCTGGGTTCGGTCCGAGGCCAGCCTGGCCAAGACCCAGGTCAAACACTACTACACCCAGCGCCTGCGGGAGAAAAAGTTCTGGATCAAGCTGCTAAGTGGCAAAGTTGCCGCTGGCGCGGCGAGCGGGCTGATTCGCAGCTTCAGGACAGCCTTTTCAGGATCGCATTCCAAAACAGGAGGGGCAGGCAAACCCCCTTTCCAGACTCGCATGGCACAGGCATGGAAAAACATCAATCGTCCAGTCTTGCTACTGCTGAGTGGGAATGATTACACTGCCAAAGAATTCCTTGAGTACACAAAAACCGGTGCAGACTGGTCAGGAGCGCTTGGCCTGCCCTTGGTGCAAAGGTGCGACTTGCTGGAAGCAGACCACACCTGCTCCAACGCAGAATGGCGAGGACTGGTGGAAGCCCACGTTATCAAATGGTTGTTGAAGACCTGTGCATGACCAATATGTCAAATGAAAAAGCTAACTGGGGAGGTGCCTGATGGCTCTTGATTTCACTGAGATTGTTCGACTGTTCACCGTGAAAAAGCTGTTCATCCTGTCGTTTCTGCTTCTTGGTTCTTCCGCTTTTTCCCAAGGCCAGACAAGTCCAGTGTGGACCTGCGGACCATTGCGCCCCCCAAACCAGTACGGTCCGTGGGACTACCGAACCGATCGGGACAAGCTCCCTATTGTCTTGGGAGCTCACTTCACCCCGGCAGTTGAAGCACTGATACGGGGAAACACCACAGTAACTCCTGGCACAGACATTGCCTACACGCTCAGGGCCATTCCGAACAACCATCGGGCACTGATCGCGATGGTTCGGCTGGGTGAGAGAGATAAAACAATCCAGCCCGTCGGTTCAACTTACACCATTGACTGCTGGTTCGAGAGGGCCATACTGTTCCGCCCGGACGACTCCATTGTGCGCATGATCTATTCGACCTATCTCAATAGCAAGGCACGAGCGCCAGAAGCGAATACCCAGCTGGAAATTGCGACCACCTATGCCAAGGACAGTGGCTTTACCCATTACAACATCGGCCTGCACTACTTCGACCTGAGGAACTATGACAAGGCGTTGATACAGGCCCACAAGGCCCTGTCACTTGGGTTTACCCAGACAGCATTACGCGATCAATTGCAGAGCGTCGGCAAATGGACCGAGCCCCCAGTCCTACCGACACCACCCGACGATGCGGCAAGCGCCCCCGCAGCTGCGACAAGCGCACCTGCAGCGCAATCCGATTAGTCCGTATGTCCGTGTCAACGACATCCCCATCACAGACGCTCATATCCGACGCTCAAGCAAGGTCCGGGGCATCACCGCCACTGCCACGCGGCCCCATCCTGGATTGGTCGAGTTTTCAGCTTGTCGACGCTCCTGGCATATCGAGTGTTGAGGACCTGCCTCACACCGCCTTCACCACCAGCGGGCGAGCTGCCATCTACCAGGCACTGTTGCAGCTTCAGCTTCCCTCCGGCAGCACCGTCCTGGCTCCAAGCTACCACTGCCCAACCATGATTGCCCCCGCAATCCTGGCGAACCTGAACGTCTCGTATTTCGGAATTCGAGCAGACGGTCTCCCAAACCTTGACGCCATAGAT
Source organism: Aquabacterium sp. (assembly GCA_030654395.1). Taxonomy (GTDB): domain Bacteria; phylum Pseudomonadota; class Gammaproteobacteria; order Burkholderiales; family Burkholderiaceae_C; genus Aquabacterium. The sequence continues at coordinate 4,358 of JAURXM010000054.1, forward strand.
GCCGCAACCGCAAGGCAGAGCAAGGCGATGATCGTCGCGCACTATTTTGGGCTCGCGCGCTCTCTTGCTGAAGTTCGGCGATGGTGTGACGAACGCGGAATCGCGCTCATCGAAGACTGCGCCCACTGCTATTTTGGAGAAGCCGGCGAGCGACCGGTGGGCGCATGGGGCGACTATTCAACAGCCAGTCTTTCAAAGTTCTTACCCGTGCCAGAAGGAGGACTCCTCGCTTCGTCACACCGGTCCATTTCAAACCTGCGACTCTCCCCCCAAAGCCTAAAAGCCCAACTCAAAGGCTGGGCAGACGTCTTTGAGTTAGCGACAAAATACCAGCGCTTTTCCGGATTCAACAAGGTGCTGGCATTCCTCTTTCGGCTCAAAAATTCGCGTCTGCGGTCCGCAGCCATAACGGATGCCCCACCGGAACCTGAACCCGCGAACATGATGCGCGATTGCGACATGGGACGCATCTCTCATGCCCCGCTCTCGGCGTCAATGACTCTGAAAGCCGTGCTGCCCCGCGGCCGCGTGATCCTCAGGCGGCAAAGAAACTTTGCGTGCTACGCAAAACATCTGGAGGGTGTCCGGGGTGCCAGGCCACTTTTCCCTTTGGGCACAGCTTCTTTTTCGCAAATGGCGCCCTACGTGTTCCCACTGTGGGTCGACGATGCTGACCGGCTGTACCACGCGCTTCGAGCCATGGAGCTACCTGTTTTTCGATGGGACAGGATCTGGCCCGGAACACCCGCATTGAACGATGACCAAGGCCCGCTCTGGAGCCGCCACGTGCTGCAGTTGCTGTGTCACCAGGACCTCAGCGAAGCCGATGTTCAGAGAACAGCCGAGGCAATCCGCAGCTTGCTCTCATCAGAGCCAGCTCTGGCGACTCCCGCCCCTACGTAACCTTCAAGCAAGAGATCTACAACGCCATGCCAGTTTCCCGCCTCGTCTGGAAGAATTTACCAGCCTCGTCCCTGCAGCAAGACAGCACTCTCTTGCTGAATTGGGATCGGCTCAATGCCGCACACGGCGACCTGCCCTTTCTGGCAGGCGACGCCATCGTTTCCGCATTGAAGATTCTGGGCGTTGGCCGCGAACGGCTGCTAGTCGCGTACGAGGGATCGAATGTAGTGGCGATGTTCCTTCTTTGCCGTCAAGGAATGTTGAGATGGCAAACGTTTCAACCGTCGCAGGTACCGCTGGGTGCCTGGGTTGCGGAGGCCCATCTCTCACTGCCGGACATAGCGCGCAGCCTGTTGCGCGGACCGCTCGGGCTTTGTCTCGGGCTTTCCATTACACAAATTGACCCGCGCATCGCCCCGCGAGCCGGCGACACGCCAGACAGCCAGAGCCTTGACTACATCGAAACTGGCTGGATCGACCTCCAGGGAAGCTTTGACGAGTACTGGAGCGCAAGAGGGAAGAACCTTCGCCAGAATATGCGCAAGCAGCGCGCAAAACTTCTGTCCGAGGGTATCCAGTTGACCATCAAGGTGCTCCGCGACCATGCTGATATGGCACCCGCCATCGCGCACTATGGGAGTCTGGAGAGTGCAGGCTGGAAAGCGCAGAAAGGCACTGCAATTCACCCCGACAACGCCCAGGGCCGCTATTACCGTGAACTGCTGGAACATGCCAGTCTTCGTGGTGAAGCCGTGGTCTACCAGTACCTTTTTGACGACCGCATCGTCGCGATGAATCTATGCCTGGCCCGCAGGCAAACACTGATTGTGCTCAAGACCACCTACGACGAATCGATTCAGGGTTATTCACCGGCTTTTCTTCTGCGCGAAGCCGAGCTGCAGGAGCTCTTTGCGGAGAGGAAGATCCAGCATTTGGAATACTTCGGCCGTCTAATGGAATGGCATACCAAGTGGACCGATCAAAAAAGAACCCTTTATCACCTGACGCTGTACCGCTGGCCGTTTTTGAAAACGCTGGCGGAGGCCCGCCGACGCAAAGCCAATGCAAAGGCAACGCCAGCGACTGACAGCGCGGCGAGTCCAGACGCGGTGATAGCAAGCTAGCAAAAGGATCGGCCGAACTGCATGATTGCCGTCATCATTCCCTACTACCAAAGATCGGCCGGGGTTCTTGCCAAAGCACTGGCGAGCATTGCGGCGCAACAGTCTTGTCCGCTCCCCGTGCATGTCATTGTGGTGGATGACGCCTCGCCCGCACCGGCAGGCCCCGAGCTTGCCAGCGCAGGCCCTATGCCACATACAGTGCAAGTCATTGCTCAACCCAATGGCGGGCCGGGCGCCGCCCGGAACAAAGGGCTGGACAACGCGCCACCCGGTACCCAATACATCGCCTTTCTGGACTCCGACGACGAGTGGACACCAGACCACCTGGCGCGTGCGGTGGCTTCGCTCGACCGTGGCTACGACTTCTACTTTGCTGACCACTATCAGCTGGGCCAGACCACCAGCGCTTTTTCGCGCGCGGGTCGAATTGATACCGGCCAACATCCGTCACTATCCAACGCACCCGCCGGTCTGCATGCCTACCAAGGCGAGATGCTCGACCAGATCATCCGGGGCAACCTCATTGGCACATCCACTGTCGTTTACAGCTTTGAGCGTTTTACCCAGCAGCGTTTCAGAATCGAGTTCACGAATGCGGGGGAGGACTATTTGTTCTGGATGGAGCTTGTGCAAAAGGGCGCCAAAATCGCTTTCTCCAGCCAATGCGAAGCCCGATACGGCAAAGGCGTGAACGTTTATGCTGGCGCCGGATGGGGCAGTGAGCAACATCTGCTGCGCCTGCACAACGAGCTTAAGTATCGAAAAACGACCATCGCACTCTTCAAACTGAACGCCAGCCAGCAATCTCACATCCAGAGCTGCATCCGCGATCTCAGGCTGGCATTTGCCCGAGATCTGCTACACCGATTGAGTCATCGCAAGCCCCTGCCCTGGGCTTTGCTAAAACAACAGTTCAAACTCGATCCCAAGACCTTCTTAGAACTGCCGAAAAATATGATGAAGAGTATCGTTTCTCGGAAAAAATGAACGTGCCATACACAAAGTCATTTGTCACGGTCATTGTTCCTTGCTTCAACACGGCCCAGTATCGGGTTGCCACGTTGACGTCTGTGCAGGCTCAGACATTTCGCGACTTTGAAGTGATCATGGTGGATGACGGCTCCACCGATGACACACTACCGGATTAGTCAGGTGAGAGCAAAACATGTCTCTTCGCGCCCTGTACCATTCACCCAGGAGGTGGCCCTCTATCATGCCAACCACCTTCCAGGCGGCAATGATGCGCAGATAGCCGCCACCTACACGCATGGCGACCTGGATTTGTTAGCAAAATGAAAACCGAAGAGAGACTCCGCTGGCGTGAGGAATCCTGCCTCGTCTGGCAGACCGTGGTTGGTGGTGCGGGGGAATCAGAACATCCGCCCGTGACGTTTTCAGGCTGAAGTTTTAAGGAAGTATTCATGGACATGCACTCCTCCCGTTTGGCAGGATCAGGAGACACAGAGATTCCTGATGTCGTTTACTACCAGGGTCAACGTCCGGAAATGTTGGCATTCATTCCCAAAGATGCCCGGCGCTTCGTCGAACTTGGATGCGGCGCCGGTGGTTTCAGTGCACTTCTGCGGAAGACGCGAAAAGACGCCTATACCATTGGAATCGAGATTCACCCGGAGTCAGCACAGGAGGCACGAAAACATCTTGACCAGGTGATTGAGCAGCCGGTAGAAACTGCATTGGAGTCAATTCCTGCTGGCAGCATTGACTGTGTGGTCTGCAATGACGTGCTGGAACACCTTGTCGACCCGTGGACGGTGCTACGGCAGGTGAAAAAGATACTACGACCCCAAGGCTCCGTGGTTTCTTCGATCCCAAATGTTCGGCACTTTCCGGTCTTCAAAAGTTATTTTGTTCAAGGCGATTGGCGGTACGAAAAGTGGGGCGTTCTTGATCGCACGCATTTGCGTTTCTTTACGAAATCAAGCATTGAAAGAATGTTCTCCGAAACAGGCTTCCGCACTAGTCGCATCGAAGGTATCTTCGGTCAACCATTGCCTTGGAAGGCGGCGCTGCTAAACCGATTTCTTGGAGGGAAGCTCACCGACATGCAATACGAACGATTTGCCTGCGTTGCGCTGCCAACTTCATCCACCGGCGTTTAAGCTGATGCCATGCCTTTCGACACACACTGAGTTGATTCAATGAGTTCATCACCACCGCGTTTGATTGCGTACTATCTGCCTCAGTTTCACCCCATCAAGGAAAACGACCAATGGTGGGGCAAGGGCTTCACCGAATGGACAAACACTGCGAAGGCGAAACCGCGTTTCCCTGGCCACTATCAACCGCACGTGCCTGCCGATCTTGGTTTTTATGATCTCAGGCTTCCCGAAGCGCGACAGGCTCAGGCAGACTTGGCCCGGGCCTATGGAATCGAAGCATTCTGCTATTACCACTATTGGTTCGGCAATGGCCGTCAGCTTCTAGAACGTCCGTTCGAGGAAGTCGTCGCCAGCGGTGAACCGGAATTTCCCTTCTGCCTCTGTTGGGCTAACGAAACGTGGAGTGGAATATGGCATGGATCTCCGAATCGCATCCTCATGCAGCAGGAGTATCCCGGACCCGAGGACGATCAGAAACACTTTGAAACCTTGCTGCCCGCATTCAAGGATCGCCGCTATTTGCGTGTTGATGGCAAGCCAGTCTTCCTCATCTACCGGCCATTTGACCTGGTTAACCCAAAAGCAACCATTGAACGTTGGCGTGCAATGGCGAAACAGGCCGGGCTTGCCGGATTGCATTTGGTTGGGATCTATCGCACAGGATCAGCAGATCCGGAAGGAGTTGGATTCGACGCCTCGATCTACAACAGAAATCCCCCAGTAAGGGGCTGGGAAACGTGGCGAAACCCACTGAAACTGGCCTACAACCTCTGCCTGGAAAAACTCGGTGTGCCAACAATCTACCAATATGAGAAGGCAGTTTCCTATTTTGTGCCAGATACCCTGCCAAAGACGCGATACCCAACCGTGGTTCACGCTTGGGACAACAGTCCCCGTAGCGGCAAGAATGGCTTGGTCATTCATGGGTCAACGCCGAACCTCTTTCGCAAGGCTTTGCGCAAAGCATTCGATCTGACTCGCACCTCTTCGCCAACGTCAGACGGGCGGTTGGTATTCCTCAAATCTTGGAACGAATGGGCAGAAGGCAACCATCTGGAACCCGATCTGCGAGACGGACATGGCTATCTGGAGGCAATCCGGAGCGAAATTAGCCACGAGATGGAAACGCACTGTAGCAACGCAGATACCCAAAACATACTAAAGTGAATTGACGGCTCTTCCATGCACGCAGCTCTGAAGATGAGACTGGGACATATTCAGGATGCCCTGGGCTGGCGAGTTCGCAAGCTACTTGGCGATCAACTTGTCGATCGATCCATCGTCAAGCTTGCCCGGGGTTGGCGCCCCTTTCTCAAGAGGCCGGTATTTGTCGGCATCACGGGAAGCGCCGGCAAAACCACCACCAAGGAACTCTTGCTGGGGATACTGTCGCACATTCGTCGGGGGTCGGCAAACCCAGCCTCCCTCAACGTGCTGCCTGAGGTGGCCAAGACCGTCTTGCGTGTGCGTCCAACGCATGATTTCTGTGTGGCCGAACTGAGTGAAGACCAGCCAGGTGCAATGAAAGAAATCCTTGATCTGGTGCAACCCAGCATTGGCATCGTCACAGTCGTTCAAGACGACCATTTGAGCGCATTTGCATCCCGGGATCATCTTGCTGCGGAAATGGGCCAGCTCATAGCCTCGCTACCCACCACAGGCACCGCCGTGCTCAATGCGGATGACCCATCGGTCCTGGCCATGGCCGCCAACTGTACCGCCAGGGTCATTACCTTTGGCACGGCACTGTCTGCCAGTCTGCGCGCCGAAAACATCAGCTCACTCTGGCCTGATCGTCTGCGAATGACTTTGGTCCAGGGTGACGAGCGCGTGCGGGTCAACACCCAGCTTTGTGGAACACACTGGCTTTCGTCGGTCCTGGGCGCTATTGGCGGTGGACTCGCCGCAGGGTTGTCTCTTGAGGAATGCGCCGAAGGGATTTCAAGAGTTGCCCCCTTTGACGGACGCATGCAACCAGTGACAACGCCGGACGGCGTGACGTTTATCCGGGATGACTGGAAGGGGACGCTATGGACTGTTGATTCATGCTTTGAGTTCATGCGTGCGGCGCATGCCAAACGAAAGATCATCGTGATCGGCACACTGGCGGATTGTGGCAGCGGGGCGCCACAAAAGTACGCACAGGTGGCGGCGCGGGCCCAGGAAATTGCGCAGCATACGATATTCGTCGGACCCTGGGCATCCCACGTGCTGAAGGCGAAAAAGCCGGGAGGAGAAGACTCACTGCGCGCGTTCAGCCGTGTGCGCGATGCCACCGATTACATCAATGCAATCACCCGCGAGGACGATCTGGTTCTGCTGAAGGGAACCAGCAAACAGGATCACCTGCTCCGCATCATCCTGGCGCGTACTGGGGACGTCGCTTGCTGGCGAGATGACTGCAACCGGTATGAGTTCTGCAATGAGTGTCCGGATCGCATGAAACCTTCCGGCGCGCCGCTGCTCATGCGCCGCCAGGTCACGGCGGAGACTGCAGCGATAGAACCATTGCCCGATCTTTTTGTCGTCGGACGCGATGAGCACGTAGTGGTCGGGCTGGGCAATCCAGAGTCCATGTATACCGGCACACCCCACAACATTGGCTATCAAGTGGTGGACCACCTTGCCAAATCATTGGGACTCACCTGGACGACGACCCCCAAAGCCTGGATCGCACGCGGTTCATTGCAGGGCCGAAACATCAGCCTGATAAAAATCAGAATGGCAATGAATGGTACTGGTGCGGGATTGAAGCAACTTTCGGAGCGCATGTCGTTCACGCCAGAACATTGCATGCTTGTCTATGATGATCTCGACATCCCAATCGGCTCGATTCGTTCCCGACTCAGCGGCGGCGCGAGCGGGCATCGTGGCGTCGCTTCGATTCTGGAGGCGTTTCAAACCGATCAGTTTCGCCGCGTGAAAGTTGGAGTGGATCGAGCTGGCGCAAAGCTCAATCGCGCCGAATATGTGTTAACGGCGTTTGCTCCATCGGACTACCCAGCCGTTGGTCAATCAATTCTCGCTGCAGCAGCGCGTGTTCTGGAGATGTCCAAGACGCAACCTAAAGCGCCTTGACCCACGGGTGAGCCTGCGTATTGGCGTGACGCTTCAGGAACTCCCGGGTTTCAACAGTCAACAGACCGTGACCGTGAACCTGGGCAATCTCCGTCCCGCCCACGTCATTCAACTCCAGCATCATCGGTCCTTGATCAGTCAAGGCAAAATCCCAATGGTGAATCTTCATGAGAGGAAAAACAGCCCCCGCGCGCCGGCAGGCATCCATAACCTGATTCCAGCCAGGCAGTTGGAAACCGTCAACCGCGTGACCAGAGCCCGGATGGGTCTTGAAGGTTTGCGTTTTTGGCCAGAATCCGCCCACCATACGGCTCACCTCGCCGGTGGCAAGATCAACGTTCGCCAAGTAGTTGCCGTTCTTCCCCAAACTGAAGTTGTCGACGTGATTGGGTGGAGTCGCAACTTTCCAGATCGCCCTTATGGGTTGCACACCGTCTGGCCCATTGAGACATATGACGCGCACGCCACAAATCGCGGCCCAGTTTGTGAATGCCCGAATCTCCGGCGCAAGCGTCAATGACTGCTGAAACAGATAGCCACATTCGGGCTTGTGATAGCGGGAGTCCACGCTGTGGTCCAGACGCTTCAGGAAGTTGTCAACGGATATGGCCTGGCCATCGAGCAAGCTCAAACTGTCGGCTGTTGGATCGTAGCTGGCAAGATAGGCCGAGCCGTAGCCCTGCTGGGAGAAAGCCGGTTTTCCGAACATGGGGTAAATAGATGGATCGCGCATAAAGGCACCCACCTCTTCCCGGCTCTTGAGATGCAGACCCAGCGCATCTGAAATACGTGTTGCCCGGTGAAAACAGGCCCGAACAGGCGCCACCGGCAATCCGGCCGCACTGGCCATCTGCATGAAAACAGTCTTGTCACAAGCGGGCAGAACGGCGTATCGGGGATTGAGTGCGAGACTGAACTTTGCCTGCAGGCGCCAGCCAAGAAAGTCCTGCCGGCCTCGCCCCATCAGATAGCTGTCGTTGTACAGACCGTACTCGTAGTAGTCTGATATGCCGCATTGGCCCCCGGTGCTTTGCAGTGCCCGAATTTCGCGAATTTGTGTGACCAGATTCTTGCCGGTCTGTTGCTGGGCCAAACTGGCCCAATCCCGATACGCATTGAGCTGCCCTGCGATACGGCCTATCGGGTTGGTGTGGCTGTTTGACATTTATTGCTGCACACTGTGTGCCTGTATGACACGGCATAATTTGAATGCCGACGCTTCAGAAAGAGAATCCGCGTGTCCATCATCTCAAGACTTCTAAATCTTATCAAGTGTGCACATCAGGCAAAAACAGACTCTGGCGTCGGGTACTTTCAACAACTGATCGAGTTCTATCCGCTGTCGCGCTCACCCAACCTGATTGGGCCGGCCGAGTATTTCGATTATCGACTCCACGATCCCGCACTTTCCAGCGGTGCCAAGCGGCAATTCCTGGGTTACAAGGCAGAACGCATCTATTCGCGGCTTAACCAGTCGAGTTGGCACGGCACCGCGAATGACAAAATCCTTTTTGAACAAGTCATGCTCACCGCCGGGTTCAAGATACCAAGAACCCTTGCCATTTATCACCCATGGCGCTTAGCGGGAGGGCACTGTGAACACGTAAGGACGCGTGAAGGTCTGGAACGATTCCTGACAGACAACAGAACTTTTCCCCTGTTCGTCAAACCGGTTCATGGCCTGTTTGGCAGGGGGGCCAATCTGGTTACCGGCTATGAGCCCGAGACCAGGTCGGTGATGACGCGCGGGCACAGCAAGATGTCGCTCGATGCGTTTCACGACTGGCTTGAACGCAACTCCCGGGTCGGCATGTTGTTTCAGGCAATGCTAAGACCTTCTGATGAAGTTCAACAGATCTGCGGAACGCGTTTGTCCAGCGTTCGAATGATCGTTCTGACCGGCGAAGACGGACCCAAGCTGTTTCGAGCAAACTGGAAACTCTGTACCGGCAACAACATCATGGATAACACCGAGGGTTGGACCAACGGCAATGTTGTGGCGGCGGTGGATCACACCACCGGACTGATTCAGGGCGCCTACCGTGGTATTGACGGGAAGCAAGTTGCCATTGAGAACCATCCGGATACACACCTGCCCTTGTTGGGCGTGAAGGTACCAAACTGGGACGCCATGAAAGAGTATGTTGAAGATGCAGCCAGAGCGTTCCCGGGGCTGCGATTCCAGGCTTGGGACATTGCCGCCACCACGGACGGAATATGTGCCATTGAGTTAAACCTTGCAACCTTGCATACCGTGCATGCAACACAGTTGGTGAGTCATCAGGGATTTCTGGATGCCAATCTCGCCAAGGCGTTGGTGCCGTCATAGAAGAAAATGCCTAGACGCACCGTTGAGTGAAGGCACACGCTGCAAACGCTATTATTTGTATAGCATACCACCCATATTCCACGAGGGCTCAGGGTGTTTTTAGAGAATGGACCTACGCGATGGATTTGACAGAGTATCGAAACAGCGCCTCTGAAAAGGCACGGATAAGCGATTTGATGCGTCTTGTTCCCGCGCAGGGAAATTCCGCCCTCGATATTGGTGCGCGCGATGGATTCATTTCCCGCCTGCTGGCTGATCGCTATTCAACAGTTACGGCGCTTGACCTGGAAAAGCCCTCAATTGAACACGAACGAATACAGTGTGTGAAGGGCGATATCACCGCGCTGGATTTTCCGGATGACTCATTCGATCTGGTGTTCTGCGCGGAGGTTCTGGAACATATTCCGACGCATTTGCTGGAAGCCGCCTGCAGCGAACTGGCCCGTGTTGCGAAAGAGTACGTAATCATCGGTGTGCCCTACCGACAAGATATCCGCGTTGGTCGAACCACATGCAACAGATGCGGAAAGATCAGCCCGCCGTGGGGCCACGTGAACACGTTTGACGAGAACCGGCTGTCCAGGTTGTTTCCGGGGCTTGCAGTCGTCAAGCAGACATTCATTGGCGAGACAAGCGAGGGAACCAACCCGCTGTCCTCCGCCTTGATGGACCTGGCTGGCAACCCCTATGGCACTTACTACCAGGAAGAGCCGTGCATTCATTGCGGTGCCAATTTGACTGACCCACCGGCAAGGAGCCTTTGGCAGAAGGTTCTCACCAGAGCCGCCTTCATTGGCTTGCGCGTTCAAAAACCGTTCCTGGCACCTCATCCAAACTGGATTCATCAGCTGTTGCGAAAGTGAATGGCCAGCCAGCCGGTCGCAACTTACGTTTGCGTTGAGGTGCTAACTCAGGCGCAGCGTGGCGGAATCAGATTGGCGGCTGCCTTATCTTTGACAAAATCGTCGTGATTTCCACCTGCAACGGATGTTTGAAAATCACGATTCCCAGCAAAAATCCCGCCAGGCCACCTGCACCACCCAAGATGAGAGGCATTACAAACCCGGTCGGGTAAGGGCCATATACCCAGAGCGCGAGGGCTGGCCCGATGACCGCCAGCAGCGCAACCTGTGCGCTCTGGCGCAAGGTATTCAGCAGCGCGGACAGAGGCATGCCAATGTGCCTGGCAGTTGCCCGCAGCCACAGCACAGCACTGACTGCCGAGGCGGCGATCAAGGCAAGGCCCAACGCGGCAAGACCTTGCGAGGCACCGAGTGCCACAAACGCAATACTCTGGATTGCGCTGAAGACGGTCACACGGGCGATGATGGTGACCCCGCCGGATGACAACAAAGCGGTGCCGCACAAAGCAGCCGGGACGCCAAAGGCGGTGGCAACCGCCAGCAGCCGCGCCAGGTCCACCGACTGATCCCACTGGTCGCCATAGAGAACCCGAACGATCGGGTGCGCCAGACAAATGACGGCTAGACAAAAAGACCAGCCAAATGCCGTTACATAGGCCGTGGCTTTCAGGAAGGGATCGACAAAACTCCCTTGTTCACGCGATTGTCTGGCGAACCAGGGCATGCACACAGCACCGACAGCATCGACAAAGAGCCTGTGAAACATCTGCACAAGTCCACTGGAGCGGGAATACAGACCGGCAGCTGCAAGGCCTTGCAGCTTGCCAAGGAGAAGTTCTGGCGCGCTGCCTGACAAGACGCCAACGATGGAGCTGGCCGTCAGTTTCGAACCGAACACCAGCACACGTCTGATTTCGCGCACGCCGGGCAGCCAGGGAAATGACTTGGGCCGAAAATAAACGGCAATAAGTGCATTGACAACGGTAGAAGTCAGAGAACCAATAGCCAGACTAATGGGTCCGTAGCCCTGCCATGCCAGCCAGATTGATGCCAATGCACCGCTGAGACCGGCAGAAAACCGCATCAGCGCGACGCTCTCAAACTGCATCTCGCGCATCAGCCACGCATAGGTCAACGAGCCAAAAGGATTGATGGCGTAGTTCAGCGCCACCACCAGCATGATGTCCCGCATGCGCGGCTCGTTGTAGAACACTGCAACGGGGTAACTGGCCAGCAAAACGATGCACGCCAGCCCCACGCCCAAGCCCAACTGCACGGCCCACACGGCCCGGATACGCTCGGTGGTGAGTTCTTTCTCCTGTAACAGATATTGACCTGCGCCCATGTCCCTCACCGTGGCCACAAACATCAGGAGCACCATGGTGACTGAAAACACCCCGATCTCGGCGGGTGTCAACAGGCGGGCGATCACCATGGAAGACACCACTGAAATCAGCAGACTTGCATATCGATCCAGAAAGGAGAAAAACAGGGATTTGCGAGTGCTCATGAAGTCTCGCGCGCACCGGTGGCGGATCCGCTCGCATTCACCACTTGCGCCAGCAAGACTGCCAGCGCCTGCGAGCGCCCGAGCCGGGAAGCCTGTTGCACAGCCAGTGCATCTGGCAGCACCACCTTGCCCTGTCGCCAGTCGCGCACCAGCGCGGGCAGCATCTGGGCAATGTCGTCCGCTGAATCAAGGCGCACGATGTCGGTCAGCCCTGCGCCACGCAGCACCCCAGCCGTATCACCCGCAGGATCGGTAAGCCCCAGAATCGGTTTACCCGCTCTCAGGTATTCATAGATCTTGGCCGGAATCTGGGCATTGCAGTTGCTGGCCTGCATGACCAGCAGGGCATCGACTGCCATCATTTCCGCCAGCGCCTCCCGGTAAGGTATTGCCGGGCACAGTTCGATGAAGTCCTGCGCACCATGCGCATCGGCCAATTCCTGCAGCAGGCCATCATTCACCGAAGCACGAAACCGAATTCGCAGATCATCAGCACCCAACACGCCCGCCTTCTTCAGGCGTCCAAGCGCCATGAAAAGCTGGGTTGGATCACGCTCGGACGGATAAACAATGCCGCTGTGCAGCATGAGAAGCGGTCGTGGACCACTGTCCGGGCTGCTTGTGCCGGGGAGCAGAGTCGCCGACGAGAAGCTTTCTTCGTCGTAGCCGTTTTCCAGCACCACCATGCGGTTGGCCGCAGCCGGGTAGCGCTGCTGGTACATGCGGGCGGCACCGGGTGTGGTGAAAACGCAGTGCCGCGCGTGCCTGGCGGCGTCTTCTTCGATGCGCTGATAGCTCTGCCAGGTCAGCGGGTCGGCTGGGTAACCGTCCTGGGCCATGGGGTCACGGAAATCCGCGATCCAGGGGATGCCCGTCCTGCGGCTGAGCGCCGAGGCGATGACATGCGCCGTGGCGATGGGGTAGGTAGACCAGATGACGTCTGGCTTGAACTCGTCAATCAGCTTGAGCCCCTGGCGAACGCCATCAAGTTTCCAGCTGATCCACCGGTCGGGCCGAGCCATCCAGCCAAGGTAGCGTCCTGCAAGCTGAAGGTGCCGGGCCGTGTCCAGCGCAAAGGCCCGGCGCACCACCGTGGCTTTGGGCACATCAGCGAGCAGATCCGCGCTGGTTTTTTCATAGGCGCGGGGGTCTGCGCTAAGCACCAGGGGCTGCCAGCCCAAGGAGGGCAGATGCTGCACAAACCGCAGGGTTCGTTGAATGCCGCTGCTCCCCGCCAAAGGCGGGAAGTGGTAGGCAACCATTAGTATTCGTTTCAAGCTCGTCCCGGCACTTTCTACAGCAGTGACCCGCCGATCTGGATGGACCCCAATCATAACTGCGCATAATCAGGCGGCGACACCGGGAATAGCCGGTCAATCTCCCTGAATAACATCAAGATTTATTTTCAAATGGCTGCCACAGAAAACTCGTTTGCCTCAGGCTCCCCCAGGTTCGCAGATGTGCGACTGGCCGAATTGGCTCAAACCGAAGGGCCAGTGTCGGCATGGCGCGAGGCAATTGCACGCGACATCCCCGGTGCCGCATCCCGGGTGACAGGCGATTTTGCTGTGGGCCTGCATGACGCCTCTGGACGCAGCTTTATGGCCGTCGACCGCTTTGCCATTCGAAGCCTGTGCTATCGGGTCAGCGGGGGAAAACTACAGTTTTCCGCCCGGGCCGATGAACTGGCGGACCATGGCGCCGAGATCGACCCGCAAGCCATTTTTGACTACCTTTTCTTTCATGTCATCCCGTCTCCGCGAACCATCTACAAGGATGTGTACCGTTTGCCCCCTGGCCACTACGCGCTGTTTGAAAACGGCCAACTGACCGTGGCGCCGTATTGGACGCCAACGTTTGAAGAACAACGCAACCCCTCGTTTGACGCCCTCAAGAGTGAATTCCGGCAACTGGTGCAGGACTCGGTGGCCACCCAGCTGGACGGCAGCAAGCCCGCCTGTTTCTTGAGCGGCGGCACTGACAGCTCCACCGTGGCAGGCATGGTGGCCCTGGCCAGCGGCCGGGCCGCGGCCAGCTACTCGATCGGATTTGACGCCCAGGGCTATGACGAGATGGAGTACGCCCGGCTGGCGGCCAAGCACTTCAAGACCGAACACCACGAGTACTACGTCACGCCGGATGACCTGGTGCGCAGCATTCCGGCCGTGGCGGCATCGTTTGACCAACCTTTCGGCAACTCCTCTGCCCTGCCCTCGTACTACTGCGCCAAGATGGCCCGGGACGACGGCGTGACGAAAATCCTGGCGGGTGATGGTGGCGACGAGCTATTTGGCGGCAATAGCCGCTACGCCAAGCAAAGGGTATTCGGCTGGTATGACCATGTGCCGGGCCCGATCCAAAAAGGACTGTTGGAGCCGCTGCTGGGCACCCGCGCTGCCGGGGCCTTTGCCCTGACCCGCAAAGCGGGCAGCTACGTGGAGCAGGCCCGCGTCCCCATGCCCGACCGGCTGCAGATGTACAACCTGATTACGCGCCTGGGTGTGGCCGAGGTGTTGACACCGCAACTGCTGGCCCAGGTGGACGTCACTGGCCCGCTGCAGTTGCAGCGCCAGGTATGGCAAGGCGCGCAAGACTGCAGCCATTTGAACAAAGAGCTGGCGTTTGACTGGCGCTTCACGCTGGCCGAGAGCGATCTGCCCAAGGTGCTGGGTGCCACCAGCTTTGCCGGGCTGGATGTGGGCTTTCCTATGCTGGATGACCGCTTGCTGGCGTTCTCGCTCAAGCTGCCCACTGACTACAAGCTGAAAGGGCTGAAGTTGCGCTGGTTCTTTAAGGAGGCGCTACGCGGCTTCTTGCCAGACGAGATTTTGACCAAGAAGAAGCAGGGTTTTGGCTTGCCCTTTGGCGTGTGGGCCAACACCCACCCGGCCCTGAAGGCGCTGGCCACCGACTCACTGCACAGCCTGGCCAGGCGTGGCGTGGTGCGCGCGGACTTTGTGCAGACCCTGCTGGGCAAGCGCCTGCCGGAGCACCCTGGTTACTTTGGCGAGATGGTGTGGATCCTGATGATGCTGGAGCAATGGCTCGCGGCCAAAGTCCCTCAATTCACACTTCCTCGCTGACCATCACCGGTTTTGATGAAATCGGGCTCTAGCCCCCGAATATATTGCGCAATTCGCTATTATTTTCATAGCAAAAATGCGTAATTTTCACTGCAAATAGAGCAGAAATGCCCAACCTGAAACTGCCGCCCAGCCGGCCGTCATACCGAGATGGGCAAACAGATATTGCCTCCTGGATATTGGCCTTGCCAATCTTGAAAACGCGAACCATCCTGCTTCTACGAGAAGGGCAAGCAAGCCCAGGGCATACGACAGCCGCTGCCTGTAAAACGCCAGCTCGCGCCAGGGCGGATAGGTGGCGACTGCCTTCGCGTATGCGCTCTTCAGGGCTGCCCGTTCGGCCGCAATGTCGGGTGCGGGCCGCAATAGCATCAGCACCCGGCCCACCGAGGCGTCTGAGCCTGTCACCTTGTCGAGCATGATGGTTCCGCCGCTTCTGGTCAAGCGCTTGAATTCACCGGCGCCTTCCAGCACCACTGCCCATGCATCCGCCTTTGCACCCGCCTCGATCGAAATTTTCGGGCCCACGTCGATGGGCCCGGCTGCCAGCCTGAACAAAACCGCACGGGTCGAGTTGGGGCTTGGGTCCACAAGCTGTAGCGCATCGGCTGGCGTTGGCTTGTCGTTCACCACCACCCAACCCGCAAACGGCCGCTCAGACCCACGGCGAACTTGGGGCCTGGCAGCGAAATCGCTCGCCAGGCTGACCAGGAGATGGCGCCCATCCGGCGCCGGGGTGCTGACATAACTCATGTCTGTCGCCCCGGGCAGCAAACGAAGGGCAGGGTCGATTGTCCAGATCGTCTCAGTCCCGTTCGCAGCCGCGTGCACAAAATCAAGCACCAGCAATGTCTGCGCATCAATTTGTATCACCTGGCGACGAAACTGCGTACCCGCCCCATCGTTACGTCGCTCAATTTCAACGAACCGAATCCCTGACGTCTCCCCGCTTTGCAGCAGTTGCGCAGAACGAGGAACAGCGAAACTTTCCCCCACTTGGTGGGGCGCATTGGAGCCCGCCCATGAATAGGCAGCCGCCTCATGGCGCACGCCATACGGCCAGTAGCCGGTATTGGTGATCCAGTTGACGCCCTCAGACCAGAAAAGCACGGAGCCCTCATCGGCGTGCTTGTGGCCATGCCCATCGTGTTTGGCCCAGGCAACCAGGGTTTGAGCCAGCTTCGTTGCATCATCGCGTTGCCACCAGATGGCATACCCGGACACCGGAAGCAAGGTGCCTCCGCTCTTTGGTGGCGAGTAGGGCGGCAGTTGGTGTCGAATAGGGGTGGCGCCGCCGGGGTCGGTCAATGGCAGGGCACTGGTTTTCCCGGCACTGGTATTGCCGAGCAGGGGAAGGCTTCCATCGGGACGCATCAGAAGGCCAAGTACCGTGCGTGTTTTTTGCGCGGCCTCAACCAGTGACGGCTCAGGCACCAGGCCATTGAGAACGCTCAGGCGAACCGCCATGGCCAGCAATTCGCTGCCAAACAAGTGGTATTCCGCCGAGTGTTCCAGGACAGCACCCTCCCCCGAGACGTAAAAGGGCAATTGAAGCTTCAGCCTTTCAACAGCGAGCCTGCGCCATCCCGGGGATTCAGGAAGGGCTGGAAACGCGGCAGCGATCTGCAATAGGGCGAGGTTTTGCACCACGCCATGGTTGGTTCTGACAGTGAATTGGCTGGGCTTTGCCAACATGCGACCGCTTCGCTCAACGAACGAGAGAATATTGAGGGATGACTCGGGTGGAAAATCAGCTCTCTCACGCACATGCCGCCAGAGCTTTGCCAGTACCGAAATTCTGGCGCCCACCGCGTGATCGTTCCAGAGAAAGCCATCGCCCTGGCGCTGTTGGGATTCATGGGCCGCGAAGGCGAGGATGCGACTTACTGCCAAGTCGAGAAAGCGCGGATCATGCGTTCGCTCAAAGGCACTGAGCAAGACGCGCTCAACTTCCAGACTGGCCATGATGAGCTGCAGGGTTGGCGGCCCGCGCCGGTAGTCTTGGGGATAGCCCTGTAGCGACATGGGCGCCTGCAAAAATCTTGGAACTGACAAGGTGCCAGCCAATATCTGCTCTGCGGCGTCCACGACCTTGTCGTCCGGTATGTCCATCTGGACACCCAGCGATAGGCCAGAAACCTCGTCCAGCACTGCTGCCGAAGGAATTCGGGCCGAATCCTGTACAGCTGCCAGGGCCGCTGGACTGCGATCAATCTGATAGTGCGAAAAGTGAGGCGCCCAAATTGCAGCTACGACCAAGGCGACAAGTGCGAATCTCCAAAAAAAATAGAGGCTTTTGCTTTGCGTTGTGATTGCGGTAATGCCAAATGTCTTAGTTGCGTTCAATGCAAGTTTCACTGTTGTTATCCAAATCTACTAAATTGGGGCCTGAACCAACCACTCGTCGGAGTCTACTCAGTCGTGCGTCGTGCACTTCTCCCAAACTGGATGAAAAATCTCACATACGGACTTCGCCATGCGCCCTATTTCGGATCTCCACTCCGGTTATCTTCTTGCCGGCCCAATGTACTGACGGGCGATCACCACGTTGTCAAGGTACAGCGCCATGTCTTTGGGTGATGGACCAACACCGCCGTGATAGATGTTCATCCAGACATTCTCAATTTTCAGATCCCGGGTATGCCTGAACACAACCGCCGTCTTCTCAACGACCTGCCGACCATCGATCCATGCGCGAAACACGCCATCGCGCGAGCCCGGCGTGTTCAGCTTGACGTACTGCTCCACCGAGTACCAACGATTGTTCTCCAGCAGACCGGAGGGCCCCTCACTCCAACCCCAATAGTCCCCGGACGCGTCCGTCTCTGCATGGTAAGAGTAGGAGCCTACCGCCGTGATGCGGGCCACAGACTTGTCGGCCGCCGGGCGGGACGCAAACCCGCCTCGCACAGACCAGCCGTTATACCCATCGGACCTGCGCATACCCCAACCGGCTCGCCCGTACGTGCCGGCAATGCCCGGCATCTTGCCGCCGTCGAGGTAAGGGTCCCAGTCATCGGCAAACCTCAGGTAATAGCGGAAATAGATTTCCTCGGGCTCGGGGTGGCCCGCTTTGGCAAACTCATAACGCAGATCAAGGCCCAGATTCTTGCCTTTGACCAATCGGACGCGCAATGCCCGGCCGCTAAGGGACTCAAATGAATTTGCCCCATCTTCCGAGACCCCTTCTGAGTTGCTTCGGGGATCGAAATAATTCCATTCAGTAACCCACATGGGATTCTCAAAACCCGTCGCAAACAGTACGTCGGGGTGCTTGTCGATGCCCAGATCCCGAGGAAAAGTCTGTGCCAAACCCGTGGCGATGTCGCCCGACATCCGCGCATAGGGTGGCGCCGCGCGGTACACCTCAATCTCGGTCCCCGCCGCGTACCGGGTGTCAGAAACGAGGTAGAGCACAGCTTGCTCCAATCGCAGATTTGTTCGTTTCAGATCAAATCGGATCAGCGCGCTTTGTGAAGCGCTGACTTTCATGATTGGTTTCGCACCGACACTGGAGAGCGACGAGCAGTCAAGGTGGGTATCTGCGACGGGGGAGACTCTGGTCTGCGATCCGTCTGACCATTTCAGCTTGAGGATGGGACGGCTGACAGAATCAGGCGACTCACGACTATGGAAATCCGCCACGCCATTTTTGCCCGCCCGCCTGGCGCGTAGCATCATGCCTGCATTCGGATAGCGGCCGCCCAGCCAGCCCTGAACCAATTCGGTAACGTCCCAGTCTTCAATCTGACGTCCTTTTCCGAGTGGCACCAGGTGTGACGAATAGGGCTGAGCACCATACAATTTTCCCGCAGCATCCACCCAATCCCCCCCGGGACGGCTCCACGCCATGTGCCCCATACCCGTGTAGTTCGCACAAGTTGGGCCCACGACGCCGTCACCAATGAAGAACGTGTCGGGCGCGGCCATGGCGACTGAGCAGCTTCCCCAAAAAACCATCAGGGTCAGCAAGCGGGAAAGTCTATTCAGCACCTTGAACGCTCCTTTGAAGCATGGACCAGCCCCCAGAAAAACCAATCGAGCCGCTACGCGATTTGGGGCGTCACATCACGCAGATTGAGCGCCAATCGTATGCCATAACGCAACCGCGTCTGGTCCCACGGCGTAAAGCGCGGCAACTGAAAAACATCCGTGGCAGACGATGAGACCCCCGCGGCCGTGGACACGGCCGCGTCAAATCCGGCTTGCCGGACCATCTCCGCATGCTTTGCCAAATAATCCTTGTTCGGCTTGCCGTTGGGATAGGCAAACAAGGAAACCGGCTCATCGAGGAGTGACTCCAGGAGACATTTGCTGGACGTGATTTCCGTCCGGGCTTCGCCCTCAGAAAGACTGGCCAGAATAGGGTGGGTGCAGGTATGCGCACCAATCTGCATGCCCGTGTTGCGCAACTGCAGCACTTGCCTGGAGGTCATCATCAGATCGTCGGGCAACTTGACCAGTGCAGCCTTCTGCACCAGTGCAACCGCCTCATTGCGCTTGCTGGGCTCAAGGTACTTGACGGCTTTCAGCAAGCGCTCAATGGCCATGCGCTTATCGGCAACCGAGCCCAGATTGAAGGACCCAAAGCCGGCTTCCGTCAAATCAAGTGACTCCGCCGAACATCCGCGTATGGCCTCAATCAGTGTGTCATTCCACATCCGTCCGCCGTTCAGAAAGGAGGTGGCCACGAAGAAGGTCGCGCTCATGCCATGGCGCTTCAAAATTGGCAGTGCATTGGTGGCGTTGTCTGCGTATCCATCGTCAAACGTGATGGCCGCAGCTCGCGCGGGAAGCGTACCGGCGCGAAGCTGTGTGATCGCCTTGTCAAGCGGCAACACTTGAAACCACTTGGAGACCCAACCCATCATTTCGTCAAACCTCGCCACATCGGGCTCATCGGGAAATAGCGGGTCTGGTTGCGTAAGCACCCGATGAAAAATCAGGATGGACAAGCGACCCCCTTGCCCACCGGGCGACAGCATGCCGGCGATGTTCTTCAAAATCATGGTTGAAATCTTCTCTGGGGGGGCGCCTGAATTTGGCTGACTGGCGCCGCGGCACCAAAGGCCCCTTGCGGCTCATATTCCCATCGTTTCTCTTGAAGCCAGCGCAGCGACACTACCAGTATGACCAGAATGTTGTAGGGCAGGTCAAAGTACGAGAGGGCCAAAAATGCACCGCCGACCAAGTACCCAATCAATGACACCTGACACATACTTGCCAACGGATGCAGCCACGCAGTCTCTTCGCGTTTCTTCGCATCCCGTCGAATCTGTCCAGCAGTTCTGAAGGCTAACACCCATATCGCCAAGAACAAAAACAGACCCACATAACCATGCTCACCCAGAACAGAAAAATAAATACTGTGCGCCCCTTGCTGTTGAAGAGCGTCGGGAGCATATTTGGCATAGATTTCAGGTCTGTAGATATCAAAGCCGCCGCCCAGAAGATTGTGATTTGCCAAATTGGCCGTCATCCTCCAAGCCTCGATTCGCCCCATTGCAGAGTGATCCTGTTCATAGTTTTGAATAGTACCCATACGCTGCTCCCATGAGCTCGACATAATGGTCGTCGCGACCATCGCAGCAACTCCGACGAAAATCCCCGTCATGACCTTTCGCTCAGATCGGAACCAAAGAACCAATCCCATTGCGGAAACAGCCAGTAGCGCGCCTCTTGACTGAGACCCCAACGCCGAAACGGCCGTTAGCAACATGAGCGCCAAGAGTCCGTGGCGAACCCAGGCACGGGTTGCGACCAGCCGCAAATAGTTCATTAGCGGAATGGTCATGACCAAGGCGACAGCGAGCTCATTGTTCCCTTCAATGAACCCCCCTGGCGGACCCCATACCCGTTCTGCCCCACCATTCTTGATGGTAAAGAGCCCCCCCTTGAATCCGTAATATCCTAGTGAAAGAACATTCACCCAGATGAAAAGCTCAATGTGTTTGCGCTCACGCAGGGCCGCCAATGCCACCACCGTCATCAGCTGAATCTTCAAGACCTTGTTGAGTTGGATCCAAGAGAGCGAAGGGTAAAAAGCAAATGCAGTTGTCAGACACATCCAAATAACAAATGCGAATAAGACTTTCACCGCTGGATTCCACGGCACACTGAGTTTGTCGCGGGTAACAATCAGAGAGATGAGAGTTACCCCGGCTGCAACTGCAGCCCATGGCGCGTCGTAGGCAAAACCGAACGTGAGTTTATGAGGATTCATGACGCTGATCCACGTCCACAACAGAACACCTATCCAGGTGTGTCGGAAAGCGAACGGCAAGGCGCCAAGGACGATGCCCAGCATTAGTAAATCACGCACCGCTGCCCTCCTTTTTCAGCCCAAAGGCCTTCACGTGGCTCACCACATAGCGGAACTTCCCGGAAGCTTCACTGGTGATTTCTGTCACACGCTCAACGCGAATATCGACTGCGTCACCGAGTCGCTTTTTGAAGTCTCGCACGATGCACTCTTCTGCTGAACGGTTAAATGCCGGACCAGCCACTACCTTGACAACGGTCAGGTCTATTGACATCTGCTCAATTTTGAAACGCTCAACGCCAGGCAAGTCACGAACTGTGTAAATCAGCGCCAAACCATGCATGACCGTGCCATTGTGTGCAACAACAAAATCTGTGGTGCGCCCCTGAACTTCTTTCAATACTGGCAAACCTCGTCCGCAAGCGCATGATTCATCGCTCAACACACCCATGTCGCCAGTTCGATAACGCACAAAAGGGAAGTCGGAGGTGGCCATATGCGTGATCACGATCTCGCCCGCCTCACCTTCAGCAGTAGGCTCCCCGTCCGGCCGTACGGTTTCGACAATGATGTCCTCAGCGCTGATGTGCAAACTGCCGGAAGGACACTCGTGTGCAATGAACCCCGCGTCTCTGGCGCCGTACCCGTTGGCGACGGGGCAGCCGAATACGTCACTGATGACGGCCCGCTGCTCGTCGTAGAGCCTTTCGGACGTCACGAAAACGACCTTGATACCCAGCGTGTCCATGGCCACACCCTTCTGCCTGGCATGGTGTGCGATGAGGGAAAGACTTGACGGATAGCCAAACAACATGGCCGGGCGAGAGACGCGGATAGTCGCCACGAACCTGTCCAGATTCTGGGGCGACATCTCAAAAGCCGGCAACAAATGACTTCGCAGCAGCCCATCGCGTAGCCGCCTGACGCGGTCCTGCGCGCCAAGTTCGATAGGGCTACCCCATACAACCAGTTCGGGGTCTCCAATATCAACACCCCACCACCGGGTAGCTCGCCATTTGGCCGCAACGTCATGACTTTTCCGCCCTTTCCCCATGTAGAAAACGAGCGGCTCTCCGGAAGAGCCTCCTGTGTTGTAGCGAGTCAATGGACCATGGCCTTCGGCCTTCAGCTCATCTACGTTGCCCCGGATATCCGGCTTGGTAAGGAACGGCAACAGGCGCAGCACTTCAGTTGACCGGACGAAGCTTGGCTCGAAAGCGAGACGCTTGAACAAGCGCTGGTAATAGGGCACACGCCACCCAATCTCAGTTAGAAACTGCTGAAGTCGGCGAGCACGGTAGTCTTCAAGCTGCTTAGCAGACCACCATTGGCTTTCTTCCAGGCGTTTTCGCAAGGCCACCGAATCATGGCCTTTAAGGCTCTCATGCAGCGGAAACAGAATATTCGCGCATACGGCCGTATAAAGACTCACAACGCCCCCCCCTGTTTGGCAGCGTGGGTATAGGCGCCCAGCCACTTCGCTTTGACTCGCGGCCATGCGTATTGCTCTGCATCCGCCAAGCCGGCTTGCCTCAACATTGATGCCACTGCGGGATTCTGCAAAATGCGAAGGACCGCCTGCGCCATGGCCTCATCGTCGCCAATGGGCACCAACAATCCTGAGACGCCATCTTTGACAATGTCGGGAATCCCCCCGGCGCATGTGCTGACCACGGGCACGCCACTCGCAAAAGCCTCGAGAATCGAGATCGGCATGTTGTCCACCGTGCTGGAGTTGATCATGCAGTCGGCCGAAGCATACAGGACGGGAATGCTGGCGTTGTCGATGCGACCTGCAAACTCCACTGAATCATTCAAGGCAAGCTTCGACACAAGCGCCTGCAGCCTTGATAACTCCGGGCCACTGCCCGCAACCGTCATCCGGGCCCCGGGAAATTGTTTCTGGACGGACGCAAAGGCACGAATCGCAGTCGGGATGTCGTATATCGGCTCCAGATTGCGAGTCACCACAATGTGAGGTGAGTTGCCAAATACCCGCGATGCAACTGGCTTGAAGCGAGAAAGATCAACAATGTTCGGGATAACTTCGGCACTCAACCCATGCTTCGCAAAGACTCTTTGCAGAAATACCGAAGGTGTCACCCGCATGGAAGCCTGTGCGAGCATTCTCAGAACGTACTGCGGAGCTCGTGTGAAAAACGGATCAGCATTCCCGCCCCGGTAATTCACAATAACCGGCGTCGCCCGCATGCGCCCGATGATCATCGCTGGCGCAGCAAACAGATACCAAGCCCACCCGGAGTTTGCAAGAATGTGCATTACATCGACCCTTCCGGCGACCCCCCACAACTTGGTCAGGTACGGAAACAGACGAAACACGGCACGTAGCATGGGAATACGTGCTACCCAAGCCGGCTGATACGGACTATTGGTCCGTACGAGTTCGACATTCAACCCTTCGGACTGAAGCAATTGGATAAGCTGCTGGCATTGATTTGCCATTCCCCCTGATGGCGGTGGCAATGGCCCTACGAGACCAACACGCGGGAACCGGGTTGCAGCCGAATCGGCGGATTGAAATCTTGGGTTATTGATCATCATGCGCCGCGCTGAGACTGTATAAGACAGGGTTCTGGCGACGCCGGAGACCCACCACTGCTACCCAGCAAAAGAGGGCGGCCAACGCCGCCAGTGAGGCAACCCAGGCAACGACGAACAACTGCAGGCGAAGACGCCTGAGCGCGTTGACCTGGTCGTGATTCACCTCGGTGGCCATTAGTTTCACCGGCGGAAAAACCCCTTGCACAATGCCACCCAACTGCTCCAAAGAACTTGAAATTCCAGAGAACGAGCGCACCAAAATGGCCCGGTCGTAGGCAAACACACTATTTCCCCACCACATGTACCACTCCCGCAATCCGCGACGGTAATAGTCCCATGCCTTTTCTTCAATCGGCATGCCAGCCCTGGCCCCGGCATAAAGCGTGGCCAGTTTGAGTTGCGTGGAGTTGCCAAGCAGGGCCCGGCGGAACTCAAGAGCAGAGAGTGGCACGCCCGGCGTTTCGAAAAAATAGTAATTATTGAAAATGTCGACCAGTTGCCAGCGCCCCAGTTGCCTGTTCCATATCTCGGGCCAGACGTGACCATGACCACCAAACCCGTCAAACGAGAAAGCCCAAGACCGCACCGGTATTCCTGCGGCGACGGCGATGGCCATGAAAACATCGACAAAATTACCGCAGTAACCGCCCCCCGTTGTGACAATGCGCTGGTAAGTGCCGCGCAGATCCAGTTTGAGTGCCCCCCCTTCGAGCACCTGACTGCTGCCGAGCAAATGACTGCTTATGGCAAGAGCACGTGTCCAGTCGTCCGGCATTGCAGCCAGTCCAAGGCGGTTCGCCACATCAAGAAAAAACGGGTCTATTGGCCCGCGCTCCAGCATATAGCTGGGGGGCACGCTGGCAGGCGTCCAGTCGAAGTCATTGCCGTTCTCATGGGTCAGGAGTAGCGCATTGCGCATTCGCACCAGTTCGGTGGAACTGGTCAAGTAGGGCGCCAGCGAAAGCACTGCAACGGCAAGGACCATCACACTCAGCCACAAGCCGCGCCGCCACCACAACAACGCAGAAACCTTGCTGTTAAAGCTCGCTACCAGCATAGCCCTTCCACACGGGCGCGAATGGCGCTTCGGTTGGGAAGGTTGACCACGTCCAGCAGGACTTGATCAGCTCTGCACCGAGTCGCCAGGGCATCTGACACATCAGAACCCGACAGGCCTATCACCAGTACGTCTGAATCATCAATGACTTCATTAATGTCGGGACGCAACATCTGCCCGATATGCGGCAAATGTTTCTCGATAAAGCTGCGATTGGAACCCAGGAGACTTGCCAGGTGCACTTCCGGATCGTAAATCGACAGCTGCATGCCTTTGCCAATCAATTGCTCTGCCAGGGTAACCAGCGGGCTCTCTCGCAGGTCGTCGGTTCCAGTCTTGAACGACAGCCCTATGAAGCCAATCTTCCGCTTGCCCGTGGCCAACAGTTTTTGCATGGCAAGTTCGAGGTGATTCCGGTTTGACGGCATGATGCCCGCCAGCATGGGAATCTCGACGTCATGCATCTTGGCCAGATAGGTCGTTGCTCGCAGGTCCTTGGGCAAGCAAGACCCCCCGAAGGCAAAACCGGGCTTGAGGTAAGCCGGCGAGATATTGAGCTGGGTGTCCTGGCACACCAGGTCCATGACCTCAAAAGCATCAACGCCCAGTGCTTCGCAGAGACGGGCTGTTTCGTTGGCAAAGGTGATCTTCAGCGCGTGAAAGTTGTTGCAGCAGTACTTCATCATCTCGGCAGAGCGCACCGAGGTTTGCACAAATTTGCAGGGCAACTGGCCAAACAGGGCACGCAGACGATCCACTGGATAGGCATGATTGGCGCCCACGACGGTGAATGGCGGCTTGTCGTAGTCGCGAATGGATGAGCCTTCCCGCAGGAACTCAGGCTGAAAGCACAGGAAGAAACCTTCCCCATCCTTCTTGCCGGACTTGGCCTCGATGATCGGGCGTAAAACATCCTCTACCGTGCCTGGCACGAGTGTCGAGCGAAAAACCACCACATGCGGCTCCTGCTTTTCACCAATCGCCCTGCCAATTTCTTCCGCCAGTCGAAGAATGGCACCCTGATCCTGGCTGCCGTTGGCCGCAGACGGCGTGCCAACACACACCAGCGACATTTCACTGTCGAACACGGCGCGCTGGACATCGGTGGTGACCGTCACCTTGCCGCTGGCAGCAACACGCGCCATCAGGTCAACCATACCCTCCTCGACCACAGGTGTCTTGCCCGCCATGATCAGGTCAAGTTTTGTGCGATCGATGTCCACCCCAATCACGTCGTGCCCGTCACGCGATA
This sequence comes from Aquabacterium sp., assembly GCA_030654395.1. Lineage (GTDB taxonomy): Bacteria > Pseudomonadota > Gammaproteobacteria > Burkholderiales > Burkholderiaceae_C > Aquabacterium. The sequence goes on from JAURXM010000054.1 coordinate 30,501, forward strand.
AACAGGCCAGCGACACCGCCCCGACATAACCCAATCCGAAAATACTGATCTTCATGTACCCATTCCCTTTTTTCTTGAAAAATTCGCAATGCCGCGATCGATGATGCCCTCCAGGCGCACCATGGACCGTGGCCAGGCATGGTGGCTGAGCATGCGCTGCCGACCGGCGACGGCCAGTCGATCTCGCTCAGCAGGACTGTCAACAATCTGCATGATGGCGTCAGCATAGGCCTGCGGCGTGTCGGCAACAAGGAAATGCGTCACGGATTCAGCATCTACGCCACCAGCCGCGATGGCGCTGGTAACAACCGGTACGCCCATCGCCATCGCCTCCAGAATTTTATTCTGTGTGCCGCGCGCAATATTGAGCGGAGCCACCATCAATGCCGACCCGCGAATGAAGGGGCGGACATCGGGTACCGACCCCGTGACGGTGACACCCGGCAAATCGCCCAGTCTGCGCATCTCCGGCGATGGATCAGCGCCAACAATCAGAAGCTTCATGGCCGGACGACGACTCTTGAGCAAGGGCCATGTTTGCTCGCAAAATCGGGTCATGCATTCCTGGTTGGGGTAGTAGTCCATGCGTCCAATGAAACTGATGGTGTCGGCGTCATAAGACTCGTCAATCGGACAGAAAAAATCGGCATCCACTCCGTTCGGAAACCAGTCCGTATCGGCCCCGGTCTGGTAGTCATTCAGCGTCTCCCACTCGGCACGGGTCGTAGCGGTGCACAGGTCAAATTGACGGGCCAGACGTTTTTCGGCAGCCAGCATCTTGGCGCCTTCAAACCTGTAGCCGAGCGACAGGGGGAATGGTTTGTAGTTCGCGTACTCGAACCATTTCTGGGAGTCCATGTCGCCGAAATCGAGGATTTTGGGGACATCTGTCACATGCTCAACGTATTGGGCGACAGAGGAACAGTGCACAAAGATGAGATCCCACTTCTTTGAACCCAGCAAGCGTTGCACATGCTC
>JAURXM010000055.1 GCA_030654395.1 Aquabacterium sp.
GGGTGTCTGCGACGCGGTGCTGGTCGGCGGCGGCGATGCCTTGTGCCCCACCACCCTGGAGGGCTTCACCGCCTTGCGTGCGGTCCGCAATAGCCGTTGCAATCCGTTCAGCAAAAACCGCGACGGCACGGTCCTCGGGGAAGGTGCGGCCTTGTTCCTGATGAGCAGGGAACCTGCCCCCATCGCCCTGCTCGGTGTGGGAGCCAGTTCCGATGCCTATCATATTTCCGCGCCGCGCCCCGACGGCGCCTGCGCCTATACGGCGATGCAAGCCGCCCTCCAGGATGCCGGCCTCACTCCCGAACATGTCGATTACATTAACCTGCACGGTACGGCGACCCGGCAAAACGACGCAATGGAAAGCCTCGCAGTCGCGCAGTTGTTCGGCAGCAAGACGCCTTGCGGCTCAAGCAAGCCTGTCACCGGCCATTGCTTGGGCGCGGCCGGAGCCATCGAAGCCGGTTTGTGCTGGCTACTCCTGTCCGGCTTGAACCGGGAAAATCGTTTGCCCCCCCATCTTTGGGATGGCGAGGCGGATCCTGATCTGGCGCAGCTTGGATTGGTCACGCTTGAAAACCAGGGGCTTAAGCCATTACAATACTGCCTTAGTAACTCTTTCGCTTTCGGGGGCAACAATGTGTCTTTGCTCATTGGCTACACCTGATCATCCCACGGATTTCCCCTACCCTATTGCAGCGCTGCTCCCCCAATCACAAGGCATGGTGCTGCTGGACAGGGTCGTGGAGACCGGGGAAGACCATATCGTCGTCGAACTCATGGTGCGTGACGATGGCTTGTTTTCCAGCCCTGACCATACCGTTCCCGCCTGGGTCGGCCTGGAATACATGGCACAGGCCATCGCCGCGTTTTCCGGGTACCACAGAAAATGTCGGGGCGAGGAAATTGGCTTGGGATTTTTATTGGGCACCCGTCACTACCAATGCTCGGTCGGCGGCTTTCCCTGCGGCACTCGGCTACGGGTGCGAGCGGAAAAGATCATTGAGGCGGCCAATGAAATGTCGGTATTTGGCTGCACCCTCGAAGGTGACAATATCAACGCAAGCTCGCAACTTAATGTCCTGTTGCCTAAAGATTCAACAAAATTTCTCGCAGGAAAAGGAATATGAGTTCAAA
>JAURXM010000059.1 GCA_030654395.1 Aquabacterium sp.
CTGGAGTTTTTCATGCAGTATTTCGTTACCGGTGCCACCGGATTTATTGGCAAACGGCTCGTCAAAAAACTGCTTGAGCGCAAGGGCTCGGTGGTTTACTTCCTGATTCGCAAGGAGAGTGAAGGCAAAGTGGCGGATCTGCGGCATTACTGGGGTGTCAGCGCGGCGCGGGTGGTGCCGGTGTTTGGCGACCTTACCAGCAAGAAGCTCGGTGTTTCTGCCGACAGCGTCAAGATGCTCAAGGGCCAAGTTGACCACTTCTACCACCTGGCAGCAGTCTATGACCTGGAAGCGGATGAGGCCAGCCAGATAGCTGTCAACATTGAAGGCACCCGCCACACGGTGGAGTTCGCCAAGGCGATTGACGCCGGGCACTTTCACCATGTGAGTTCCATTGCCGCCGCCGGCCTGTATGAGGGCGTGTTCCGGGAGGACATGTTTGAAGAGGCCGAGAACTACGAGCACCCCTATTTCATGACCAAGCACGAGAGTGAAAAAATCGTGCGCAAGGAGTGCAAGGTACCGTGGTCGGTCTACCGCCCGGCCGCGGTGGTGGGGGACAGCACCACGGGTGAGATGGACAAGGTCGACGGCCCCTACTACTTCTTCAAATTGATCCAGCGCATGCGCCAGTTGCTGCCACCCTGGCTGCCCTCGATTGGACTGGAGGGCGGTCGCATCAATATTGTGCCGGTGGACTTTGTGGTTGACGCGCTGGACGCCATCAGCCACCAGGACGGCATTGCAAAGAAATGCTATCACCTGGTGGACCCGGTGGGCTACCGGGTGGGTGACGTGCTCGACATCTTCAGCCGCGCCGCGCATGCGCCCAAGATGAATCTCTTCGTCAACGCGGCTTTGCTCGGGTTTATTCCCCGCAGTGTCACCAAAGGACTGATGGCGCTCGCGCCGGTGCGCCGGGTGCGCAACGCCATCATGAAAGACTTGGGACTGCCGGAGGACATGCTGACCTTCATCAACTACCCGACGCGGTTTGACTGCCGCGAGACGCTCGCCGCGCTCAAAGGCAAGGGCGTGGCCTGCCCCAACCTGAAAGACTACGCCTGGCGACTGTGGGATTACTGGGAGCGTCATCTCGACCCCGATCTGCACATTGACCGTTCCCTGCGCGGCACCGTGGCGGGCAAAGTGGTACTGGTCACTGGCGGCTCATCGGGCATCGGCCTAGCGGCAGCGCACAAGTTTGCCGAGGCGGGTGCGATTACTCTCATCTGTGGGCGTGACGTCGACAAGCTTGAAGAGGCCTGCAAGGAGGCCAAGGCCAAAGGCTACAGTTTCGTGGCCCACCCGGCGGATATCGCCGATATGGCGGACTGCGACCGCTTTGTGAAACAGCTGGTCGATGACCATGGGGGCGTGGACTTCCTGATCAACAACGCCGGTCGCTCCATCCGGCGCGCCATTGAGTCCAGCTATGACCGCTTCCATGACTATGAGCGCACCATGCAGCTAAACTATTTTGGTTCTTTAAGGGTGACCATGGGTGTGCTGCCCGGCATGGTGGCCAAGAAGAAGGGCCACGTGGTGAATATCAGCTCCATTGGCGTGCTCACCAACGCGCCGCGATTCAGTGCCTATGTCGCATCCAAGGCTGCACTGGACGCGTGGACGCGCTGCGCGTCAAGCGAGTTCGCTGATCAGGGGATCTCGTTCACCACCATCAACATGCCGCTGGTGCGCACCCCCATGATTGCGCCTACCGGGCTGTACAACAACGTGCCCACGCTGTCGCCGGAAGAGGCGGCGGACATGATTGCCCAGGCCTGCATCTTCAAGCCGGTGCGCATTGCCACGCGTCTGGGCATCACCGGGCAGCTGTTGCACGCCGTGCTGCCGCGCGTGGCGCAGATTGCCATGAACACCAGCTTTCGCATGTTCCCGGACTCGGGCGCCGCCAAGGGTGCCAAGCCAGGCGACAAACCGGTCAAGCAACATCTGTCGCCCGAGGCGATTGCCATGCAGCAGATGATGCGGGGGATTCATTTCTGAGCTTGGCATGCCAGCGGCGATAATCCAGGGGCGCTTCATGCGCCCTTTGTTATGAAGGCGGATCCACAGGGGGAAAATAATGATTCTGGTAACTGGTGGCGCGGGGTTTATCGGCGCCAATTTTGTGCTCGACTGGCTGGCACAATCGGATGAGCCGGTGCTCAACCTGGACAAGCTCACCTACGCGGGCAATCTGGAGAATCTGGCCTCATTGCAGGGTGATGCCCGCCATGTGTTTGTTCATGGTGATATTGGTGACGCAGCTATGGTTGCCCAATTGCTGGCGCAGCATCAGCCGCGCGCCGTGCTGAATTTTGCGGCAGAAAGCCATGTCGACCGCTCTATTCACGGACCTGAAGACTTCATCCAGACCAATGTCGTGGGGACGATGCGCCTGCTGCAAAGCGCGCGCGCCTATTGGCAGGGCCTGGATGAAGCGCGGCGTGCGGAATTTCGTTTCCTGCATGTGTCCACCGACGAGGTGTATGGCAGCCTTGAGCCCACGGAAGCGGCGTTTACTGAGACCCACAAGCTGGAGCCCAACAGCCCCTACTCCGCGAGCAAGGCCGCCAGCGACCACCTGGTGCGCGCCTGGCACCACACCTATGGCCTGCCGGTGCTCACCACCAACTGCAGCAACAACTATGGGCCATTTCATTTTCCCGAAAAATTGATACCGCTGATCATCGTCAATGCTCTGGCCGGCAAGCCCTTGCCGGTCTACGGTGACGGCCTGCAGGTGCGTGACTGGCTCTACGTCAAGGACCACTGCAGTGCCATCCGCCGGGTGCTGGAGGCAGGCCGGGTCGGCGAGATCTACAACGTGGGCGGCTGGAACGAAAAGCCTAACATCGAGATCGTGCACACCGTTTGCGCGCTGCTCGACGAGCTGCGTCCCAAGAGCGATGGCAGCCGCTACCAGACGCAGATCACTTATGTGCAGGACCGCCCCGGCCACGACCGGCGCTACGCCATCGACGCCAGCAAGATCGAGCGCGAGCTCGGCTGGAAGCCGGCGGAAACCTTCGAGTCCGGCATCCGCAAGACCGTGCAGTGGTACCTGGCCAACCCCGACTGGGTGGCTCATGTGCAAAGCGGGGCTTACCGTGAGTGGGTGCAGACGCAGTATTCGGGCAATGAGACGCCCTGATCGGTCATGAAAATCCTCTTATTCGGTAAGAACGGCCAGGTCGGCTGGGAACTGCAGCGCAGCCTGGCCCCTTTGGGCGAACTCATCGCGCTCGATCGCCATAGCACAGACCGGTGCGGCGACTTGGGCAATCTGCAGGGCCTGGCCGCCACCGTGCAAGAGGTGCGGCCCGACGTCATCGTCAATGCCGCTGCTTACACCGCCGTGGACAAAGCCGAGAGCGAGCCAGAACTGGCGCGCACCCTCAATGCCTTGGCGCCCGGCGTGCTGGCGCAAGAAGCCGCCAGGCTCGGCGCCTGGCTGGTGCACTACAGCACCGACTACGTGTTTGATGGCAGTGGAACCCGTCCCTGGACCGAGATCGATACACCGGCGCCACTCAACGTCTACGGCCAAACCAAACTGGAAGGCGAGCGACTCATCCAGGCGGCCGGCCCGCAACACCTGATCTTGCGCACCAGCTGGGTCTATGCAGCGCGCGGCGGCAACTTCGCCAAAACAATGTTGCGACTGGCGCGGGAGCGGGACCGCCTGACGGTCATCGACGACCAGTTTGGCGCACCAACGGGCGCTGAGCTGTTGGCCGATGTAGCGGCCCACGCCATCCGTCATCTGCTGCAACACCCCGAAGACGCCGGGTTGTACCATCTGGCCGCCGGCGGTGAAACCAGCTGGTGTGGGTATGCAAACTACGTGCTAGCCCACGTGGAATATGCGCAAGAAGCTATGAAAAATGTAGCAGATCAGTTGCCGCTGAAAACCCGTGTCGCCACCCCCATCCCCTCCAGCGCCTATCCCACTCCCGCCCGTCGGCCCCTCAACTCGCGGCTGGACACGGCGCGACTGGTGAAGACCTTTGATTTGGTCACGCCGCCCTGGCAGCAAGGTGTGGCCCGCATGCTGGCAGAAATGCTTTAACCTGGAAAACAGAACATGACCCAACGAAAAGGCATTATCCTGGCCGGTGGCTCGGGCACCCGCCTGCACCCGGCCACCCTGGCCATGAGCAAGCAACTGCTGCCGGTGTACGACAAGCCCATGATCTACTACCCCTTGAGCACGCTCATGCTGGGCGGTATGCGCGACATTCTGGTCATCAGCACGCCGCAAGACACGCCGCGTTTTCAGCAATTGCTGGGTGACGGTTCGCAATGGGGGATTAATTTGCAGTACGCTGTGCAACCCAGTCCGGACGGTCTGGCGCAGGCCTTCATCATTGGTGAAAAATTCCTGGACGGCGCCCCCAGTGCGCTGGTGTTGGGCGACAACATTTTTTACGGCCACGACTTTGCGACCTTGTTAGCCAGTGCCGACAAAAAAGTCGATGGTGCGACGGTGTTCGCCTACCATGTGCAAGACCCCGAACGCTATGGCGTGGCGGCGTTTGATGCCCAAGGCAGGGCCAGCAGCATCGAAGAAAAGCCGGTCCAGCCAAAAAGCAACTATGCCGTCACCGGCCTGTACTTCTATGACAGCCGGGTGGTGGACATCGCGAAGGCCGTAAAGCCCAGCGCCCGTGGCGAGCTGGAGATTACAACCGTCAACCAAGCCTATCTTGAGCAGGGTGCCCTCACCGTGCAGATCATGCAGCGCGGTTACGCGTGGCTCGATACCGGTACCCACGATAGTCTGCTGGAGGCCAGTCAGTTCATCGCCACCCTGGAGCGTCGTCAGGGCCTCAAGGTTGCCTGCGTGGAAGAAATCGCATGGCGCAACGGCTTTATTGACGACACCCAGTTGAGCAAACTCGCCCAGCCGTTGGCCAAGAGCGGCTACGGTCAATACCTGTTGCGACTGCTGGCTGAACGCCAACGGCACGAACCCCAATTTCCTTGATTCCCGATGAAAACGATATCCACTGCAATTCCCGACGTCCTGATCATCGAACCCAAGGTCTTTGGTGATTCGCGAGGTTTTTTCTTTGAAAGCTTCAACAAAAAATCCTTCAAAGACGCTACCGGCGTTGATGCGGATTTTGTGCAAGACAATCACTCGCGGTCCGCCAAAGGCGTGTTGCGTGGCCTGCATTATCAGATTGAACAGCCGCAAGGCAAATTGGTGCGGGTTGTGCGTGGCGCCGTGTTTGACGTTGCGGTCGACTTGCGTAGATCGTCTGCGACGTTCGGAAAATGGGTCGGCGCCGAGTTGACCGAGGAGAACCACCGACAGTTGTGGGTTCCGCCCGGCTTTGCGCATGGTTTCTTGACCCTTAGTGACTCGGCAGACTTCCTCTACAAGACCACGGACTATTACGCCCCGCAGTTTGAACGCTGCATTGCCTGGAATGACCCAGCCTTGGCCATTGCGTGGCCCATGTCCGGAGATTCCCCACAAGTCTCGATCAAGGACCTGTCGGGCGTGCTGCTGGTGAACGCGCAGGTGTTTGATGGCGCGACCAAAAGTTCTTCTGGGGGATAATGCTGCGTTAAGGGAATAGCAAAACGATGGAAATAGATACCGACGAAAAAGAAGTCAGCCTGCTGGATTTGCTGCTTGTGGTCGCCGAAAACCTCAAACTTTTGATCTTGGGGCCTGTCGTGTTTGGTCTATTGGCATTGGCCATTGGTTATGCTTTGCCGCAGAGCTTTACCAGTCAGGCGATCCTGGCGCTGCCAACGCCAACGCCAACGCCAACGCCAACGCCAACGCAGGCGCCAACACAAACACCAACACAGGCGGCCGCGATGATGATTTCGCCTGTGGTGCTGGACCCTGTTATTGGGTCGCTGAAGCTGTCCGCCGGCCGCCCGATTGAGGTGGCCCGTATGGGGCTTGCCAAGCAGATCAAGGCCGTCGTGGGTAAAGACGGGCTGTTGCGTCTCGACGTGACCGCCAACTCGCCGCTTGAGGCGCAGGTATTAGCCAACGCGGTTATTGATACCTGGCTCAAAAGCACTGTGCCGGGTGAGCAGGATCGCGTCGACCTGGAAAAGCGGTTGGCGTATGCAAAGGTGGCGCTGGCGTCGACTAGTCGTCTGCTGGAGCGCCTGATGGCGGAGGGTGCGGCGAATCTCAACCAGCCGCTCACGCGAGGTGAGGCTGGCACCAGTCTCATGGCGGTGGGTGAGTTGCAGTCGCGTTATTTTTCAGAGGTGCTGACTATCCCGCGAACGTTGCAGGGTTTGTCGGGTGATGTCGTCAAACAACCGCCCACCTTGCCTACTGAACCCGTTGCACCCAAAAAGAGTTTGATCGCCGTGCTGGCCGCACTTGCGAGTGGCTTTGCGCTGCTGCTTTGGGTATTCATTCGCCGGGCATGGAAGAATGCGGCGCAAGACCCGCAGGCGGCGGAAAAACAAGTCAGACTGCGGGCGGCCGTGGGACTCAAAGGCAGTCCCCCGAACTGAGGCTGGGAATACACAGGTACCTGCAGACCCCACGGCGGATCGCTGCGCCTTGAAGGGCAGTGACCTTCGCATGTTATTCAAAAAACCTTGATGCTGTGATGATTTGGCCATGCGCCCGCTGCTGAGGCCACCGCGCGCCTGGCTGAAGCCGCCCTCACCCGGCGCTCCATTTCTGGCCAGATGCGATCAGTCTGCCGACGCCCGGCTTGATGGCATGGAGCAAGTTGTTCACTGGCCGCCACATCACCGATGCCTATTTGCTGGCGCTTGCGGCAAAAAATGGTGGGCGGTTTGTCACGCTGGACAAGGGAATATCGGTGTCGGCCGTGCAAGGCGCCCTGAGCAGCAATTTGGTGGTCATCAACACCCAAATTCGCGGATCGAGGTGCGGCCCTCATTACGGCGCAACCGGCCAACATGTCTCTTGCCCGTGTTATCATCCGTTCAATGCTTGAACAGATGGGCGCCATCGCGTTCCTTCTTGGCTTTAATCACAATGCCCGAAAATATTCCCATCCACCAAGACATGTACCTGAAAGTGCTGCGCCTGCTGGAAGTCAACCCGCAGATGAACCAACGCGAGATGGCTGCGGCTTTGGGTGTGAGCCTGGGCAAAACCAACTTCTGCCTGAAGGCGCTTCTCGACAAGGGGCTGCTGAAGATGCAGAACTTTCAGAACAGCAAACGCAAACTCGCCTACGCCTATCTGCTTACGCCCGCCGGCATTGCCGAAAAGACATCCCTCACTGGCCGGTTTTTGAAACGCAAGATGGAAGAATATGAATTGCTGAAAGCTGAGATTGCATCGCTGCAGCAGGAAACTGCCAAAAACGCCACCGAAGTGCAGCCCCATCCATGACCTCGCAACCAAAAATCTACGTCGCCCCGGACATCGAGGCTTTGGTTAAAAGCATTCCGCTTAACTATTAACTGACGGACCGGTCGGGCGAATTATCTAATAGGGCTTATGAAAAGAATTCTGATTACCGGAGCCGACGGCTTTATCGGCTCCCACCTGACTGAGGCGCTGGTGCGCGCGGGCCACGATGTTCGTGCGTTCGTGCTCTATAACTCGTTCAACTCTTGGGGGTGGCTAGACCGCTGCGCAGCAGACGTGAAAGGTAAATTTGAGGTGTTCACTGGCGACGTGCGAGACCCGAACGGCGTGCGTACCGCCATGAAAGACTGCGACGCGGTACTGCACCTCGCGGCCCTAATTGCCATCCCATATTCGTACCATTCACCCGACACCTACGTTGACACCAACATCAAAGGCACGCTGAACATCGTCCAGGCTGCGCGGGATCTTGGCGTTAGCAAGGTGGTTCAGACATCGACGAGCGAGGTGTACGGCACGGCGCGCTTCGTGCCGATAACCGAAGATCATCCGCTGCAAGGCCAATCGCCTTATTCGGCTAGCAAGATTGGTGCAGATCAAATTGCCATGTCGTTTTATTCATCGTTTGGTACACCAGTTACGCTACTGCGGCCCTTTAACACCTACGGCCCGCGCCAGTCCGCTCGCGCCGTGATCCCGACCATCATCACCCAGATTGCCCATGGTCAACGGCAGATCAAACTCGGCGCGGTGTCACCCACACGCGACTTCAACTACGTGGCCGATACAGTCGCTGGCTTTATTGCCGCCCTGGAATCTGACCGTGGCACCGGTGAGGTCATTAACCTCGGCAGCAACTTCGAGATTTCGATCGGCGACACCGCTCATGCCATCGCAGAAGCGATGGGCACATCCATCGAAATCATTACAGATGAACAACGCCTACGGCCAGAAAACAGCGAGGTTGAACGTCTGTGGGCATCAAATACCAAGGCACGAGAACTCCTCGGATGGCAACCCCAATACGGCAGCCGAGAAGGGTTCTTGCGCGGTCTGACTGAGACGATTGCATGGTTCCGCGAACCCGCAAACCTGTCGGCTTACAAAGCCGACATCTACAACCTATAAGCGCCATGGATACGCAACGCAAATTTTCTCAGGAAATCGTTCAAGCCATTTCGTCAGTGGTGGGCACCGGGCCGGTCGCCCTGCACGAGCCCCGTTTTCGCGGCAACGAGTGGGCCTACCTGAAGGAATGCCTCGACTCAACATTCGTGTCTTCCGTAGGCAAGTTCGTTGACCGTTTCGAGGATGACTTGGCTGCCTTCACCGGTGCCAAGCGCGCGGTCGCTGTGGTCAACGGCACAGCAGCGCTGCATGTATCTTTGCTCTTGGCGGGCGTGAACGCTGGCGACGAAGTGTTGTTGCCAGCGCTCACCTTCATCGCCACCGCCAATGCTGTGGCCTATTGCCAAGCAACACCGCATTTTGTTGACAGCGAAGAGCGCTCGCTCGGGATGGACGCCCATGCCCTGCGCAACTACCTCTCAAGCACGACCGAGATGCGTGACGGCCACTGCATCAACCGCAGCACCGGCCGCGTCATCCGCGCGATGGTGCCGATGCACACCTTTGGACATCCCGTGGACATTGAAGCGCTGCTCGCACTCGCGCACGACTTCCACCTGCAACTTATCGAGGATGCTGCCGAATCCCTGGGCAGCACCGTGGGCGGACGACACACCGGCACCTTTGGTTTGATGGGCACCTTGAGCTTTAATGGCAACAAGACCATCACCACCGGTGGCGGCGGCGCCATCCTCACCAACGACCTTGAACTAGGCAAGCGCGCCAAGCACCTAACCACCACGGCCAAGCTGCCACATCGCTGGAACTTTGTGCATGACGAGGTGGGCTACAACTACCGATTGCCCAACCTGAATGCTGCGCTGGGCTGCGCGCAGCTTGAGCAATTGCCTGGCTTCTTGGCCGACAAGCGCCACCTGTTTGAGCGCTATCAATCAGCCTTTGCCGACGTTAAGGGTGTTCGCCTGGTGGCCGAACCGGCGGGGTGCCACAGCAACTACTGGTTGCAGACGTTGCTGCTCGACGAATCGCTCGCCGACCAGCGCGATGCTGTGCTGATTGCCACCAACGATACCGGCCTGATGACACGACCGGTCTGGACGCTGATGAATCGCCTGTCGATGTACGGTAATGCACCTAAGGCACCTTTACCAGTGGCCGAGTCGCTGGAGCGACGCTTGATTAATATTCCGAGTAGTTCAGGATTGATATGAAAAAACTAAAAATTGGCTACTTTGCAGATGGCCCATGGTCACATCAAGCATTAGAAAAAATACTTTCAGATAAAACATTGCAAGTGTCATTTGTTTGCGCGCGCAATGATAATCCAGATAAAATTCTGGAAGCGAAAGCCATTGCAAATAGTTTGAATTTTATTACTCACCCGAATATAAGTTCCGATGAGTTTCATGAACGGATGAATGAATTTCACTGTGATTTATTTGTATCGATGTCATTTAATCAAATTTTTCGTAACAGATTAATAAACTTGCCGCCACTTAAGACAATTAATTGCCATGCTGGAAAGCTTCCTTTCTATAGAGGTAGAAATATTCTTAACTGGGCACTTATTAATGATGAAAAAGAATTCGGCATAACAGTACATTATGTTGATGATGGTATAGATACGGGCGATATTATCATTCAACGCTGCTACCCAATTACGGATAATGACAATTATGCCACTTTGCTAAATTGTGCATATGAAGGCTGTGCGGCGACCCTATACGAGGGAATAAAAGAGATTCAAAGTGATAATGTAAAGCCTATTAAACAAGATGATATTCATCCTATAGGGCTTTACTGCACTGGTAGGCGTGAAGGGGATGAGCGACTTGACTGGAATCAAAAATCACGTGATATTTTTAATTTTGTTAGAGCCATATGTCGACCAGGCCCCGAGGCTCGATCCTTTTTAGGCGATACGGAAATTAGAATAAATAATACAAAATATTTGCCAGATGCACCGATTTACAAAGGTATTGTTGGTGCTGTTGTGGGTGTAGATATTGATGCTTTTTATGTCAAAACTGCAGACAGCTGCATCAAAGTTACTGAATGGACAGGGTGCAAAAGACCACGCATTGGAGATCGTCTCAAATGAGCACACTCATTATCGCCGAAGCTGGTGTTAACCATAATGGTGACATAGAGTTGGCAAAGCAACTCATTGATGTGGCCGCTGAGGCTGGTGCTGATCTAGTCAAATTTCAGACCTTCAAGGCTGATAGGCTTGCAACACGCGATGCAAAAAAAGCGGGCTACCAAATTCAGACCACGGACAGCAAAGAATCCCAACATGAAATGCTGCGCCGCCTCGAACTTACCGAGGTTATGCACCGGGAACTCATCGCGCACTGTGCAACGCGCAATATCGGTTTTTTCTCTACCGGTTTTGATATGGAGAGCATTGATCTGCTGCTGAGCATGGGCCAGGACCATTTCAAGATTCCTTCAGGCGAAATCACCAACCTGCCATATCTCCGCCATATTGGAAAACTAGGAAGATCAGTCATCCTATCCACCGGCATGGCGACACTGGGTGATATTGAGGCGGCAATCGAGGTACTGGAGCGGGCGGGCACAGCACGTGCCCAAATGACGGTACTGCATTGCACCACCGAGTACCCCACGCCCATGAATGAGGTGAACCTGCGCGCCATGCAGAGCATTCATGCCGCCTTTGGGGTCGCGGTCGGATATTCCGACCACACACCCGGCATTGAGGTGGCAATTGCCGCAATGGCAATGGGAGCGACTGTGATTGAAAAACATTTCACGCTGGACCGCAACCTGCCCGGCCCCGACCACCAAGCGAGCCTTGAGCCTGCAGAACTCAGAGCCATGGTGGCAGCCATTCGCAATATTGAGGTCGCGCTGGGCGATGGCATCAAGCGCCTGACCTCGAGCGAAGCGAGGAACAAACCAGTTGCTCGCAAGTCACTGGTGGCTAGTCAATCGATCAAAGTGGGGGAGGCATTCAGTGCGCAAAACATCACCACCAAGCGTCCCGGCACGGGTATCTCTCCCATGCGTTGGGATGAAGTGATGGGCCGCATCGCGACGCGCGATTTCGCGGCAGACGAGTTGATTAAACTATGACCCGGAAAATCTGTGTCATCACCGGCACCCGAGCCGAATATGGTTTGCTGCGCTGGGTCATGCAAGGCATCAAGGATGATCCTGAGCTGACGCTACAGGTCATTGCCACCGGCATGCACTTGTCGCCTGAGTTTGGTCTGACCTACCGCGAGATCGAGAAAGACGGTTTCCAGATCGCCCGCAAGGTCGAAATGTTGACCAGTTCAGATACTTCCGTGGGAATCGCTAAATCCATGGGCTTGGGGTTGATCGGTTTTGCTGATGCATTGAACGAATTGCAGCCCGATCTGATCGTGGTGCTTGGCGACCGTTTCGAGATTTTTGCGGCGGTGGCCGCCGCCCTGGTCGCCCGCATACCAGTTGCGCACTTGCATGGCGGCGAGACTACCGAAGGCGCTTTTGACGAGGCTTTTAGGCACTCAATCACCAAGATGTCGCACCTGCATTTCGTTGCAGCAGAAGAATACCGTCAGCGCGTGATTCAGTTAGGCGAGCAGCCCGACCGCGTGTTCCTGGTCGGCGGCCTGGGCGTTGACAATATCAAACGTTCAAAACTGCTTGACCGTGCAGCGCTGGAAGCGTCGCTTGACTTCAATCTCGGACAAAAGTGCCTACTGATTACCTTTCATCCCGTCACGCTTGAGACGTCAACGGCGGCGCACCAGATGGAGGAACTGTTGGCAGCCCTGGCTGGGCTTAGTGAAACGCAACTTATTTTCACCATGCCGAATGCCGATACTGATGGTCGCGTCTTGATCAAGATTGTGGAGCAGTTTGTAACACAACACCCCAACGCCCGCGCTTTCACATCCCTTGGGCAACTGCGCTATCTGTCGTGCATTGCACAGGTCGATGGCGTGTTGGGTAATTCTTCTAGTGGCTTGGCAGAAGTCCCCACGTTCAAGAAGGGAACCATCAACGTTGGCGATCGCCAGCGGGGCCGATTGCAAGCCGAGAGCGTAATTAATTGCGAACCGACTCGTCAGAGTATCAAAGCTGCTTTGGTAAAGCTTTACTCCACAGAGTTTCAACTGAGCTTGAGTCAAGTGTTAAACCCATACGGTGACGGTGGCGCAAGTGAGAAAGTGGTCAAAATCATCAAGCACTATTCAATTGATGGCATAGCGAAGAAGGCTTTTTATGGTCTACCCGTATGTTTACTTGGGTCTCAATAATTGAACTCATCTGAAGAATTTTGGCGTCAAGCGATCCTCCCGATTCACTCCACCATCGAGCAGGCTGTACGTAACCTCGATCAAGTAGCGATCAAGATCGTCCTGGTGGTAAATGAAAAGGCGGAGCTTGAGGGGACAATTTCTGACGGCGATATTCGGCGTGGCCTGCTCAAGGGTCTTGATCTTAATAGCCCAATTGCAGACGTCATTCATCGCAATGCGCTGGTAGCGCCGCCTGAGATGGGCCGTGAGCTGGTTATGCAATTAATGGCGGCAAACAAAATACAACAGATTCCCGTGGTGGATGAGCAGCATCATGTTGTCGGTTTGCATCTTTGGGACGAAATTACCACGCCACCCACACGGCCCAACCTGATGGTTATCATGGCTGGTGGCATGGGCACGCGGCTGCACCCGCATACGGAGAACTGCCCCAAACCCTTGTTATCCGTAGCCGGCAAACCGATGCTGGAGCACATCATCGATCGCGCCAAGCTGGAGGGCTTCAATCATTTTGTGCTCGCCATCCATTACCTGGGCCACATGATTGAAGCGCACTTTGGCAATGGTGAGCGCTTGGGTGTGCAGATTGATTACCTGCGCGAAGAGTCGCCCTTGGGCACGGCTGGTGCGCTGGGCCTGCTCAACCCGTTACCTGATGCCCCGTTTGTGGTCACCAATGGCGATGTGATTACCGATATTCGCTATGGCGAACTGCTCGATTTTCATACCCGACACACCGCCACCGCCACCATGGCCGTGCGCGTACACGAATGGCAGCACCCCTTTGGTGTGGTGCAAACCCAAGGCGTTGAAATTGTCGGTTTTGAAGAAAAGCCCATCGCCCGTAGCCATATCAACGCGGGTGTTTATGCGCTTGATCCGGCAGCGTTGAGTGTTTTGAGTGCCGATGCGCGCTGCGACATGCCCACTTTATTTGAGCGCCTGCAGGCCAAGGTAATGCGGACGGTGGCCTATCCAATGCATGAGCCTTGGCTGGATGTGGGGCGGCCGGATGATTTGGCAGCGGCACGCTTAAATACTTCGAAGGACGCTTTGTGAGAATACTTGCCCTGATTACAGCACGTGGCGCCTCCAAACGATTGCCTGGGAAAAACATCCGCCCGCTAGGTGGTAAACCGCTGATAGTCTGGTCGATTGATGTGGCCAAAGATAGTCTGGAGATTTGCGACATTCTGGTATCGACAGACGACTGCGCTATTGCAGCAGTTTGTGAAGAGGCTGGCGCCTATGTGCCGTGGCTGCGCCCAGCCGAGTTGGCCATCGATACGGCAAGCTCGGTTGATGTAGCCCTGCATGCGCTGGATTGGTATGAAGCTGAAAAAGGCGCCGTTGATGGCATCCTCTTATTGCAGCCCACCTCGCCATTTAGGACACCAGCGACCGTGCAACGAGGCATCGAACTGTTTAGCAAACATGACCACCAACCCGTGCTGGGAGTATCGCCAACCCATGCGCACCCAATGTGGACGTTCAAGATGGAAGGCGATTACCTGGTACCGTTTATGGGCGAGCACGGATTTCGAACAAGATCACAAGATCTGCCGTCGGCGTATGTAGTGAATGGCAGTTTTTATTTAACAACCCCCGCAGAACTCCGAGCGTGCCGTTCTTTTGTGGGGGCTAAAACAATACCGTTATTGATCGAATCACCGCAAGAAGCGGTGGATATTGATACGGCGTGGGATTGGGAAATTGCAGAGTCTATTGCAGCGGATCTTTATAATAATTAGTGATTGAAAGCATTCTTGGTTATTTTGGTGGGAATACTCTTGAGCGTTCGATAATCAAGTATGAATAATTTATTACATAAAATTTTAAGTGTTCGAAAAAATAATTTTTTCGCTCATTCCAAGAATTATCTATTAGCAGAAATATTCAATAAGGGATTGGTTTTTTTCACCATCCCTATTTTTACAAGGTTATTATCCCCGGAAGAATATGGTATCTTGGCGATATTTACATCTATTATTGCAATATTTACCGTGGTAATGGGATTAAATTTTCAAGCTTCTATTGTAGTTAAGTATAGTAATCACGATAAAGATTTCTCGGAATTTTTAGGTGCAAATCTAATATATTTATTTTTAAACAATATTATATTAATATCTGCATGTTCCATTTTTGTTTCTCCATTGGCCTCTTTTTTCTCAATTAGCAACGATATTTTTATTATAGCTGTAATTATCAGTAGTTTTGTTTTTTTTCTTCAAGTGGAATTAGCATATTTGCAGGCAAGTCAGCAAAGCAAAAAATATGCCAATATCTCCGTCGTGAGAAATCTATTAATTACTTTGCTTGCACTCGTATGGACATATTTATTAAAAAATAATAAATATTATGGCAATGTTTATTCGCAATTATTGGTTTTTGGTATTATTTTTATCTTTGTGGTATTTAGTCTCATAAAAGTGGCGCGATTTTGTTTTGAATTAAAGCACTTAAAGTACGCTTTGTTATTTTCAATACCGCTAATTCCACACACTTTGGCGGGCATTGTTTTAAGTCAAGTCGACCGTTTAATGATTAATCATTTTTTAGGGAGTTCTCAAGTAGGGCTTTATTTTTTGGCTTTTAATGTCGGTTTGTTAGTTGCTGTATTTATAGGCGCTCTTAATAACGCATGGATTCCTATTTTTTTTGATGCTCTAAAAAACGGATACTATGACAAAATACAGAACCTTGCAGAGAAATATTCAAAAATAGTATTTATTGCTGCATTCTGCTTAATACTCTTTAGTAAAGAAATAATAATTATTATGGCGGATAAGCAGTATTCTGATTCTTACAAAATAGTACCATTGTTTGCATTATCAGGCGTGGCTACGTTCTTATATACGTTGTTTGTAAACTATGCTTTTTATAAACGGCGAACAGGATTAATATCAATAATTTCATTGGTTTCTTGTTTGATTAATATAATTTTAAATTATATTCTCATACCGCGGTATGGTTATGCTGGTGCTGCCTGGGCAAATCTGTTTTCTCATATACTGTTATTTATTTTACATTACTCTAACGTCAGGTTTATATTGAAATTAAAGGTCATTCGACTAGATAAAATCATAGTAGACATAGTAGTTTTATTTATTTGTATTGGTGTATATGCAATCTTCAGATTCGATGCATTATTTTTCGACTTTCTGTTAAAAATGTTACTTGTACTTGTAATTAGTATTTTTTATTTAAAAGATGATTTGTTAACACCAAGGACTGAGAGTTAAGGACGCTCTGCAAAACTATCGAATGCTTGGTGTAAGCCCCGCCTGAGAAAACTTAGCCCATGAAACAAACTGTCTTGCACCTCAGTCCCAGTGTCAAGAAAGCCCGCAAACGCGAATTCCTGGAGCAGATGGAGC
>JAURXM010000062.1 GCA_030654395.1 Aquabacterium sp.
TTCCGTGGCAGGGACGCAATCGGATGGGGTGGGGAGATGACGCATGAGGCACTCGCATGAAGACGACAATGGCACTCACTGTAGGGCGCCATGCTTGGCAGCGCCATCAACTGCGGCGACGTCTTGATAACTTGGGCGACAACTTCGCCTCAGGAAAACCAGTAGTCCGTCTCAGGCCTCAGCGGACTGGCGGTATGGGGCTGGCGTCATCTGGCACTCTTGATGATCCCTGTGATTTGCTGATGCCAAGCGATGTCTTTATAGGGGGGGAATTGGGGTTGGACGTAGTTCGTCACGATTCCGGACCACCCGCGGGCTTTGGCCATGACAACCGCGTGTTGATCCGCGTCGGGGATCCAGGCCCAGTTGGCGCCAGTCGGGTCCTTGTCCGGCAGATTGGGGTAAGCGATGACAGCCCAGCCTTCGGAGGTGTAGACGGGCACATTGAGCTTGTTGCCAAGCGTGACCCAACTGTCCATGGCGCAGCCCAGCCATTTCAACAATTCAGTCTTTCTTCGGTAGTACATGCTCTGTGCCCACTTTTCCAGCATGTTGTTGTAAGTGCTGGACTGAGGTTTGCCCGTGCTTTGCAGTAATAGCAAAGCCAGCCCGGACGGCACCCCGAAGGCCTGATTCTGAGACAGCCAGATGTGCGTTTCGATGCAGTCCATCGGTGACAGATCATGGAACTTGAACGTATTGGTGGTGCCGTCACCGGCCAGTGACACGCACAAGGGCAGTTTTGGGAACTGCTTTTTGAGCCCATTGATGGCCGCGTAGATGTATGCGGAGATGGCACTGGCCTGTCGTTGATCGTAGGGCAGCAAGAAGCCGTGCGACAGGTTGATTTTGTTGAAGAGCTTTTGGTTGATGTGGTCGACGATGGCTGGCATGAATTGCACGCTGGGGAACTCGTTGGCCAAGTCCACAAATTCGATGATGTCCATCAAGCCATGTTGGCCGATGAAATCCAAGGTTTCTGCCCAGATGCGAGACAGTTGCGCAGGGCTCTGGACGCGACGCGCACGTTCGGTCTTGTCCTTGTACATCCACGTTGACAGGGTTACGCGGATGCCCCGCGCTGCACATTTGGACAGGAAGATCGGCAGGTCGCGGCGCGGATTGACCGTCACGTCAGCTTTGACACCCCATGGGGCACCATTTGTATCGGCGGGTATGACAAACTCGTCTTGCCGTCGCCCTTTGTCAT
The DNA here is from genome assembly GCA_030654395.1 of Aquabacterium sp. Taxonomy (GTDB): domain Bacteria; phylum Pseudomonadota; class Gammaproteobacteria; order Burkholderiales; family Burkholderiaceae_C; genus Aquabacterium. The sequence continues at coordinate 1,211 of JAURXM010000062.1, forward strand.
CTGCGGCGATGAAGTGTGGGAAGGCGTCGATGCGCAGGCAGTTGTAGCCCCGCAGGACGACGCTATCCAACAAGACATCAAAGTCTCTGTATTCGGGCTGGGGGCCGTCGCGCCGGGTTAGCCAAGTGAAATCAAGCAGGCACATCGCCAGGGTCGGTCGACGCACATTCAAGACTGGTGCAGACCCTTGTGCAGGCGCGCTCCATGGAAAGGGCAGCACAGCCTGACTGACGCTGGGCGCGGACAGGGCCATAGCACCCACACCGGCTGCGGCAATGTGCTTGAGGGCATCCCGCCGAGGGTTGGCTTCCGTGGCAGGGACGCAATCGGATGGGGTGGGGAGATGACGCATGAGGCACTCGCATGAAGACGACAATGGCACTCACTGTAGGGCGCCATGCTTGGCAGCGCCATCAACT
>JAURXM010000064.1 GCA_030654395.1 Aquabacterium sp.
CGGATAAATTGGATCTTTTGTTCCATGGTGGTGGTCTCATTCCAAGGCATATGGCACCTCCTGTCGAGATGCCATATAGTTACCCAATGTGTTACCTATCCACCCGGACTAAAGTGTCACCTATCCACCCGGACCGTACCCATCCAAGCCCACGTGCAAAGTGTTAAATTCACTCAGGGCTCACCTCCATATCAATTCGCGACGCCCTGACCGCCTGTCGATCAGGTTCATCGGTGTAGCTCGGCACACCCTAGGTGTGCAACCTACGTCCCCACTGGATGTGGGCCGCCTCGCTTCGCGAAGCCATCTTGTCTAGGATTTTCACTCAAATAGGGAGGTCAGTTTGTTCTCGCATGTATTCGTTGGGGTCAGCGACTTTGATCGAGCGCTCACCTTCTATCGTCCGTTGATGGCGTCGTTAGGTATATCGCCTCGCTTCTGTGAACCGGAACGGCCGTGGGCAGGTTGGCAGTCGTCACCGACGCCAAGGCCACTCTTTATCATTGCAAAGCCCTTCAATCAACAGATTCCAACGCCAGGAAACGGGGTCATGGTTGCATTCATGGCCAAGAGTCGCAATCAAGTCCGCACAGCTCACGCTGCTGCGTTGACTAACGGTGGAACATGCGAGGGCAAACCGGATCTTCGGCCCGAGTACCACCCCCATTACTATGGCGCATACTTTCGCGATCCAGACGGCAACAAGCTTGCTGTGGCTTGCCATGAACCGGAGTAGCGGCACATATGCAACTCATAAAACGAAACCCGGTTTTCTGCCGTTCAGTCAATAGAGGCACCCGCCACCATCCTCACTGAGCATACCTCGGTCTGGCTACTTCGGGGCGGTGAAGTCCCTTGTATTCGTTAGGAATTTAGGTTTCTATGCATATCGAAGAACGCATCCATATCGCAGCGCCGCCTTTGGTAATTGACCAAATTTGGAGTGAGGTTGAGCGATGGCATCTCTGGGATCCTGACACAAAGCAAGCCTTGCTTGATGGGCCATTTGCAGTTGGAGCAAAGGGACGAATAACGCCCCGCAAAGGCATGGGTGTGCCGATGATAGTCACGGAACGTACTGAGGGCCGGTCGTTCACCGTAGAGGGCTATATTCCTCTCTTCAGAATGCACTTCGAGCACACTGTTTCAGAGATCGCAGGCGGCTCGGAAGTCGCTCACCGCATTTGGTTCACTGGCGCGCTTGCCTTCCTTTTCGGGCCTGGTGTCGCCAAACAGGTTCGTGAGGGGCTTCCACAGACAATGAAGTCGCTGAAAGCATATGCAGAGAATCGTCTCAGGGAAAAATTGCCGATGTGAGCGGTCGTGTGGATGGGTTACACACTCAATACGCCTCATGCAACGGCGCACCTGCGCCAAAGTAAACATCCATCACTCACATCGTGCCTTGCCGCAATACTGTTGACAAAAACTACAGCCTAAAACTGGCAACCAAGACGGGAAGTTGTAGTACTTCTGATTAACCTCTCGCATGACCGATGAGCGGTACCGTGGGTATTGAAAATTCACGCCCTCCACGGCGTAGAACGTTGCGCCATCTTGCTTGTAGGTCAACAATTGAACAGCATCAAAGTACGGCCGATACAACTCAATTGATGGTTCACGCGTAGCCATGATTCGAATGGTTTTGCCATCCAGTGCGCTGTAATCCACCATCAAGTCGTCTTGGCGGGCGTGCACACTGCCCACACCCAAAACTGGTACATGCAGCTTGGCCGCGTATCCAAAAATGGCCGCAGATGAATAGCCATTGGATGCCAGCACCACGCCAGGAGACTGCACTTGGCGCACCATTTCCTCACTGCGGGCGGCCTCTACCAATCGGTGGTAATACCTGAACGACTGCCATTGATCCAACCGTGTGATCGAAATGCCAACTGACACCATCAAGTGCAAGATCAAAATCACGGCCAAGCCTTTAGCCGATGAATGCACCGCTTTGACGGGCATAGCCCAAGTCAACATCACAAACAAAAATGGGTAGAAACCCATCACCCAGTGCAGGCCAATCACTTTTTTACTTGACAGCAAACCAAAGCAAATAAGGGGCACCAGTGCCACGCATGCGAGCAAGGCGTGTTGGCGGCAGGTTTGTACCAATGCTTGGCGATGACGCCACCCCATCCACAACAAAACAGGGCTGATCAGGTAAGCCATCATGCCGATATAGGTGATGACGGTGCCCGCCGATGCCTCAGCGCCTTCATTGCGGTTGAAGACATTGAACATGATGTTGGCCCAACAGTGGTTGATATTCCAAACCAAGTTAAGCAACACAGCCGGCAACGCGAACAAGGCCATCAGCGCAAAGCCGCGCCAACGCGCACGTGCGCACAGCGCAAAATAAACAAAGAATGCCAAGCCCAATAAAACCGCAAAGTACTTGGACAAAAAGGCCGCGCCCATGAACACGCCGCTGAGCGCATACAAGCGCCATGCAGATTGCCCTTTATCAACCCTTTGCTCTGCCCGCACCATGGCCGCAACCGACCACGCTGCCCACAAAATCAAGGGTGAATCAGTAGCGATCAAGGGATTAAGCCAGTTAACCGGCGCCAACCAGTACAACAAGACAGCCCAGCCCGCCCGCCCTCTATGAATGGGAGACCACGCCCACCACATCGCCCAACCAACCCCCAATGGCAACAAGACCGCAGGCAGCCTCACAGCCCATGCCGCATCACCAAACAGGGTGCGAACGGCGGCAATCCACCATGCGACCATGGGCGGGTGGTCGTAGTAGCCGTAATCTAAAAACCGAGCCCACCAATAAAACAAAGCCTCATCGCCAGTCAGAGGCAGCGCAGCAGACAGCCACAAGCGCCAACCAAACGAGCCCAATGCAACCAGCCACAGCAAGGTAACGGGTGTGCTCAGTTTGGTGGACACAGGAGATGCATTCATAGATAAATTCAGGGGAAACTGCTGAACCGCCTATTCTAGGCGCCCACTGATACCATCGCTGTGCAACACCCCACATGACACAAAGGAAGCAAGCATGCGCTGGCAAGGAAACAGAGAGAGCGACAACGTAGAAGATGCACGCAACGACGCTGGTGGTGGTGGCAACGGCAGCGGCCGTCAGGGCCTGTCCATCGGCGGGCGTGGGCTGGGCTTAGGCTCCATTGCCATCGCCTTGGTCGCCAGCTACTTCCTTGGCGTGAACCCCCTCACCGTACTCAACTTGCTCAATGGCGGCGGCGCTGCTGGACTGGGTCAGTCTCAGTCAGGCTCGACCCAAGCCATGCAACATCCGCAGGCTATCGCCAACGATGAGCAGACACGGTTTGTACGCACCGTGTTGGCCGACACGGAAGACGTGTGGCGTGACATATTCCAAGAGGCGGGCGGCCAATACAAGGAGCCCAAGCTGGTTCTGTTCCGCAATGCTGTACCGACAGCTTGTGGCACAGGTCAGTCGGCAAGTGGTCCTTTCTACTGCCCTGGCGACAAAAAAGTCTACATTGACTTGGCGTTTTACGACATCTTGCGTGATCGCCTTGGCGCACCAGGTGATTTTGCACAGGCCTATGTGATCGCGCACGAGGTTGGCCACCACGTCCAAAATCTACTCGGCACATCAGCCAAGGTGGATGGCATGCGTCAACGCCTCAGCGAGGCGCAATACAACGCCATGAGCGTCAAGCTTGAGTTGCAAGCCGATTGCTATGCTGGCGCTTGGGCAAACCGTGCCCAAAAATCCCGCCAGATCATTGAGGCCGGCGACATTGAAGAGGCCCTGAATGCCGCGGCCCAGATTGGCGATGACACCCTGCAGCGCAATGCATCTGGCCATGTCTCACCTGAGAGTTTCACCCATGGCAGCAGCCAGCAGCGCGTGACCTGGTTCAAGCGCGGCATGGACACGGGTGACATCCGCCAATGCAACACATTCGCTAACGGTGCTGTCTGATTTCACGCAACAAACCATAACGGAGACACGAAAAATGCAAGCTTGGATCTGCAACGAACTCAGCGGCCCAGACGCTCTGACTTGGCAGGAAAGCCCCACACCTGAGCCAGGCAAAGGAGAGGTTCGCATTGCCATCAAGGCGGCCAGCTTGAACTTCCCGGACCTGCTGATTGTTCAAGGCAAATACCAAATGCGCCCGCCGCTGCCCTTCGTTCCTGGCGCGGAGTTCGCAGGCGTTGTAGAGGCCGTTGGCGAAGGCGTGAAACACCTCTCAGTGGGCACACAAGTGGCCGGCTTCGCTGGCACAGGCGGCTTTGGCACACACACCGTTGCAGCAGCAGCCATGCTGATGCCTTTGCCACCTGTATTTTCATTTGAGGATGCCGCTGCCTTTTTGTGCACGTATGGCACCACGTATCACGGCCTGATGGACCGCGCCGCACTGAAAGCAGGTGAGACCGTGCTGGTGCTGGGCGCCGCTGGCGGGGTGGGTACGGCCGCCATACAAATCGCCAAAGCTGCTGGCGCCAAGGTGATTGCAGCAGCCTCTACGGATGAAAAATGTGCGCTGTGCCGCGAACTGGGCGCTGATGCCACCATCAACTACAGCACACACAATCTGCGCGAGGAACTCAAGGCCATCACAGAGGGCAAGGGCCCCGATGTGATCTACGACCCGGTTGGCGGTGATTTAACTGAGGCTGCTTTCCGCTCGATTGCTTGGCGCGGACGCCACCTGATCATCGGCTTTGCCAATGGCCCCATCCCTGCCCTGCCCTTGAACCTGGCATTACTCAAGGGCGCATCGGTCATGGGCGTGTTTTGGGGCGAGTTCGCCAAGAGAGAGCCGCAAAACAACGCCGCTTGCCTGATGCAACTGGCCGCTTGGTATATGGAGGGCAAAATCAAGCCCGTCATCGAACACAAGCTGCCCATGTCTCAACTCAAAGAGGCCTTCGCCTTAATGGGCTCACGTCAGGTGCGTGGCAAGGTGGTGTTGGTCAATGACTGATCAACAGCTGATCAAACAGACTGACCCAATGCCCAATTGACGTGCTCAGCCACCAAGGCCTGATCGTCCCCTAAATCAGGCGGCGCTGCTTGCCAGTCTTGCAGAGCGTGGACCAAACGCTCACGCAAGGCTGGATTCCCCCCCAGAGCATCCGTGCCGACACGGCCTGCCAGCACATTACCCATCGCCACAGCCAGATTGCGCTGCCAACGAGCAAAGCCGATGCGGCGTATCGGACTGCCTTCTGTTATCCGCAAAAAGGTAGCCTCGTCCCAACGCCACAAATCGAGCAACGCGGGGTTGTGCATCGATGAGCGCACATCAAAATCAAGCACCGTGGCCCGTTGCGCAAACTTGTTCCACGGGCAAATCAATTGGCAATCATCACAGCCATAGATACGGTTCCCCATGAGCGGACGCAGGGCGATCGGTATGGGCCCGGCGTGCTCAATGGTCAGGTATGAAATACAGCGCCGAGCATCTACCAAACCCTCACCCACGATGGCCTGAGTCGGGCAGATATCGATGCACGCCGAGCATGAGCCGCAATGCGCCGTTTCTGGTGCGGTTTCAGGCAAGGGCACATCCACATAGATCTCGCCCAAGAAGAAGGTCGATCCGGCCTCTCGCGACAACAACAAGGTGTGCTTGCCTCGCCAGCCTAGGCCGCTGCGACTGGCCAACTCAACCTCCAGCACGGGCGCCGAGTCGGTGAACACGCGGTGCCCAAAGGGGCCCAACAGTGTCTCCAGCTGATCGGCGAGCTTCTGAAGCCGGCTGCGCAGCACTTTGTGATAATCGCGCCCTCTTGCATAGAGGGACACTGCCGCAGCATCAGCTTGATCGAGCCGCGCCCATTCCACCTTTTGCCACCCATCAGGCAGTGCAGCTGGCAGGTAATCCATGCGCGCGGTGATGACACGAACGGTGCCCGGCACCAACTCTGCCGGACGAGCTCGCTTGAGTCCGTGAGCTGCCATATAGTGCATGTCACCGTGGAAACCACGCGCCAACCAGTCCAACAAACCGGGCTCGGCACTTGACAAGTCCACCCCTGCTACGCCAATCTGCGAAAATCCGAGTTCTGCTGCCCATTGACGCAAAGTCGCCATAATCTCGCTGTGGTCTGGTGGTGACTGAATGACATGACGCATGTGACGATCGTAACAAGCCTTAAGGCACTGCTGACGCGTGACTTCATCTGGACGGATGAAGTGGCGTGTTCAGCTGCGGCCGCACAACTCGCGCACGCCTTGAGCGGCGGATTGCACGCGGGCGGATCCGTTTTTATTGAACTGCATGGTACGTTGGGCGCAGGCAAGACCACATTCACACGTCATTTTCTGCGTAGCTTGGGCGTACAGGGCCGCATCAAGAGCCCGAGCTACGCCGTGGTCGAGCAGCACGATTTACCTAGCTTGGTTATTCAGCACTTTGATTTTTATCGTTTCAATGATCCACAAGAGTGGGAAGACGCCGGTTTCCGCGATTTGTTTGCCGCACCCGGCCTGAAGTTGGCAGAGTGGCCCGAAAAAGCGGCAGGGCTGCTGCCACAAGCCGATCTGCACATTCACATCCACCCGCAAGACGATGACACCCGTCGGGTCAGTGTTCACGCGTACAGCCTCGTTGGGCAAGATGCTTTGGCAGCCTTGCCAACCTTGCAAGACTTGAAGACAGTTGCAGCTGCGTCGCTGGAGGTGCCCAGCCATGGATAGGCGCCAAGTCTTGACACATGCGCTCGGCGGCACCGTGGTCATGCTGCTGGGGCCTGCCGAGCTGGCGTGGGGCGCTCAATTGGTGGCTGTGCGCATCTGGCCTGCTGCCGACTACACCCGGGTCACACTCGAATCAGACATGCCGCTCAATGCGACGTTCTTCTCGGTCGAGAACCCCAGCCGATTGGTGATCGACATCGAAGGGCTAGAGCTCAGCAGCCAATTGCGCGAGGTGGTCAGCAAGGTTCGGCCAGACGACCCCTTCATTGCAGGCGTGCGTGTGGGGCAGAACCGCCCAAAAGTAGCTCGTTTGGTGGTCGACCTGAAACAAAGCATCAAGCCTCAAGTTTTTGGCTTGCCTCCGGTCGCTGCCTACCAACACAGGCTTGTGTTTGATCTCTACCCGACCCATGCAGCAGACCCTAAATTGGGGCTAGCCCTGCCTGCGGCCTCAGCGCCCGTTGCAAGTGCCCCGCGCGTGCCCGCGTCTGTGGCAAGCAGTGCCAGTGCCAGTGCACAGTCTGACCAAGCTGCAGAGGCCATGAACGATGCCTTGGGTGATTTCATCGGCGGACTCAAACGCCCAGCAGCGCCAGCACCCTCAGGCGACAGGGCCGTGGCCAAGGCGGCGCCCAAAGCCGCCGATGACCGCGAAAGCACACTTTCTAGCAACAACAAAGCTGGCGCCAAGCGTTTGGTGATCGTCGCTTTGGATGCGGGGCATGGGGGAGAAGATCCCGGCGCTGTCGGCCCCAGTGGCTTGTATGAAAAAGACGTGGTGCTATCGGTCGCACACAAGTTGCGCACGCTGATCAACGCACAGCCCGGCATGCGTGCCATGCTGACGAGAGAGTCCGACTACTTCGTGCCGCTACATGAGCGCGTGACTAAGGCCCGGCGCGTTCAAGCTGATCTGTTCGTGTCCATCCATGCTGATGCCTTCATGAACCCTCAGGCTCGCGGAGCATCTGTTTTTGCGCTATCTGAAAACGGCGCCAGCAGTGCAGCAGCGCGCTGGATGGCCAAAAAAGAAAATGCCTCCGATCAAGTCGGCGGCGTCAACATCAAGGTCAAAGACGCCTCTGTGATGCGTGCCATGCTGGACATGTCAACCACAGCCCAGATTAAAGACAGCATCAAACTGGGCAATGCCATTTTGGGCCACTTGGGCAAAATTGGCCGCCTGCACCGAGGCAAGGTTGAACAAGCCAGCTTTGCCGTACTCAAAGCACCGGACATCCCGTCCATCTTGGTTGAAACTGGCTTCATCTCCAACCCAGAAGAAGAAGCCAAACTCAAGGACAGCGACTATCAGCGGGAATTGGCCGATGCACTGCTGCTGGGCATTCAGCGTTATTTCGCCAAAAACCCACCGCTGGCACGCAACCGGGCACTTTAAACAGCCAATGCTTTTTTGGCTCGCCCTGCACGCCAAGCGCCAAAAATGGCCAAGGCGCCGGGGATTAAAATCATCGCCCAAATGATCTTGTCCAAATGGGTTTTAACGAATGGGATATTGCCAAAAAAGTAACCCGCCAAGGTCACGCTGCTGACCCAAAAGGCGCCGCCAGTGACATCATAGAAAGTGAACTTCCCACGGCTCATGTTTGAGACGCCGGCGACAAATGGCGCAAATGTTCTCAAAAAAGGCATGAAACGGGCAACCACAATGGTGATGCCGCCATAACGCTCATAAAACTCGTGCGTTTGCTCAAAGGCTTTTTTGTTAAAAAAGCGAGATTGCTCCCACTGGAACACTTTGGGCCCGAGCATGCGTCCTATCGCGTAGTTGCTCTGATTCCCCGCAATAGCGGCCAAAGTCAGCAAGCCAATCGACAAGGGCAGGCTCATCTCGCCCACGCCGCACAAGGTGCCCACGACGAACAAAAGCGAGTCACCTGGCAGGAAAGGCATGACCACCACGCCGGTTTCCACAAAGATGATCAAAAACAGCAGGGCGTAAACCCAGGGACCAAAATCGTGCACGAAAGCCACCAAATGCTGGTCAACATGCAAAATAAAATCGAGTAAAAAGTGTGCGATATCCATGGCGCAGCATTATGACGGTGAAAGTTGACATCTCAGCAAACCACCGCAATGTGATCCGCCCTTCTACAATAGCGGGATGACGCATGAGCCCGCCCGCGCCCCCACTTCTTCGGATAGCACCTTGCCAGACCCTCGTCTGAATGCGCCTCGGCGCCACATTCAGGCCTTACCAGATGAGTTGATCAGCCAAATTGCAGCAGGTGAAGTGGTCGAGCGCCCGGCCTCCGTCGTGCGGGAATTGGTAGACAACGCCTTGGATGCTGGCTCGTCGCAAATCACCGTCAAATTGCTGGCAGGCGGTGTGCGTCAAATTTTGGTCGAGGACGATGGTTGCGGCATCCCTCTGGCAGAGTTGCCATTGGCCTTGTTGAGGCATGCCACCAGCAAAATTCGGTCACTCGATGACCTTGAGCATGTCTCAACCATGGGCTTTCGGGGCGAGGCCTTGGCCGCCATCGCCTCGGTGTCGGACACGTCATTGTCAAGCCGCACACCCAGCGATGGGCATGCGCACCGCTTAGATGCCCGATCAGGTGAATTGAGCCCAGCCGCTCGCAGCGTTGGCACCAGTGTCGAGGTGCGTGAGCTGTTTTTCAGCACCCCGGCTCGGCGCAAATTTCTCAAAAGCGATGCCACCGAGTTGGCGCATTGCCTTGAATCCGTACGGCGTCACGCTTTGGCTCGCCCCGATGTCGGCTTCAGCGTCTGGCACGAAGGCAAACTGGTTGAGCAGCTGCGCGCTGGCACCCCTGAGCAGCGCATGGCCGATGTATTAGGTAAAGAATTCATCAGCACCAGCCGTGGTGTTGATTTGCACATTGGCCCCATGCGCATCCATGGCAGGGCCGGTTTACCTGAAGCCTCGCGGTCACGTGCAGACTGGCAATACTGCTATGTCAACGGCCGTTATGTGCGCGACAAATTGCTGGCCCACGGCGTCCGATCCGCCTATGAGGATGTGCTGCATGGTGGGCGTCAACCCACTTATGCCCTGTTCATCGATATCGCGCCAGAACTGGTCGACGTCAATGTGCACCCCACCAAAATCGAGGTTCGATTCCGTGACTCTCGGGCGGTGCACCAAGCATTGCGACACGCCGTGGAGGCCTCGCTGGCCCTGTCTCGGGCTGACCAGCCACCTACAACGGCAGCCACCAGCTCTGCAGAGCGCCTGCCCACCAGCAACGACCAGCCAGTCAGCACCACGACGGCCCCTGCCGCGAACGACCAGCAAACGCCCCTACCTTGGGCGCACAGCATGCAAGACAGCGCCCCCGAGCGCCGTTGGTCGGGTTGGCCCAAACCCAGCCAAAGCGACTCAGGGGCGGCTATGTTGTCGACCTACTCCCCCCCAGATGCCTTCGCCGCACTGACGCTGCCACGCGTGGTGTCCGCGCCCCAGCGTGATGAGGGCTTGGTCGCATCCAAAATGGACGACAGCCACGAATGGCCACTCGGCCGGGCGATTGCGCAAATTGGTGGTGTTTATGTGCTGGCTGAAAATGCCAAGGGCTTGATCATCGTGGACATGCACGCCGCCCATGAGCGTGTGGTGTACGAGCGGCTCAAAACACAAATGGCGGATGCCCAGCTCGAAAGCCAGCCCTTGCTGATCCCGCTGACTTTTGCGGCAACCCCCAACGAAATCGCCACCGCAGAAGCGCAACACGACACCCTGCTGGCGCTGGGTTTGGATGTCGATTCGATCGGCCCTGGCAAGCTGGCCGTGCGATCTACACCGTTGGCGCTGGCGCAAGCCGACGGTGTCGAATTGGCCAGATCTGTTCTGGCAGAACTATCGCAGATGGACGCCAGCGATGTCATCAAACGAGCCCAACACGACTTGCTGGCCACCATGGCCTGTCATGGTGCGGTACGTGCTAACCGCCGACTTAACTTAACCGAAATGAATGCCCTGCTGCGCGACATGGAAGCCACCGAACGTGCAGACCAATGCAACCATGGCCGCCCTACGTGGCGCCAGTTGACCCTGCGTGAACTTGACGCGCTTTTCCTGCGCGGCCGCTGAACGCGCCGCCGCCTGCTGGACACCCCCATGACTGAACGCAAAAAACTGAGTCTGACCAAACCGGATCAGACCGACTCCGACACCCCCACCAGTGCATACCGCAAACCACCGGTACGCGGCGCTGGCACGGCCCCCCGCATCCGCATGACGGCTGAACAAGCTGCACAGGCACGTGAAGACGCGGCCAGCCGTGAGCTTGAACGCGAGCGTGCCCGCGCGGCTTGGTTCGCTGAGGCGCCTGCGCCTGCCAGCGAGAGCCGGCATCAACGTGTGGATCGACCCCAAGCTGACAACCGTGAGCCACGCCGAGAACCTGCACGTGAGCCATACCGCGATCAGCGTAGCGGCCAACGTCAAGAAGCACGCAGCGACTACCGAGGCGCCACGCCACGTCAAGCGCCACGTCAAGCGCCTCGCCAAGATCCACGTCAAGCGCCCCGTCAAGAGCCGCGCTACGAACAACAACGCTACGACAACCGCCAAGAGCCCCAGCAGCCACACCCAGCAGCCTTGCGCCGTGACGGCCGCCGTGACGATGGCCTGGCCAATGAGCGCGCACACCGCGCCGTACAGCCCCAGAACGTCGCGAACCAACGCGACGAAGATGGCCGCATCCGCCTGTCCAAGCTGATGAGCGAGAGCGGTTTGGCCTCACGCCGCGAAGCTGATGAATGGATCGAGCACGGCTGGGTGCGTGTTGATGGCGAAGTCGTATCAGAGCTTGGCTCGCGCGTGTTCCCCAACCAAGTTGTCACCATCGACCCGGCTGCGCACTCGCAACAAGCCCAGCGCGTCACCATCCTGATCAACAAGCCCATCGGTTTTGTGAGCGGGCAAGCTGAAGACGGCTATGAGCCTGCCGTCGTCCTTATCCGACCCGAAAACCGCTGGGTTGATGACAAGCTGCCCATCCAACTCACACGGGGCCACTTGAAGCATCTGGCGCCTGCTGGCCGCTTGGACATTGACTCAACGGGCATGCTGGTGCTGACCCAAGATGGCCGCATCGCCAAACACCTGATCGGTGAGGACTCCGGCGTCGAAAAGGAATACCTGGTGCGCGTGCAGTCTATTGCGCACCCCGAAGCAGAGAACGTCTCGGCCGTTGTGCCCCCTGCTGACATGGAACTGCTTCACTATGGCTTGATGCTAGACGGTCGGCAACTCAAGCACGCGCAAGTGTCTTGGCAAAATGAGCAGCAATTGCGTTTCGTTTTGCGTGAAGGCCGCAAGCGCCAAATCCGCCGCATGTGCGAACAAGTCGGGCTGAAGGTCGTCGGACTCAAGCGCGTGCGCATGGGCAGCATCACCTTGGGCAAACTGCCGATTGGGCAATGGCGTTTCTTAAGGCCCGATGAGCGTTTCTGATCAGGCCGAGTCAGGTCAAAAGACCATCCCTGCATGGGTGGTGGTCACCGCGTTGGCCATGGTGAGCGGGCTCCAACCACTCACCACCGACCTGTACCTACCAGCGTTGCCCCAAATGCAGCGCGAGATGAGCTTGAGTCCGTCCGAAGCGCAATGGACGCTGTCTGTCTTGATGCTGGCTATGGGACTTGGCCAGTTGGTCTGGGGGCCCGTGGCGGACATCATTGGACGGCGTCCTGTTTTACGCTGGGGCCTGGGGCTCTATGTGCTGTCCAGTTTATTGACGACTGTGGCCAATGACATTGGCCTCATGCTCGTCGCAAGAGCCTTGCAAGGCGCCACACTATCGGCTGCGGTGCTGTGTGGCCGCGCCATGATCCGTGATCTCTACCCACCAGAAGACGGTGCACGCATGATGGCCAAAGGCATGACCGGACTGGGGATCATTGCGCTCGTGGGCCCTGTTGTCGGTGCCCTGACGGCCACTTGGTTTGGTTGGCGAGCCACCATGAGCTCCATGGTTTTATTTGGCAGCGTCGCTCTGGCTTTTATCTGGACGCATTTACCGGAGACACTGGCACCTGCTCGCCGTCAAACCCAACTGAACTGGCTTACCTTGGTGCGCAACTGGTGGCAGATAGCCCAGCACCCGCGCTTTCGGGCACACACGATGCTGACTGCGTCGACCTATGGCGGTTTGTTTGTGTACTTGGCGGCATCAGCCTTCGTTTTCATCGACGTCTTGGGCACCAGCCGGACAGCCTATGGTGCAGGCATGTCAACATTGTCACTGGCCTACTTGGTGGGCACCGTCGTGTGTCGCAAACTGCTGCCACGCCGAGGGCTCACAGGCACCATCAAATTAGCAGGCTACTGCTCTTTGGCTGGCGGCTTGGCTTTGCTTTTGGTATCTGTCGCGCAGGTCACGCTGCATTGGCGTGTCAGCCCTTTGAGCCTACTACCCGGCATGTGGCTTTACGCCTTCGCACACGGCATCCATCAGCCATGCGGGCAAACGGGCGTGGTCTCCGCCTTCCCAACGCAGGCTGGCGCAGCCTCTGCGCTGTCTGGCTTTATTTTATCGACCACAGCCTTTGCTGTCGGCGCCCTGCTGTCATGGTGGACCGCCTTACCGGGCTGGTCAGGCACCATCCACCCTATGACGCTAGGCATGGCGTTGGGCGGCGCGCTGACCGCGTGGGTGGCCTTAGGCCGTGTGCAACGTGATGGTCACGTAGTAGGTAGGGCCTCATGAGCGATACCCCAGCTACTTGGGCCCTGGTGGGCCCCACAGCATGCGGCAAGACAGCTGCGGCCTTGGCGATAGCGCAAAAGGTCGATATAGAGATCATCAGCGTAGATTCAGCGCTGATTTACAAAGGCATGGACACAGGTACAGCCAAACCATCGGCTATCGAGTTAAGCCAAGTACCGCACCACCTGATCGACATCATCGACCCAGCAGAGAGTTACAGCGCAGCCCGGTTCGTACAAGACACCACCAGACTGATCGACGAGATAAGGGCGCGGGGACGCACCCCCTTGCTGGTGGGTGGCACCATGCTCTACATCAAGGCCTTGTTAGATGGGCTTGACGAGATGCCCTCAGCCGACCTCACCGTGCGCGCGATGATCGATGCCCAGATGCTGGCCAAGGGCTGCCCTGCCCTTCATGCGGAGCTGGCGCAAGTTGACCCGATCACGGCGGCACGACTGGCACCGGGCGACACCCAACGTGTACAACGGGCATTGGAAGTGTGGCATTGCACTGGCCGGCCCTTGTCGAGCTTTCACCGCCAAGCCAGTGATACCCCGCGCCCGCCAGCGCACCACGCCAAAGTGGTTTCACTAGAGCCCAATGACCGTGCGTGGCTTCACCACCGCATTGCGCAACGCTTTGACCTGATGATGCAAGCGGGCTTTTTAAGTGAAGTCGCCCAGTTGCGGCAACGTCCAGATCTGCATGTTGGCCTGGCATCCATACGCTGTGTCGGTTATCGGCAGGTTTGGGAGGCGCTGGATGCGGGTCTAGACCTCAGTCAGCCCGCGGTTTTACAAGAGGTCACCCAGAAAGCGGTTGCAGCCACGCGCCAGTTGGCCAAACGCCAAATCACCTGGTTGCGCAGCATGCCGCAGCGCATCGTCGTGCCCTGTGATCAAGAGCATGCCATCCACAAGGTGTATGAAGCATTCGGTATCAAGCCAGCTTAATGGCAGTTTAATGAGCCCCGCCTGCATCCACAGCAACCGGTGATGGGCGAGGTTTTGCCATCCAAACCACCGGAATCAGGCACAGGAACAGCAGAGACGAAACCAAGTAGACGTCATCTGCTGCACGCGTAAAAGCCTGTTGATCGATCAAACGTGCGACCTGTGCTGAGGCCTGCTCAAAGCTCATACCCGTGCTCATCAACGCATTGAATCCATCGACCGCACCCCCATCAGTCTGAGACAACTTCTCAGTGAGGTGCGCATGATGCAAAGTCGCACGGTCATCCCATACCGTGGCCACAATCGAGGTACCCATGGCCCCAGCGGTGATTCGAACGAAATTACTCAAGCCCGATGCCGATGGGATGCGGTCTGGGGTCAAACCATTGAACACGATGGCACTCAGGGGAATGAAGAAGAAGGCAATGGCACCACCTTGCAAAATAGTTGGCACCAAAATGGCGTTGAAGTCAGCCTGCACAGTGAAGTGCGATCGCATCCACATGACCAGCGCAAAACCCAAGAAAGCCACCGTCGCCAAAATACGCGGGTCTATGCGTGTGACGTTTTTGCCTACAAAGGGGGACAGCAAAATCGCCAAGATACCCACTGGCGCAACAGCCATACCAGCGGCCGATGCGGTGTAACCCATGTATTGTTGAAGCCACATTGGCAACAGCACCACGTTACCAAAGAACAGGCCGTAAGCCACCGATAAAGACACCACACCAAAAACGAAGTTTCGTTGCGCGAACAAACGCAGATCAACCACAGGGTGCTCTTGAGTCAGCTCCCACACCACAAAGACGATGAATCCGATGAGGGCGACCACGCCCAATGCAACGATCTCGCCACTTGCAAACCAGTCCAACTCCTTGCCTTTGTCCAGCATGATCTGCATGGCACCGACCCAAAGCACGAGCAAACTCAAGCCCACCGTATCAATCGGCAGTTTTTGAGTTGGCGTCTCTCGCTTGACATATATCCGCCACGTCACCAAAGCCGTCGCCAGTCCCACAGGGATGTTGATGTAGAAAATCCATGGCCAAGACATGTTGTCTGTGATCCAGCCCCCAAGTAGCGGCCCCGTCACGGGCGCCACCAAAGTGGTCATCGCCCAAATGGCCAAGGCCATGCCTGACTTACCGGGGGGGTAGCTCGACAGCAGCAAGGTCTGCGACAGCGGGATCATCGGCCCCGCCACCAAACCTTGCAACACGCGAAAGCCAATCAACGCCCCCAAAGACGAGGCCAAGCCACACAACCACGAAGCCAAGACAAACAGCAGCACACTGGTGACGAACAACCGTACAGCGCCAAACCGTTGCGTCAACCAACCCGTCAGCGGCACCGAGATGGCGTTAGCCAAACCAAAGCTGGTGATCACCCATGTGCCTTGCGTCGGACTGACACCGATGTCACCGGCAATGGCAGGCAGTGACACGTTGGCAATCGATGAATCAAGCACGTTCATGAACGTGGCCAAGGACAAGGCCACTGTCCCCAGTATCAGGGACGACCCGCTCAAGGGTGGTGGGCTGTGTGATGGCACCGCGCTCATATCAGCCGCCCTTGCTTACACCATGGGCTGGCACAGTGCGTCCCAAATTGCTGGAAATGATGTTTGAAACGACTTGATCTGCATCACCTTGCAGGTTATCAAACACGCCTGTGAAGGCCACGGCCTTATCACGTGGCGTCTGGGCCAGTACAGCACCATCTTGCTGGGTGACATCTACCTCAACATCCATAGACAAACCTACGCGCAAAGGGTGCGCTTTGACCTCGTCCGCTTGCAGCAGCACACGCACGGGTACACGCTGCACGATCTTGATCCAGTTGCCCGTGGCATTTTGAGCAGGCAACAAGGAGAACGCCGCTCCTGTGCCTGCACCCAAGCCGCCCACCTTGCCGTGAAACACCACCTTTTGGCCATACACGTCTGCGGTCATCGTGACGGGCTGCCCAATGCGCACGTGCTGCAACTGGCTCTCTTTGAAGTTCGCGTCGACCCATGGCTGATCAAGCGCAACAACGGTCATCAAAGGTGCGCCCGCTTGCACGCGCTGACCAACTTGCACGCTGCGCTTGGCAACATAGCCAGTCACGGGTGCCAGCAATGTCACACGCTTGAGAGACAAGAAAGCCTCTCGAACCCGCGCTGCTGCACGGGCGACGTTGGGGTGTTGCGCCACAGACGTACCCTCAGTCAACGACTGGTTAGACGCCAACTGTTCACGCGCAGCAAGCAAGGCCGCCTCGGTGGCCGCAAAGGCAGAACGTGCCGACAGTAATTGTGCTTGTGCGTGGCTGAATTCCTCTTTGCCAACGGCGCCACTGGCCACCAACGGTGCACGGCGACTCACATCGTCCTGCACTTTGTTGATCTCACTTTGTGCCCTGCTGACATCGGCTTGCCGCACCTGAACTTGGGACAGCAAGCTGGCGTTGTTGGCAAACAAAATGCGCACCTCACGTACGGTTTGAGCCAGTTGTGCTTCGGCCTGATCCAATGCAACCTGGGCATCCGCCGAGTCCAACTTGACAAGCACCTGCCCCGCCTTAACCACATCGGTGTCATCGGCGTTGATCGCCAAAACCGTGCCCGATACCTGCGGGGTGATTTGCACCACGTTGGCCTGCACATAAGCATTGTCCGTGTGCTCAAAATGCTTAGCAACCAAGGTGTAGTAGGCCGCATAGGAAGCGGCACTGAGGACCACAACAGAGGCGATCATGGTCAATGCTTTTTTTCGTTTGGGGTTGGTGGTCTCGGTGCTCATGAGCGGTCTCCTGTCGGCGCGGCTGCTTGCAAGCTGCCACCCAAAGTACGAATAAGGTTGAACTGGGTATCCAAAGTACGGGCCTGCAAGTCCACACCCAAACGCCGTTGCGCCAACACAGTGGATTCGGCACTCAACACGAGCAAGTAGTTACCCAAACCTGCGCCATAACGCGCTTTAACCAAGGTATAGGCGGCCTCTGCGCTTTGCTGCGCAGCTTGTTGTGCCACGCGTTGGCGCGCAAGGGACTGCGTGCTGCCCATTTGATCTGCCACCTCTTGAACTGCCTGCAACACGGTCTGGTTGTAGTTAGCCAAAGCCGCGTCCTGCTCGGCAACTTTGCCTTGCAAGTTAGCCCGTCGACGGTCAGCATCAAACAATGGCAAATGGATGGCGGGCACCAAGCCCCACTGCAAACTGCTGGCTTTGAGCAACTGATCCAAGCCAATAGCATTGAAGCCGGCGTAGCTCGTCAAGTCGACGTTGGGATAGAACATCGCGCGTGCTGCATCCACCTGATGCCCAGCAGCTTGAGCACGCCACAAGGCGGCCACCACGTCCGCACGCCGACCAAGCAGATCAACTGGGACATAAGCCGGTGTGGGTGCCGCTTGCAACTTACCCAAGGATGCGAGCAAGCCATCTAGCGCTTGTGGCGCTTGCCCACTTAAAGTGGCCAAGGCATGGCGGGAGACCATGATCTGCTCATCAAGGGCCTCTAGCTGAAGCTGCGCATCTGGCAAGGCCCCCTCACCTTGGTGCAACTCGACTGCGGTATCTAAGCCGGCGTCAACACGCTGACGCACCAACACCAATACCTCTTGGCGTTGCGCCAACGTGCGCTGCGTCAATGCATGCTGATCTTGCAAGCGGGCCAGTTGCACATACAGCCTGGCCACCTGCGAGGACAGCATCAACCGAGCAGCCTGCAAATCGGCTTGCGTGGCATGGGTTTGCCCAATGGCTGACGCCAACTCGGCGCGATGAAGCCCGAACAGATCCAGCTCCCAGCGACTTTCTAACTGCAGGGTGCCAATGGTCAGTGCATGCCCGGCCACCGACGGTGGGTACAACCCATGCTTTGAAAAGTGCTGGCGCTCTACTTCCGTGGTGGCTTGCGCTGCAGGCTTATCGCCGCCACGGGTATAGCTCTCCTGTGCGACGATGCGCTGTAACCGCGCTTGCGCCACCTGCATCGACGGGTTGCCAAACAAGGCCTGATTGATCAATTGACTCAACTGAGCATCGCCGTAAGCATCCCACCAAGGTTGCACAGTCTCTATTGCCTCAACGGGTACGCCAGCCTGAAGGCCAAACTGATTGGCATCAATCAAATGCAATGTAGGCTGCACATCCTGTTGCGTTGAACATGCGGGCAACATGGCCAGCGCCAAAGCAGCCAACAGCGTCAGCAAGCCTTTGTGGCCTGCTTGAATGGTTTCAAACATGGGTACTCCGTGGAGGCTTAACTGTCGCTTGAGCGGCCTATTGATCCAATAGCGGGGCATCGCGCAAGGCATCCGCGTTATCCAGCATGCGCCGCAACAAGCCCATGAGCATCTGCCCCTCATCTCGTGTGAAGCCATCCAGCAGGGCATTGCTGACCTCACACAACACACCCGGCACGGGCGCCATGGCGGCCACACCCTCAGGCGTCAAGGCCAGATGAACAACACGGCGATCCTCGGTTGATCGCTCGCGCTGGCACAACCCTTTGGCTTGCAAGCGATCCAATGTGCGCGTCAAAGCACCTGCATCCACGTGCAGATCTCGTGATAACGCGGCCAATGTTGACGCCCGCCCTTGGTGGATGAGGAACATCGGCGTCCATTGCGCCTGCGTCAGGCCGTGGCTGTCCAAGCGCCGATCCACTTGGCTGACCATGGTTTGCACAATGCGCCGCATCAAGTAGCCAACGCTGTTCTCACGGCTGAATGAGCCTTCGCTGTAAAACGAGGTTGCGGGCCCATTTTCGTCGGGTGTAGTTGACGGTTTCGACATGTCATTAATTTAATTGCCTAAGCAAACATTGTCAAGGCACGATAATGCCGCATCCCGCACACTCCAGCTCAGCCATGTCCAGCGCATCAAGCAGCACACCACCCACCGGCAAGTCGGTGAAGTCATTGCAAGGCCTTAAACCATTTTTTGCCCCGTATAGGGTTCAAATTAGCATGGCGGTTGTTTTCCTCTTGATGGCTGCGCTGACCACCTTGGTGATGCCTGTCGCCCTGCGCACCTTGATTGATAACGGGCTGGTTTCATCCGATCCGGGCCAGCGCGTCATGGCCATGCGCAACCACTTTCTTGGGATGTTTGCCGTGGGCTTGGCCATGGGCGTGTTCTCGGCGTCGCGCTTTTACGCGGTGAGCTGGCTAGGCGAGCGCATCACAGCCGATGTCAAGCGTGCGGTCTACGCTCACGTACTTCGCCAAAGTCCTGAGTTTTTTGAGACCACGCAAAGCGGTGAGGTGCTCTCGCGCCTGACCGCTGACACCACGCTGATCCAAACAGTCGTAGGCACAAGCATGTCCATGGGCCTGCGCAACGCCATCATGGCTGTGGGCGCACTGACCGTATTGGTGGTCACCAACCCCTATGTGATGGCACAGGTTCTGGGCGGTTTGATTTTGATTGTTCTCCCGACCATTGCTTATGGCAGGCGCGTCAGACGCCTATCGCGTGCAAGCCAAGACCGCGTGGCGGACTCCAGCGCACTGGCCTCTGAGGTGCTCAATGCGGTGCCGGTGATTCAGAGCTACACAGCCGAGTCCCGCGAAGCCCTGCGCTTTGATGCCGCAACCGAAACCGCTTTCAAAACGGCCGAGAAACGCATCCGCGCCCGCGCCATGCTCGTGGCCTTCATCATCAGCGCCACCACAGGCGCTTTGCTGTGGGGCCTGTATCAAGGTACGCAATCCGTCCTGGAAGGCAAAATCACCGCTGGCCACATGGGCCAGACCGTGGTGTATGTCATTTTGCTATTGAGCTCCGTTGCGGCCCTGTCTGAAGTCTATGGCGACATCTTGCGTGCAGCAGGCGCTACCGAGCGCTTGATGGAATTGCTCTCAGCCCAATCGACCATCCAAGGCCCCGCGCAACCCCAAAAATTGCCTGCCCCACATGCGGGCTCCAGCCTGAACATCCATGGCCTGCGTTTTCACTACCCATCACGACCAGGACAAGCCGCGCTCCACAACATCAACTTGAGCGTCAAGGCCGGTGAAACAATCGCCTTAGTCGGCCCCAGCGGTGCGGGCAAGACCACGATCTTCCAGATGCTCCTGCGTTTTTACGATCCGCAATCTGGCAGCATCGACCTGGACGGCGTACCGATTAGCCAATTGAGCTTGGATGACCTGCGTGAGCACATTGGCATCGTCCCCCAAGACAGCACCATTTTCTCGACCTCGGCCATGGAAAACATCCGCTATGGTCGACCCAACGCAACCAATCAAGAAGTGCATGCTGCTGCCCAAGCTGCACATGCACACGACTTCATCAATGCCTTGCCAGAGGGCTATGACACCTTCTTGGGCGAGCGTGGCGTCAGGCTGTCCGGCGGCCAGCGTCAACGTATCAACATCGCGCGAGCCATCCTGAAGAACGCCCCGTTGTTGCTGCTCGACGAGGCCACCAGCGCACTCGACACCGAGAGCGAACGCGCCGTACAAGCAGCCCTTGAAGAAGCCATGCGAGGCCGCACCACCTTGGTCATCGCTCACCGCCTGAGCACCGTGGTCAACGCCGATCGCATCGTGGTGCTTGAAGCAGGAGAGATTGTCGACATTGGCACCCATGCCGAACTCATCTCTAGAAACGGCCTGTACGCCAGACTGGCGGCCATGCAGTTTGATCAAACAGAAGATTCACAAACCCTGCCCTTGTCAGCCGCTCACTCTTGAGCCGCGTTAAGACCACAGGCCATGGTTTATCGACCGTTTACATTCATTTTTTGATCCCACATGACGCAAATCTCAAACTCAAACACCCGCACGGCATCTTCTATCAGCCGCACTTTGTTGGTCGGCACACTTTGCACAGGCTTGGTGCTAGGTGGCTGCGCTAACATGGACGCCACCCAACGTGGCACGGCCCAAGGCGCAGGCATCGGCGCGGTTGCAGGGGCCATCATTGGCCAGATCGCTGGGAACAACCCCGCAGCAGGTGCTGCAATCGGTGGCGTGGCTGGTGCCGTTGCCGGCAACGTGTGGTCCAAGCGCATGGAAGCGCAACGCAAAGCGCTGGAAGAAGCCACCCAAGGCAGCGATGTCGAAGTGACGCGCACACAGGATAACCAGCTCAAGGTCAACATCCCAAGCGACATCTCCTTTGCCAAAAACAGCGCTTCCATCAAACCTGAACTGCGCAGCATGCTGGAGACATTCAGCACCGGGTTGAAGCAAGATAGCAACGGCATGGTCGTGCGCATCATCGGCCACACTGACAGCACAGGGTCTGACTCGGTCAACAACCCCTTATCCAAAGAGCGCGCTGACAGTGTCAAAGACTTCCTAAATGACCGTGGTGTGCCAGCCAGCCGCATTGAAACCGTCGGGCGTGGTGAGCGCGAACCCATTGCCAGCAACGACAATGCAGAAGGTCAAGCCAAAAACCGCCGCGTTGAAATCTTCTTGCGTGATCCGGCTCAAAAATCCTGAGCTCGACCGACCCCATCAGCATCAACAACCAACCGTGAGGACTCCCAGGTGAGCCGTCCTGTCCGCAGCCAATACGAAGACTTCATGCGCCTTGTCCATACGCAAGGCATCAACAAGACAGACCGCACGGGCACGGGGACACGAAGTGTGTTCGCCCACCAGATGCGCTTTGATTTGAATGAAGGTTTCCCGCTGGTCACGACCAAGAAGGTGCACCTCAAATCCATCATTGTTGAGTTGTTGTGGTTCCTGCGTGGGGACGACAACGTCCAATGGCTACAAGAGCGCGGCGTCACCATCTGGAACGAGTGGGCGCGTGAAGACGGCTCACTCGGCCCTGTCTACGGCGTTCAATGGCGCAACTGGCCCAAGCCAGACGGCGGTCATATCGACCAAATCAGTGACGTGGTCAAACAGCTCAAAACCACACCAGATTCGCGGCGCATCATCGTCAGCGCTTGGAACGTGGGCCTGATCGAACAAATGGCCCTGCCCCCCTGCCATGCCTTTTTTCAGTTCTATGTGGCCCCGCCGCAAGAGCTTGGCGGCAAAGGCAAACTCAGCTGCCAACTGTACCAACGCAGCGCCGACATCTTTTTAGGCGTACCGTTCAACATCGCCAGCTACGCGCTGCTGACCCACATGCTGGCGCAGCAATGCGACTTGGATGTGGGTGACTTTATCTGGACGGGTGGCGACTGCCACATCTACAGCAACCACACAGAACAAGTCGAGTTGCAACTCAGCCGTGCACCGCACCCTTACCCGACGCTTCACATCAAGCGCAAGCCAGCATCGATCTTCGACTACGAATACGAAGACTTTGAAATATCAGACTACCAGCACCATGCTGCCATCAAGGCCCCTGTAGCTGTTTAATCAACGAACAAGACCCATGAGCTGCCTAAGCCTTATCGCCGCCGTCGCCCGCAATGGGGCCATCGGCAAAGACAATACGCTGCTGTGGCGTTTGTCTGAAGACCTTCAGTTTTTCAAACGCACGACCATGGGCTGCCCCGTCATCATGGGCCGCAAAACTTACGATTCAATTGGCAGAGCACTGCCCGGCAGACGCAACATCGTCATCAGCCGCAATGCGCAATGGACCGCAGCCGGAGTGGACACCGTCTCGTCACTTCAAGCGGCCCTGACGCTGGTGGCCGATGCCGACAAGGCCTTCGTGATCGGTGGCGCTCAAATCTACGCACAGGCCCTGCCTTTGGTACAAGAGATCGTGCTGACCGAAATAGGCCGCGACTTCGAGGGTGATGCGTTCTTCCCTGAATGGGACCGCTCGCAGTTCGAAGAGGTCGCACGTGAAGCACACCGCTCGCCGCCACCCGTCGAGTTTGACTACGCCTTTGTCACCTACCGGCGCCTTCGCGTGCACCACCGTTAAATTTGATTTGTACGCACTTCATGCTGGCACCCATCAGTTAAAAGCATGGCGCAGCACATGGCTGACACCGACTTTTCCCTGATATCGGCCAGGATGAGTTCACACCATAGCCTCAGGTTGAGTAGGCCGCGTCGTCGACTGTGATGTTGTGGTCTAGGATGATGGCGCCCAAATGCCCCTCAGGCGGACGTCCGTAGAAGGGGCCACCTGGCTCGGTGAACAAGTAAACGTCTGACTGCAATGCCCCGCAGTGGGAGCAGTGGTTGGTCAGTCTGGTCACCCCGTCGTCGCTGGGCAAATCAACGCGCAAATTGGGCGCCAACAGCCTCAAGGCGTCTGTCAAAGCCAACGGCGGGTTAGAAATGCCATGCACATAAGTGCGGGCATTACCAGACTCGCCAACGTCGACCACATCCGCCGCGACAACAGCATGCACGATATGCAGGCCGTGGCACTTCCAGCAGGTGTGGGTTGAGGTTCGCAGGTGGATAGGGGCAACCAGACTCAATGAGGCTGGCGCCCCTTTGGTTGGGGCCGCACCTTGGCCAAGGTTCTTCTGACTGTGATTGTTCAGCATGCCGTTTATTCCATGAAGACCTGAGGCATTCACGCTAACACGTCACAGCCCATTTTGGTCAAGAACAACAGCATGGACTGCCAGCGTTTTCACCACATTTATATCCACATCAACGGTTCATTCTTAACGAAAATGGGCCGTGTTAACCACTTCACCCTTGAGCAACCCGCCACCGACGTGTCTGCGTAGGTTAACCTTGTGGCTTATCCATACCCGACACGCTGACTGTGCCTGAACCCACCGATTCTGCGCCACCGCCTAGGTCGCTTTACGTCTACTACCGTGTGCCAGTTCTGGCGCAAGTCGAGGCCAAGGCAGCCATCGAGGCCATGCAGATGGCGCTGCGTGAGTCTGTGGTCGGCTTGGTTGCCAACTTGATGCAACGCGTGGACACCCCAAAGCACGGCAATGAAGTCACATGGATGGAGATTTACGCCCATCCGCATGGCATCAGCCCATCACATGAGGCCCTGCTGGCAGAACACCTTGCGCGCCTGCCTTGCGGCCTGATAGGCGAGCGTCACGCCGAAGTGTTTGCTCCATTACTTTAAGAGGGGATAAGCATGTGCTTGGTCGCCATGGCCTTGGATCAAAGTAGTCGGTTTCCATTTGTCCTGGCAACCAACCGCGATGAATTTTTTGACCGCCCAACCAACCGCTTGGCCTGGTGGGAGCCGGGTGATGGCGCACCACCCATTTTGTCTGGGCGTGACCTGCAAGAAGGCGGCACTTGGCTAGGCCTGAATGCACATGGTCGTTTGGCCCTGATTACCAATATCCGCAACCCATCTGACGTTGACCCGTTGGCGCCATCCCGTGGGCAGATCGTGCCGCAGTGGCTCAGGGGCGACTCATCCATGGCCATGTTGTGGCCTCGTCTTGCCATGGCAGGACACAACGGATTTAACATGCTTGCGCTGGATTTTGCGCAAGGCGAATGCTTCTGGCTGAACAACCGCAAGCTGTATCCGGAGCACCTGCAAAAGGGCATCTTTGGCTTGTCCAATGCCCAACTGAACACGCCTTGGCCCAAGGTTCAGCAATTAAAGGCCAAACTCAAGCAGGCTGTTTTGGCAGCAGACGATACAGAAATACTGATCAACCGCTTGTTTGAAGCCTTGGCTGACCCTACGGTCCACCCCGATGCGCTCCTGCCTCAGACGGGTGTGCCGCTTGAGTGGGAGCGGATGCTGTCCTCCACCTTTATCCGCGCTGGCACGGCCCTTTACGGCACCCGCTGCTCCACACTGGTCATCACGGAGCGCATCAATAAGCGCCTGGTCACCCACGTCCTAGAACGCACGTTCACGGCACATGGCGGCATGGCACTGCTGCGCCGGATCACCCTCAAAAATTGGCCCCCTCGACACACCATGTCAGAGTCAGATGTCGCCAAACTCGACCACACCCTGCTGCCCGCGGCCATGCGCCACGATGACGCATTCGAGAGCAGCGATGTATCCGAATTAGCCAATCACGCCCTGCCCTCGATCCCGGCTCTTCGCAAAACAAGAGCACGCAGCCTGATCAAGGCGGGCAAGGTGCGACCGCTTAAAGCGTGAGCGTCATCGATTGATGAGGTATATCAACCTCATCAAACACCGGCCCTTTTGCTTGAAAACCATGCCGTGCATAGAAGGCTTGCGCCGTCAGTTGTGCATGCAGGCTGATCTCGTGAATGTGTTGCGAGCGTGCCTGCTCTAGCAATGCCAGCAAGACCTGAGCACCAAGGCCAGCACCACGGCTAGGGCGCATCACTGCCATGCGTCCAATTTTGGCGTGTCCACGGGTCTGCCCAACATGAATCAAGCGCCCTGTTGCCACAGGCAAACCAGCCGAATCAAAGGCCACCACGTGTGTGGCATCACCATCGTCGGCATCCCACTCTTCAGCTACGGGTATGCCTTGCTCGTCAATGAAGACGGCCGTACGCACAGCACGAGCCGCCTCACTCAGTTCACGCCAACTACCTGCTTGAAGCGTGTGCACAGTCATGTCAACAAAAATCAGCGCAATTCGCGACGCAAGATCTTGCCCACAGGCGTTTTGGGCAATTCGGTGTCACGGAACTCGACGATGCGAGGAATTTTGTAGCCCGTCAGGTTCTTGCGGCAGTGTGCAATGATGTCCTCTTTCGTGAGGCTAGGATTGCGAGGCACGATGATGACTTTGACACGCTCTCCCGCCACTTCGTCCGGCACGCCGACAGCAGCAACCTCCTTGACATCGGGGTGCATCGCAATCACGTCTTCAATCTCATTGGGATAGACGTTAAAGCCAGACACCAAAATCATGTCCTTTTTGCGGTCAACGATTTTGAGAAAACCCAACTCATCCATCACGGCGATGTCGCCTGTAGCCAACCAACCTTCGCTGTCAATGGCATTGGCCGTGTCTTCTGGACGCATCCAGTAGCCCTTCATCACCTGAGGGCCGCGCACAACCAATTCACCTGGCTCACCAATGTTGGCCCAAGAGCCATCTTCGCGACGGCAACGCACCTCAGTTGAAGGCACAGGCACGCCGATTGAGCCTGTAAAGGCGGGGCCTGGCTTGCTGATGTCAACAGGCGCTTGTGTCACGATGGGAGAGCACTCGGTCAGGCCATAGCCTTCAACGATCGAGTTGCCGGTGACTTCTTTCCAGCGCTCAGCAATGCTGCGTTGCAGCGCCATGCCGCCAGCCACAGCCAGCTTCAAGTTAGAGAAGTCACGTTTGCGGAAATCAGGATCATCCAAAAAGGATGAATACAAGGTGTTCACGCATGTGATGCCGCTGAAGTTCTCTTTCTTCAAAATCATCATCACACGCTTGGTATCGCGCGGGTTGGCGATCAGGATGTTGCGGCCGCCAAGCGCCATGAATATCAAGCAATTAACGGTTAGCGAGAAGATGTGATACAGCGGCAGCGGGGTCACCACTGTCTCGGCATCGCCTGTCAGCTGACCCTCAGCAAAAGCCAAGGCCTGCTGGCAGTTAGCCAATACGTTGCGGTGGGTCAGCATGGCGCCCTTGGCCACGCCCGTTGTGCCACCTGTGTATTGCAAGAAAGCCAAATCTTCTGCGTTGACATCAGCTGGCTTGAGCTTCACGCTGGCGCCTGCCTGCAACGCATCACGAATCCAAACAGCACCTGGCAACTTATACGCTGGCACCATTTTCTGAACCTTGCGAAGCGCAAAATTCAGTGCACGCCCCTTCAGATTGAGCATGCCATCGGACAACAAATCACCAATCTGAGTCAGTACAACCCGCTTGATCTTCGTGCCCGCCATAGCCTCTTGCAAGGTACTGGCAAAATTCTCCATCACGATGATGGTTTCAGCGCCACTGTCTTTGAGTTGGTGATTGAGTTCACGCGCGGTATACAGCGGGTTCACGTTGACCACGACGGCGCCAATACGCAGCACTGCGAACAAACAAACGGGGTATTGGAAGGTGTTGGGCAGCATGATCGCCACACGATCACCCTTTTTAACACCCTGACTTTGCAGCCAGCTGGCGAACGCCTTGACGAGGCGATCCAGCCTGTCGTACGTCATCTCTGTCCCGATGCTCACAAACGACGGCCGAGTGCGAAACTTATTGATGCACTCGTCAAAATACTGACTCAACGAAGTGTATTTGTTGACGTCGATATCGTGCGGCACACCTTCCACATACGACGACAACCAGATTCGGTTGGTCGATCCATCGGGGTTGACGATGGATTGCGCTGGAAATGCTGCCGCGGCCGTTGATTGTGTCATCCGAAAATCCTTCATACCCGATAAACCGACATGGCCTCGGGGTGCCAAAACAAGTGGCGGAGTGTATCAACCTCAAAGAAGTTTATGGGAAAACCCTTTGAGGCCAGGCCAGCAAATTACCGCTCAACAATCGCCACGACGCCTTGACCGCCAGCGGCGCAGATCGAGATCAGGCCACGGCCAGATCCCTTTTGAGCCAACATTTTGGCCAACGACGCCACGATACGCCCGCCTGTTGCAGCGAACGGGTGGCCAGCTGCCAAGGAGCTGCCATTGACATTGAGCTTGCTGCGGTCGATCGAGCCCAGCGGCTTGTCCAAACCCAGACGCTCCTTGCAATACTTGGCATCTTCCCAAGCCTTCAAGGTGCACAACACTTGTGCGGCAAACGCTTCATGGATCTCATAGAAATCGAAGTCTTGCAAGGTCAAACCAGCACGCTTGAGCATGCGCGGCACAGCGTAGGCAGGGGCCATCAGCAGGCCCTCTTTCTTGTTGTAGAAATCGACAGCAGCCACTTCACTGAAAGTCAAGTAAGCCAGCACGGGCAGGTTGCGCTCTTTGGCCCACTCTTCGCTGCCCAACAGCACAGCGGAGGCGCCGTCAGTCAAAGGTGTGGAGTTGCCCGGTGTCAATGTGCCCTGGCCCGGTGCAATCTTCTTGTCAAAGCAAGGCTTGAGCGAGCGCAGCTTCTCGATCGTCAGATCGGGACGCATGTTGTTGTCCTTGGTCACACCCTTGAATGGGGTGATCATGTCTGCAAAGAAGCCGTCCTTATAAGCACGAGCCAAATTCTGGTGGCTGGCGAAGGCCAATTGATCTTGGTCTTCACGTGCAATGCCCCACTCGCGTGCCATCAGTTCAGCATGCTCACCCATGGAGTAGCCAGTACGTGGCTCACCATTCTTAGGAACGGCTGGCTTGACAAACATGCTCGGACGCATCTTGGAGGCCAATGCCAAACGCTGGCTCGTGGTCTTGGCACGGTTGATGTCCAACATGATCTTGCGCATTTTCTCGTTCACACCGATAGGCGCGTCCGAAGTGGTGTCTACACCGCCACCCATGCCGCAATCGATTTGACCCAAGGCGATTTTATTGCCCACCAGCATCAGTGCTTCTAGGCCGGTGCCGCAAGCTTGCTGCAAGTCAAAGGCTGTGGTTTCAGGCGACAAGGTTGTCGACAACACTGTTTCACGCACCAAGTTGAAGTCACTTGAATGCTTCATCACGGCGCCAGCAGCCACATCACCCAAGCGCACGCCGTGCAGGTTGAAGCGATCGACCAAGCCTTGGAAGGCGGCTGTCAGCATCTCTTGGTTAGAGACATGCGAATAAACGGTATTGGAGCGGGCGAATGGGATGCGGTTGCCACCGATGATGGCGACACGACGAATGGTGCTCATGAGTATGTCCTTTAGGGCAAAAAAATTGGCGAAATGAATAAAACGACGTGTGTGATCAGTAGGTCACGCGACCACGCAAATGGGGCTTGTCACCCTTGGCATTGCGTACTTCAAAGACGGTGCCATGCTCTTGCCTAGCAGCCCACAAAGAGGCCTTCGCAGGCAAAAACAAAGGCGTTTTGAACTCCACGATCACCTCGGCGTGATCAACCGCCTCGCGTGGCATCAGGGCTGACAAGGCCTTGGCTTTGGTCCACATGCCATGGGCAATCGCTTTGCGAAAACCCATGAACTTAGCCGTGATCGCAAACAGGTGAATCGGGTTGATATCGCCCGATACGCGGCCATAAGATCGACCAATACCCGCACCAGCAAAAAAGTCAGCCTGATGCGAGATAGGTGTGTCATCTGTCAGCGCACTGGTGTACGGCTCACCTTGTGGTGTGCGTACGCCCAAACGGAGCAAAGTCCAAGTGCTCTCCCAAACCACGTCACCCGCACGCAAAGCACGGGCATGTAGCGTGAACACCTGGCCTTTTTCATGCGCGTACAACTCGCCGGGGCTCATCTCAATGCGCAACTCATCGCCCACATTGATGCGTTTGAGCAGCTTGGCACTGTTAGCCAAATGCACCGTCCCCATGGCAGGCCACGGGAAGGCTTTGGCGCCAAACAACATCATGGCCAACGGGAACGCCTGCATGTGCGGATACAGCATGGGCACGCCATGCGCTTTGGTGAACCCACAGACCTTGGCGTAGGCTGCGACGTCTTTGGCATTCACCACCACACGTGGGCGCACGTACGTCACTTGAGGCAAAGCGGTGACCACGCCGGGACGCTTGCCACTTGAGCGCAGCGCGCCCAAGTTCAAGGCCAGCGCACTGGGTAGCTTCTTGACTTCGATGATCTTCATAGGATCTCGCTTCGTCATGGGTCAAGCACCAATCAAACTTTGGCCGCAAACACGGATCACGTTATTCGTGACGCCACTGGATGCTGGGCTGGCGTACCAAGCAATCGCCTCAGCCACGTCAACGGGCTGACCACCTTGGCTCATGGAGTTCATGCGACGGCCTGCTTCACGGATCGCAAAAGGCACAGCCGCGGTCATCTGCGTTTCGATGAAGCCAGGCGCCACGGCATTGATGGTGATGCCATGCTCAGCAAAAATGGGGGCTGAACTGTTGACCATACCGATCACGCCGGCCTTGGATACTGCGTAATTGGTTTGCCCCATGTTGCCTGCGATGCCGCTGATGGACGACACACACACAATGCGCCCACCGGACTTCAAGGCGCCTGAAGCGACCAAGGCTTCATTGATGCGCTCTTGCGTCGACAGGTTGACGTTGACCACCAACTGCCAGAGGTGCTCTTTCATGTTGGCGATGGTCTTGTCGCGGGTGACACCAGCGTTGTGCACAACCACATCCCAGCCGCCCTGAGCTTTGGCCGCGTCGACCAATTTCTGTGGTGCCTCGGCTGAACCAATGTCCATGGCCAAAGAGATGCCGCCCAAACGCTTGGCAACCTCGTCCAATCCAGCCTGCGCCTGAGGCACGTCCAAACATGTCACTTGTGCGCCATCACGCGCCATGACTTCAGCGATCGCCTCACCAATACCGCGTGATGCACCGGTAACCAGCACTTTCTTGCCAGCCAAAGGCAGGTTCCAGTCTTTAGGCACGACCAAGTCGCCTACTGGCTTGCCAACGCGCATGACCTGCGCAGACACGTATGCCGAACGCGGTGACAACAAGAAACGCATGGTGGATTCGATGTTGCCCTCGGCACCTTCGGACACGTACACGAGTTGGGCATTGATGCCCTTTTTCATTTCCTTGCCCAGTGAGCGCGCCAAACCTTCCAGCGAGCGTTGCACGGTGGCCTTGCGTGGCGACTTACACTCTTCTGGTGGACGACCCAAGATCACGACGCGACCGCAAGGCAGCACCGAGCGGGCTGCGTCATGGAAGAACCAGTACAGCGCATCAGATTGGGTACTGTCTTCTAAACCTGTGGCATCAAAGACCAGGGCCTTGACTTTTTCACCTGGCTTGCCGTCCACGCTCCAGCGGCCGGTCGTCAAACCAGCCTTGTTGGCCACGGACACCCACTGCGGCAACTTGTCGTGCGCAACGCTTTGGGCGCCAATGCTTTTGAATGTAGCGGCCAAGGCTTCCAGCAATTGAGGTTCAGCACCACCCCCGCCCACCAAAATAGAGCCTTGAATAACGGGCTGACCAGCCTTGTGGCGCTCTAATGGCAACGGCTTGGGCAGGCCCAGTGCGTTGATCAATTTGGCGCCCATGGGCGAGTTAGCAAAATCGAGGTAACCGTCAGTCATAAGGGTCTCTTTATAGGCAGATGGCATGCGGACGTGAACAGTCTCGTCAAACCAGGTTGGTGAAGCGACCCGCCAAAACGGCAAGTCAAGGTGTTATTGATAAAACTGGATGAATGCGAATAACTCAGGACAACACGGCATCAGGCTCAGCGGCAGCATGCGCAGAAGCTTGACCAATCAACTCAAGGCCTGGCAGATTGGCCATCTCACCAAACAGGGAGGCCTCGGCTGCGCCGGGTAAAGGTGCTTTAAGCGCAGCAACCATCAGCGTGGTCAAACGAGACAGAATCACCGCTTCGTGATCGCTTTGCTCTTGCGTGAAGTCGCGGATCAATCGCTGGGTATTGCCACCGGCCAAAATGCCAGACAGTGCGCCCATGGCAAAGTGCAAACGAAAGCCCAAATCCTCGCGCCTCAGCTCAGGCAGCGTGCGCTGGAACGCGAAGAAAAAGCGCCCTAAGGTTTGGGTGTAGTGTGTGTTGATGAAGTCGCGCACGACCGATGAAGGATCTGTGTAAGCGCGACCAAGAAAATGGAGGTAGCGATCAGCCAGTGGGTCACCGCTTCGGAATATCCGCACAGCTGGCAAGAACATGGCGACCAAAACGTGCTCGCAGGTCAACTTGTCACCCAGCGTCGACTCAAAGACATCCAACATGGCCACACGTTGCTCACTGAGTGAATCCAAGCGGCGTGCCAACACGGCCTGAATCAGCGCGTCCTTGCTGCCAAAGTGGTAGTTGACCGCCGCCAAGTTGACCGTCGCCGCACCTGTGATCTGCCGCATAGACATGGACTCGAAGCCACCCGAGACGAACAAAGTCTCAGCCGCATCAAGGATGCGGGTCTTGGTATCAGCAGGTGACAGCCGTGTCGGGGCCTGGGGCATGGTCAGCGAGTCTCCAAAGTGCACACAGTACGAACGTTTCAAACGCCCGTTTCATCTGGGTGCGTATGGTATGTCAGACTGACCCGTGGTGGGGACCCGTTGACGCAAAAAGACCGACCACCCCCCAATTCAAGGGGTAAACCCAGATCTTTAGTTCAACTTGTGGCATGGGCCGGCTGGCAAACGAAAACCCCAAACAACCGGCGATACGCCTTTGACATGTGCAGGCGGAACAAGCGTCATTTCTGTTGTGCGCACCACATCAATGGGTAGCTCGGCCACAGTGCGCTTCATGACGACGCTGCCACTTGCCAGCAAATCAGCTGGGTCAACCCAAGGGCTATTCAGCGTGTCACCGTCCTCGATCACGTCAGGAAAACCATGACCATAAGCGGCCAACTGCCCACCCTCAAAAAACGGTGCACTGACATAACGTAAAGCACACGATGGGGCAAGCCTGAGCCAATCGGCCTCAATGCGATCGGCCAAATCACGTGAGGGATAGCCCTGCACAGCGCCTTGCGCATGTAAACGTTGCGATGATGGACTTAAGGCGATCGACAGTGCAATCAACTGAACCAAGCCGGTGGCCCAGATCAATCGGCGCAACGCCGCTCCTTCAAATGCCGAGCCAAACCAGATCACCAAGGCAATTGAACTGAACTGGAAAGTCTGAACTCCCCATTGCCCATGCATTTTGGCGCCGCCCAAAATGCCCATGGCCAGCACACAGGCCATCGGGACAAAAAGCAGCCCTTCAATCCACGCCCGATCATGACTTGCACTCAACGCTCTCAGCCGGTGAGATACAGCGCCTGCGGGCATTTGCCATTTCATCCGCACAACGCAAACCAATAGGACGAACAAAGCAGGCGCCAGCATCCGCAATTCAGACACCACGAACTGAACCAATCGAGCTGACTCACCATCTCCACCACCACCGCTACCAAGTTGGTGATTTGCGTAGGTCAATGCATTCGTATGCCCCGTCACCATCCACAAAAGGGCTGGAGCGCTGACCAGCACTGAAAGGGCCAGTGTCACGAAGACACCTCTTCGAGCAGAATCTGCCTTCAAGCCCCCGCTGCGCCACAATGCCCATATCACCCCAAGCAAAGGGACAATAGCTTGCAGCTTGGTAGACATGGCCAAGCCGGCGGCCACCCCTGCAGCGCACCACCAACGCAGATCACCCCGGCGAACCGCTTTGGTCACACAAAAAACCGTCAGGGCCACAACAGCCACCAATACGGTGTTGTGGTTGTATATCCATGCTCGCCAACTGAACGGCTGCTGCAACCCCCACAGCAGCGCCACACACAAGGCCATACGAGGGTTGAGTAACTCACGCGCGGCAAGGTAGGTGAACACGCCAGCTGCGCCGATACACAACGCCGACAAGCCGTACAGAGTCATGGGCTTGGCTGGCAAAAAAACCATGGCGGACATGAACAACCAAGTGGGCAGAGGAGGATGTTTGGGGTAACCCAATGACCACGTATGAGCCCACACAAATTGCTCTGCCATGTCGTGATGCAAAGCCGTATGCCAACGTGCCGCCACCGCAACCCACAAAATGACCAAAACCAAAATGGCCAGCGACACCCACATCGGGTGATCTATTTGTTTTTTGGACGATGAGGACATGACTCGGGATTGATCGGACATGCGCGGAAGTCTAATCGCGCTAAAGTCTGCCCCGGACAAGTTAAACGAACAGACAGAGCGGACAAGCCATGGCGACCATCCTTTACCTGACCCAAATCCAGTTCGAATTCGGTGCAATCAAGCTGCTAGCCAGCGAGTGTGAGCGTGTGGGTATCCGCCGCCCGCTGCTCGTGACAGACGCTGGCGTACGTGCTGCTGGCGTATTACAAAAAGCCCTTGATGCCCTCACAGGCTGGCCTGTGACCGTGTTCGACCAGACACCATCGAACCCGACGGAGGCTTCTGTGCGTGCGGCACATGAAATTTGGCAAGCCCACCAGTGCGACGGTTTGATTGCAGTTGGCGGGGGATCAAGCATCGACTTGGCAAAGGGCTTGGCAATCATGGCCACGCACCCAGGCCCCTTGAAAACCTACGCCACCATCGAAGGCGGCTCACCCAAAATCACAGCGCAAGCCGCACCCCTGATCGCCGTACCAACGACAGCGGGCACGGGCAGTGAGGTGGCACGTGGTGCCATCGTGATCGTGGACGATGGTCGCAAGCTGGGCTTCCACTCTTGGAACCTGATGCCCAAAGCGGCCATCTGCGACCCAGAACTGACGCTGGGCCTGCCCCCTGCGCTAACTGCCGCAACAGGCATGGACGCCATAGCCCATTGCATGGAGACCTTCATGGCACCGGCCTTCAATCCACCCGCCGATGGCATTGCATTGGACGGCTTAGAGCGGGCTTGGGCGCACATTGAGCGCGCCACCCGCGACGGCAGCGACCGTGAAGCCCGCTTGAACATGATGAGCGCGTCCATGCAAGGCGCCATGGCCTTTCAAAAGGGTTTGGGCGCGGTGCACAGCCTCAGCCACAGCTTAGGTGGCGTGAACCCCCGACTTCACCACGGCACGCTCAACGCCATGTTTTTGCCCGAGGTGATCAAGTTCAATGCATCAGCCCCATCCATCGTGAAGGAGCGCCGACTCGACCGCATGGCCCATGCCATGGGCTTGCCATCCGGCGAAGCCATCCCACAGGCGATTCGTGATCTGAACGCACGCTTGGGCCTGGCCACGGGCTTAGAAGCACTCGGAGTACAACGTGAGTGGTTTGACCGCATCGTGAGCGGCGCCATGTTGGATCACTGCCACAAGACCAATCCCCGTGTGGCCACCGAGCAAGAGTACCTCGACTTGCTCGAGGCTTCTATGTGATCACAATGGCTTGAGTGCATCGGCCGGACACCCGCGATGCAACCAATCCTGCCACTCGTCAGCCAACTGCATGGCACGCGCCACAGCATCAGTCCAAGCGGCCACGCGAGGGGCATATGCCAAACGGCTGAAGTCCTTGCGATCTGGTAATTTGCCGCCCGGCAAGGTGGCAACCCATTGAGGATTGGGTGCCAGCAAGACCATGTTGTCTAGCCAAGGGCTGGACCGGTGGCGCCATTTGAGCGCCTTATCCAACCAGCCAGGCACCACCTGCTTCTGGAAGTGTGGGTACAAGACCAAACCACTGTCCATCGCGGCGTATGACCAATGAAAGTGGTAATCCACAATGCCACCGTCCCAGTGCGCGCCTCGAATCGCACCAGGAATGTCGTTGACGGCATCTAGCATGAAGGGGATGCTGCAAGAGGCCAACATGGCTTGCATGAAGTTACCCGAATCCAACTCGACAAGCCCTGTCGGCAAATCCTTCAAAGGCACAGGCAATGGCTCTCCACGGCTGGAGAAAACAGTCCGCTCCATGAACAGCCCAACCGCCTTGCGCGAGACCGCATTACCGAGCGCCAAACCAGCGAACCCCAGCGCGGTTCGTGAGGGCGAGGCCCGCCGCAGCACCTGCCGCCCACGCGAGGTCGATATATGCAATCGGTATCGAGGGTGGTTGAGCACGGACTCAACGTTGGCACCGAAAAAACCACTCAGGGTGTCACTGAAGCCCGCACTGATGCGTTGTGCTGAGGGCATCTTTCGCCCTGGCTCTGGCTCGATGTTTTGCTGGATATAACCGTGCGCCAAATCATGAAACGACTTAACGGGGTCAGGCATGGCCGCCGTGGCCATGCGCCAAGCGCCAATAGATGCGCCCACCAAGTGAACCGTGTGTCCGCCTTCAGGTAACCAACGACCAAACAAATGTTGGTCTAAATGATTGAGGATCAAACCCTTGGGGCCACCTGCTGCAGCAGGTATCAACCGGACATCTTGGGGGCTAAAGCCTTGGGCCTCAATGTGTTGTCGCGCCCTGTTGCCGACGTGAATATGCAATGCCTTCATAGGCTGCACTGTGACACAAGCTTGGCGCGGCGACGGCGCCAGGCCTCAACCGTTTGCTCAACGAGCCACGAACCAACGCAACACCCCCTTAGCACTGTCGGTCACACCAGCCTTAAAGGCACGCTTGGCCAAGTTCCGTCCACGGTGCTTGGCTTTAATCAGGTTGATAGGCTTGTCTGCGAACGGTATCTGAATACAAAAATCGCCATCGGCGTTCTCAACGCCACCGTACTTCGCCCAGAAACCGTTGTAATCGAAATAGCCTTTAGACACAGAGAACGTGTCGTCATTGAAGGAAATGTTGTTGTGCTGGCTCACGCCAACCATGTAAGCCGCCCCAGCCGATTCTGCGAAGCCAGCCAACGCTGACATCAATAGGTCAAGTGGACTGACATCGCTACATGCTTTGGTTACCGCTTTGATTTGCTCAAAACAACCCGGCTGCCCCTGCACCTGACCGATGACAAGCACGTGGCTACCCTTGGCGTTATCAAGATCAAACGACAAAGGCGTAGCCAGTGTCTCAATCGGCACGATTGAGAAGCCCAATTTGCCGAGCAACTGACCATTCACCTTGATGAACAAGGCCAGATCACCCTCGCGATGCTTGGTTGTCAAGCAGGGGCCTGACATCGAAATATCAACATCCAAGCCATTCAGTGAACAAGTCCACAAGGTCAGTGACCCATCAAGCACCCGCGACAAGAACTGAGGCTGGAACTTATCGTTGATGAATTGGTAGTGCCCTTTGAACATCAACACACGGCGCTCACGAGGAACGGCCACCGAGAGATAAGGCAGCGTGTACCTGTAAGCCACTCTCGGGAAATGACTCAGAATCTCTTTCGTGCCTTCTCCCGAAAGCGCCTTCAGTACGGACAGATGGTCACGCAGCCCCAGCACCAAAGCAGCCGCACGCTCAACTGTATTGACGCCCTTGCGAACAAACGCATGCGGCCCATTCAATAATTTCTCAGACATCGCAAGCAATGAAGGCTTTTGACCGAACACGGCGCCTAGCTCAATGACTCTTTGTCTGTACACCGTGTTCGGCATCACAACTCCTAGCGGCGACCAGCCCGTCTCCATCAACGACGTAACTCAAGCAAAACAATTGCCATTAACTGGCACCCATTACGTAACCAGTAAGTTGTGCTTAATTTAACATGACAAGAGATCAGTCTCACTAGGGAAACTGATAATCAAATTGTCGTCTTAGTGACAAAATCCTCACCAACTCAGCGCTTGGTCTGCAGTTTGGCGAAAGCAGCCGCCATGCTCGACTGTCCTTGTGAGGCAACTGGCGCACCCCGACCAGCACCACCTTGGCTGCGCTCTTGACGGCCTGGCGGCCTGAAGCTGTTATCGCGCGAGCCACCCACAGCCTTCTGCCCAGTTGGTGCATCCAGCTTCATCGTCAAGGCAATGCGTTTGCGAACCAAGTCCACCTCGACGACCTTGACCCTCACGACATCACCTGTCTTTACTATTTCACGTGCATCTGTCACGAATTTATTGGACAACTGACTCACGTGCACCAATCCGTCTTGATGTACGCCCAAGTCCACAAACGCGCCAAACTGGGCCACGTTGCTGACAGTCCCCTCCAAAATCATGCCCTCTTGCAGGTCTTTGATGTCGTCAACGCCCTCGTTGAAGCGAGCCACCTTGAAGTCTGGACGCGGGTCACGGCCGGGTTTTTCAAGCTCGCTGATGATGTCTTGAACCGTGATAACGCCGAACTTGTCATTGGCAAAAAGCGCTGGGTTGAGCGTGCGCAGCACATCACTCTTGCCAATCAATTCGCCCGCACTACGGCCTGTGGCCGACAGCATTTTCTCGACGACAGGATAGGTCTCGGGGTGCACGCCCGAGATATCCAAGGGGTTGTCGCCATCACGTATCCGCAAAAATCCGGCTGCCTGCTCAAAGGTCTTGGCACCTAACCCAGCCACATCCATCAATTGCTTGCGGTTACGGAAAGCGCCATTGGCATCACGCCAACGCACAATGCTGCTGGCCACCGCCGCACTCAGCCCCGACACCCGAGACAGCAAGGGGGCGGACGCTGTGTTCAAGTCCACACCCACCGAGTTCACACAATCCTCGACCACCGTGTCCAGCGTGCGAGCCAACTCACTTTGGTTGACGTCATGCTGGTACTGCCCCACACCGATGCTCTTGGGGTCGATCTTGACCAGTTCGGCCAACGGATCTTGCAAGCGGCGGGCAATGGACACGGCACCACGCAAAGTCACATCCAGATCCGGCAGCTCTTTGCTGGCAAATTCAGAGGCCGAATAGACCGATGCCCCAGCCTCAGAGACCACCACTTTTTCAATGTGCGTGCCCGGCGCGAGCGCCTGTATACGCTTGATGAGGTCTGCCGCCAATTTATCTGTTTCTCGGCTGGCCGTGCCGTTGCCGATCGCAATCAGGTTGACCCCATGCGCAGCGGCCAGACGAGCCAAGGTATGGATCGAGCCATCCCAGTCTTTGCGAGGCTCATGCGGATAGACCGTCGCGGTATCCAGCACCTTACCGGTGTCACTGACCACCGCCACCTTCACGCCAGTGCGGATACCAGGGTCCAGCCCCATCACCACGCGCTTGCCAGCAGGTGCGGCCAACAGCAAGTCACGCAAGTTCTCTGCAAACACGCGGATAGCGGTGGCTTCAGCCGACTCGCGCAGGCGTGTAAACACATCGCGCTCTAGGCTCAAGGACAGCTTGACCTTCCACGTCCAAGCAATACATTTGCGGATCAAATCATCCGACAGGCGCTTGCTGTGGCTCCACCCCAGATGCTGAGCGATGCGCCCTTCTGCCATGGTTGGCATGCCGGGCATCACTTCTTCATCCCTGGCTAACTTGGCATCCAGAATGTCCAGCGTGCGTCCGCGAAACACAGCCAATGCGCGGTGCGAGGGAACCGTGCGAATCGGCTCATCGTAATCAAAGTAGTCCCGGAACTTGGACACGTCTGGGCTGTTCTCATCCTTACCGTCCATCAACTTGGATTTGAACAAGCCCTCTGACCAAGACCAATCACGCATCTTGCCGATCAAAGCGGCATCTTCAGCCCAGCGTTCAGACAAGATGTCTCGGACACCATCCAGCACAGCCAGCACGTCAGCGAACCCGCCATCGGCATTGACGAAAGCCAATGCCTCAATCTGAGGGTCCTTTGTGGGATTCAAAAACAGCAAATCAGCCAGAGGCTCGATGCCAGCCTCGCGGGCGATCATGCCCTTGGTGCGCCGCTTGGTCTTGAAAGGCAAATAGAGGTCTTCCAACTCTTGTTTGGTTGCAGCAACCGCAATGGCCGCATGCAGTTCAGGCGTGAGCTTGCCCTGCTCGTCGATGCTTTTGAGCACAGCGGCTCGGCGATCCTCTAGCTCACGCAGATAGCTCAGGCGCGCTTCGAGTTCACGCAACTGGGTGTCATCGAGCCCGTCGGTGGCTTCTTTACGGTATCGCGAGATAAACGGAACGGTCGCACCACCGTCCAAAAGTTGCACAGCAGCGCTCACTTGAGCGAGGCGAACTTTCAGCTCGCTCGCCAGTTGCATCAAGATCTTGTCCAAGCTCAGGCCTTATAAAAATACAGAAAATATGTGTGGAGGCAGTTTGCCACAGCGGTAGGTGCGGTATCGGGGACAATACTGGCCTCGACTGCTTCTACATGCCCCTGCCGATATATGGCCCTGATCCCCTATTCCCTGCCCAAATCCGTCCTGTTTAGCTTGGATCCGGAGACCGCGCACGAGCTGACCATGGCCGCGCTGGCCCGTTTTCAAAATACGCCACTGGCCTGTTTGTGGGGCGACGAACGCGTCCATGATCCGGTTGAGATCGCAGGCATCACCTTCCCCAACCGAGTTGGCATGGCAGCAGGATTGGACAAAAACGGACGTGTCATTGACGGACTGGGCGCCATGGGCTTTGGTTTTGTAGAAGTAGGCACCGTGACGCCTAAAGCGCAACCGGGCAACCCCAAGCCACGCATGTTCCGCTTGCCGCAAGCCAACGCGCTGATCAACCGCCTCGGTTTCAATAACGAAGGCTTGGACGCTTTTCTCGCCAACGTCACCCGTGCGCGCTTCAGGCAGCAAGGCGGCATCTTGGGCCTGAACATTGGCAAAAATGCGGCGACCCCCATTGAAAACGCCGTGGATGACTACCTGATTTGTCTGGACGGCGTATACCCGCATGCCGATTACGTGACAGTCAATATCTCCTCGCCCAACACCAAAAATCTGCGTGCACTGCAAAGCGACGAGGCCCTTGATGCCCTGCTGGACCAATTGCAGACACGCCGCCAAACATTGATCAAACGGCATGGGCGCACCGTGCCGATGTTCGTCAAAATCGCCCCTGATCTGGATGAAACGCAGGTTGGCGTGATCGCCGCCACGCTGCAAAAAAATGGGGTGGATGGGGTTGTCGCAACCAATACCACCGTATCCCGTGACGCGGTCAAGGGTATGCCTCACGCAGAAGAAACCGGGGGCCTGAGCGGCGGCCCTGTCCTAGAGGCCAGCAACCAAGTCATCCGTCAATTGCGCGCTGCGCTTGGTCCACGCTATCCGATTATCGGCGTCGGCGGTGTATTGAGCGCAGCTGATGCGCTGTCCAAGCGTGATGCGGGCGCCGATCTGGTTCAGATCTACACAGGCTTGATCTACAAAGGCCCCAGTCTCATCAAAGACTGCGCCCTAGCCCTCAAGGGCTGACCTGGGCGCAGGCTTAAACACCGTCCACCAAACGAATGGCTTGTGCCAGGATCAAGTTGCACTCCATCGTTGCCAAGCCCATAGGCCGCGCATAGCGCAGATAGGCTTGGTGCATCCCTGAGACGGCTTTAGGCGGAGTCAGTCCAATCGTGCTGGCGATTTCATTGGCCAAACTGGCCACAGTGCGCAAGGTCTCTTCGACCGATACAGGGTTGCGCACTGGCGTGCTGCGACTCAGTGGCCGGGCTGCGTGCTGCAGCCGTTCGTGCAAGCCCCAATGCCTCATCACAGCAGCCGTCAGGTCATCCAAATTGACCCCCAGCACAGCCGCAATAGCCGCATCCAAAGTCATGCCTGGTGCGACGGGACCATCAGGCTCAGTCGGTGCGCCAGGCAACATCAAGCGCTTGATCTGCCCCGCTTCATCGGGGAAGTGGTAAAGAATCAGCAACCAGCCCAAGTTCTGCGACATCGCAGCAATGGCTGCTTCTTCATCGCTGATTGAAAACGGTGCCATCAGGCGTGCGATGTGGCCTGCCAAGCAAGCCTGACGCAAGGCCGCATTGAGCTCGCTGACGGCCATCGTCCCCTCATCGCCTGACAGGCTGGATTGGGCCCCCAAGGCACCAGGCCAGTTGCGCACCGCAGCAGCGACACGGCGCAAACCTGCTTGCCCCAGCAACATGACAGCACGAGACAAGGTGGTCACCCCTTCGTCAGACCCGCTGCTTTTGTACGATGCCACATTGACCGATCGCAGCATCTCCCACGCCAAACTGGGGTTCTTGACGATGATGTCGACAAAATCATCTACGCGCAGTGTTTCTTGCGACAACACACCGATCAAGGCTCGCTCGGTGTTCGGCCTGCTCGGCAGCGACCCCACCGCATTGAGTCGATCAAGCAGCAAAAGCAGTGGCCCGCCTGACTCGTTTGAGTTGGTCTTTATCCAACTCTGCAATGCAGTCAGCAACGTGCGCGCGCTCAAATACCGCTGACGTTGCTGGCGGTCAGTTGCCCGGTTGACGATCACACGCAGTGTCTCGGGCACAGGGTGTGGCGTCGCCCATGGCAAACGCACAATTTCAGGACCTACACGCGAGGCAGCGCTACTCAAATCAGGATCATCTAAGGCCGGCGTATTGGCCAACACCCGATACAACAACAGCCCGACCATCAACACATCGCGTTCAGCCGCGTGGCGGACTTGTTGCCGGTCAAATTGAGGGCGAGAGAACTCACCCGGTTTCAGTTGTACCAGACCACAACTCAAACCCAACACAAGCGCATGTCCACTTTTGTCGATAAGTACGTTGTGCAAGCCAATGTCTTGGTGGACGACACCGGCCTCGTGTGCATAGGCTAAGCCTTCGAGCACATCGCAGACCATGACGGCGGCTTCTACAGGCGTAGGGGGAGAGCCGGCAGCCAAGCGCTCAGCCAAGGTCACCAACTGGGCGCGGTCATAGCGAACAAAGGGCCAGCCGTCGTGCGAGCCCACCTCTCTCACGCCAGCCAGGCGTGGATGCTCCAACCTGGCTGCAGCCAGCACGTCCTGTGTCCAATTGTCACGCTCGGCATTGCTGTGGGGTTGCCCCCTAGGCACGGTCAATAGCACTTCTTCTTTTGTCGTCGGGTCAAGTGCCAGCCAAGAACTAGAGGCAAGGCTTCGCCCCAGCATCTGCTGTAACTCAAAGCGCCCGAATTGCCGCTGTGCAGTGGGCGTAGGGGGCGGTGCGACGGCCATGGATCGTTGCAAGACTGTTCATCCTTAGGGACACAGGCGTCCCCTTGTAATAATCAGATTGCACTACATCATCAGCCATCACAAAACGCCGTCTAGGGCTTGAAATACGGTGCTATTTCAATACCACATCAAACAACGCTCACGCAACGGGCACCCATTCCCCTGCGCCTGTGATGAACGCGGCGTGAACGCGGCCATGCCCCTCCAACGCCGACACGGCTGAGACGTAGCGCGCCATTTGCTGCTGATAGCTGTCCAACAGCTCTGGTCGATGGTGTAATTTGTAATCAATCACCCACCACTCTGTGCCTTGCGTTGTTTCGCGAGCAACCAAACGGTCGATTCGCAGCATTTGGCCCTTGTCATCGAGTCCCACTTCATTGCCTGCCCACACAAGTTGCGCCGGGTCAAGCCACTCCTGCAGTACGGGAGAGCGCAATACCACCGTAACCAGATCAATCGCCTCGCGCACCTTCTCCGCATCCAACTGCAACTCTCTTGCCGCACCAGACGCAGCACGGGCAATGCGCTCGTCTGTTCTG
Source organism: Aquabacterium sp. (assembly GCA_030654395.1). Taxonomy (GTDB): domain Bacteria; phylum Pseudomonadota; class Gammaproteobacteria; order Burkholderiales; family Burkholderiaceae_C; genus Aquabacterium. Next base: position 43,102 of record JAURXM010000064.1, read on the forward strand.
CTGACCACAGGCAACATCGTCAGCCATTCCAGCGCTCTGTGCACCACTTGACCCAGTTGCTGCAGGTAGCTGGTCTGATCTGACGCCCGTGGCGCAGTCGATAGCGAGGTCGGCGCAGTGCGTTGACACAAGCTTGGCAATGTACGCAAAATGGCATCCGGCACCTGAACAGACTTGTCCGGCGGTGAACCACAGGGCACCCATGACTGCGCCGGATCGATCACACCACAGCTGGCCAAGCGTTGCCACCAACTGTTCGAAGTCAAGCCTCGGGGCTCCGTCCTGCTAAAAATCAATTGTTCACGCGCACGGGTCAACGCGACATACATCGCATTGAGCTCTTCAAGCTGATCTGCTGCACGGTCATCGGCCAAAGCCTGCGCCAAGCTGGGCGGCGGCTTACCCTCCGATCGCAGGAAAGCGCAGCGTTTGGGTTCACTGTGGCTTTCCGGCCAATCCACCATGATGGCGTAGCTGTCCTTTTTTGCAGGCTCTGGGTCGGAATCAACCATGAAAACCACGCGGGCCTCCAGCCCCTTGGCGCCATGGATGGTCAACAGTTGAACGGCATCGGACTGAGCCCGAGGAGGCAAGTTCAAGGGCAAACGCTTGATGGCACGCACCCACCGATAGGGCGTGGCATCACGGCCTGAATCCATCTCAAGGCTTTGAGCCTGCAGCGCGTCAACATGAAACAAGGCCTGCGCACGGCGACTGTACGGCACGCATGCAAGCAAACGCTCTCGGTACTGCCCTTCAGACACGACACGCTCCAACAAGTCGTGCGGCGGCGCCACCTTAGAAAGCTGTGCCCATGCCATCAACAGCTGCGCAGCCCGATCCAGACTGGCCGGCCAAGGAGCCGGTGCCGGTGCTGCTTCATCAATGCCATCACGAGGCCCAGTCAACACGTCGTACCAACTTGGGTTAGAGGACGACTGCCGCACACGATGCGCCAAATACAACAGGTCGGCATCACTGGCGCCAAACAAGGGGCTCTTGAGTGCGTGCGCCAAGGCCATGTCGTGATGCGGCGAAACCAACACATCCAACACAGCCACAAGGTCACGCACTTCGGCCGTGTCGATCAACAAGGTATTTTCAGGCGCAATGTGCGCGACGCCCCGCTCATCAAGCGCCTGAGCCACCAGCGCCAGCGTCGCACGCTTGCGGCTCAGCACAAAAATGTCAGATGGCACGATGCCCTCTTGCACGATCAAAGCTTTCACAGCCGCAGCGACCTGAGCCGCTTCGAGCTCTTTGATCGTGGTGCGCGCCAATTCGCGCGGCGAGGTCAAACTGTCACGCCACCCCTCGTGCGACGTTGGTTTGCTCGCCTCGGCCCTCATGATCGACGGCAAGGCTCTGATCCGGGCATCGGCCTGTGACGCCGTGGTGTGAGCCCTGAACCCCGGGAACACACCCTCATCGTGAGCACGGCCCATGACCATATTGAGCGCCGAGACCACCCCATGTGCATTGCGCCGCGTGTGATCACACGCCAGCAAATCGCCATCCAATGCCGCCAGCACGAACGCTTTGGCTGCACCGAAGACGCGCGGGTCTGCGCGCCTGAAGCGGTAAATACTCTGTTTGGGATCCCCGACTAAAAAAACCTGAATGGGCGTCTGACCACTGCCCCCACCACCCGCACCGGCATAACCAGACAACCACGCCTTCAAGGTTTGCCATTGCAGGGGGCTGGTGTCCTGAAACTCGTCCATCAACAACTGTTTGACTTGGCTGTCCAGTCGCTGCTGAATCCAGCCAGACAGCACAGGATCAGCCAGCAGCCGCGCCGCTGCCAACTCCAAGTCAACCATGTCAGCCAGACCGCGTTCCATCTTCAACTTCGCATAGGTCACAAACAAGAGCCGACTGAGCACAACCATCTGCTCATGCAGCTCATGGGCCTCATGCTGCAGCGTTGCCTGCAACAAATCCATCAACCAACTTTGCGCCCAAGCCAGATCGGGCGAGTCCCCCATTCGCTTGCGCGGCTCTCCGCTCTGGGTGAGCAAGGCCGCACACAGCGCCATCGCCTGCTGATGCGAGCAGGGCAAACCCAAGGCCTGCTCAATGGCCACACCAGCAGCTGGTGCAATGCTGCCTTTCGCGGCCACCAACTGGCGAGCCACAGACCACAGTTGATCACGCACGCTGTCTCGCTGTAACGCATCGGTAGGGTGCGCTAGATCCGCCCACTGTGGCGACCATGCGCCTACTGACTCCACACCACTGATCAAATGCCCAGCCTGATCGGACAGTGTGAGTTCAAGCCGGTTGCTCAACGCAGTTTGGAGCCAAGCCTCCGCGTTGAAGCGCCCCACAGCCCTGACCACGCTCATGAATGCAAGTAACTCCGGCGCATCAGCCTCTAGGACGTCTAATCGCTTTAAAAAACGCCCCCATAGCTCAGGCCACACCTCGCTGGTATCTTCAATCAAGTTCAGCTCGGGAGGCAGTCCCAACTCATTGAGCACGTCCAAAGGCGCAGCTTTAACCAGTTTGGAAAACCACCCATGGATGGTGTGGATGGCAACGCCTTGACCCGTCTCCAGCCATTGCGGATACAAGCCTTGTAAACGAGGGATCAAATCCGACATCTGTTCGGGCAAAACGCCGCGAGCTTGCAACTCTGTTTCGCGCTCCGCATCAGTTGCCAGTGAAAATGTCCTGAGCCAGTCGTGCAAGCGCTCACGCATCTCACCCGCCGCTTTTTTGGTGAAGGTGATCGCCAAAATCTGATTAGGTGGCACCCCATCAAGCATGGCCCGCAAAATGCGCGACACCAACATCCACGTCTTACCAGCGCCAGCACAGGCCTCAACCACCACACTGCGATGGGGGTCGCATGCGGTCTGATAGAACAAGGCACTGTCGACTTGTTTGCCGTTGATTTCGTACGCTGCGCGACTCATGATGAGGCCTCTTGATTTGACCAATGGTCTTTGCGACACAGGCCCTTGGCCTGGCAATAAGCGCAAGCAGCGCCCTCGCCCAAAGCGGGCATGGCGGCCCCTCCCTGCAGTCGCTGCCAATCGTGTGCCAGACCAACAAGCAAGGCTTGAGCACTGTCCTCAACTCCCTCATGAACCACCTGTGTCACCGCTTTGGCCTCAAGGTGCAAATAGGATGCGGATACAGGCCACTGCGCATCAGACAATGCGGCGTAAAACGCCAACTGGGTATCCTCGTCAGGCTGAGCCACTTTGGCCTTGAGCCCCGTGAGGCTACCCGTCTTGTAATCAAGCACAAACTGCTCACGCGCACCATCGCGATGGCGGGCATCTACCCGATCCAACTTGCCATACAAACGCACCGACAAGCCGTCCCCCACTGACAGTGTCTTTTGCAGCGTGACCTCCGAGCTTTGTACCGCCCACCCATCAGCCTCGTGTGCCCTGAACCAGCCCACGTAAGCACGCGCGAACTTATCCAGATCAGCCTTGAACGGCAAAAAATAGGGCCTTTGCCCATCGCGGTCAAACCCCATTTCATGTACCGCACGCTGCGCAGCGATCAACCACGCTTGCACATCTTCATCGGGCGTACTGATGCTCAACTTGCCTTGCCTATCCGCATGAAAGCAGCGCAGTGCCTCGTGTAGCCAGTTGCCAAAGTCAGATCGATCCAAACCCTCATCTAACTCATCTGCTTCACGCAGGCCTAAGACGTAGCTGGCAAAAAAACGGTAAGGACATTGCCGCAACGCCTCGTACCCAGTTGCAGCAAGCTGTTCGGGCAAAGCCCATGCGTGAGCCAGTAAATTAGGCTCGGGCGGCAGCACGCCGTTGAACGCCACTGTCATGCAGTCGCGCACATCAGCTACCTCACCTATTTGAAGTCCAGCCTGAGCAGACCACCGCTCAAGCCAAGCACTAGGCTCCAAAGGCTCACTGCCTTTAGCTTGACGGTATAGGCAAATGACACCAGGTCTGTTCATCAGCAGACAAAAGGCATCCCACTGTGCAGCCCGCAAGGTCTCAGGCGTAGCCAAGTCCATGGCTTCACGAAGAGGGGTACTCAACCACCCTGATTGACGGCCCATGGCGCCCAATTGGCGCTCGTCAGTTCCTGGCAAAACAATGGCTTGAAATGGCCGCAAGACCGCACGCGCCATGGTCGTGATGACGACGTCATGCGGCGCATCAGGGGCAGGCGGACGAAAAGTCGTCGCCTCCAGTACCGCGCCAACCCACCTCATGAAGCTCGATCCATCCAGATGCGTTTGCGCCGACAAACCATCCCACGCCGCACCCGCTTCTGGCACACCTGACTCACCGTCAATGTACAAAGCCCGCAAGGCCAACTCGCCTGCCTGATCTAGACGCAACGCACTCAGTGCCCCTGCCAAGGTCAAGGCCTCATGCAGCGCTGACAACCAATCACCTAGCGACGGCTGTTGCCCCTGCCACAAACTCTGTAATGGTGAAACCACATAGCGAGCCCAACGACACAACAAAGCCGCCGTGACAGGCAAGGCACCTGCAGAACCGACGTCTGGCGCAGCATCCAAGCCCCACGCACCCATCACGCTGTGACGACGACACCACAGCTCCAACTGGCTGCTTGCCTGATCCACACTCACTTCGGCTGGACGTGCATGGTGAGCTGCATCGACTGACCAATCCAGCCACCCTGATTTAATCCAATCCAACAAATCATCCGTTGAGGCACGTGGGTGCGATGCTTTGATCAAACGAGACAGCACAGCTGCCGCCCGTGTCGTTGACAAACGCCAACCCGTTTCATCGGCGATTTGCACACCAGCGCCCTCCAGCAGCGCACGCACGCGGCGAATCAAGCTGCGATCCAACGCAATCAATGCAACAGGCTCGCTGCTCAAGGCATCACGTCCTGCGTTGATGGCCGCGATCACCTGTGCCGCAGCTTGCTGAGCCTCATCCTCCGCATCCAAGCAAGGCACAAGCACCGGAGACCGTGACCGGGGCTGAGTCACATCGTCCATGGCAGGTTGAGCAGTTATCCAGCGAGTCGGCAAACCTTGTCCGGCCATGTGCTGCAACACCGCCAACATCAAATGCGCCTCGGTTCCAGGTGACACGGCCGTCCCTGCTGTCACGCCAACAAAAGCCGAGGGCCGCAACGAGAACAGCAAATCACTGGCCACACCAGCCTCGGCTGTCGCCACAGCCCACTCCAAAGCCCAGGCCAGCAAAAGCCGCTCTCGGCCACCTGGCGCCTGATCCTGCTCATCAGGCCCGGCCATAAGCGCCCTCAACTCGGCGGCATAGGTCGCTCTCTGAGCAGGTTCAATCGCCAGCAAGCGCCTCAACCACGTGTGGGCGGCGTCAACCACTTGATCCAAGGCAAACTCAAATCCACGGCGATCGCGTTGAGCCCATTGGCGGCCCCACATCTCTCCCCCCAAAACGCGCGCGGCCTGAAGCCGATCGACGACCGGATCCAGCGTAACCAACGGCAAGCCGGAATCTGCCGCTAGAACAGGCTGCATCCAATCCCAACTGAGCCCACTTGCCACAGCAGCAATCGTGTCAATACGCGGCGCCCAACCGCCAACTGCCGTGGTCCACGCTTGCCTGGCTTGAGCCAAAACAGCACCCACAGGCAAGATGATCAAGGCATCTTTAGGGTCAGCCCGCTGAGCAATGAGCCACGCAGACACCTCACGTGCCCAAGCTTGCCAACACTCAGCTGCGCCCAATTGCGGCGACCAACTCCATGGGCTGGGCAAAACGCCGTCAACCGGCCCCTGAAAGGAAGTAACTATCAACGTCATTGAATAAGGACTCTTGTAGTGGCGCCTAGCGGCCACATCTTCTGTGTCAGAATCTTCCCACTCCTGCTGGTACCGACACGTGTCGGCATTGCTTTCGCACCAGCCTTCTGAAGGACAGTTACATGAGCAGCGACCTGATTAAACATATCTCTGATGCGTCTTTCGACGTAGACGTCTTGCAATCCACAGCGCCCGTGCTCGTGGATTATTGGGCCGAATGGTGCGGCCCTTGCAAGATGATTGCCCCCATTTTGGACGAGGTCTCCAAAGACTACGCTGGCCGACTGAACGTCACCAAGATGAACGTGGATCAAAACCGCGATGTACCAGCCAAATTCGGTATCCGAGGCATCCCCACGCTGATGATTTTCAAGGGCGGCCAACTGGCTGCCACCAAAGTCGGCGCGTTGTCCAAAGCCCAATTGACTGCATTCATTGACGGTAATCTTTGATTTTTTGGGTTTTTCCTATCTATAATCGAATCACAGGCTGATATAAATCGGCCTGTGTTCGTTAAGCCAGTCGCCATGCCCCGCCAGTCGGCGTCGAGAATCAAAGTCTGATCTAGACTAACTGCATTCTCAAACGCGCCACGACAAGCCCTCGGCCCAGCGGCCATTTGTCCATCCCTTTCACCCGCGAGTTCTCCACCTGCTCGGCGCTGCATCACCGTTGATGCTTCACTGACAACTGGTTTCGTTCAGGGTCCCAATCCATGCATTTGTCAGAACTGAAGGCGCTGCACATCTCCAAGTTAGTTGAGATGGCCGAAGCGTTGGAAATCGAGAACGTCTCTCGCATGCGCAAGCAAGAGTTGATGTTCGCCATCATGAAGAAACGCGCAAAGGGCGGCGAACAAGTCTTCGGGGACGGTGTCCTTGAGGTCCTACCAGACGGCTTTGGCTTCTTGCGTGCGTTGGACAGCAGTTTCTTGGCCAGCACGGATGACATTTATTTGTCACCCAGCCAAGTGCGCCGATTCAACCTGCATACAGGGGACATGATTGAAGGTGAAGTGCGCGTGCCAAAAGATGGCGAGCGCTACTTTGCACTGGTCAAGGTCGATACAGTCAACGGACTATCCCCCGAAGTCAACAAGAACAAGTTGATGTTCGAGAATCTCACGCCCCTGTTCCCTACGGAACAGTTCAAGCTTGAGCGCGACGTCAAAAGCGACGACAACATCACCAGCCGCATCATTGATCTGATCGCCCCGATTGGCAAAGGTCAACGGGCACTGCTCGTGGCCCCGCCCAAGAGCGGCAAAACGGTCATGATGAAAAACTTGGCTCACGCCTTGGTCGCAAACCACCCAGAAGTGCATCTGATCATGCTGCTGGTTGATGAACGCCCTGAAGAAGTGACCGAAATGCAACGCACCGTGCGCGGCGAAGTCATCAGCTCCACGTTTGACGAACCCGCACAGCGCCACGTTCAAGTTGCCGAGATGGTGATTGAACGCGCCAAGCGTTTGGTCGAACTCAAAATGGACGTCGTGATCCTGCTGGACTCGATTACCCGCCTAGCCCGCGCCTACAACAACGTCTTACCCTCATCAGGCAAGGTATTGTCTGGCGGTGTTGACTCCAATGCCCTGCAGCGCCCCAAGCGCTTCTTTGGTGCAGCCCGCAACATCGAGGAGGGTGGCTCGCTCACCATCATCGGTACAGCCTTGGTTGACACCGGCAGCCGCATGGATGAAGTCATCTACGAAGAATTCAAAGGCACCGGCAACTGCGAAATCCACATGGATCGCCGCATGGCCGAAAAGCGCGTCTACCCATCCATTCTGATCAACAAGTCTGGCACCCGTCGCGAAGAGCTGCTGCTCAAGCCTGAAATCCTGCAAAAAAGCTGGATTTTACGCAAGCTGCTCTATCCGATGGATGAGATTGACGCGATGGAGTTTGTGCTCGATAAAATGCGCGCAACAAAGAACAACCACGACTTCTTCGACATGATGCGAAGAGGTGGTTAATTAGCTGGCAATTAAGCTGCTATAATCTCCGGTTTTCCGGCTGTCGGAAAGTGCCTGACGTGGTGTCAGGTGGCTTCTGATGATGCAAACAGCATGAGGTTTTAAAATGGCCAAAGAAGGCATTCACCCAAATTACCGCGACGTTGTGTTTTTGGACCAGTCAAATGGTTTCCAATTCGTGACCCGCTCCTGCGCTCCTGCCAAAGAAAAAATCAAGCTGGAAGACGGCCGTGAACTGCCTTTGTTCAAGCTGGAAACTTCATCAGAGTCGCATGCCTTCTATACAGGCACCCAAAAGAGCGTGGACTCTCTGGGCGGCCGTGTGGAGAAATTCCGCAACAAGTTCGCTCAGTTCCGCAAGTAATCACGCGCATGGGGCGTGGCCGTGTCAAGCCCCCTTCGTTGATTCACTCAGAAAGGGCAGCTCCGGCTGCCCTTTTGCATTTCCGCTTTGAAAGTCACCTCATCGCATGACGCCACGTCCGCAGGCTTCCGTCATCTCGCCAGCTCTGGTTACCCAAAAGGCCGTTCAACGCCTGCCGCGCTGGGCGCTGCTGTTGCTGTGCGTCGCCTACGTATTACCAGGACTGCTTGGTCGCGACCCATGGAAAAACGAGGACATCGCGTCCTTTGGACACATGTGGAGCATTGCACTCGGTCAATCTCCTTGGTTGCACCCTAACGTCGGAGGCATCCTCCCCAGCTCCGGCGGCATACTGCCATATTGGCTCGGTGGCGCATTCATCTCACTCCTCAGTCCGTGGCTTGATCCGGCGCTGGCAGCACGCATCCCCTTCGCGATGCTGCTATCGGCTATTCTGGCCTTGACGTGGTACACCACCTACGAACTCGCGCTGACAGAGTCCGCACAACCTTTGCCACTGGCCTTTGGCGGAGAGGCTCAACCCAAAGACTACGCACGTGCCGTCGCAGATGGCGCTTTGTTGGCCCTGATTGCCAGCCTTGGCTTGCTTCAACTTGGGCACGAAACAACCCCAGAGCTTCTGCAGTTGGCCAGCAGCACCCTCTTTCTCTTCAGCTTGGCCGCAGTTCAGCGTAGACCTGTTCTAGCGCGCTGGGCGGCGATGTTAGCCTTGCCCATACTGGCCGCCAGCGGCAGCCCCAGTATCGCAACCATGCTAGGTGCAGCAGGGGTGATCGTGTGCTTGCGTTCGCGCGACGAGGTCATGGATGTTCACATTCGGTGGGTGTTACTCGCCACTGTGCTGTCTCTTGCTGTCGCCACTGCCCTGTCCAACTGGGGCTTATCTGGATGGGCCTGGCGCATTGCCCCTCCCACTAGCGCCAAAGACTGCTTACAACTGTTGGTCTGGTTTACCTGGCCGACACTGCCTCTGGCTGGATTGACCATTTGGCATTGGCGCAGGCAAGCCACTCGCCGACACATCGCAACCCCACTGCTGGTGGCATTGATCGGCTTAGGTGCGTCGCTTGCCATGGGCGCCAATGAGCGCGCATTGCTCACTGTGCTCCCACCTTTGGCTGTCCTAAGCGCATTTTCATTGCCGGTTTTGCAACGCAGCTTAGGTGCGGCACTTGACTGGTTTTCAGTGATGTTTTTCACCTTATGCGCAACCGGCATCTGGCTGTACTACGTCGCGATGCAGAGTGGCGTGCCGGTCAGAATTGCGACCAACATACTCAAACTGGTACCCGGCTTCCAGTTCCAATTCTCTTGGATAGCCTTGATATCAGCGATCCTCGGCACCATCACTTGGCTAGGTTTGGTGCGTTGGCGTACCGCCCGACAAACACACGCTCTTTGGAAGAGCCTTGTCCTGCCTGCTGGAGGCGTTGCGCTGTGTTGGCTGCTTTTCATGACCCTTTGGCTGCCTTTGCTTGATCAAGCAAGAAGCTACCGTTTCTTGGTCTCGCGGATCGCACCACATATTTCAGCAGCTGACTTGGTGTGCGCACCAGCCGCGCCGGTAGGCCTGCTAACCGCATTGGAATATTTTGGGCACTACCGTGTCAATGGCCAAGCACTCTCAGCAGCAGCCCGAACCACCCTCTGCGGCACGCTCGTTGTGCGCATTCCCGCGCATGACGATGCGCCGCGCTTTAGAGGATGGCTCAAAGTCGCGCAATACAACCAACGCAGCCACAACTCCGAGCAAATCGTCATCTACAAACAAAAAACGTCCACCGCAGACCTGATCAATCAGCTCACCCCAGCCGAACACGCCCTGCCGGCACTGTCAAAGTAAAGGTCGACCCTTTCCCGACCTCGCTGCTGATTCTGAGTTCCCCGCCATGGCGCTGAACCACGTGCTTGACGATCGACAAACCCAGCCCCGTCCCGCCGGTATCGCGGGACCGGCTACCGTCCACGCGATAGAAACGCTCACTCAGTCGTGGAATGTGCTCCGCAGCAATGCCGATACCGCCATCCTTGACGCTGAACTCCCCACCACCATCTGGCAGAGTCAGCCATTTGATTTCAATCGCACCCCCAGCAGGGGTATAGCGTATGGCGTTGGAGACCAAATTCCCCATGGCGCTGAACCACTCGTTTTCAATGCCTGATATTTCACAGGATTGGCGACTGGCATCCAACAAGAAACTCAACACATGTTGCCCACGCGACAAGCCAGAAGCATCCGTTTCAATTCGCGCGAACAGGTTCTTCACCTTCACCCATCGATCCGCAGATGGCCGAGGGCTCCCCTCGATCTGAGCCAGTGTCAACAAGTCTGCGACCAAGCCCTGCATCCGTTCTGCCTGCTGAGCCATCAAGAAATTCACTCTTTTCCGCTCAGCCTCGTTCAGCGGCAGTGAACCCAGTGTTTCAATGAATCCGGACAGCACCGTCAACGGTGTGCGAATTTCGTGCGACACATTGGCAACAAAATCCCGACGCATGGTATCGGCACGCTCCCGCTCCGTAATATCCTGAGACAGCACCAACTTCAACCCATCGCCATAAAGCCGAACCTGAATCAACAGGAAGGTCTGTGCCCCGTGCGTCATCGCACACTTAACTGGATCACGGAAATCCCCGGCGGCCAGATACTGCACGAACGCAGGCTGACGCACAAGGTTGGTCACCCGCTGCTGTAAGTCACGTTGCGGATTGAGGCCGAAGTGATCCGTAGCAGCCGCGCTGATCCAAGTGATATGGTCAGTCGCGTCAAGCAGCATCACACCGTTGGGTGACGCCTCAATCGCGGACAAGAACTGATCCAATCTCGCACGCTCTTCGGCGATCTGCTCGTCACGCAAGTGCACGACACGCCGAACACGGTACGCCACCTCACCCCACATGCCTGGCAGCTCTGGCGGTGCGGACTCTGGGGTGCGCAACCAATCCAACAGGTGACGGCCTTTGAGTGTGTCCATGACAGACAAACCCAAGACTGCGGATGTAGCGCCAACTGCACCGACAGTCAAAGGAAAGCCCAATTGTCGACCTATCCACCACCCAACAAGACCGCCAGTTGTCGCAGCCAACAGACGAACACCAACACGTGACAAGAGCCACGAATGACTTGAATCCACCATGTTGAGCCTAATTAGGCGACAGCGTCGGTGACATGCTGGGTCAAGCGATATCCCACACCCCGTACGGTCTCAATGAGCTGAGCGCGCTGCGCAGGCACCAAAGCCTCGCGCAAGCGCTTGATGTGAACGTCAACCGTGCGCTCTTCGATGAAGACGTGGTCGCCCCACACACGATCAAGCAATTGTGCTCGGCTGTGCACCCGCTCAGGGTGCTTCATGAAGAAATGCAAGAGTTTGAACTCTGTTGGGCCGACCTTGACCTCTTGCTCGCCAATACAAACTCGCCGCGTTGCTGGATCAAGACGCAAGCCTGCAACCTCAACCGCAGCATCCAGAGCATGAGGCGCCTTGCGACGCAAAACTGCACGAACACGGGCCATCAACTCGTGGGTTGAGAACGGTTTGGTGAGGTAATCATCCGCGCCGGCATCCAACCCTGCCACCTTATCAACCTCTTCAGCACGCGCTGTGAGCATGATGATGGGCATGTCTTTCGTTCGAGCAACACTGCGCCAGCGTTTAGCCAAAGCCAGACCGGATTGCCCAGGCAGCATCCAATCAAGCAACAACAGATCTGGCAAAACCTTGTCAATCTCGGCCTGTGCGTCATCCGCGTTGTGAGCAACGACCACATCAAAGCCGGAGTGGCGCAGGTTCAAAGCGATCAACTCAGCAATCGCCATTTCATCTTCAACAACCAAAACACGACTCATGACCATGGTCTCCCTAGGTGCGCTTATTTAACAATGGACTCAACGGCTTCGGGCGTGTAGTGCCGGACATCAGCACCCTTGACGATGTAGATCACCTGCTCAGCCAAGTTTTTGGCATGGTCGCCCACGCGCTCTATAGCCTTGGCAACAAACACCAAATCGATAGACGCTGAAATGGTTCGTGGGTCTTCCATCATGTAGGTGATCAGCTTGCGCATCAACCCATCAAATTCCGCATCAATTTCGTTGTCGTTCTTGATCACTTCCAGTGCGGTCTGGACATCCAAGCGCGCAAAAGCATCGAGCGCACGACGCAACGACGCGGTCGCCAGTTCTGCCTCATAGGACACGTCACTGACCGGCAAGCGCAGTCGACTCGACACACCCGTGTTAATCAAACGCTGAACCGTGCGCGCGATGCGTGCAGCCTCGTCACCAACCCGCTCTAAATTGGCGATGGTCTTGGAGATCGCAATCAACAAGCGCAAGTCACGCGCCGTTGGCTGGCGGCGTGCAATGATGTTGGACAAATCGGCATCGATGTCCATTTCCATCTGATTGACACGCATTTCTTGCTCAAGCACCACGGTGGCTGTTTCGCCGCTGAAATGCGTCAAAGCGTAAATGGCTTGCCCCACCTGCGACTCAACCATGCCACCCATCTCCAGCACCCGCGTAGAGATGCCACTGAGTTCGACATCGAACTGACTAGACAAATGCTTTTCTGACATAAACGCTCCTTCAGAACCTGTTGTATATATTGACCGACAAAACCATCATCACCCAAAACGACCGGTAATGTAATCCTCGGTTTCCGTGCGTTTTGGCTTCATGAAGATATCGGTTGTAGCACCGTACTCAATCAACTCACCCAAGTACATATAGGCCGTGAAGTCAGAGCAACGTGCGGCCTGTTGCATGTTGTGCGTCACGATCAACACCGTGTAGTCATCTTTGAGCTCATGGATCAACTCTTCTACCTTGCCGGTAGAGATCGGATCCAGCGCAGAGCAAGGCTCATCCAGCAGCAAAACCTCAGGCTTGATCGCGATGCCGCGTGCAATACACAAGCGTTGCTGCTGACCGCCCGACAACCCAGAGCCACTTTGGTTCAGTTTGTCCTTAACCTCGTTCCACAACGCCGCTTTTTTGAGTGCCCACTCAACCCGTTCATCCATCTCAACACGAGACAACTTCTCAAACAAACGCACGCCAAAAGCAATATTCTCGTAGATCGACATCGGGAACGGTGTGGGCTTTTGGAACACCATGCCGACGCGCGCACGAAGCAACGAGACATCTTCTTTCGACTTCAAAATATCTTTGCCATCCAAAAGGATTTGGCCTTCAGCCCTTTGATCTGGGTACAACTCGAACATGCGATTGAACGTACGCAACAGCGTTGACTTACCGCAACCAGATGGACCAATGAAGGCTGTCACCTTGTTGGCTGGCAACTCCATGTTGACGTTTTTGAGCGCCAGAAATTTACCGTAATAGAAATTCAGATTGCTTACAGCAAGCTTGGTCGCGGTACTTGTAGTTACTTGCGTTTTAGCATCCATGATGGGTACTCCGTTTACTATTTTGGAATCGCACAATCAACGCTGGCGAAACATGGTGCGCGCGATGATGTTGAGCACCAGCACACCTGATGTGATCAGGAAAACACCTGCCCATGCGAGTTTCTGCCAGTTCTCATACGGACTCATTGCAAACTTGAAAATCGTCACAGGCAAACTGGCCATAGGCTTGCTTAAGTCAGAAGACCAAAATTGGTTGGACAAAGCCGTGAACAACAAAGGGGCCGTCTCACCAGATATACGTGCTACTGCCAGCAAAATACCCGTCACCACACCAGCACGTGCCGACTTCAACGTGATGGTCACAATCAGACGCCATTTTGGTGTGCCCAGCGCATAAGCTGCTTCACGCAAGGCGTTCGGCACCAGTGAGAGCATGTTCTCCGTTGTCCTGATCACAACAGGCACCACGATCAAAGCCAAGGCCAATATACCCGCATAGGCTGAGAATGAATGGGTGCGCGCCACCACTGAAGAGTAGATAAACAAGCCAACAACGATGGATGGCGCGGACAGTAATATGTCGTTAATAAACCGAGTGATACTGCCAAGCCACCCTTTTTGACCATACTCAGCCAGATAGATACCGGCCATCACACCGATGGGCGTACCGAGTGCTGTAGCCAAGCCAACCATGGTCAAAGAACCCATGATGGCATTGGCCAAACCGCCCGGCTCACCTGGTGCGGGGGTCATCTCGGTGAAGGTGCTTAAAACCAGACCGCCCACACCCAATCGAATCGTTTCAACAAGAATCCAAATCAACCATACAAGACCGAACGCCATCGCAGCCAAAGACAGCGTCAAAGCAATGTAGTTGATCCGCTTTCGACTTGCGTACCGACGTGCGCGCAGCGTATGCAACTCAGCTGTCGTCATGAACGTACTCCTTCAGACTTCTGCAAGCGTGCCAACAACATGCGAGAGAAAGCAAGCACCACAAAGGTGATGAAAAATAGCACCAAACCCAGATAGGTCAGGGATGCTTGGTGCAAGCCCTCACCTGCTTCTGCAAACTCATTGGCCAGCGCCGAAGCGATGCTGTTTGCAGCCTCAAAGACCGATGGCGAATTGAGTTGATTCATGTTGCCGATCAAAAACGTCACGGCCATCGTTTCACCTAGAGCTCGGCCTAGGCCCAGCATGATGCCGCCAATGACACCTGTTTTGGTGAAGGGCAACACCACCTGCCAGACGACCTCCCATGTGGTTGAACCCAGCGCGTAGGCAGACTCTTTCAGCAACGGCGGGGTCACCTCGAATACATCACGCATCACTGAGGCAATGAAAGGGATGATCATGATGGCCAAGATGATGCCAGCAGACAAAATGCCAATGCCTACTGGCGGGCCAGTGAACAAAGCGCCTACAAATGGCACGTTTTGCGTCATAGACTGCAATGGCACTTGAACGTAGGTAACCAATATGGGACCAAACACCAACAGGCCCCACATGCCATACACGATGGATGGCACGGCGGCCAACAACTCCACAGCAGTACCCAAAGGCCGCTTCAACCAGGACGGTGATAGCTCGGTCAGGAACACCGCGATGCCAAAACTAACAGGCACAGCGATCAACAAGGCTATGAACGAAGTCGCCAGCGTGCCGTAAATCATCACCAAGCCGCCGTAACGATCCTGTACAGGATCCCACTCGCTGCGCCACAGAAAGCTCAGTCCATACTCTTGGATCGCAGGCCACGCACCAACGACCAGTGAGCCAATGATGCCGAGCAGCAACGATAGCGTCAAAATGGCCGCAGCACGCGCCAGCACAGCAAACACCACATCGGGCCAAGAAGATTGGACGCGTCGGTTGGGTTGATTGATCATGGTGTAACTCTTTGCTTCCCAACTAAAGTAAGTTTTAGCATCATCAAATAAATCAGCGACAAAGCCGAACGCCTGATCAAGCAGCGTCCGGCGGTACTTCAAATCAACACATCAATCACTTGTAGGCAATGGCTTTACCAGCAGTGTCGGCAATCGTGGCCCACTGCTTGCGGACCAAATCCTTGACGGAAGCAGGCAACGGCACATATTCCAAGTCAGCGGCAGCCTTGTCGCCATTGGCATAAGCCCAGTCAAAGAACTTCAATGTACTGCTGGCTTGCCCTGGCTTGTCTTGTGCCTTGTGCATCAAGATGAAAGTAGCGCCACTCAAAGGCCATGCATTCTTGTCAGCTTGGTTGGTCAGTATTTGGTAGAACGACTTATTCCATTCAGCGGCAGAGGCTGCAGCCTTAAATGTCACATCATCGGGCTCAACATAATTGCCAGCTGCATTTTTCAAAGCAACATGGGACATTTTGTTTTGCTTGGCGTAAGCATATTCCACGTAGCCAATCGAGTTAGGCAGACGCTGAACAAAGGCCGAAACGCCCTCGTTGCCCTTGCCGCCTGCGCCTGTTGGCCAGTTCACAGCAGTACCCTCACCGACCTTTGATTTCCATTCAGCGTTGACCTTTGACAGGTAGTTTGTGAAGATAAAGCTGGTACCTGAACCATCCGCACGGCGGACAGGGGCGATAACCGTATCCGGCAGAGCCAAACCTGGATTCAACGCCGTGATAGCAACGTCATTCCATTTGGTGATTTTGCCCAAGTAAATATTACCTAGAATTTCACCTGTCATTTTGAGCTGGCCGGGCTGAATACCTTTGATGTTCACAACCGGCACCACACCACCAATGACGGTTGGGAATTGAACCAAACCTTCTTTGGTCAACTCATCGTCCTTCAACGGCATATCAGTAGCGCCAAAGTCAACGGTTTTGCCTTTGATCTGCTTGATGCCGGCACCCGACCCAACAGACTGGTAGTTGATGCGAACACTGGTTGCCGTATTGAAGGCCGAAGCCCACTTGGCATACAAAGGCGCAGGAAAAGTGGCGCCAGCACCTGTTACATCTTCAGCCAGCACACTGCCGGAAATCAAAGCCAGGGCCACAGCCGAGGCGGTGCGAATCATCTTGAAGCTCATGTGTACGCCTTTCTTGTCATATGACAGAAAATTACTATGAGGCGGACTTTAATCATGAATTGTGACCATTGTGTGACGGATGCACCATGATTTATCACGGAGAAACATGCTGTATGAGCCATGCCTTGTGACGATGGTGTCATGTAACTGTCATGAAAAGGTCACATGACAATTTTATCTTCTGGCGTTGTGCCAAATCAGCTTGGCACCGTAACCCCACACGGAGACTTCCATGATCACTCGTCGCTCAAACCCTCTGCTGACAACCACCATGATGGCTGTCATTTTGTCTGTCACATCCCTTGCGCATGGTCAAACAAGCACCAGCCAGCGTCCAGACTTATCTGTTTTCACTAAACTGATCAACCAAGCTGGCCTCACCTCAACCTTAGAAGGCACCGTACCTGTCACCGTATTTGCCCCCACTGACGAAGCATTCAAAGCCGTACCAGCCGCTACGCTTGATAAGCTAGCCAAGGATCCTGAGTTTCTCAAGTCGGTGCTGACATATCACATTGTCAACGGCGTGGTTAAGTCGACCGACATCACAGGAAGCACCTCACTGCCAAGCCTGAACACCGGCAAAATTGCCGCATCCAAGTCAGGGAGTTTTGTGACGGTTGATGACGCCTTGGTGACACAAGCGGACATCGCCACAAGCAATGGCGTGATGCATATCATTGACCGCGTCTTGACGCCTCCGAAAAAGTAAAGTCACACTTCCTGCATTTCAGAGGATCAGAGACTTAGCGCAGCACAACAGCATCAGCCAACAACTGCGCGCACTGATCGGCCAAACCTTGGTCCTCTGCCTCAACCATGACACGTAACAAGGGTTCGGTGCCAGAAGGTCGAATGAGCACCCGACCACGGCCATTGAGCTGTGCCAGCACGGTCTTTTGAGCATCAGCCAGTTTGGCGTTGTCTTTCCATTCTTGCCCAGCTTGCAAACGCACATTGATCATGCGTTGAGGAAACAGTTTGACCCCGTCCAACCATTGCGACATGGGTTGACCGCTACGGACAACTGCCTGCAAGACCTGTAACGCACTGACGATGCCATCGCCCGTTGTGTGTCTGTCAAGGGCAATCAGGTGGCCCGAGCCCTCACCGCCCAATTGCCACCCACGGCAGACCAGCTCTTCAAGCACGTAGCGGTCACCGACTTTGGCTCGAACAAACTCAACGCCACGCGCCTGCAGAGCCAGCTCAACAGCCATATTGGTCATCAAGGTGCCTACCGCGCCAGGTACCGCTTCACCTTGCGCCAAACGATCTGCGACGATCATGTACAACAGCTCGTCACCATTGTACAAACGGCCCTGCGCGTCGACTATTTGCAAGCGATCAGCATCGCCATCCAAGGCGATGCCGTAATGAGCCCCGTGTGCGATAACCGCCTTAACCAAAGCCTCTGGATGAGTCGCCCCAACGCCATCATTGATATTCAAACCATCCGGCGCACAACCAATAGAAACAACTTCGGCGCCCAATTCATGGAACACCTCTGGCGCGACTTGATAAGCCGCACCATGTGCACCATCGATCACGAGCTTGAGTCCCTTGAGCGACAGCGTTGACGCAAAAGTACTCTTGCAAAACTCAATGTAGCGTCCGCGAGCGTCTTCTAGCCTGCGCGCCTTACCCAAACTGCGTGACTCGACCCAACTAGGCGCTTCCATCAAGGCAGATTCGACAGCCAATTCCCATTCGTCTGGCAATTTCTCTCCGCGAGCAGAGAAAAATTTGATGCCATTGTCTGCGTATGGGTTGTGCGACGCACTGATCACCACACCCAAGCTCAAACGCAAGGCTCGTGTCAGGTATGCCACGCCAGGTGTGGGCAGCGGACCAGTCAGCAACACATCGACCCCCGCAGAGGCAAAACCGGCCTCTAAAGCAGATTCAAGCATGTAGCCCGAGATGCGCGTGTCCTTGCCAATCAGAACCGTTGGGCGCTGCTCGCTGCGTCTGAGCAACTGCCCCACCGCATGCCCCAAACTCAAGACAAAATCAGGTGTGATGGGCGTTTGCCCAACCGTGCCACGAATACCATCAGTGCCAAAATATTGTCGGGACATAAACTTTGCGCTCACTAGAGATGCCAGATGCTGGGTCTGAGATTGTGCCCCGAAACACATGTCAATTGATCAACCCGGCTGCAGCCCAAACCTTCATCGCATCAGCAGTCTCAGCCACATCGTGCACACGAACAATGCGTGCCCCATGCGTGATACCTGCCAGCGCTGCAGCAACGCTGGCCACCAGCCTGCCATCAATAGCGCGGCCAGTGATATGGCCCAACGTTGATTTACGAGACCAGCCAATCAACAACGGTTGACCAAGCTCAAGTAGCTCCGATTGCCGAGCAAGCAGCTGCATATTGTGCTCAGGGGATTTGCCAAAACCAATGCCCGGATCCAAAACCAGACGAGACAGGTCGACCCCCAGCCCCGACATGACGCTCAACCTGTGACGCAGGTAACCCTGCACCTCTCGAACCACATCGGGGTAGGTAGGCGCAAGCTGCATGTCTTTCGGGTCACCCTTCATGTGCATGAGGCAAACACCACAGCTGCCATGATCGGCCATGAGCGCCGCAGCTCCTGGCGCCTCCAGCGCACGGATGTCATTGATGATATCCACACCCAGATCCAAAGCCCTGCGCATGATCTCGGTCTTGCATGTGTCCACAGAGACAGGTACACCCAGCGTGATCGCTGACGCCAATACCTCGCTGATCCGCGCCCACTCATCTTCAACAGTCACGCTGGGTGCACCGGGACGACTGGACTCGCCGCCAATGTCCAATATGTCAGCGCCATCTCGAATCAGTTTCTCGCAAGCCGCCAAAGCGCTTGCCGGCCCCAACAGTCCGCCGTCCGAGAACGAATCTGGTGTGACGTTCACGATAGCCATGATCTTCGGGCTAGACAGATCAATCTGATAACGAGTCGTGTGCCAAACAGTCATGTAGATAGCGCAGCTGAAATGAAAAACGGGGCCGAAGCCCCGCTGGATATGGTTACCAATTGAGCATCAGACAGCAGCAGGTGCGCTGTCAGTGCTAACAGGGGGAGGACTACCACCGTTTGGTCGGTTAGCTGGCGGTGTCCAGTCCTTTGGAGGACTGGGCTCACGCCCTTGCATGATGTCCTCAATTTGCAGCGCATCAATGGTTTCCCACTCAAGCAGGGCCTTGGCCATCGCGTGCATTTTGTCTTGATTGTCTTCGATCAGTTTGCGCGCAGTGGCGTATTGCTCATCGATGATCTTGCGGATTTGCTTATCAACCTTTTGCAAGGTTTCCTCAGACATGTTCGTGGTCTTCGTCACCGAGCGACCCAAGAAGACTTCACCTTCGTTATCAGCATAAACAACGGGGCCTAACTCGTCGGTCATGCCGTAACGGGTGACCATGTCTCGTGCAATGGCGGTTGCGCGTTCAAAATCGTTGCTGGCGCCCGTGGTCATCTGATCCATGAACACTTCTTCGGCGATACGGCCACCAAACAATACAGAAATCGTGTCGAGCATGCGATTCTTGTCCATGCTGTAACGATCTCCCTCGGGCAACTGCATAGTGACGCCAAGTGCGCGACCACGCGGGATGATGGTGACCTTATGGACGGGATCGGTCTTGGGCAACAAACGCGCGACCAAGGCATGGCCAGCTTCATGGTAGGCCGTGTTCTTGCGCTCTTCCTCTGGCATGACCATAGAGCGCCTCTCTGGGCCCATCATGATCTTGTCTTTGGCTTTTTCGAAGTCCTGCATCTCAACAACACGACCACTTCTGCGTGCTGCAAACAAGGCTGCTTCGTTGACCAAGTTGGCCAAATCAGCACCAGAGAACCCTGGGGTTCCACGCGCCAAGATGTCAGAGCGAACGTCTTGCCCCATCGGAACCTTGCGAATGTGCACGTTCAAAATCTGCTCACGGCCACGCACATCAGGCAGCGTCACGTAGACCTGACGGTCGAAACGACCAGGTCGCAACAGGGCTGGATCAAGAATGTCGGGGCGGTTGGTCGCAGCGATCACGATCACACCCACATTGGTCTCGAAACCGTCCATCTCGACCAGCATCTGGTTGAGTGTCTGTTCGCGTTCATCATTTCCACCACCTAGGCCAGCACCACGATGACGCCCGACGGCATCAATTTCGTCAATGAAGATGATGCAAGGTGAGTTTTTCTTGGCTTGGTCAAACATATCGCGAACACGGGCAGCGCCCACACCCACGAACATTTCCACGAAATCAGATCCTGAAATTGTGAAAAACGGCACCTTTGCTTCGCCGGCGATCGACTTGGCCAACAAGGTTTTGCCGGTACCAGGGGGGCCGACAAGCAGCACGCCACGTGGGATACGGCCGCCCAGCTTTTGAAATTTTTGCGGGTCACGCAGAAAATCAACCAACTCTTTGACTTCTTCTTTGGCTTCGTCGCAACCGGCTACGTCAGCAAAGGTGACGTTGTTGGTGCTTTCGTCGAGCATGCGCGCTTTGCTCTTACCAAAACTGAAGGCCCCACCCTTGCCGCCGCCCTGCATCTGGCGCATGAAATAAATCCATACACCAATCAGCAAAAGCATCGGACCCCATGAAACCAACAGGCTCATGAGCAGGGATGGCTCTTCTCGGGGTTTGACGTCGAACTTGACCCCACTGTTAATCAGGTCACCGACAAGACCACGGTCCAAATAGGTTGCCGTGCTGCGAATGCGTTTGTCATCGGTCGTCGTCGCCAGAATTTCAGTGCCACCGCCGCCCTCTTGCAGCGTCACGGTTTTGATCCGCTTAGCACGCACCTCATCCAAGAAGTCGGAGTACCCGACTTGACTACCACCCGTACTGACTCGATCGAACTGTTTGAACACGGTAAACAGCACCAATGCCACAACCAGCCAAACTGCAATCTTCGAGAACCATTGATTGTTCACCGCGGCTCCTTCAACCCATTCACGACCGTTTTAGCTGACACAGGATGCATCACAACACCAAAACGAGTCTATTAAAAACCTAGGCCAGATTCATCAATTTGACAAATGCCAGCCATGATCTTTACGGTACATGGGGACGATTCTAGACGAGTCAAGAGCAACCCTACTGCTATCTACCCACACTGTTTCGCCGTATTTCTACGCTTTACAGATGTTGATTAAGAAATTCCCTGGCTCTTGAGGCCAATGCCAACAAGGAATGTCTCGGCAGACTTCTCTCGAGATGCTTTAGGCTTGATCGCCTTACAGGTGCGAAAGTGCTGCTTGAACAAGGTCACCAATTGGCTATAGCCACTGCCATGAAACACCTTGCAGACCAAAGCACCCTCTTTTTTCAGATGTGCTTGCGAAAATTCAATGGCCAATTCGACCAGATTCGCGATCCGGGCGCTGTCAGTCGAGTCAATCCCACTGAGATTAGGCGCCATGTCAGACAACACGACATCAACAGCGCGGTCACCCACGGCCTCCTGCAATTGCGCCAAGACTGATTCCTCGCGGAAATCCCCGACGATGAAACGCACACCTTCAATGAACTGGAGCTCAACCAGATCCAACGCGATGATCGTGCCATTGAGCGCACCCGCTGCTGCACCGCCCGCGCCTGCGTCCTTAGGTGCAAATTTTCGGCGGATGTACTGACTCCACGCACCCGGTGCAGCGCCTAAGTCAACGACCAACTGACCTGGTTTGATCAGCCCGAGTGCTTCATCAATCTCAATGAGCTTGTACGCGGCCCGCGATCGATACCCCTCTTTTTGGGCCAATTTGACATAAGTGTCATGGACATGGTCGTGTAACCATGCTTTGTTGACTTTTTTACTTTTAGTTTGGACTTTCATGGCTCGATAATAGAGGGATGACTGCTATTCAATTGACAACTGCCGAGCGCAGAGCCCATCGCGCTGATGCGCACCACCTAGACCCCGTCGTGATGATCGGCGGAGATGGTCTAACCCCCGCCGTGCTGAAAGAAGCCGATACTGCATTGAAGGCCCACGGCCTGATCAAAGTGCGCGTGTTAGGTGACGACCGCGCAGCACGGGAAGAAATGTATGCCCAACTTTGCGACCAACTGAGTGCGGCACCAATCCAGCATATCGGTAAGTTGCTGGTTGTGTGGCGAGAGATCCCAGAAAAGGTCGCAAGCGACGAAAAAGAAGCGAAAGACGGTCGTAAGCCTGGTCCACGCGAAGTCAAGATCCTTAAATTCTCCAAAAGCGGCATGCGTCGCCCAGAAGTGAAAAAGGTTCAAGTGATGGGTAACCAGCGCGTGACCGCTGGCGGGCTCATCAAACACGCCAAAAAACGCGTGCCAAGCAAAAAGCCTGATTGATGTTTGACTTGGTCGCCACAAGCCCTGCTGTGCTGGCGACCAAACGAGTCAATCGTTAAATGGGGTGGTTTGTGACGTCAGGCGCCAAGCAAGGCACGCCACCAACACGGCGCGGAGCCAATACAACCCGGCAGACAAACCGTGCAACGCGCCAAAAGATAAGCGTGAGGGCTGCCCGGCTTTAGCAGCCTCCATCAACGGGCGCAAAGCAAACTCCCCGAAAATAGTCAAGAACAAAACACCCAAGATCAGCAGCAAATTGCCTGTCAAAACGGTCTTGGTTGAGCCCTGTTCGGCCAGATCGCGAACACGTCTGCGCTCAATGGCAAAAATAAGGATGGCAAACGCCAAGCTGACCTTTGCCTCCAGTGTAAAAAGGTGGCCCGCAGCCTTACCGGCCACAGCTCGCTCTAGCACCACGAACAGACCAGGCGCAGCCAAACCACCGATCGCGGCAATCATACCCAGCCACGTGCTTGCCAGCAGGGTTTGCAATCGAAGCAGTTTCATACGTTAAACGCCTGTAGCCTCAGATGTACCGAACGTCCATGATTTCGTAATTGCGCACACCGCCTGGGGCCTGAACCGCAGCAATATCGCCAACCACTTTGCCAATCATAGATCGCGCGATAGGTGAGCTGATGGAGATCAAACCCTGCTTGAGATCAGCCTCATCGTCGCCCACGATTTGATAGGTCACGGTGTCGCCCGACTCTTCTTCTTCGAGGCTAACGGTTGCACCAAAAACCACTCGGCCATCGGCATCAAGGTCTGCGGGATCGATGACCTGAGCCACGGACATTGTGCCTTCGATCTCTTGGATGCGGCCTTCAATGAAGCCTTGCTTGTCTTTGGCTGCCTCGTATTCAGCGTTCTCGGACAAGTCTCCTTGAGCACGAGCCTCAGCAATAGCGACGACCACAGCCGGACGTTCCACATGCTTGAGATGGTGGAGTTCTGTTTGCAGCTTTTCGGCGCCGCGCTTGGTGACTGGAATAGTGGACATAGTGTGTGTCTCTAAATGAATGGAGCCGCGCCCCTGTCCGTCAAAAACGGTTCAGGGTGCGGCCCAATTGAATACCTGAGCTACAGCGGGCCCCAATGGCCGCGCTGCAGAGCCCCCAGTTTAGTGCAGTTTGGCGTGCAACTCTTGCAGTGAGTACACAACCAGATCATCCTGATGCTTCATGGCCTCCACAGCCGCTTCACACCCAGCCATGGTGGTGTAATAGGTGATCCGGTTACCAAGCGCTGCCTGACGGATGCTGCGCGAATCAGCAATGGCCGTGCGGGTTTCGTCCACTGTTGTAAAGACCAACTGGATGTCGCCCGCCTTGATGGCATCGGTGATGTGCGGCCTGCCGTCCTTAACCTTGTTGACTGGTTTAACAGGCACGCCGCCAGCAGCGATGGCCGCAGCCGTGCCTTTGGTGGCAACCACAGCAAAGCCCAATGCAACCAGATCACGAGCAACGACCACGGCACGAGCCTTGTCGTTGTCCTTCACTGAAATGCACACAGTGCCCTTGTCCGGCAAACGAGACCCGGCACCGAGTTGACTCTTGAGCATCGCTTCACCAAAGGTGACACCCACACCCATGACCTCGCCCGTTGAGCGCATTTCAGGCCCAAGAACAGGGTCCACACCAGGGAATTTATTAAACGGGAAAACCGCTTCTTTGACCGTGAAGTAAGGAGGTACCACTTCACGCGGCGCCTTCCCGTCCGGACTCTTTTGATCGACCAACTTTTGCCCGGCCATGCAACGTGCTGCAATCTTGGCCAATGGCTGCCCCGTGGCCTTGGAGACATAAGGCACGGTACGTGAGGCACGAGGGTTCACCTCAAGCACATACACCGTTGCCTTGTCCAGGCCTTGGGTCACATCACCTTGAATGGCGAATTGCACGTTCATCAGACCAACCACATTGAGTGCCTTGGCCATGACAGCTGTCTGGCGACGAAGCTCATCTTGGATCACGTCAGACAAGGTGTACGGCGGCAGCGAACAGGCCGAGTCACCGGAGTGCACGCCAGCTTGTTCGATGTGCTCCATGATGCCGCCGATCATCACATCGGTGCCATCAGAGATGCAGTCCACGTCCACTTCAACCGCGTCATTAAGAAAGCGATCAAGCAACACAGGCGATTTATCAGAGACACGAACGGCTTCGCGCATGTAGCGCTCAAGATCCTTGTCGCCGTGTACGATTTCCATCGCACGACCACCCAGTACGTAGCTTGGACGCACGACCAGCGGATAGCCAATCTCTTGCGCCAAGATCAGTGCTGCTTCTTCCGTACGGGCGGTGCGATTGGGCGGCTGCTTGAGGCCCAGCGTATTCAGCAAAGCCTGAAAACGCTCACGATCTTCGGCGATGTCAATGCTGTCTGGCGATGTGCCAATGATCGGCACGCCGTTGGCCTCAAGATCAAGCGCCAACTTCAATGGCGTTTGACCACCGTATTGAACAATCACGCCAACCGGCTTCTCTTTGTCGACGATTTCAAGCACATCCTCTAGCGTGACTGGCTCAAAGTACAAGCGATCAGAGGTGTCATAGTCTGTCGAGACGGTCTCTGGGTTGCAGTTGACCATGATGGTCTCGTAGCCGTCTTCGCGCATGGCTTGGGCGGCGTGAACACAACAGTAATCAAACTCAATGCCTTGACCAATGCGGTTAGGACCGCCGCCGAGCACCATGATTTTTTTCTTGTCAGTCGGTGCAGCTTCGCACTCGCCGCCTTCAACCTCGTAGCACGAGTACATGTAGGCAGTTTGCGTTGCAAACTCAGCCGCGCATGTGTCCACACGTTTGTAGACCGGGCGCACATTCAAGGCGTAGCGGGCACGCCGCACCTCGTGCTGGTTGGTGCCCATCAATTTGGCCAAGCGGCGATCCGAGAAGCCTTTTTGCTTCAGGTAACGCATTTCAGCAGCAGTCAAGGTTTCCAGCTTGCGGGCGCGTGCATCAGCTTCGGTCTTGATGATGTCTTCGATCTGAGCGAGGAACCACGGGTCGATTTTGGTCTCTTCGAAGACCTCGTCCAGCGACATGCCCAGACGGAAAGCATCACCAAGGAAACGGATGCGATCAGGGCCTGGCTCACCAATTTCCTGAATGATTTCTTCGCGGTCTGTGCTGATTTCGGTCAGACCATCAATGCCTGTCTCCAAGCCGCGCAGTGCTTTTTGAAAGCTTTCTTGGAAGGTGCGGCCCATGGCCATCACCTCGCCTACCGACTTCATCTGCGTCGTCAAACGCGAATCGGCCTGAGGGAATTTCTCAAACGCAAAACGAGGGATTTTGGTGACGACGTAATCGATCGAGGGCTCAAACGAGGCAGGGGTTGCACCACCTGTGATGTCGTTCTTCAACTCATCGAGTGTGTAGCCCACGGCCAACTTCGCGGCAATCTTGGCAATAGGAAAACCTGTTGCTTTGGATGCCAGCGCGGAAGAGCGCGACACACGGGGATTCATCTCGATCACCGTCATGCGACCGTTTTCGGGATTGATCGAGAACTGTACGTTCGAGCCGCCTGTCTCCACGCCGATTTCGCGCAAGATGGCAATCGATGCATTGCGCAACAATTGGTATTCGCGGTCTGTCAGTGTTTGGGCTGGCGCCACAGTGATCGAGTCACCTGTGTGCACACCCATGGGGTCCAAATTCTCAATCGAGCACACTATGATGCAGTTGTCCGCCTTGTCGCGAACCACTTCCATTTCGTACTCTTTCCAACCGATCAGAGACTCTTCGATCAGCAATTCTTTTGTGGGCGACAGGTCGATGCCGCGCTTGCAGATTTCTTCGAACTCTTCAGGGTTGTAGGCAATGCCGCCACCGGTCCCCCCCAGCGTGAAGCTAGGGCGAATCACCATAGGAAAACCTGGCCCACCGATCTCAGCTTGGATGCTCTTTTGAACAGCCCAAGCCTCTTCCAATGTGTGAGCAATGCCGGACTTCGCGGAATCCAAACCAATGCTGGTCATGGCGTCCTTGAACTTCAGGCGGTCTTCTGCTTTTTCGATGGCCTTTTCGTTGGCCCCGATCATCTCGACCTTGTACTTATCCAACACGCCATGTTTGTGCAAATCCAGTGCACAGTTCAAAGCGGTTTGACCACCCATGGTCGGCAGGATCGCATCTGGCCGCTCTTTGGCGATGATGCGCTCAACGACTTGCCAAGTGATCGGCTCGATGTAAGTGACATCGGCTGTACTGGGGTCGGTCATGATGGTCGCAGGATTGCTGTTGACCAAGATGACTTTATAGCCCTCTTCACGCAGCGCCTTACAGGCTTGCGCACCGGAGTAGTCGAACTCACAGGCCTGACCAATGATGATCGGGCCGGCGCCGATGATGAGGATGCTCTTGATATCTGTGCGCTTAGGCATTGTTCTTCTCCATCAGCGCAGTGAAACGATCAAACAGGTAGCTGATGTCATGCGGTCCGGGCGACGCTTCCGGGTGACCCTGGAAACAAAACGCGGGTTTATCGGTACGGGCCAAACCTTGCAATGTCCCGTCAAACAAGGAAATGTGCGTGGCACGCAGATTCGCAGGCAGGGTCTTCTCATCTACAGCAAAACCGTGGTTTTGACTGGTGATGCTGACGCGGCCCGTGTCCAGATCCTTCACAGGGTGGTTGGCGCCGTGGTGACCGAACTTCATCTTGAAGGTTTTGGCGCCAGATGCCAAAGCCATGATCTGGTGACCCAAGCAGATACCAAATGTGGGAATGCCGGATTCAATCAACTCTTTGGCTGCCGCGATGGCGTAGTCGCAAGGCTCAGGATCACCGGGGCCGTTGGATAAGAAAATGCCGTCCGGCTTGTACTTGAGCACATCCGATGCGGGCGTTTTGGCAGGCACCACTGTGACGCGGCATCCACGCTCGGCCAACATGCGCAAGATGTTGAGTTTGACGCCAAAGTCATAGGCGACAACGTGAAATTGAGGTGCGGTCTGCTTGCCAAAACCGGGTTGTCCATTCAAGTACGGCTGGGTCAACTGCCACTCAGTCTCGTCCCACTCGATCACGTCAGAGCGTGTGACAACTTGGGCCAAGTCCTGACCAGCCATACTGGGTGCAGACTGGGCTTTGGCAATGGCAGCAGCGATGACCGCGTCGGTCACAAGCTCACCAAGGGGCAAGGCCACAATGGCGCCGTTTTGCGCACCCTTGCTGCGCAAGATACGTGTCAACTTGCGGGTATCGAGATTGGCAATGCCCACCGTACCTTCGGCTTGCAAATATTGCGAGAGCGTCTGGGTTTGGCGGAAATTGGATACGCGGATTGGCAGGTCTTTGATAATCAGACCAGCGGCATGGACTTTCGAGGCTTCAACATCCTGCACATTGACACCGTAGTTGCCGATATGCGGATACGTCAAGGTGACGATCTGCCGGCAGTAGCTCGGGTCAGTGAGGATTTCTTGATAGCCAGTGAGGGAGGTGTTGAACACCACTTCACCGACTGTTTGACCGGCAGCGCCGATCGAATTGCCTAGAAAGACCGTGCCGTCTGCGAGGGCCAGAAGAGCTTGGGGCAGGACGGGCAGCACGGGTTCATTCTCCGTTGTTGTGCGCGCCCAGCTCTGCCCTTGAGGTATCGACACCAAATGCACTCACGAGAGCCGCAAGCGAGATGAAGACGTGACAAGTTCGAGTCCGGTAAAGGAAACGATGAGGGTTTCGCTAGGCGGGGGTGTGGTTGCGGGTAAACCTTAGGAGTATAACCGATCTTGCCGACTATCCGTTACCCCCCGTTTATCAGGACGTGCTATCCGCGGGATTTTCACGAACAATAACGCCTCCAGATCGTCGCCGAAAAGCCCAGCTGATTGAAGCTAAAGCAGTCACCATATCTGTCGATATACAAGCACGAACCGCAGTGCAATGCGGATGGCTTGTGAGGGCGACATGGCATCATTTTTTTTCTCCAATGGCGAATCAGTTAAAACTGAAACAGCAGGCAAGCAACGCCCAGCGCTGACGTCGGTTAAGTGCGGCATGCCGCCAGCTGACATGGTTGCTGCCAGCGAGGCATTGCCTTCCAATATGGGTTTGCGCCGAGCAGAGGTAACGCCTCCGTCACTTTTTGCGCGCACGCGCCCCTTGTGGAAGTCGTGGGTGTCGGGGTTTTGGTGCTGGCTTTGGGATATGGACGAGCAAACCCAACCCACCACACCTGCAACTGGTTTACGAAAAATCAAATCGGAATTTAATTCCGCCATGTGGGATTTGCAATCTTTGCGCGCAAACCATGTGCGCGCCATGATTGAACAAGCTCGCTCTTTGCGAGAGTTATGGCATGTTCGCGCTGATGTGTTTCGTGTGATCTCCGTTCACCGCGGACAAGCTGAAGCGCAGTTGCGCTTGGATTCGCTCGATGGACACTTCCCCGTTCGCTCATCCAGCCGCACGGAAGAGCCACGAAACAGCAAGGCGACGAGCTGGTAAATACATTTCTTTCCTTCAAGGCAGAGGATTGACATAAGGCGTAGCAAAATGATGAGCTGAATTGCCAACAGCCACATGAACATCATCATCCTGGACGATTATCAAGACGCCGTCCGAAAACTCCATTGCGCCTCCAAGTTGGACGGCTTGTCCGCCAAAGTCTTCACCAACACAGTCAAAGGTACGGGCCAGTTGTCCGTCAGGCTGCGTGACGCAGAAGCGCTTGTTTTGGTGAGGGAGCGAACGCATTTCCCCGCCTCTTTGCTGGAAAAACTACCCAAGCTGCGCCTGATTTGCCAGACCGGCCCGGTCGGCCCACACGTCGATGTGCAAGCGTGCACGAGACTCGGCATTGCTGTCGCTGAGGGCGCCGGCTCACCTGTGGCTGCCGCGGAATTGACTTGGGCGCTGGTGATGGCTGCCATGCGCCGACTGCCTCAGTACATTGGCAACCTCAAACACGGTGCCTGGCAGCAATCAGGACTGAAGTCAGCCTCCATGCCCGCCAATTTTGGCCTAGGCATGCAACTCCAAGGCAAGACGCTTGGGGTGTGGGGCTACGGCCGTGTCGGTCAAATGGTCGCCAGCTATGGCAAGGCCTTTGGCATGCATGTGACAGTCTGGGGTAGCGATGCGGCCCTAGAAAAAGCCCGATCTGATGGCCATGTTCCTGCCCCCTCTCGCGAGGCTTTTTTTGATGCCTGCGACGTACTGAGCCTGCACTTGCGGCTAAGCGATGCCACACGTGGCTTGATTTCGCTCGAAGATCTGAGCCGCATGAAGCCAACAGCCCTTTTGGTGAACACATCACGGGCTGAATTGCTGCAAGACAGCGCGCTGGTGGCCGCATTGAATCGTGGTCGACCGGGCATGGCTGCCGTGGACGTTTTTGAGAGTGAGCCGATTTTGCAAGGCCACCCTCTGCTGCGCCTCGAAAACGCTGTGTGCACCCCACACATTGGCTTCGTTGAGCAACAGAACTACGAATTTCTCTTCAGCACCGCTTTCGATAATTTGCTCAATTTCATCGCTGGGACACCCACAAACATTGTGAATCCTGAAGCATTGAAGATTCAGCACTAGGATCGTGTCACGTGGAGCTTGAACGCACGCTGCCACGTGATCGGCTAAAAGCCGCACAGTGGGCGCTACTGGCTGGCAACTTTGTCATCGGTTGCGGCGTCATGGTGGTCAGCGGCACACTCAATGATCTGACGCGATCACTTCAGATCACAGTGACCCAAGGTGGCCATTTGATCGCGGTTGCTGCCATCATGATGGGAGTTGGCGCCCCCGTTCTAGCCGCTCTTATCACCCACATGAACCGGCGATCCCTGCTGACTTGGGCCATGATTTGGTTTGGTCTAGGCCATGCCATGTGTGCGCTGGCGCCTGACTTCGCGTGGCTGTTGCCCATCCGAGCTTTGACCGTGTTGGCAGCCGCCGTGTTCACGCCCCAAGCGGCCGCGACCATGGGCTTCATGAGCACGCCAGCCAACCGCGGTCGCAACATCACCTTCGTCTTCATGGGGTGGTCGGTTGCGTCGGTTGCGGGGCTGCCTTTAGCAGCGTGGATCGGCGAGCGCATGGGCTGGCGTATGGCCATGATGCTGATCGCCGCGGGGGCCTTTGCTGCAGCATGGCTGGTGCACACCACCTTACCTCGCGGCATTCGCCCACCGGCACTGTCGTTGAGGGTCTGGCGCAAGGTGTTTCGATCCCCTTTGTTGATGGCCATCGTTTTGGTAACGGCCTGTCAAAGCGCGGGGCAATTCTCGGTGTTGGCCTACGCAGCCCCCTATTACAAGCATGATTTTGGGGCGAGCCCTGAGCAAATCAGCATGATGTTTGCTTGGTTCGGTGGCCTGGCGCTAGCCGGCAACTTGCTGCTGAACCGGGTGGTTGACCGCATGGGGGCAGCGCCAGCCGTGACCATTACCCTCTCGCTGATGATTGTCAGCTTGCTGATTTGGCCTTTGGGCACCAACCTGATCTACCTGTCTATCGTCGTCATGCCTTGGGCTTTGAGTGGCTTTGCGACCAATTCAGGCCAACAGGCTCGTTTGGGTGGCTTGTCCCCTACCCTCGCGCCGGTTTTGATGGCACTGAACACGTCCGCCATCTATCTGGGCCACGCGCTGGGGGCATCAGGCGGCGGCTGGGTCATCACACAGCACGGCTACGCCCAACTGCATTGGCTGGGTCTGGCCTGGATGAGCATCGCCTGGGGACTGAGCTGGTGGGCTCAGGCTGCACAACGCCAGCGAGCCCAACTAGGGCTGCAGGCGACCGATTGATCAGAGTAAGCGCTGGCGGCGAGCCTCGTACAGGCACACACCACTGGCGACAGACACGTTGAGGCTCTCAACGCCACCCATCATGGGTATGCTGACCAACTCATCGCAGTGCTTGCGCGTCAATTGCCTCATGCCAGCACCTTCTGCACCCAACACCAAGGCCAGTGACCGCTTGAGGTCCCCAGCTTGGTACAAGGTATGAGGCGCATCATCCGACAAGCCCATGACCCAAATGTCACGCTCTTTGAGTTCACCCAAAGTACGCGCCAGGTTCGTCACCATGAAGTACGGCACGGTCTCCGCCGCACCGCTGGCCACCTTGGCAACGGTGGCATTGATGCCAACTGCATGGTCTTTGGGTGCGATCACCGCATGGGCACCAGCACCATCGGCTACGCGCAAACAGGCGCCTAGGTTGTGCGGATCGGTCACGCCATCGAGCACAAGCAGCATGGGGGGCTCAGACAAGGCATCGAGCAAATCATCCAGCGAATGCAGCTGCTGGATGATTTCAACCCGGGCAACAACACCTTGGTGACGGTGGGTGCCACTCATTTTTTGCAGGCGATCATCGTCACTCTCGATGATACGCAAACCAGCCTCTTCGGCTTTGGCGAGAAACTGCTTCATGCGCTGGTCACGACGGGTCGCGTCCACGTGCAATTCACGAATGGATTTGGGCGCCACTTTCAGGCGAACGGATACGGCATGAAAGCCAAATAACAATTGCAGACTCATCCCGGCATCCTAACCGCTCACCACACCTGCGCCTATGCGAATCTGACTGCGGCAGCGCTGCGCTATCCCTAGATCATGGGTCACGAGGATCAGTGTGGTGCCATTTTCGCTGTTGAGCTCAAACATCAGATCCATGATCACTTGCCCTGTCGCGTGATCCAAACTGCCAGTCGGCTCATCTGCCATCAAAATATCCGGGCGAACAACAAAGGCCCTGGCCAGCGCGACGCGTTGTTGCTCACCGCCAGACAGCATGGCAGGACGATGCCCCAATCGCTGCCCCAAGCCGACCCGATTCAGCAGTTCAGTCGCTTTGCTGCGGGCCTCGCGGTCGCCCCGCAACTCAAGGGGCAGCATCACGTTCTCCAGCGCGCTGAGATGGGCGATCAACTGAAAACTTTGGAAGACAAAACCGACGTGGCGTGCTCGGTGCGCGGCACGCTGGTCTTCGGTTAAAGCAAACAAATTTTGACCACACAACCAGACCTCGCCTTGCGTCGGCGTGTCCAGTCCAGCCAGCAAAGACAGCAGCGTACTTTTGCCCGATCCAGATGCCCCAACGATGGACAAGGACTCCCCCGCTGGCACAAGCAGCGAGATGTTGTGCAAAATGGTCAAAGGGCCCGATGAGTCTTCGACCGTTTTGCTCAAATGGCTTGCCCTGATGGCGGCAGGCGAGGATGGGTGGGTCGGGGCTTCAATGGATGTCATGGGCAACAAGTTTGGCGCAAGGCGCACAGCAAATGAAATATCGTCAACTCGACTTTAAGCGACGCTCGCTTGTCTTGGGCACCACGGCGGCCTTGCTTTACGCTAAACAGGCCATATCGGCCGGCAGCAGCTTGTCGATTCTCGTTTTGGGAGACAGTTTGTCAGCTGAGTATGGGCTGGCACGTGGGACTGGCTGGGTTGCCCTGCTTGAGGCCAGACTCGCCGATCACACCATGCAGGCCAAAGTGATCAATGCCAGCATCAGTGGCGAGACGACAGCCGGTGGCCGCACTCGCTTGGTCGCACTGCTAAAAACACATCAACCTACACACGTGATCGTTGAACTGGGCGCCAATGACGCCTTGCGTGGACTGTCCATCAAAAGCAGCAGCGAGGCGCTGCAGGCCATGATCAGCAGCATTCAGCGAACAGGTGCCAAGGTGGTTTTGGTGGGCATGATGGTCCCACCCAATTACGGCCGCCAATACGCCGAGAATTTTGCCAATATGTTCAATCAATTGGCGCGGACAAACAAAACTGCACTGGTGCCTTTTTTTCTTAAAGGCATTGCCGATCGCCCTGATGCACGGGACTGGTTCCAAGCCGATGGCATCCACCCGCTAGCCAAAGGCCACCCGATCATGCTCGATCAGGTTTGGGCTGCGCTCAAGCCCTTACTTCTTGGGCAGCAAGCCCGCGCCTAGGTTGCCCATCAATGCTTCTGTCTGCTTGCTCATCTGCTCTTGCATTTGGGCGAACATTTGCTGTGACTGCTCCATGTAGCCGCCCATGAAGTTTTGCATCATTGGCTTTTGAAGCTTGACCACAGAGTTGGCTGTCAGTCGGGATTGCAAATCAATGAATGACTGGATGTTTTTTTCTAAGTAATTGCCCATCAAGCCTTGCATCGTATTGCCATAAAAACGGATGATCTGCGCGAGTGACTGTGTCGACAACATCGGCACGCCGGCTGTTTCTTCTTCCAAAATAATCTGCAAGAGCAGACTGCGAGTCAGGTCAACGCCGGTCTTGGCGTCCAAAACCACAAAATACTCACATCCCATCACCATGTTTTTGACATCAGACAGCGTGATGTAGCTGCTGGTTTGGGTGTCATACAGTCGGCGATTAGGGTATTTTTTGATCGTCCTGACGCCAACTGCCGAGGTCGCAGCGGTATCACCTGCTGGGGGCTCATCTCCCGCACCGGTTGCCTTTTGGCTATTTTTAGATGCTGCGCTCATGTCCGTCTCCTTATGGTTCGCTTCATTGTAGGAGCGGAACACCTTAGAACAAGACATTTGTTGCAAGCACAAGCCAGCCTGAACGTGAGGATGCACAAGATATGCGCAGGCGAAAAAAAGCCCGACGCGATTTAATCGTGTCGGGCTTTTCCCTACCAAATTTGGTAGGCGCGATTGGACTCGAACCAACGACCCCCACCATGTCAAGGTGGTGCTCTAACCAGCTGAGCTACGCGCCTTCAAGACCAGTACTATAGCATGTTTTGCTCTATTTTCGCCTTGCTTTTAAAACTCCGTTAATTTGCGCCACCCGCGACAGCACCGCACCCAACTTGGCCGTATCCGCGGTCTGCACGGTCAAGGTGATGGTGACGCGATCGCGTGCCGCTTGGCTGTGCATGGTCAACACATGTGTCTTACCTTGGGCCAAGGCATCGCAAACGTCACGCAACAGGCCTGCTCGGTCGTGCGCCTCGACCAGCACATCCACCGCGTAGTGGGCTGCAGCGGCCGCCGGTTGATTGCCCCATGCCACAGCGATACTGCGCTCAGGGTGTCTGCCGCTGATTTGCCTGAAGTTACTGCAGTCAACACGGTGTACTGCCACACCTTTGCCTCGCGTGACATAGCCGCCAATGGGATCCGGTGGTGCGGGTTTGCAACATTGCGCCAATTGCGTCAACAGCGAATCCATCCCAACGACCAACACCCCGCCCCCGCCACGCACCGACTTGTCTCCACGGGCAAATCGGCTGGCGAGCAACTGGTCAGGATCAAGCGCAGGCTCTGCGGGCCTGAGATGCTGTTCAATGGTGCGCAAGGAGTATTCATCCTTACCCACGACATCAAACAAGGCATCAGCTTGACGAAAGCCTAAACCGGCAGCCAAGTCTTCAAGCTTCATGGCGGTCTTGCCCTCGCGCTGGAGCAGGCGCTCCACTGCATCGCGGCCACGTGCAATCGTCGCTTGCTGAGCCAAAGCGTTGAACCAAGCGCGCACTTTGGTGCGTGCGCGGTGACTAACTAGGTAGCCAGACTCGGCATTGAGCCAATCCAGAGAAGGCCCACCGTCCCTGATAGAGACGATTTCAACCGTTTGACCACTTTTCAGCTCGGTATTCAAGGTCACCATCGCACCATCGACTTTGGCACCACGACACCGGTGTCCTAAATTGGTGTGGAGCGTATAGGCGAAGTCAATGGGCGTCGCATGTGCAGGCAAATCGATGATCTCGCCGCCCGGCGTGAACACGTAAATGCGGTCATCAAAAAACCCGTGGCCTGTTGCGCCTGCCTGCTCACCGTCGGCTGCAGCCAGATCTCGCTCCCAAGCCAGCAGTTGACGCAGTACGGTTTGACGTGCCTCTGCCACGCGGGTCTCGAAATCGCCAGCGGCCTGTACGCCAGCGTAGCCTTTGGTGCCAGCCTCTTTGTAGGCCCAATGTGCCGCCACACCGCTTTCAGCGTGATCGTGCATGGCCTGGGTGCGGATTTGAATTTCAACGGGCCGGCTTAGCTCATCCAGCACCACGGTATGCAGTGACTGATAGCCATTGGATTTGGGCTTGGCGATGTAGTCCGAAAACTCATCGGGCAGTGCATGCCACAGCTCATGAACGAGGCTCAAGGCTGCGTAACAAGCTGGGATGCCGTCGACGATCACGCGCAAGGCACGGATGTCAAACACCTTATCGATAGACAAGCTTTTGCCCTGCATCTTCTTCCAGATGCTGTAGAGGTGCTTGGGGCGCCCCTGCACTTGCGCATGGATGCCCGCATGACCTAAAGCCACGGTCAAGTGCTCGCGTGCTTGATCAATGTGGCGCTCACGCTCAACGCGCTTTTCATCGAGTGACTTGGCAATGCCCCGGTAAGCATCGGGCATCAAGAAGCGAAAGGACAAGTCCTCTAACTCCCACTTGATTTGCCAAATACCCAAACGATTGGCTAGAGGCGCAAAAACCTGCAACGACTCTCTCGCTAAAGCACGTGGGCAAGTCAGCTTGCTGGCAGCATAGTGTCGCAAGGTCTGCAACCTAGACGCCAGCCGCAACAACACCACACGCAAATCACGAGAAAACGCCAGCAGCATTTTTCGAATGCGCTCGACCTGCTCCGGCGGCAAGGGGCCATCGTTTTCATCCCCCATGACATCGCGGGCGTTGCGCTGCACTTGCACCAATTTGCGCGTGTGCGCGACCAAGGCCGCGGCATCTGGGCCAAAAGCCCTGGCGATGATGTCTTCGGGCTTGGTTAGATACTCACTTGCATAGACCAAATAAGCGGCTGCCCGCAACGATGGTGGTGCGCCAATGCCTTCCAAAATCGCGCTGACGCCATCCGCGTGGCTTAAAGCATCCTCACCTGTATCGAACTTTTGCCCGGTCAGCAAGGGCTCGGCAAATGCACGAGCCCGCTCAAGGAGTTGGTCTGTCGATACCAAGCCTTGTGGCGCGATCTCGGCCAGTGCCACGATGGGCGCAGACCGGCTGTCGTCCTGCGAAGCTGCGCCCGGGTTAAATACGCCCGTTTTCATGCAAGCAAAAAGTCCCTGATGGGAGAGATTTGCTCAGGCGTAATCAGGGTCGGTGCATGGCCCACACCGCTGAATTCAACCAGCTTGGCCTTAGGGCCACGTTGCTGCATCGACGCTGCGGTGTCCACGTCAAGCAAGTCACTGTCCTTGCCGCGCAACAACAAAACTTGCGCGGTCAAAGCGTCGTAGACCTGCCACAACATGGCTTCACCGCTGGTGGAGCTGTCTTGGGTCATGGTTTTAAAGGGCTCCGCAATGGCGGGGTCGTATCGCAACACAAAACCATGACCATCATCAGCTTGACGCAACAAGGGAATACAAAGGGCCAGCCATTGCGCTGGGGTATGGGGGCCAAACCCGGTCGAAATCGACCACAGATAGTCAGCCGCTTGCTGCTCGCTGTCAAACCGGATTGGTTGACCCAAATATTCCCCGATGCGCACCACGGCTTCATGGCGCAATTTAGGGCCCACATCGTTGAGTACAAACCTGCGCAATTTGACGCCAGTCACTTCAGCAGGCAGCGTCGAGAATCCCAACCCGATCAACCCACCCATGGATGTGCCAACCCAGTCGATATCCAGCGTGGCGGTGGCCTTGACCTGAGCGCGCAACTGTTGGACCAACGCAACCATATCTGACACGTACGAAAAGACTTGGTAGCCGCGTGGATCAGCCAACCAGTCAGACACACCCCGACCGACGACGTCCGGACAGACCACCTGATACTCGCCCGACAGGCTACGCGCAAGGGCGTCAAAGTCCCTGCCCTGTCGGCTCAAACCATGCACACAAACAAGAATACGCGGATTGCTTTCATCGCCCCAAGACCAATAGGCCATGCGATGCGTCTGCGAATCTGTCGTGCTGGCACCCGAGCAGGTCACATACTTGAGGGTGGGCTGGCTTAAAGATGCAGATGCTGGATCGGTTGTAGAGCTGTTCATGGCGTTGCGTCGTCTGATAATGGGTCAGTCCACATTGTGTTTCTTCTTGCTGACTGGAGGCCCGAGATGTTGAAAGGAAAAACCGCGCTTGTGACTGGATCCACCAGTGGAATCGGTCTGGGTATCGCAGAAAAGCTGGCCGCACAAGGCGCCAACATCATTCTGAATGGATTTGGCGATATTGAAGTGCCGAAAGCGGCCGTATTAGCGGCTGGACACGCGTTTGCTTGCAAAGTGGGCTATCACGGTGCCGACATGTCCAAGCCGGACGAGATCGTGGCGATGTTTGCCTATGCCCAAGCCGAATTCGGTGGCGTCGATATCCTCGTCAACAACGCCGGCATTCAGCATGTGTCGCCAATAGAAAGCTTCCCGCCAGAAAAATGGGATGCCGTTATCGCGATCAATTTGAGCTCGGCGTTCCACACGATCCGACTGGCTGTGCCTGGTATGCGGAGCAAGAACTGGGGCCGCATCATCAATTTAGCCTCTGCGCATGGCTTGGTGGCGTCCGCAAACAAGTCGGCTTACGTTGCCGCCAAACACGGCTTGATCGGCCTGACCAAGGCCGTGGCCCTGGAAACGGCCACGACAGGCATCACATCCAACGCCATTTGCCCAGGCTGGGTTTTGACACCATTGGTGCAAAAGCAAATCGACGATCGCGCAGCCAAAGGCGGCATCACCGCAGAGCAAGCTCAGCGCGATCTACTGGGTGAGAAGCAGCCCTCACTGCAGTTCGTCACACCTGGGCAGCTGGGTGATTTAGCCGTGTTCATGTGCTCGTCGGCTGGCGACAATGTGCGTGGCGTGGCATGGAATATGGACGGCGGCTGGGTCGCCCAATAAAGGCTTCGCGTTGAGCAATCCAGCGTTCCTTTTGCACAACGGCTTGCCTCAACGCTGGTCAGATCGGACTCGGTTTGTGGTTTTAGAAACCGGGTTCGGCCAAGGACATCACTTCTTGGCAACTTGGTTAGCGTGGCAGCAAGATCCCCATCGTTGCGATCACCTGATCTTCATGGCCATAGAGGATCGCGCCTTACAAGGTCGTGATCTGGTAACTGATCACGACCAACCCGATCAACATGTGCTGGCATGTCGCCTGCGCAGCGCTTGGCCAGTCCTGACACCCGGTTGGCATACGCTGCACTTTGACGAGCCAGCGAGTGACACCGTCCGCACTGAGGGCATCAAACCGCCTCAACGTGTCAGCTTGATGCTAGCCAAGGGTGACATCATCGCGCTGTTGCCGGCAATGGTCGCTCAAGTTAATGCGTTTTACCTGACGGGGTCGGTGCCAACCCAGTTGCTATCGCGGCTACATAAGTGGGCAGCGCACGGTGCAACAGCAGTCGCGTCATGCGGTGGACAAGACATCACCTCTGCGCTGTCCAAAGCCGGATTTCAAGTAACCGATCACGAAGACATCTTGCAGGCTCGCTACGAGCCTCGCTACACAGCACCCTTGCAGGCCGGCGGCTGGTGGCCTGCGCCTGTGGCTGCCAGCGACCACCATGCCATGGTCGTCGGCGCAGGCTTGGCTGGCGCTTCAGCCGCCATGGCCCTGTGCCGTCAAGGCTGGCGTGTGACTTTGATCGACCAGCACGCGGGGCCTGCACAAGAGGCATCGGGCAATCCAGGAGGCCTGTTTCACAGCATCGTGCACGGAGACGATGGTTTGCATGCCAGGGCACACCGAGCAGGTGCATTGGCCACATGGCGCATGGTGAAAGACTGGATCGCTGACGGTCAATTAATTGGGTGTGCTGACGGCCTGTTGCGACTTGACAGCGACATGCAAGCTCATCAAGCAGACGATCAGATCACACGTCAAAATCTGCCAAGCGATCACGTTCAATGGTTGACGCAGGCTGAGGCGCAAGCCCGTAGCGGCATCAAGGTAAGCAGTGGTGGCTGGCTGTTTCACCAAGCGGGATGGCTGCATCCAGGCGGCTTGGTACGACTGCTGCTAGACCAAGCGGGGGCGTGGACCAGCGAGGGCATGGCTTTGTTGACGTGCTTGTGGCAGCAGCCCATCGACGCGATCGACCAAACCGAAGACGGCCAATGGCATGTCTTCAAAGCAGGCGTGCGAATCGCCTCGGCACCCACACTGGTTCTGTGCAATGCGCAAGCCGCATCCCAACTGATCAACACGCTGGCACCAGAGTGCGCCGTGAGCCCCTTGCCGCTGATACCCAGCAGAGGGCAAATCACGTGGCTCAAGCAAACCGTCAGCAACGGCGTTCAGGTTCCTAAGCTACCCGTGGCAGGCAGCGGCTATGCGCTCCCCTTACAGCCTGACGCCCTTCTGTGCGGCGCCACGACACAGCCTGATGACCTAGACCGCAGCGTCCGCGAATCAGATCACCGACACAACTTGAGACAAGCCGCCCAACTGGGGGCCTGCTCAGAAAACAGCGCCGCCAGCATCCTGCTCAAGGACCTGCTGGGCCGCACAGCGTGGCGTGCCACCACCCCTGATCGTCTGCCAGCCATCGGCGCCATGGCTTGGTCTGAGTCACGGCTAACAGGTGCAAACCAACCCAAACGTTTAGACCAAACTCGGCTGATCCCCCGCCAACGCGGTGACCGAGGTGGTCTATATGTCCTAGCAGGACTCGGCTCGCGCGGCATCACCTGGGCCGGCTTGGCCGGTGAGTTACTGGCACACTGGGTCACAGGCACCCCCTGCCCCATCGAGTCAGATTTACGCGATGCGCTTGACCCTGCCAGATTCGTCGTCCGGCAACTCATACGAAAAAGCCAAGCCGAGGTAGCTACCCAAACATGAAAGCAGACAAACACGCACAAGCGGAGCACGCTGATCGGATGCGTCTGGACAAATGGCTGTGGGCTGCCCGTTTCTACAAAACCCGCAGCTTGGCCGCCGACGACATCGACAAAGGCCGCATTCGGGTCAATGAACTCGTAGCCAAACCCTCACGTGATTTGAAGATGGGCGACCAAGTTGACATCCGCCAAGGGCCATTGACGCGCACATTCACCGTTCAAGCGCTGAGCACGGCACGTGGGCCCGCCCCTCAAGCGCAGTTGCTGTATCAGGAAACACCTCAAAGCATCCTGCTACGGGCTGAGTTTGCAGCGCAACGCAAAGTCTCAATTGAACCGGCAGACGCGATCGAGCAAGGTCGCCCCACAAAGCGAGACCGCCGGCTACTGGCCGACTGGCAGAGCCAATCTGGGTGCGACGACGAGTAATCGAGCTCTGCGTTGGGCCAAAGGCCTGCGACAATGCCGCTTCGGCCATGGCGCCTTTGTTACAAATTTGTCCGCACCCCTGCCTTGAAACGGGCTCAATTGCCCTGAGATGAGCAGGGTTTTCGCAATTTATAAACCCTATCCGTGATGAGCGACACCTCCAACCCGATCGACCAAGTCGAAGATCAGATCCTCGACGCCGCCAACCAAGGCGCCGAACTTGGCAGCATCTCCCTTGCGCAGCAACTCGCTGAGTTGATGGCCAAGCACGCAGAGGTGTCTGACAGCTACCTGCGCTCCAAGGCCGAAGGCGAGAACATCCGCCGCCGCTCCGAAGAAGATATCTCAAAGGCACGCAAGTTTGCCGTTGAATCTTTTGCCGAGAGCCTGCTGCCCGTGCGTGACAGCCTCGAAGCGGCCATTGCCTCGCATGCAGCCAAACCAGACACCCCGGTTGAGACCGTGCTCGAAGGCGTTCACGCCACCCTTCGCCAACTGGTCGTGGCCCTAGAGCGCAACAAGGTGCTGGAGATCAGCCCTGCCGCCGGCGCCAAATTCGATCCGCACTACCACCAAGCCATCAGCATGGTGCCTGCCGACCAAGAAGCCAACACGGTTGTCGGCGTGCTGCAAAAGGGCTATTCCATTGCTGAGCGTGTATTGCGCCCGGCTTTGGTCACCGTTGCTGCACCGAAATAAGCAAACAACGCAAGCCGGGTCTTGAAAACCGGGCAAACGTTCACATATCTGATAACAAGCACAAGCCAAAGGCTTGCAACGCAAATTCCATAGGAGCTATCAAATGGGCAAGATCATCGGGATTGACTTGGGCACCACGAACTCGTGCGTCGCCATCATGGAAGGCAACACCACCAAAGTCATCGAAAACAGCGAAGGTGCGCGTACAACCCCTTCCATCATCGCTTATCAAGAAGACGGTGAAATCTTGGTTGGTGCCTCGGCCAAGCGCCAGGCTGTGACCAACCCACGCAACACGCTGTATGCCGTCAAGCGTTTGATTGGCCGCAAGTTCACTGAAAAAGAAGTGCAAAAGGACATCAACCTGATGCCCTACACCATTGCTGGCGCTGACAACGGCGACGCATGGGTTGAAGTGCGCGGCAAGAAAATGGCGCCTCCTCAGGTGTCAGCTGAAGTGCTGCGCAAGATGAAGAAAACCGCCGAAGACTACCTTGGCGAAGAAGTCACCGAAGCCGTGATCACGGTGCCGGCCTACTTCAACGACGCACAACGTCAAGCCACCAAAGACGCAGGCCGCATTGCGGGCTTGGATGTCAAGCGCATCATCAATGAGCCAACCGCAGCCGCATTGGCCTTTGGCTTGGACAAGCATGGCGCCGGTGACCGCAAGATCGCCGTGTATGACTTGGGCGGCGGCACATTCGACGTCTCCATCATCGAAATCGCTGACGTCGATGGCGAAAAGCAATTTGAAGTCCTGTCAACCAACGGTGACACCTTCTTGGGCGGCGAAGACTTCGACCAACGCATCATCGACTTCATCATCACCGAGTTCAAGAAAGAACAAGGCGTTGACCTGTCCAAGGACGTGCTGGCTCTGCAGCGCCTGAAAGAAGCCGCTGAGAAGGCCAAGATCGAGCTGTCAAGCAATACCCAGACAGACATCAACTTGCCCTACATCACCGCTGATGCCACTGGTCCTAAGCACCTGAACATCAAGCTGACACGCTCCAAGCTGGAAAGCTTGGTCGATGAGTTGGTTGAGCGCACCATTGCACCTTGCCGCATGGCCATCAAGGATGCTGGCGTGAGCGTTGGCGACATCCAAGACATCATCTTGGTTGGCGGCATGAGCCGCATGCCCATGGTGCAAGAGAAGGTCAAGGCCTTCTTCGGCAAAGAGCCACGCAAAGACGTGAACCCTGATGAAGCTGTCGCCGTGGGCGCTGCCATTCAAGGTCAGGTTTTGGCTGGCGACCGCACCGACGTGCTGCTGCTGGACGTGACGCCTTTGTCATTGGGCATCGAAACCTTGGGGGGGGTCATGACCAAGATGATCACCAAGAACACGACCATCCCAACCAAATTTGCACAGACTTTCTCAACGGCCGACGACAGCCAGCCTGCCGTGACCATCAAAGTCTTCCAAGGCGAGCGTGAACTGGCTTCGGGCAACAAGATGCTGGGCGAGTTCAACCTCGAAGGCATTCCACCTGCACCGCGTGGCACGCCACAGATCGAAGTCTCCTTCGACATCGACGCCAACGGCATCTTGCATGTCGGCGCCAAGGACAAGGGCACCGGCAAAGAAAACAAGATCACCATCAAGGCGAACTCCGGCTTGACCGAAGCTGAAATCCAGCAAATGGTGAAGGACGCCGAACTCAACTCGGCCGAAGACAAGAAGAAGCTGGAACTGGTACAGGCCAAGAACCAGGCGGACGCCAGCTTGCACAGCGTGAAGAAG
The DNA here is from genome assembly GCA_030654395.1 of Aquabacterium sp. GTDB lineage: Bacteria > Pseudomonadota > Gammaproteobacteria > Burkholderiales > Burkholderiaceae_C > Aquabacterium. The sequence goes on from JAURXM010000064.1 coordinate 86,605, forward strand.
AGCCTGACCGAATACGGCGACAAGCTTGAAGGCGACGAGAAGGCCAAGATCGAAGAAGCGATCAAGCATCTCGAGGAAGCCATCAAGGGCGACGACAAGGCGCACATTGACGAAAAGAGCACCGCCTTGATGACGGTCAGCCAGAAGCTGGGCGAGAAAATGTATGCCGATCAGCAGGCCAAGGAAGCCGCGGCGGCAGGCGCTGGCGATGCCGGTGCCGCAGGCGCCTCGCAGGGGGCTTCTGCCCAGGCCGATGACGACAACGTGGTCGACGCGGAAGTGAAAGAAGTGAAGAAGGGCTAAGCCCTTGCGCTAAACACTGTTCTGAACACTGTTATCAGGCGCCGCGTTGAACACCTCAAATGTTCAACGCGGCGTTTGTATTGAAACCGGGCACTGAGAGACCATGGCTAAAAGAGACTATTACGAAGTTTTGGGTGTTCCCAAGAACGCCTCGGACGAAGAGATCAAGAAGGCCTATCGCAAACATGCGATGAAGCATCACCCTGACCGAAATCAGGGCGATTCCTCCAAGGCGGC
>JAURXM010000092.1 GCA_030654395.1 Aquabacterium sp.
AACCCGGTTTTAAAAGGCGAATTTTGTCGCCCTGACTGCGTTATGCGGCTTGTGTTTTTTTAGGTGCTGGCAGTCTAGGTTGATCGATATGAACTGGGGCAATTGGCTCGTAATAGGGTGTGATTGGCTTTTTAGCGCCAGTTCAGCGGGTCGCATGAATTTTGATTTTTTAACACAACAACCGTGTCAAGTACTTTTTTATTTATTTTCGCTGAATAGTTACGAATTTTCTTCCTCATCACCAATGGCAATGGCAATGGGGAGCCACTCAATACCCGTCTTTGTGAGAATTGTCGATTTAAATGAAGCCTGGACTGACAGCCAATGTTAAGGGTTGTCAGATGCCTGCCCTCCTGCGCAAGACTGCAAGATGCGACAGAACTGGGTGGGCAGGCATCTGACAACCCTCGAGGGAGGAAACCGCGGGCTACACAGCGGTGTATCAGAACAGAGGAAGGGCTATGGGGATTTGAACGGTGGTTGTACGGATTAATCCCGCTCTCATGCTGATCAGACCAAGCCCGACACAACCCAGAGGCTCCATCTCACAGTCTATGCGCCTGATTTTTCGTGACGGCAGCGAGCGAAAAATAGGGGTTTTACGCCACCAGGCCAAGCCTTCCCGTATCGGCGCTAACCGCCGATGCAACAGTAGCAGGTGATTTGGCATTTGGCAGGCACTTGTTTTCATGCTGTGCCTCGTTGCCAAGGTGGCGCTCGAATTGGCTGTTTGCGCGCTAAGATTTCGACGATGATCATGGCCGCACAGCAGTCGGGACAGACGAAAGTCGGCGGGACTGATTGTTCTGCCGCATCGTTATCCCCACCGTTGAGTTCCCTGTCGGCGGACATAACCTGCAGTAGTTTACGTACCTGCGCAAGCTGTTCCCGGCGGCCGCCATTGGCGAGCAAGCCATAATGACGAATGCGATGAAAGCCACTGGGCAACACATGCAACAGGAAGCGGCGGATGAACTCATCGGTAGTGAGCGTCATGGTTTTATGACGCGTGTTGCCCTGGGCTCGGTAGTCTTTCCAGCGGAACGTGACGCCGCGCTCGTTCAGGGCCAGCAGGCGTGAGTTGGCGATCGCCACCCGGTGGGTATAACGCGACAGATAAGCTAATACCGCCGAAGGCCCTGCAAACGGGCGTTTGGCATAAACCACCCATTCGCACTGTTTAAGTGGCGCGAGCCAATCGGCAAAGGCCGAGGCGTCAGCCAGATGGGCATGCTCACCGAAGAAATGCAATTGTCCAGCCGCCTGCGCGTTGCTTAGCTCTTCCAGAAAACGCCGTCGAAATAGCCGTGACAACACGCGTACCGATAAAAAGAAGCCCGGCTTGCAAGCCACCCATCGCTCGCCGTCCAAGGATAATCTGCCGCCGGGGATGATGCCATGCACATGAGGATGATGGGTTAACGCCGAACCCCAGGTATGCAAGACCAAAGTCGCCCCGATCCTCGCCCCCAGATGTTTGGGATCGGCGGCAATCGTGTTCAATGTCTCGGCAGCGATCTCAAATAGCAAACGATAGATCACCGCCTTGTTGGTGTAAGCGATGGCGCTGATCGGCGCGGGCAAGGTGAACACCAGATGGTAATAGTCCACCGGCAACAGATCGGCCTGCCGGGCAGTGCCGGTTGCGGCACGAGTTGTAAGCGATTTCGTCATGCTCGCAGGCAGGACAATGCAACACATGCCCGCCCAAGGTCGAGGTACGACACTGTTCGATCGCGGACATGACTTTCAGTTGTCCCAGGCTTAAGTGATTCTGCTGGACTTGTCGCCAAGCGGGGCCGTGGGCGCGGAAAATATCCGCCACCTCCAGTGCGGGACGCACCATGACTTTGACCTACAAAGCTTGTAAGGTCTCGATCGGACTCACCACCTCACGCAGAAGATCGGTGGCCACCTGGGCATACAACGCCGTGGTCTCCAGTTTCTTGTGGCCGAGCAGCACCTGGATAATCCGAATATCCACCTTCTGTTCCAGTAAATGAGTTGCAAAGCTATGCCTCAGCGTATGCATCGTTACCCGCTTATTGATTCCCGCCGCCTCTGCTGCGGCATGGACAGCTCGGTTGAGTTGACGAGTGCTGAGTGGATCGATGGGGTCCAAGCCAGGAAACAACCAGCCACCTTGGCGCATTTTGCCTTGGGCATGAGCAAACTTCCACCACGCACGCAACCGTTCCAACAGGACCGGCGACAGCATCGCATAACGATCCTTGCTGCCTTTACCCTGTTCAATGCGCAGTACCATGCGCTGACTATCAATGTCACCGACCTTCAGCGATACCACCTCGTTGGCACGTAAGCCGGCGCCGTAAGCCACCGATAACGCCGTCTGGTGTTTGAGATTGTCAACGGCGGCGATCAGGCGAGCCACCTCCTCACGACTCAATACCACGGGCAGTTTGTGCGGTACATGCACCGCATGCATCTTGGCCAACAACTCAGGGCGATCTAGCGTCGTTTCAAAGAGAAACTTGAGCCCGGTGAGGGTCGCATTCAGTGAAATCGGCGAAATACCGTGATCAACCAAGTGCAATTGATAACGGCGTAAATCTTCGACGCTGGCGGTATCCGGCGACCGTCCCAGGAACCCC
>JAURXM010000074.1 GCA_030654395.1 Aquabacterium sp.
CCAGCTACCTGGACAGCGAGACCCTGCACCAGCTCACCGAGATCACCCGGCGCCTGCGCAACCGCATTTTGCAAAAGTACCCGCGCCACAAGTTGGCCAGCGACGGCACCCGCTTCGGGGCCGGCCAGGCCATCGTCACCCCCAGCGTGATCCGCGGCGAGATCATGGCGGAGTACTCCGACATGGAGCAGCTCGGCCTGGTGGAAAACGCCAAGCTCTTTGCCAAGTACCTGATCGTCGAGCGTGATGTCACCAACCCGAACCGCATCAACGTGCTGCTGCCGCCTGACCTGGTCAACCAGCTGCGCATCTTTGCGCTGCTGAATCAGTTCCGCCTCAACTACGCAGCCACCGCGTAACCCCACCCATGCAACCCACGGGGGCGGCCTTGCTGCCCCCATTTGAAAGACAACCATCATGGCAAAACGTGTAGCCGGTATCTGTTACATCAAGGTCGACGGCGAGCAGCTCGAAGTCTCGGGCGGTATCGAGGTGCCCCTGCTCGAAGTCAAGCGCGAGGCCGTCATGGGCCTGGCCGGCCCCGCCGGCATGAAAGAAACAGCGCTGGAGCCTTACGTCAAGCTCTCGGCCATCTTCATGCCCGACTTCCCCCTGGACAAGCTGCAGACCAACACCGACATGACCATCACCGCCGAGCTGGCCAACGGCAAGGTCTACACCCTGTCGGGCGCGTTCCTGGCGGGCGAGTCCAGTGCCAAGGGTGAAGACGGCACGACCGAACTGCAGTTCAGCGGCAAGCGCGGGCAGTGGCAATGAGCGGCCTGACTGTTCCCCTGGTCAAGCCCGTCGCCGCCCATGGCGATGAGGTAAGCGAGCTGACCTTTCGTGAGCCCTTGCCCGAAGACGTCATGCAGATCGGCATGCCCACGCTGCTGATCCCCAGCTCGGACGGCGAGAGCGTGGGCGTCGAGATCCGCGCCAAGGTGATCGGGCAGTACATCAGCCGCCTGGCGGGCATCCCCATGAGCAGCGTCAAGGCGCTGGCGATAGCCGACTTCCTGCAGTGCCAGGGGGTGATCATGGGTTTTTTCGGCAGTGGCGGTGGCGAAGCGTAGAGCAGTTCACCGACTGTCTGTTTGAGGTCGCCTATTTCTGGCGGGTAGACCCCGCCGTTATCGCGGCCCTGCCGCTCGACAAATTCACCCTGTACGAGCGGCAGGCCGAGCGCCTGGCCGAGCAGCTCAATGCGTCCCAATCGGAGTAAAACAAAATGGCTGACAACTGGCAACTAAAAGCCGTCCTCTCTGCCAATGCCAGCGGCATGCTGAGCGCGCTCAAAAGCGTCAACACCATGTCCCGGACGACGCGCAAGTACTTGCTGGACGTGGGCAATTCCGCCGGCAACCTGGCAGGCAAGATCGGCCTGCCCCTGGGCCTCATCAGCACGGCCATGGCTGGCCTCTCGCTGGCCGGCATCAAGCACGCGGTGATGGGCTTTGCAGACCTCACCAGCCGCATCAGCGACTCATCGCACGGCGTTGGCCTGACGGCTGAAGAATTCCAGCGCGTGTCCTACCTCGCCACCCAGTCCGGCATTCCGGTAGACGCTTTCAGCGCGAGCATGGGGCGCCTCAACAAGAACATTGCCATGGCCGCCACCGGCAAGAACAAGGACCTGGCTGACCTGTTCAAGAAAAGCGGTATTGCCCTGCGCGGTGTCAATGGCGAGCTGCGCGCCGGCACCGAGCTGCTGCCCGAGGTGGCGGCCCTGTTTGCCCGCAACAAAAACGCCGCCATGCAGGCCCGCATGGGCAACGCGATTTACGGCAAGAGCTGGCAGACCCTGGCCCCGTTGCTCAACGAGGGGCAGGACGGCATCAACAAGCTCAATGCCCGCTACAAGGCTCTGGGCATCACCATCAGCAATGACGTGGTTGCGGCGGGCGACGCCTTTGGCGACCAGGTGGATGACCTGAAACAGGTCACCAGCTCCTACGGCAACACCATCACCGCCAAGCTGCTGCCCGCGCTCTCGCCCCTGATAGAGCAGACCATCAAGTGGGCGGTGGCCAACCGCGGGCTGATCACCACCAGAGTGTCGGCCTTCATCACGGACATGGCCAACAGCCTGGCCAAGGTGGATTGGTCGGGCATCATCAAGGGCGTGGGTGATTTCGTCAGCGGCATCAAAGACTTCATCAATTGGGTGGGCGGTGCCAGGAACGCGCTGATCGGCCTGGTGCTGTTGATGAACGCCCCGGCCATCATGGCGGCGATCGCACTGATGGGCGCCATTGGTCGGCTCAGCTTCGCCCTGGGCGGCCTGGCCCTCAAGGCACTGGCCCCGGTGGCGCCGCTGCAAACCCTCACCACCGGCATGACGGTAGCCAATGCCAAGGCCGCCACCATGGTCAACACCATGGGCCGCCTGAGCGCCGCCATGGGGGTGGCAGGGGCCGCCTTCGCCGGCTGGCAGATTGGCGGCCTGCTCAATGACTACGTCATTGACCCCGTAGTTCGCATGATGACGGGCGACAAGGATGCCACGCTTGGGACCGGATTGCATAGCTTGTTCAACAAAGACCCGATGGCCGAGATGAACAAGCCCTCACTGGTGGGGGCCGCCAACCAGGTGAAGGCCAGCGGCCAGATTCAGGTCAGTTTCAAAGATGCGCCGGCCGGCATGCGCGTCGAGCAAACCGGCATCGGTGGCGACATCCCACTCTTCACCGATGTGGGCTACCGCTCCTATGCCACAAACATGCCCTGAGATCAGGGCTCTTTGTCGATCGTAGCCCGGTCAAAAAGCCACCAGGCGGTGGCCGTGATGGCGAAATCAACAACAAAAAACAGGATGACGTTTTTCAGGCCGCCATCAGTGAACCAAACCCAGCTTGGCGCGTAGTAAGCCAGAACAGCGGTCAGGACAAAGGCCACGGCCACGATGCCTTTGTGTGACGCATCTCTGTCTTGCGCGATTTTCAGCGCCTGCCTCATCTCGTATTCGTTCATGGTGGTTTTAGCAAGAGTGATGGTCACGCATCGTACGCGAATGACGCCCCTTTAAAGAAAATGGCAACCTCAAAACTCTCCGACTCCCTGCGCCCTGCCAGCTTCCGAGGCGTGCCGTTCCAGGTGGACAGCACCGACCTGGGGGCCGGGCGGCGCACGCAGCTGCACGAATACCCGCAGCGCGACAAACCCTGGGTCGAAGACCTGGGCCGCGCCGCACGCGAGATCTCGTTTGACGGCTTTGTGGTGGGTGCCGACTACGTGGCGCAAGCCAACCAGCTGCTGGCCGCGCTGGAAGAGGCGGGCCCCGGCACGCTGATCCACCCGTGGTTTGGCACGCTCACCGTCAGCCTCAAGGACCAGGCGCGCGTCTCGTTCAACAACACCCTCGGCCAGGCCCGCTTCAGCCTGTCGTTTGTCGAATCGGGCGAGCTGGCGTTTCCGCTGGCCGGCAACTCCACCGCCGCCCAGTCGCGCCTGGCCGCTGCCAATATCGAGACCTCTGCCGTAGCCGACTTTGCCGACAGCTTTGATGTGGCCGGCTACCAGGACTTTGTGGCCACTGAGGCCGGGGAAGACCTCACCTCGGTGTTCGGCCTGCTGGCTGGTGGCAGTGTGCCCGGCCTGCCTGCGCTGGGTTATGCCACGGGCGCCACCGCCATGCTGCAGAGCGCCCTGGGCCTGATGACCACCCCGCTTGCCCTGGGCCAGCAGCTGGCGGGCTTTCTCGGGCTGGCGGGCTATGTGGCTGCCTCTTCGCGCTGGGCCGGTCTGGCGCGTTCCCTCACGCAGCTGGTGGGCAGCGCCGCGCTGGTCAGCCCGTCGGCACCGCTGGTCTACACGCCGTCGCGCCAGCAGGCCTATGCCAACACCCGCGCCACCAATGCCCTGGTGCGCCAGTTGCTGCTGGCCCAGGCGGTGGGCGCGTCCAGCCTGGTGCCCGCCACGGTGTTCGATGAGTCGATCGGCCTGCGCAACACCCTGACCGCCGCGCTGGATGCCGAGGCCCTGACCGCCACCGACGCCGCCTATGCCGCCCTGTCTGACGCCCGTGGCAAGGTCTGGCGCGACCTGACCGAGCGCGCCCGCGACGGTGCACGCCTCACCACGCTCACCCCACCCGACACCACGCCCGCCTTGGTGCTGGCCTATGACTACTATGAAGACGCTGAGCGCGCCGATGACATCGTGGCCCGCAACGGCATCCGCCACCCCGGCTTTGTGCCGCCCCTGCCGCTCAAGGTGCTGACCCGATGAGCACCCTGCAGCAAGACCCCGCCAACCTGGTGCGCCTGGTGGTGGCGGGGGCAAACTATGGCGGCTGGAAAGCCGTGCGCATTGCTGCCGGCATCGAGCGCCAGGCGCGCGACTTCGATCTGGAGGTCACCGACCGCTGGCCGGGGCAGAGCAGCATCCCCCGGCGCATCCAGCCGGGTGACGCCTGCCAGCTGTTCATTGGCGCCGATCTGGTGCTCACCGGCTATGTGGATGCCACCCCCATCAAATACGACGGCAAGAGCGTGGGCGTTGGCGTCAAGGGCCGCAGCAAGACAGCGGACCTGGTGGATTGCTGCCCCACGCCCACCGGGCAGGCGCTGGGGGCCAGTACGGGCGCCTGGCGCGATGTGATCGGGCCGGACGGCAAGAAGCACAACGTGATCGCGCCGCCCGCCAAATCAGCCGCCCAGTGGCGCCAGCAAAAGATGGAGCTCATTGCCGCCGCGCTGGCTGCGCCGTATGGCGTGCGCGTGATTGCCGAGGTCGATACCGGCAAGGTCATCCCCGAGCACCAGGTGCAGGTGGGCGAGACCGTGTTTGAGAGCATCGACCGCATGATGCGCTTGCGCCACGTGCTGAGCACCGACAACGCCCGAGGCGACCTGGTGCTAATCGATGTGGGCAGCGCCGGGCGCGCCGCCACCGCGATCGAGACCGGCGTCAACGTGCTGGCCGCCAGCACCGAGCTGGACTACAAGGGCGTGTTCTCCGAGTACATCGTCAAGGGCCAGCGTGCCGGTGGTGATGACCAGTACGGTGCCGACGTGTCCGAGGAAGAGGGCGACTCGGCGGATGACAGCGCCAGCACCACGGTGACCGGCGAGACCGCCACCAGCACTGACGCCCGCGCCAAGCGCCGCCGCGTGCTGGTGCTCAAGCAGTCCGGCCAGGCCGACGAAGGCACCTGCAAAGACCGAGCCGACTACGAGCGCGCCCACCGCGCCGCCAAGGCCTTGCAGACCAGCTACACGCTGGCGGGCTGGCGGCAGCACGACGGCACGCTGTGGCTGCCCAACCAGCTGGTGCGGGTGCGGGATGCCCTGATCGGCTTCGACACCGAAATGGTGATTGCCGAGGTGGCCTACGTGATGGACAAAGAAGGCCTGCGCACCGAGATCAAGGTCGGCCCGGTCGACGGATATGTCACCAAGGCCGGCAAGCTCAAAAAATCCAAGTCGCAAAAGGGCGGCGGCAAAGAGTGGAGCGATGTGAAATGAGCGACTTCGGCAAACTCATGGGCCCCATGGCCCGGCGCATCGGCAACATGTTCTCGCGCGGCATCGTGAGCAGCAGCAGCGCCACGCGCAAGATGCAGACACTGCAGCTGCGCCTGATGGCCGGTGAGCAAAAGGACGATGTCGAGCACTTCGAGCCCTTTGGCTTCACCAGCCGCCCACTGCCGGGTGCCGAGCATGTGAGCCTGTTCTTTGATGGCGACCGCTCGCACGGCGTCACCCTGGTGGTGGCCGACCGACGCTACCGCCTGACCGGCCTGGCCGAGGGTGAGGCGGCGCTGCACGATGCCTTTGGCAACAAGGCGCACTTCAAACAAGACGGCACGCTCGATGTGGTGGCCAGCACAAAGGTGCAGATCACCAGCCCGCTGGTCACCATGAGCGGCAACCTGCAGGTCACCGGCACCATCACCGCCACGGTGGACGTGGTGGGTGGCGGCAAGAGCCTCAAAAACCATACACACCCCGGTGTGCAGGCAGGTGGCAGCAGCACCGGCGCACCCAACTAAAGCAACATGATCAACGACCAACCCCTGACCATCGTCATCGATGGCCGCACGCTCAACCTCGGCCTGGATTCCACCCAGCCGCTGGTGCGCGCCGTGCTGGTGAGCCTGTTCACCTGGCGCCGCGCCAATGCCGACGACGCCCTGCCGGGCGACCTGCGCATGGGCTGGTGGGGCGACAGCTTCCCCGCCGTGCCAGGCGACCGCATTGGCTCGCGCCTGTGGCTGCTGTCGCGCGCCAAGCTCACCCCCGAGACCGTGGCCCAGGCCAAAGAGTATGCCGAAGAGGCCCTGCGCTGGCTGGTGGACGACGGCGTGGCCGCCCGGGTGGAGGTGCAAGCCGAGCGCCAGGGCCTGCAGACGCTGGCCATTGGCTGCCGCATTTACAAGTCGGACGGCACAGTGCCGCTCGACGTTCGATTCACCGATGTCTGGGGGTTCCTGAATGTTTAACCGTCCGTCGCTTGGCGACATTGTTCAGCGCGTTCGCACCGATGTGCTCTCGCGCCTCTCCACCGATGACGTGCTGCGCCGTGCCGACGCCGAGGTCTATGCCCGCGTCATGGGCGGCGTGGCCCATGGCCTGTATGGCTTCATTGAGTGGCTGTCAAACCAGCTGCTGTATGACACGGCCGAGGTGGAATACCTGGAGCGCTGGTGTTCCATCTGGGGCCTCACGCGCAAGGCCGCCGCCGCCGCTACCGGCAGCGTCACCTTTACGGTGCAGGCCGGTGCCGTCATCCCGTCCGGCACGCTGCTGCAGGCGCTCGATGGCGTGCAGTACCAGACCACGGCGGGCGCCACAGTGGCTGGCACCAGCGCTACAGCGCCGGTGGCCGCGGTCGTGGCTGCCGGCGCCAGCAACCGCGTCACCGGGCAGAGCCTGAGCCTGGTCTCCCCAGTGGTGGGCGTGCAGTCCACCGCCACCGCCGGGGCGCTGACGGGTGGGGCCGATGTGGAGACTGACGACGCCCTGCGCGCCCGGCTGCTGGCCCGCATCCAGCAGCCGCCCCAGGGTGGCGCCGCCAGCGATTACACCACCTGGGCGCTGGAGGTGGCCGGCGTCACCCGCGCCTGGCTCTACCCGGCCGAGCTGGGTTTTGGTACGGTCACGGTGCGCTTTGTGCGCGACCTGGACGCCACGCTGATCCCGGACGCCGGCGAGGTGGCCACGGTGCAGGCCTACATCAATGCCCGCCGCCCGGTCACCGCGCAGGTCACCGTGCTGGCGCCCACCGCCGTGCCGCTGAATTTCTCCATCTCCGGCCTGCTGCCAGCCACCGCTGCCGTGCAGGCTGCCGTGCACGCCGAGCTGCGGGATCTGCTGTTGCGTGAAGCCACGCCCGGCGGCACCATGCTGCTGTCACACCTGCGCGCCGCCATCTCGGCCGCCACGGGTGAGACCGACTATGTGCTGGTGTCGCCCGCTGCCAATGTCACCAACACGACCGGCAACATGAGCACCATGGGGACCATCACATGGCTCTGACGGATGCGGACTACCTGCGCCAGCTGCAGGCGCTGCTGCCCCCGGGGCCGGCCTGGCCCAAAGACGATGCCGCCAGCCTCACGCGCCTGCTCACCAGCCTGGCGCAAGAGCTGGCCCGGGTGGACGGCCGCGCCCTGCAGCTGGTGGAAGAGGCCGACCCGCGTGCCACCGCCGAGCTGTTTGCCGACTGGGAGCGCGTGGCCGGCCTGCCCGATGCCTGCGCCGTCGCCTTTGGCGGCGACCAGACCGTGGCGCAACGGCGTGCCGCGCTGGTGGGACGCCTCACCACACTGGGCGGGCAATCAGCGGCGTATTTCATCGGCCTGGCAGCTGCCCTGGGCTACGCCATCACCATCAGCGAGTTTGCCGAGCACAGCGTCAATGACGACGTCGAACACCTGCTCTATGACAACGCCTGGAACTTCGCCTGGCAGGTCAACGCCGCCCTCAACACCGTCATCGAGCTCACCGTCGAGGGCACGGTGGATGACCCGCTGGGCGCCTGGGGCAATGCCCTGCTTGAGTGCGTCATCAAGCGCCTGGCACCCGCCCACACCGCCGTTTTATTCAGCTACACCTAGGAGAGACAGATATGGATCGTGCATTTTCATCCGGTTCGTCGGCCAGCCCGCCCACCGCCCCCGCCAGCCCGTCAATTGGCTACGCCACCGCCGGCAATCCCGGTGCCGGCACGCCGGCCACCAAGCCGGGCGCTTACTGGTATCACATGATGACGGAGGAGATCCGCGGCGTGCTGGTGGCTGCCGGCCTCACGCCCTCGCAAAGCGATGTCACGCAGCTGCTGCAGGCGCTGCGTGCAGCGGGGGTATTCCAGACCCAAGCAACCAATGACGCCACCACCAAGGTGGCGACGACGGCGTTTGTCAACCCGGGTTCGTCAATCGCCAGCACCGGCTACCTGAAGCTGCCAAGCGGGCTGATTATCCAGTGGGGGAGTTCTGCCAGCATTTCATCAGGTGCCAATTTGGCCGTGACGCTGCCGATTGCCTTCCCCAACAACATCTTCAACTTCTACACATTGCTTCAGCAGGGCACCGATCTTGCCGCCGGCGGCGCCTATGTGGGGCAGAACCGGGCGTCGAGCCTGTCGAGCATCACTATTCGAAATCTTGGACCCGCTGCAGCGCAATACAGCTACCTTGCTTTTGGAAACTAGGAGAGATCATGTTTTATTCAAAATCAAATAACGGCTTCTATGCGATCGAGATCCACGGCGACGCTATCCCCGCCGATGCCGTCGAGATCACCGACGCCGAACATGCAGCGCTGCTGGAAGGCCAATCGCAAGGCCAGCGCATCGCCGCTGATGCGGGCGGCTTCCCGGTGCTGGCAGATCCCCTGCCGCCAACGGCTGAGCAGGTGCAGTCTGCCTTCAGCGCGGCGATCCAGGCGCGACTCGACACCTTCGCCCGCACGCGAAATTACGACGGCATCCTGTCGGCCAGCACCTATGCCACCAGCACGGTGCCCAAGTTCGCCGCTGAAGGCCAGGCCGCAGTCAATCTGCGCGATGCAACGTGGGCGGCGGCCTATGTCATCCTGGCAGCGGTCGAGGCGGGCACGCGCGCCATGCCGACGCTTGAAGCCGTCATGGCCGAACTACCGGCACTGGTGTGGCCAGCATGATGGAATTTATTTCCTCGCTGCTGGGTGTGCTGGCATTCCCGGCCACCCTGCTGTGGCAGGCCATCGTGTTCACCTACCAGTTCCTGCTGCTCTACATCCTGGTCATGGGGGTGTACCGCGCCCACCTCGACCAGCGACTCACGCCCGCGCTGCGGGTGCTGCTCTACCCCGCGGTGGCGCTTGGCTTTGCGGTGGATCTGCTGGCGAACTGGACGGTGGCCACCGTCTGGTTTCGGGAGTGGCCCACGGTTGACCTGTCATGGCCGCCCAGGCGTCCCGACCTGGTGACCACGCGCCTGTCGCGCTACCTCGCGGCCGACTACCCGCCCGGCCGCAACAAAAAGCACGCCGGCATCATCTGCCGCCAGTTGCTGGACCCGTTTGACCCCAACCCTGAAGGGCATTGCAATGGCTGAGCCAACGATTCCAACCTTCATCGCGGCCGGCGCCGTGGCCACGCTGCTGGGGCCGGTGCTGGGGCCCATTTCGCTGATTGCCTTTGGCGCTGTGGCGGGCAGCCTGCTGGCGATGGGCAAGGCCAGCACCACCACGCGCTGGGAGGGCTTCAAGTTCATCCTGGTGGGAGTGGTGATTGCGCTGGCCATCACCAGCTCGGTGGCCTGGGCGCTGGACCACTTCCTGAGCATCCCCGGCAATGTGGCCCTGATGCCGGTGGCTGCCATCATCGGCGCAGCGCGCAACTCCATCCTGGCGCTGATGGACAAGGTGCTGGAAGTGGCGGGCAACTTGTTGGCCATCAAAGGGGGTGGCAAATGAGCACCTTTTTGTTGCTGCTGCAAGCGTTTTTTGCATTAGCGCTGGGCTGGTCGTGCTTTTGCCGCATGGTGCGCACCGATGAGCACACGGTGCGCGAGATCCGGCTGGCCATCTGGTTCGAGGGGGTGGCCTCTGGCCTGGTGCTGCTGGCGCCCTGGATGCCGATCCTCTGGCCCGACAGTTTCTCGTGGCGCGCCTTGACGACACCGACCTGGGTCTGGCTGTGCCTGCTCCTGGCCGCCGCGCTGGTGCAGATTGCCACCGCCAGGCACTGGCGCCATGGGGTGCCGGCTGATTTTCAAAGGACGACGATATGACCCCCAGAGACCTGGCTCTCGCCACCGGCGCCCGTATCGACCGTGCCACCGAATGGCTACCTTACATTGAGGCCGCCATGTCTGAATTTGGTATCGACACGCCCGCCCGAAAGGCGGCGTTCCTGCCACATATCGGGCACGAGTCAGGTGGACTGCATTGGGTCACTGAAATTTGGGGACCCACCCCCGCGCAGGCTCGGTATGAAGGCCGCAAAGACCTGGGCAATGTGCAGGCCGGCGACGGCTACAAGTTCAAGGGGCGTGGCCTGATTCAGACCACCGGGCGGGCAAACTATGCCGCCACCGGCGCAGCGCTTGGCATCGACCTGCTGCGCCACCCGGAGCAGCTGGCGGAGCCTGAGTTGGCGGCCCGCAGCGCAGCATGGTACTGGCAGTCACGAGGGCTGAATGCGCTGGCCGACGTGGGCGACTTCCGCCGTATCACTTTGCGCATCAACGGCGGCACCAACGGTATGGCCGATCGCTTGGCGCTTTATGCAGCGGCCAAAGAGGTGTTTGCATGAACCCCTACCTCATCCTCGCCGCCCTGGCCGCCATCCTGGCTGCGGGCGCTGGCGGCTTCAAACTCGGTGTCGACCATGAATACGCCTCCCAAAAGCGTGAAGACCAGCACATTGCCCAGGCAGTGGATGCCGCCAACAGCGTGGCGGCCGAGGCAATCTCCAAGCTGATCCCGAAAAACACAACGATCCGGCAGACGCTGGAAAAGGAGATCCGTGAAAACACTGTGTATCGTGATTGCAAGTCTTCTGATGATCTCGTGCGGGCATTCAACGCCGCCCTTGGCCAAACCAACCCCGCTGGTGGTCTCAAACTGCCCGCCCCGGACCCCGCTCGCTGACGGCTCACTGGGCTCGTGGGTATTGAAGGCGCAGGAAATTGGGGCCCAGTACGACTTGTGCCGCACCGCAGCGCTGGCTACGCCAGAGTGAGCTGGCCCGGCCCAATGATAGAATTCACGCTTCAGTCGGTGCGATGCCTATTGAAAGTAGTGAACAAGGTGGCGGCCCTGTAAGTCATTGATTTATAAGGGCTCAGATAGATTGCAAATCCGTCTAGCCCAGTTCGACTCTGGGTCGCGCCTCCAAAAATACCAATAGAATCAAGCACTTAGAAGGCCCGGTAAATCCGGGATTTCTCTTTTCCGGGTTCAAAACGGCTCAAAACGGTTGCCTGCTACCTCAAAAAGGTAGCAGTGCTACCCGCAATCGGATCTGTTTGTCCGTTGATGCGAGTAAGATGCCCCCTTTTCAGGGAGCGCATCATGGCCAACGTCCAGCAAAGGGGGAGCAAGTTCCAGCTTCGGGTCAAGAACAAGCTGCTGTCCAAACCGTTCTTCTTCACGTTCGACACGGAGGTCGAGGCCCGCAATTACGGTGAGCAGCTGGAGTCGCTGCTGGCCCGTGGCATCGTGCCGCAAGAGCTGCTGGCACCCACACAAACCCCGGGGGACCTGCTGCTGCTGGAAGTGGTGCGCGCCTACACCCAGCAGTCGGCGGTTTTGACCGACTCGGATGATGCGCTGCTCGATGTGGTGATCCAGGACAAGCCGGTGATTGGCCTGCGCGTCTCGATGCTGACGTTCCGCTGGGTTGAGGGCTACGTCAAGTGGCTCAAGTCGCCCGAGATGCACCTGGTGCCCTCTACCATCCGCAAGCGCATTGGCGTGCTGGGGCGGGTGCTGGACTGGCATATCAACAGCACCACGCTCGATGGTGCCACGCCGCTGGCCAACCCATTGCGCCTGCTGCCACGCGGCTACAGCAGCTACAGCAAGACCGACAGCGAGCTGGTCGAGGCCAAACGGGATGTGGCGCGGGACCAGCGCCTGTCGCCCCAGGACGATGCACGCATCCTGGCCGCCCTGGCCGGCATCAAGCGCGACGATCGCGAGCGGGCCCTGACCACTGACCCGGCATTCACCCTGCTTTATTCGCTGATTGTGGACACGGGCCTGCGCCTGTTTGAGGCGTTCCGGCTGCGGTCTGACATGATTGACCTGCAGCGCAACATCATCAACGTCGAGGGGAGCAAGGGCCACCGGGGCGCCAGCAAGCCGCGTGTGGTGCCCATCAAGCCGTCACTGCGCGAGCCCTTGCGCGCCTGGTGCGCGGGTCGGGTGGGCTTGATCTTTCCGTTCTGGGACGGCTCCAAAGAGCAGCGGCCCAAGGCCACCACCAAACTGTCGGCGCGCTTTAAAACTCTGTTTGACTATGCCGCGGTGCCCAACTTCACCGAGCACGATTTGCGCCATGAGGCTACCTGCCGCTGGTTTGAGCTGCGCAACGAGCGCGGCTGGATGTTCAGCGAGCTGGAGATCTGCCGGATCATGGGCTGGTCCGACACCAAGATGGTGTTGCGCTACGCCAGCCTGCGCGGTGAGGATTTGAGCGCACGCTTCGGCTAGTGCGCCGGCAGCACGGGCGGCTGGCGTGATGCCTTGCCGACTGGCTTGAGCACCGCCACGGGCGCTGGCGCCGCCTTTGACTTGTTGGCCATGGCCTTGGTGTGCAGGGCCTCCAACAGCGCCGTGCGCGGGAAGCGCCAGGGGCGGCCAAACTTGACGCCTGGCAACTCGCCGGAACGCGCCTTTTCCTGAATGGTCTGGATCTCGCAGCCCAGGATCTCGGCGACGTCTTCTTCGGTGAGGATGTCTTTCATTTGTTTGCTCCTGGCTCAACTCGCTTAAATTCGATTACCCACACCAACGGGTTTGCAGCCCATGAGCCGGGGCTGTTGATGGACTCCCAGAGCGAGCGGTAGCTATCGATTGGACTTTCAAGCATTGGTGAAACTGCAGCCCATTCGTCGGACAGCGAATAGTCCCGCCATGAAACTTGGCCGCCGTACTCGAATCTGTATAGGCCTTCAGCTATGGCATCCGCCTCGCTGATGTCCTGCAGCCGCTCCAGGCGCACGCTGACAATCTCCAGCGTGATACGGCTGGCCCAGCGGGGCATGTGGATGGATACACGAGTCTTTCCCCACTCCATCGGTCCACATTCGGACCTGTGATTGATGCGGTGAGAATATTGGTCAGCGAGCATAAACAGACTTGCTCCGCTGTCTATCGTCCTAGGTGCGCAGTTGTCGTATCCCTTGTCTGTACGCCATGTCTCCCGCACCCAAAGCCGGTCGCCGGGCTGGCCGTAGGGGCAAGCGAGCACAGCATTAGGATCTGCCGGATGCCAGCGGCGATTCCCTCCGACCTCCTTCACATGCCCTGCACTTGTGAGCTTTGCTATACGCCGCGTATGCGTCTTGATGTCGCCCAACAACGATCGCACCATCTGGCCATTGAAAAGGGCTGGGCGTTCTTTCATGGCTGTACCTGCTTTGTGCTTGGCTCGGTGGGTGGCTGAGGGTATATAAACTCCTGTCGCGCAGCCAGGAACATGCAGTAGTTCGCTACGTCTACCGGATCGCCCTTCTCAACGTGTTCACGTAAGTCCTGCGATATTTGCTCGGGTGTCCATGCTCGATCTTGCCAGCCTGATTTACCCTTTTCACGGGCTTTGCACAGTTTGCGCTTCATATGCTTTGCGAAACTGTCAACTGCCTTGTCCTCGGCATAAATGTCGTCATCCGCCATAGTTGCGCTTTCGGGTGGCGGCGGGGTGAGGGATGGGTCTGCGCAATCTAGCCCATAAGGCGACTCGCTTTCCCTTGCTTCCAGCTTTCTCCGCACGCGCTCCACCGCAAACTCGATTGCTTCAAGACCTTTTATATTGGCGAACGTGAAGACAATGATTGTCTCGCCGGGCTTGGGTTCCTCATTTCGGTCACGCTGGAACCCAAGGCCCTGCCCATCATTGCCAAACCAAAGAGCGGGCAGGCCGTGCCATGTCGCATCCCCCACTTCGATGACGCCATGTCCCATTGCGATGGTCTGGTAAGGCTCCTGCTTTGGCTGCAACTGTGTCGCGGAATCCCTCAGCTCAAACACCAGCTTCACCAGTGCAGGTGTGTCGCCCGCGCTGCCCATTTCGTGCCGGTGTGGGTCAATGCGGTCCAGCTGCTCGTGCAGCCACCTTTCATCGGGCGTTGAGGGGCGAATCAATGCAGCGGTTTCTGCTGCTGTGGCGTATGGGCTGTTCATGCTGCCATCCTTTCAAGTTCATGGGTGTGGGCCAGCGTCACCTGGCCGCCAGTGGCGCGGATCTGGTTGGCGGCGCTGTCGATCGCTTTGAGAAACTCGGCGCGGCTGAGTTGGCGCACCTGGTAGGCGTGCAGTTCCACAAAGGTCTGCACCGCGTCGAGCTCGTAGTAGTGCAGGGCGGTGGGGCGCCACACCGGCCCGGCGTGGGCGCGGTCGTAGATGCTCTGCATGGCGCGTGCGGCGCTGGCCAGGTGCTCCTGCAGGCCGCGCACGATGCCCTGGCGCTCGATGGCCAGGGACACGTCCAGGCTGCCGGCCAGGATGGACCATTGCAGCTCGGTGGCCACGCCCTCGCGCAGGGCCTTGGCAGCCACGGTGACGGCCCGCAGCACCTGGTCGACGTCGGCCCGCGCGGGCTTGGCGGCGTGGTGCAGGGCAAGCGCCATGGTGTCGGCGGTGGGTTGCCAGCGCGGGCGGCGGGGTTTGCGGCCGCTCATGATGGAAACCCATCGTGTGTGATGCCGTCGAGCCGGCGGCCAGCGGCCTTCTTGCCGACTTGCAACATGAGCGCATCGCTGGCGTCGTAGGGATCGTGGTCATCCCTGCCGATGGTATGTGTGGCCCCGCCCAGCTTGATGTAGGCCTGGTCGGCTCCAGCGCCACGCAACGCGATCGAAGCCTGAAGCGAGGGAAGCCACTCACCCCACTGCTTGAACAGGAACGGCACGCCAGCCGCCTGGCATTGATTCCGCAGGCTCCATGCCCAGTCGGGATGCATTGGGCGGGCACCGGGGCCGCTCTCTCCGCCGACGATCACCCAATCAAGCAACTTCTTTTCAGAGTCAAATTTGAACCCGTAGTCGTGATCCCATCCTCCAGCTTGCTCGCAACTCGGACATGCAGGCCCAACATCGTCCGATGTTCCATTGTCTTTTCCGCATTGCGGGCACCGGTCGCTTCCGATGGATTCGTCATAAATGCTTTCTACGTCACAGTCTGCGCATTTGCATGGCCCACTGTCCGCTTCGCTGCCCCAGTGACCGCAGTTTGAACAGGTCCATGGATCAAGGTACTTGGCGATATCCACCGGCCCCAGCAGCGGCTCCATGCTCAGAAACCGTTTGGCGGCCGGCACGGCCAACAGCTTCGGGATGTCCCGATCGGCTTCTTCCTGGTTGACGATGGTGGCACCGATCCAGACGTTGGGCCAGTAGTCAATCATCCCGTTGCCCCACTCCACAGGCAGCATGGATCCGACATTGCCAATCCGTTTTGTCAGAAGAAGCCAGTCAAGGTTTGGTGTGTCCCAGATCAATTGCCACAGGTCATCACGCCACTGTGGATCCACCTCGTTGTCAAACACATCCGCCAGCGAGGCGCAGAACACCCGCTGCCGGCGCCCATGCAGGGCATGGAAGGCTTCGTGCTGGGCATTCCACTTCAGCGGAGCGGCCCACGTCTTGGTGCGGGTACGTTCGGAAAAGTCACGGCCATAGCGCTTCGCCCAGGCTGCGGCGTAGCAGTTGATGCAGCCTGGGCTTATAGGTGTGCAGCCAATCCACGGATTTAACGTGTGGTCTGCCCATTCGATCTTGGTGTTGGCGCTCATGCTGGAACCACCTCCAGCTGATCCAGGCGGAAGATCAGCGCAACGCTGACGCCTTTGAGCTTGACGCTGAAGCAGTCCTCACCGAGGTCTTTGGTCACTTCGCCTTGCTTGTGCTTGTACTTGCCCGCCAAGGCCTTCACCCGCTGGCCAACTGCCAGGCCCATGCCAAGCTGGGCGCGCACAGCCGCTCCATCTAGCTCAGCAGGTGGAGCGCCCACGGCCAGGGCGCAGCCACTGGCCGCTTCAATGCCCTGTGCCGCGACAGCGGCGCCTGAATCGGTATCCTGTTCTTGCATCGCGGCCGCGATCGCGGCCTGGGCTTCATCGGGCGAGAGTTTGCGTTTGCGCAGCGGGGCAACGCTCGCCGGCGCAGCCGGGGCGTCTGCCTTTTTGCCTTTGGCCTTCCCCTTCCCATCCGCCCCGGCCTCACCCACCCCCGCGCATTCTTTTGCTTGCGCAGCAGGGGGTAGGGGTGCAGGGGATTTTTCGGTTTTGTCCAGGGCCTTGAGTTCGGCCTTGATGCGTTTCATGGTCTCGGCCATGTCGTGCTTCACGTCGGCGGCGGTTGCAGTTTTGATGGTGTCCAGATCCACGCTCAGCTGCTCGGCCATGGGCGGGAACAGGGTGATGGGATCGACCTCGTTGGCCCAGTAGGTGCAGACGCGGCTGTCTTCCTCCATCATGCTGATGGCCAGAACGCGGTAGAGCTTGGCACTGTCGCAGGCCTGCAGGTGCAGGCGCAGGTGGGTCAGCTCGTCGTCATAGTTCAGGTTGGCGGGCATGTCGATGGCCAGCCAGCTGGCGAAGTCGTCGCTGTCCCACTCGCCCACCTGGCGCAGCAGCCAGGCGCGCAGAAACTTGGGCGTGATCAGCTTGTAGGCGAGGGCATCCGGCAGGGCGCGGATGCCGGCCACCAGTGCCTCAAACATGGCGCTGCGGCTTTGGAGGTCAATCTCGCGCTCGGTCTTTTTCTTGAGGGCGGCCAGCTCTTCTTCCAGCTCGGCGCGGCTGTCCTGCTTTTGCTGCACCACCTTGAGCAGGCCCTTGGCCATCAGCACGGCCTCGGCCTCGGCGGTGGGCACGGCGGCGATGAGTTCTTTGGTCCACGGGTTTTCGATCAGCACGGCGGGCGGGCTGTCTTTGCCCAGCAGGGCGGCGAGCTGCACTTCTTCCTGGCCCTCCAGATCGTTGCGCACCTGGTTGAGCGGGCTGTAGCCCTTGAGGGTGTCGCGGTACTGGTGGCAGATCTCTTTGGCCTCGGTGCCTTCGATCAGGCGCATGCCTTTTTTCTCGGCGGTGGCGAGCATGCTGGTGCGCTGGGCGTCTTCCTTGCCGTGGTAGCAGATGGGGTCGGTGCAGATGTCTGCACCATCCACGTCGGCAAACAGGTCGGGGTTGGCGCCGGTGCGCTTGGGGCAGTCTTTGCAGCTGCCGGCGCTTTTGACCAGCGTGGCGTCGGTGATGCGAAAGGAGGCGTTCTCCAGGCGCAGCATCACATTGGCCTGCAGCCAGCTTTGCAGGGCGCGCACGCTGCACACCTCGCCGCGCCAGTCGGCCTTGGTGGCCTCGGCCAGCGCTTTGGTTTGCAGGGTGGTGTCAGGTATGCGGGCGATCAGGATCGCGCGGCTGGCGTCGATCTGGCCGGCGCGCATGGCCTCTTTGCATTCCATGGACAGGTCGAGCAGCTTGAGGCGGGCGTAGACGTAGGATCGGCTCTTGCCAATCTTGCTGCCCACAGAGTCGGCGCTGATGCCGGTGCGCTGCATGAGCTGCTCGTAGCCCTCGGCCTCTTCGAGTTCGGTGAGGTCCTCCCGCTGCAGGTTTTCCAGAATCGCGGCTTCCATGGCAGCGTCATCGCTCATCACGCGCACGATGGCCGGAATGGTTTTGACGCCGGCCTGCTGGCTGGCCCGAAAGCGCCTGACCCCGGCAATGATCTCGAACTGCACGGCGCTGTCGGTGTCGGGCACGCGCTCACCCGGCAGGGACCGCACCAGGATGGGCTGCAGCACGCCGCTGGCTTTGATGCTCTCGGCAAGCTCGGTCAGCTTGGCGGGGTGGAAGTTCTTGCGCGGGTTGAAGGTGGATTCAACAATGCTCGATAGCGCGAGGGTCTGGAGTTCAATCATGGTGATGGTGCTCAGAGTGAATGGGGTGGGCTCAGGCGGTGCGCCACAGGCGCAGCTCGTTGGTCTCGGGCAGATTGCGCATGGTGAAGGTGCCCAGTTTTTCTTTGTGAGCAGTGGTGACCTTCGCCGCCAGGGTGGGACGCGCCTGGATTGGCAGCTTGCAGCTCTCGCCTGGCTGCAGGCGCTGCAGCAGCGGCATCCAGTCGTGCTTGGCGGGCTTATTGCTGCTTGGCACGGGCACATCGGTGTCGATCGGCACCGCCTCCGGGTCCGGAAAGGCCACCCGCACGCGGGCCGGCTTGATGGGCTTGTCGGCTTTGGCGGGCGGGGGCGCCTTGCGGTGCACTGCGTCCATGTCAAGCCCGCTGCTGGCGTGGGGCGCGGGCAGGG
Source organism: Aquabacterium sp. (assembly GCA_030654395.1). Lineage (GTDB taxonomy): Bacteria > Pseudomonadota > Gammaproteobacteria > Burkholderiales > Burkholderiaceae_C > Aquabacterium. The sequence goes on from JAURXM010000074.1 coordinate 18,471, forward strand.
CGGTGCCGGGCTTGTAGATGTAGTCGCCATCCACATCACGGTCGCGCACCAGCATGCCGGCATCGATGGCGCCACCGAGCTGGGTGTGGATGTTGGAGCGCCCGGCGTCATACTTTTCGCTGATCTCTTCCAGCGACAGCTCTTCGTCCGGGTTGCGCTGAAAAAACGCGATGACGCGCGAGGCCAGGCTGTCAGCGCGGGGGGTGTAAATGGGCTTGTTCATGGGGGTCAATCCTTGGGAGGTTGGAAGTCGGTGACGCGGCCGTCGCGCCAGTGCAATTTGTTGCCGATGCGGCTGGGATGCTCCAGCGCGTCTTCGCTGGTGGGGCGCAGCGGCGGGGTGGCGAGGTCAGCCGGGCTGGCGGCGGGGCGCGGCTTGCTCTGGGTGAGCAGGTCCGGGCTGCCACAGCCGGGGGCGATGATCTCGTGCGGGCTGAGCAGGATGCGCTTTTCGGTCATGCTTTTTCCTCGTCGTCCAGCCAGATCAAGAACAGAATGCAGCACGCGGCGTGTGCCAGGTGATGACAGCCTGTCTCGGTGTCTACCCGCTCCCCCATCCACCAGGCCTGCACATGGCGCATCAGGGCGTCGTAATAGCGAACGCGGGCGTTGGGCACCGCCTTCCAGTTGTCCGGGCTGTACTTGGTGGCGCCGAACTCCAGCACCTTCACAATCTGCGCGACTGTGCCCAGGGGGAGCAGGCTCCAGCGCGGCTTGTCCGTGTCGTGTTTTTTTCCGGATTGATTCAGAATCATGTGGCCGCCTGATGCAGGTGGATGTGGCTGGTGTTGGGCGCTACCAGGCGCAAGCCCACCAGCGGGGCCTGCACGGTCACGCGCATGCCCTTCTTGAGGCGCTGGGCCGCGGCCACTGCCTGCTGGCCGTGCCCGACGGGGAAGGGCTGCTCCACATGCAGGTGGGTGCGCAGCGGGTTGTCCAGCTCAAGGTCCAGGCACAGCACGGGAACGCTGTGGCCATCGCCATCGATCAGCGCGGTGCGGGCCTCGGCGCCGTGCAGCAGGGTGCCGGTGTATTCGCCCAGGGCGGTGGTGGGCAGGTGTGCAGACGTGTGCATGGTGGCCCCTTAAAACCAGAGGGCCAGGGTGGCCCAGTAGAGGCGCTGCACGTCGTCGCCAAAGCGGTCCCACAGCCACGAGAGCGTGCCGAGGGCAATGCCGGTGCTAGCCCCGTAGACGGCCACCACGCACACCTGGTGCGCGAACTGGTCCCAGGTGCGGGGGGTGAGGGCGGGCGGCTGGCAGGGCTTGCTGTGACACTCAGGCGCGCTCAGCGGCGCGATGCGGGCCGGGCAGTTCTCGCCCCGGGTGCAGTGGCCGAAGTCGTTGCAACAGTTCATGGCCGCACCTGGGCGGTAACGGTGGCGAGGGCAACGGCGTCGTGCAGGTCAGCGGCCACATCCTGCATGGCCTGCTGTTCACTGGGGCCATCCAGCAACCAGGCGCTGGCCAGCACCAGGGCCACGCCGGCAGCGGCCAGCCAGCGGATCAGTTCCAGCCGCGCGACACCAGCCGGTACAGCTCGGGGACGTTGGCGCTGAACCTTTGCGGGCACAGGTGCGTGAGGTGCAGCGCGCCCAGTGTCAGCGGTTGCGAGGGCGTCCAGCCGTCCACCACACTGGAACAGCCTAGCTCCTGCTGCAGCGCCTGGGTGTTGCGGTCTTTGGCCCAGCCCTGTGGTACGGAGAGGATGGTGGTGCTGGGGAAAATGGACGTGGTCATTGAATACTTGGGGTTCGGGGTGGCGTTGTTGCGGTGTTGCCTGCTGAGCCTGGCGCTGGGTTGATGGGATGGCGCTCATGCTGCACGCTCCAGCCGGATGAGCAAATCGCCAGGCTGCACCTGTGATGGGCGTGGCTCATCCACGTGTTCCACGATCAGCACGCCTGTCCGGTATGGGAGGCGAAACGGCGTCAGATCGGTATCCCAGCCGGGTTCGTGTAGGCCCAACTCAGTGAGGTTTTTGCAGTCAATCCCAAGGCTGCTATTTGCAACCTGAATCTGGCGTGCCAGCGTAGACTTGCCAACACCTTGTAGGCCGATGATGTGGAGAATTTGAGTCATGATTGAAGAAGAAGAGATGAGTGGTTTTGAGAAGTCCAAGCTGCCCTATGTGCTGCTGCTGGACCGAGAGGGTGGGCGCGCCGCTGCATACCTGAACAACCACCAGTTGCTGGTGCCGCTGACCAGCATGAAGCTGATAGCGTTTGCTGAGGCAAACCCCTCGCTTGAACGAGCGTGGAGTGAGGAAGCCCACCATGCAGGTGGATTTGAGGGCCGGGTATTGCCGGATTGGGCGACGCCAGAGGTGCGCCAGCGTTGCGTGCTGGTGTGGATAAAGCGCGGGAATGCAAGCGACGAATATTTCGCGTCGATCCCAAAGAAGTAGCTGCGCTCATACGGCCCGGGCCTTCAGCTCGGGAATAGCTTCCTTGTTGCAGCGGCCTTTGAGGCGCAGGTCATGCGCCCACAATTCCAGCGTGCTTCCGGTGCTTTTGCCCCGTATGTTCAGGTCGCAGATCGCATCCAGCAGCACATGGATTTCGCACCAGGTGTGCGCTGCGTCCATGTGCAGGACTGTGATGGCCGCATTTAGGTTGTCCTCATCCAGCCGACGCAGATCAGTCAGGTCGAAAGGGAAACGGGTGCCGTTGTACAGACCCAGCAGCAGCTTGGCGCAGGTGTTGCCGCCACCGGTGCCCAAATGTTGGTAAGCAACTTTGAACAGGCGCAGGGCGGCGTCTTGCTGTTCCTGGCTGTAGTGGCTGAGCGTGGCGCTTTGTTGCGCTGCGAGCAGGGCGACACGTGGCGAGATGGCCTGTTGCTGGTCGACGGAAGTTTGCATTCATCACTCCTTGCCCCGCGGAATTTTCGGGATTGGAGTGAATTATTAGCTTTACTGTAATTGTCTGTCAATAGCTAAAACGTAATTACTGCGAAATAGTCCAGTTTTCAGTTTCGTAAGGCTAATAAAAAACCCGCCGAAGCGGGTTGCTGCTGGTCGCCGGGGGGCGCAGGCGTTCTCAAGCGGCGATTCTGACCTGTTTGCCGCAGTGCTTGCAGGTGTTCGCCCTGGCCAGTATCTTCTCGGCACAGTAGGGGCACTCGACCTCATCGCGTGAGGCCTCTGCACCGGCCACGTCGGCAGGCTTGGCCGCGCTGGCCAGTACCAGGCCGGGGGCCTTGCACACAGGGCACACGTTGGGTGGGTCGGAGCGGCGCCAGACCGAATAGATGATGCCAGGAACAATGTAGAAGAGGTACAGCACCAGCTCAATCCAGCCATTGCCTTTGCGCAGGGCGGTTGGGCTGGTGTTGTGGCAGGCGTTGCAGTAGTACTTGGGCTTGTCGGTGGGGTTGCTGGCGCAAGTGGCGCACAGGTACCGGTCGCCAACCTTCTGAAGTGATGACACCACGCCGAACACCTTGGTGCCACAGCCGTCACAGGTCGTCTTGAGTTGCAATTGATTCCTCCTTTGGGCTGATCGCCGGGCGCTTAAAGGCTCGAGTGTACTGGCCGTCATTACTCGCCGTTTGAGACTTTTTTGGTTGGTTGTGCAACCGCATCTACCAAGCGCACCACGGTTGCCCACTGATCGGGCGGCATGCTCTCCATCAGTTGCATCACCTTGGTGCGCGGGTCTTCTTCACCATGCAGTTCTGCGTAAGTGGGCGGTGTGTCCATCCAGCCTTTTTCTAGTTTAAGGCGGTCTTCAATTTTTCGAGCCAGGTTATCACCCATGCCTCGGGTCTTTCCCGTTTTGCTGTGTGGTGCCGATGTCCTGATTTGAGAGAGGGTTGAGTCGGTTCTGTCAAGCCCAAGCGCTTCGTTTAGTTGGGCCAAGCTGTTGCCGTACTTCTTCACAAGCATGGCAAGTCGGGCAACTCGTGTTTCAGAAATAGTTTGCATCCAGCCAATTACATGGCTGAGGGCTAATTTTTCAAATTGAGCAATAGCTATTGACATACAATTACAGGAAGGCTAATAATGTAACTATGAAACTCAATACCTGGACATCTTCCGAACGTGGCCGCTCTTTGTGGCTGGCAAATGCTGTGGGTGTATCGCCGCCCGTCGTCTCGGACTGGTGCACGGGCAAAAAAGCCGTGCCCCTGGAGCGCTGTGTCGCCATCGAGCGCGCCACCAATGGCGAGGTCACCCGCCAAGACCTGCGCCCGGATGACTGGCAGGACATATGGCCGGAACTGGCCCAAGCCCCCGCCACTATTGCCCCGGTAGCTACTGAATCCGTAGCGCCTGCCGCCGCCGCTGAGGGCGAGGCCAGCGTGCTGCGCGAGGGTGTGGTGCGCCGCCATGCCAACCGCCGCGCCGCCGACACCCCGGTCAGCATCGACCGCCGCGCGCCGATTGGCAAGGTGTTCTATTCGATCGACAAAGGGGAGGCTTGAGATGCCGACCCTTAGTGGGTCGGACCTCCGCCATCTGGTGGTGCAGAGGTATCCAGCGATACAAGTGACCTCTGTAATTGTTCTATCACGTAGTGAACTTGCACTGGTGTCATCGCGTAAGTTCGCCCGGTCTGAGCGTTTTCCGGTGTGTCCATCACCGTTGAAAGAAAGTCCAGCCGCATGACCACGATGCCCATTCGTGGAACTGGTCCGATGCTCACTTGTGCCACTGGAAATAGTGGAATGTCGTCTTCTTTCATGAGTGCCCCTTTTGGTGATTTTGGTTGTGTGAGAACACCATTGTCTGCCGGCTGGGGCGCTCGCCATTTTTCCACCCACCGCCATCAATTCCGATGTGCTTTTCTCGGTGATCGACTCCCTGTCACTGGTGCCGTGCGCGGGCAGGTGCGCGGCGCTTTCGGCATCGGGGCGGTGGGTGGACTTCTCTCGTTTCATGCTCGCAGTGTCAGCGGGCGACGTGCAATTGTCTGTAATAACAATTCTGGGGTTTTGAAATGAACTTACGCGACGCGGCCTACAACGTGGTGCATGACTATCCGGGGGGCGCGCAGTCGCTGGCCCCGCGCCTGGGCAAGGGCAGTACCTACCTCAGCGCCGAGGTGGCGGGCATGGGCACGGCCAAGCTGGGCCTGCTGGATGCGGAAAAGATCACGCAGCTCACGGGCGATCGGCGCATCCTGGTGGCCTTTGCCACCAATTGCGGCCAGATGCTGGTGCCGCTGCCGGATGCGAGTGCCCTGCCGAACGATGACTGCATGATGCGCCTGGCCGATTCGGCCCGCGAGTTTGGCGAGTTGTGCAAAGAGGTGGCGGGCGATCTGGTGGACGGCGAGATCAACGACAACGAGCTGGGCCGCATTGACAAGGAATGCGGCCAGCTGATCGCCAGCGTGCATGCCTTGCGCGAGTCGCTGGCGGCGCGTAACCAGGCGGCCAAGGCAGCGCGTTTGAAACGGGTGGCCTGATGACGGCGGCCCACACCGTAACCACTGGCCGGCCCGCCGGTACCACGGGCGAGACCCGCCAGGCGCTGCTGAAGGCCGCTGCTGACCTGGTGCAGCCGCACCGTGCCCCCACCTTGCTCGATATGGCGGCCAAAGCCAACGTAGGACGGGTGGCGGCCATGAACACCATCAAGAACATGGTGCGCGCGGGTGACCTGGTCATCGTGCGCCGGCGCTGGGTGGCGCACAGTGCCAAGCCGGTGGCGGAATACGCGCCGGCCACGGCCCCCGAAGATTGTCGCCACGGCCACGGCTGGGTGGATCTGGGGCGCTGCCTGCAGGGCTGGTCGAGGTAGCCGCCCCATGACCCATCAACAAACCCCGGTGGTGGTGCTGCCGGTTTGGATAGCCACCCTCTGCAATCAGGGGGCAGCGCATGAGTGAGCGGGCGCCACTACCCCCCATCAAGTTTGCAGCCCTGGCTGAGGCGCTGCTGGCCCGCGTTGAGCAGCTGGTGCCCATGTGGCTGCCCGGCGGTGTGAAAGAGGGCAAGGAATACAAGTGCGGATCTCTGTCGGGTGGCGCTGGCAAGTCATGCAGCGTGAATATTTCGGGCAAAGAGGGCCTGGGCTGCTGGTCAGACTTTGCCACGGGCGAGGCGGGTAATGACCTGATCAGCCTGTATGCCGCCATCAACGGCTTGAGCAACGGCAAGGCGGCTGTGCAACTGGCCCGTGAGGAAGGGCTGGAAGACGTGGCCGGTGTGCAACCAGCCCGGGGCGATGCTCCCGCCGTAGCCAAGCCACCCAGACCGGCACCAGCGCCTGCACCAGTCACCCAGAAGTCAGACGAAGGCTGGCGCACGGTGGTGCCGGTGCCTGCGATGGCCCCCGCGGCCACGTTCAAGCACCCGGTCCGCAAGTTTGAGGATATTGAGCACACGGCCACCTATAAGATTGACGATGCCTTGATGGGCTACGTGGTGCGCTTCAAGACCAGCGATGGCGACAAAGAGACGCTGCCTTACACCTGGTGCACCTCAGCCCGTGACGGTGCCAGCCGCTGGCACTGGAAGACGTGGGACGAACCCCGGCCACTGTACTTTCCCGGTGGTGTGTCGCCCGTCGTCTTGGGTGCCGGCATGTTGCCCACCGTGGTGCTGGTCGAGGGAGAAAAGAAGGCCGAAATCCTGCACAACTTGCTGCAGGCCCATGCGCCCCATGTCTATGCGGTGGTGAGCTGGGTGGGTGGCTGCAACGCCTGGAAGAAATCCGAATGGTCGTGGCTGAACGGTTGCACGGTGCTGGCCTGGCCGGATTGCGACGCCAAGCGTGAAAAGCTGACTACTGCAGAGCGCAATGAGTGCGCGGATGATGCCGCCCGCAAGGTGCTGCAGGCCACCAAGCCGCTGCTGCCGGCCCACAAACAGCCCGGCATGGCGGCCATGCTGGGCATTGGTGCGCTGTTGCGCGAGTCACACGCCTGCACGGTGCAGCTGCTGCCCATCCCCGAGCCGTTGGCGGTGGCCGATGGCTGGGACTGCGCGGATGCGATCAACACCGATGGCTGGGACTTTGAGCGCGTGCTGGCATTTTTTGGCCAGGCGCAGCCATTGCCAGGTGGTGCGGCTGAGTTGGCGCCTGCAAAAAAAATCGAAGGTCTCGTTGACACTGAGGGCAGTGATAAACCGGCCAAGAAGGCTGGCGCCGCTGAGCTTGAGCAGGATGCCGACGGCAACACCATCATCGGCGGCAAGCCCATCCCGTGGTGGCTGGTGTGCTATTACGACCGCGTCAACAAGCGCTGGCTGGCCTCGCGCAAGATGGTAATCCTGATCCTGGAGCGCGACCCGATCCTGGAGCCGGTGCTGGCCTACAACGAGCTGAGCAACAACGTGCAGAGCCGGGTGCTGTGGCCCTGGCCGCACTCCAAGGTGGGCGATGTGACCGACGCCGTGGACCTGCTGCTGGGCAAGTACCTGACCGACACCTATGGCCTGCCCAGCATCGCGCGGGCGTCCCTCTCCGAGGCGATCCAGACCGTGGCGCACACAAGGCGCTTTCACCCGGTGCGTGAGCAGCTGGCAGGCTTCAAGTGGGACGGCAAGAGCCGTATCGACAAGTGGCTGATTCATGTGCTGGGAGAGAAGCCTACCGAGTGGACCGATAAGGATGGCAAACAGCAGCCTGCCACGATCACCAAGGCCATGGCGGAGTACTTTGAGATCGTGGGCCGCTGCTGGCTGCTGGGCATGGTGTACCGGGTCATGCAGCCCGGCTGCAAGTTTGACTATTGCCCGGTGCTCGAAGGCGTGGGCGGCCTGCGCAAGTCCACCGCGGTGGAGATTCTGGCGGGCTCCGATTTTTACAGCGACACGCCGTTTGAGGTGGGCCGCGGCAAGGAAGCGCAGGAACAGGTGCAGGGCCTGTGGGTCTACGAGATTGCCGAACTCACGCACTTCAGCAAGGCTGAGGTGGGTGCGATCAAGGCTTTCATCAGCTCCAAGGTGGACCGCTACCGGGTGGCCTACGGCACGACGGTGGGCACCTTCCCGCGCCAGTGTCTGCTGGTGGGCACCACCAACGAAAACACTTACCTGCGCGATCGCACGGGCAACCGGCGCATGTGGCCGATACCGGTGCGCAACATCATCAACACCGAATGGCTGATCAAGTACCGCGAGCAGCTGCTGGCTGAGGCCTACGAGTTGTATGGGCAGGGTGTGGTGTACACGCCCACGCCTGAGCAGGAACGCCGGCTGTTCGTGCCTATGCAGGAAAGCCGCCTGGTAGAGACCGCTGTGCTGAGCGAGCTGCTGCATGTGCTAACCCGGCCCCCGATGGCAACGGGCATCGCGGCGGTGGTCAACGAGCTGGCCTCGTTTGTGACCATTGCCCAGCTCACCCTGGCCCTGGGCGTTGATGCTGCCAAGAGTACCCCGGCATTGGAAGCGCAAATTCGCGGCTGGCTCGATCACGAGGGCTGGGAGCGCGTCAAGAAACAGGTGAATGGCGCGCGGGCCTGGGGGTACGTCAGGCCCCGGGACTGGCCGCCGATTGAGGCAGAAGACGATATGACCGCTGCACCGCCCAGTGCGGCGAGTGGATCCACGGAAGAGGACGCTGACGATGTGCCATTTTGACCAACAGGTCATGGCGCAACAAACGCGCCGTGCTGCAAGCACTACCAGACGCAAGATTGGCAGTAGTGCGCCCGAAGGGCTGGGAGGCGCGCTGCGCCCTCATTGTGGTGCGGTTGCGGGGAAGTCAGCGCACGGGCCCATGACCTAGAAGTGTCCAAGTGTCCATGGTGGCCAGTGGTTTGCATAGAAACCACCAGCAGCCCTTATCCCCATCTTTTTGGGGTTGAAGCTGCTGCATTGCCACTGTGTTCCAGGGCAGTGCCCGGCGCCTTATCCCAAGGCGGGCGGGCACAGGCAGGCACACATCCGCGCGCTCGCTCGCGTGCTCACCCACTTCACTTATTTACTCTATAGAAAAGGTTGGACAGCATGGACACCAGGACAGCAAAAATAGATGTGACCGGCAAGATCTCGGAGATCAAGCAGTTCATGCCTGAGACCTATGCCTCGATCAAATCCAAGTCGGAGGCGATCGGCAATGAGGCTTTTGTGTTGGTACGCCGTGGTCTGCGCGGTGAGGCCAACTGCTTCTACGCCTTTGAGCAGGGCAGGGTGATGGGCACGCCCTTCACCCTGACGGACATCGCCCGCGACGTCGCGCAGGCCATGGTGACGTTCGGCTGTGCACACGTCTGCATCTGGGCTGAGGGGGCAAGCAATGGCGCGCATTGACTGGGTCAAGCACCGCCTGGACAACTGGGCTGAGTGGAAGGACCGGGAAAGCCGGGGCGGCCTGGGCTTTGCAACGCAGTCCGTTCTGCTGTCCGAGGTAGTGGACCGTTACCGTGAGGTGCAGCTGCCGGTGGATGAGGTGGATGCCGAGCTGACCAACCAGGCCGTGGAGTCATTGCGGGGCAGCCGGCCACAGCTGTACCAGACGCTGCAGCTGATCTACATTGAGGGCATCGGCATCAAGATGACGGCGAGGTGCATGGCCCGTGCTGAGTCGACCATCAAGGCCAGTCTCGACCAGGCAGACGCCGCGCTGGCCAACTGGTTCAGCGATCGCGCGAAGGCGGCAGATGAGCGAAAAAGAGTTTTTACACCTTAGACTTTATGTGTACATTTCAGGCAAGCTGTGGAATTCGTGTCACCACCCGCAAGTCAACAGCCCATCGAACCCCTGCAGGCCACTACCTGCGGGGGTTTTCCTTTGTAGTGTGGAGCAGTCGGTAGCTCGTTAGCCTCATAAGCTAAAGGTCACAGGTTCGAGTCCTGTCACTGCAACCAAACAAGAGCGCCATGGCACAAGCTGCACCCAAGCCCTGCAATCATCCGGGCTGTGGTGTCCTGGTGCGTGATGGCACCAGTCGCTGCCCCAAGCATCCACAGACCAATAGGTTCGCGGACAAGCAGCGCGGCACGCGACATGAGCGTGGCTACGGCTCAGCATGGGACAAGCTGAGGGCCTTGATTCTTGCGCGTGATGCTGGGCTATGCCAGCCATGTTCAAAGAAAGATCGTGTGTCTCTCGCCTCTGCAGTGGATCACCGCATACCCAAGGCCGAAGGCGGCACCGATGAGGAAAGCAACCTTCAGTCGATCTGTCGTGCTTGCCACCTGGAGAAGACTGCAGCCGAAGCGAAGCGCGGCATAGGCAGAGGGTGGGGGGCATCAAAAGTCTAGAACCTTTTCGCCCAGGACCGACCGCTTAGTCAAATTTTTTCACGCGCAGGTTTCGGGGGGAGGGGTACCCCCTGAGCCGCGCAAAACCCAAGGAATTTCACCATGTCAGGATCACGCGGACCGCTGCCGAAGCCGGCCGCGTTGAAAGTGCTGGAAGGCAACCCGGGCAAGCGATCTTTGAATCTTGCTGACGGCGTCAACCCCCGTGTGGAGACGCCCAGCGCGCCGAAGCACCTGGGCATCGAGGCCCGCAAGGAATGGAAGCGCATCACACCCTTCCTGGAAGAGCTGGGCCTGATCAGCGGCCTGGACCGTGCGGCCCTGGCGCTGTATTGCCAGGCGGTGGGGCGGCTGTCCGAGCTGGAGACCGCTTTCAACGGCATCGTGAACCGGCTGATGGACAACCCCAGCACGCCGATGACCTACCCGGATGCTGTCTATGCCGCCAGCTACAGCGTGACGCCCAGCGGCTACGCCCAGCAGAGCGTGATTGTTCAGCTGATCAAGTCGCACCGCGAGCAGGTCAACCGCTACCTGATGCACTTCGGCCTGAGCCCAGCGGCGCGGGGCCGGGTGCAGCCATCGAACTATGTGCAGCCCACCCTGCCTGGCATTGATGCTGCCCCCAATGCGCCCAGCGGCTTCGCCCGCTTCGCATTGGTGCCGTAGCCCGCCGTGAACAAATATGTTTTAGCTGCGCAGACGTATGCACAGCTGGTAACCGCGGGCGAGATCCCGGTCTGTAAGTGGACGCGCCTGGCAATCGACCGGCAAATAGCCGATCTGCAGCGCGAGCCCAGCGCCGACTGGCCCTGGGTATTTGACGAAGCCAAGGCCAGTCGCCCTTGTGAGTTCATCGAGCTGCTGCCGCACATCAAAGGCAAGTGGGCACGCGAGCGCCGGCTGATCGTTCTGGAAGCCTGGCAGTGCTTCATCGTGACGACGGTCTTTGGCTGGGTGCACCGGGACACCGGCCTGCGCAGATTTCGCGAGGTCTACATCGAGGTGCCGCGCAAGAACGGCAAGAGCGCGCTGTCCAGCGGCATCGCCTTGTACATGCTGTCGGCAGATGGTGAGCATGGCGCCGAGGTGTACTCCGCAGCGACGACACGCGACCAGGCACGCATCGTGTTTGACGATGCCAAGGCCATGGCCGAGCGCACGCCCGACATGCGCACCTACCTGGGTGTGGCGATCCTCACGCATAGCATCACGGTGGCGCACACCTCGAGCAAGTTCTCGCCGCTGTCCGCCGAGGCCAGCACGCAGGACGGCCTGAATGTGCACTGTGCGGTGATTGATGAGTTGCACGCGCACAAGAAACGCGACCTGTATGACGTGATTGACACGGCACGCGGCGCGCGAGAGCAGTCATTGCTGTGGCTGATCACCACCGCAGGCACCGACCGCAGCGGCATTTGCTACGAGCGGCGCACCCACATCACCAAGATTCTGGACCGGGTGATTGAAGATCCCACGATGTTCGGGGTGATCTACACCATTGACGACAACGACGACCCGAACGACGCAGCGACCTGGTCAAAAGCCAACCCGAACTGGTTGATCTCGGTGCTGCAGGATGACATGGAAGCCGCCGCCCGCAAGGCTGCCGCCATGCCCAGCGCCCTCAACAACTTCCTGACCAAGCGGCTCAACGTCTGGGTCAACGGCGAGTCACCCTGGATGGACATGCGGGCCTGGGACCGCTGCGCAGACCCAAGCCTGCAGATCAGCGACTTCATCGGCGAAAAGTGCTGGGGCGGGCTGGACCTGGCGCAGAAGAAAGACTTTGCGGCCTACGTCAAGGTCTTTGAGCGAGCCGGCATCTGGTACGTCTTCACCCGTCTGTACCTCAACGAGCTGGCGGTGCAGGAAAGCGGCAATGCGCACCTCAGCGGCTGGGCCCGATCGGGCCATGTGCAAGTGACCGACGGTGACATCACCGACTTTGACGTGCTGGCCGAGGACATGCGCAGCGACTGCAAGCAGTTTGACATGCAGGAGATCGCCTTCGACCCGGCCTTGAGCATGTATTTCGCCGGCAAGTTGATCGAGGAAGGCCTGCCGCTGGTCGAGATCGCGCAGCGCGCCCTGTTCTTCACGCCGCCGCTGATCCAGGTGGAGAACCTGGTGCTGGAAAAGAAGCTGAAGTTTGACGGCAACCCGGTGATGACCTGGATGGTGAGCAACCTGGTGGTCAAGGTCAGCAAGTTCAATGAACTGCGATCGCCCACCAAAGAGCGCGCCGAAAACAAGATTGACGGCCCGATGGCCATGCTGATGGCGCTGGGCCGGGCGCTGGCTGGCAACTCAAACGAAAAATCATTCTGGGAAACGGAAGCAACGCAATGAGTATCTGGGACAGGATTACAGGCCGGAAGTCGGCAGCTGCCACTGACGGACTGTCGGACTTCCTGTCCGCTTTGCTGCGCGGCGGTGGCAAGTCGAAGTCGGGCGCCAATGTCAATCTGGACACAGCGCTCAAGGTTGGTGCAGTGTTTGCCTGCATGCGCGTCATCTCCGAGGGCGTGGCCCAGGTGCCGTTCAAACTCATGCGGGAGAGCCGCTCGTCCGTGTCCAAACACCCCCAGCGGCAGTCGGCAACCGATCACCCACTGTTTGACTTGCTGCATCGCGCCCCCAACAGCTGGCAGACCAGTTACGAATACCGCGAAACCATGGTGTTGCACGCCGGCCTGGCTGGTAACGCCTATGCCTTCAAGAACGTGGTCACCATTGGCGGCCGTGCCCGCATTGCTGAGCTGATCCAGCTCGATCCCGGCCGTGTTTCGGTGATCCAAAACGAAGACTGGTCGCTTACCTACAAGGTCCGAGGGACGTCGGGCGAGGTGAAGGAATTTCCGCAAGAGACAATCTGGCACCTGCGCGGCCCGAGCTGGAACGGTGTGATGGGTCTGGACGTGCTGAAGCTGGCGCGCGAGGCGATCGGGCTGGCAATCTCCACGGAAGAGAGCCACGCCAAGCTGCACGAAAAAGGCGTACGTCCCTCTGGCATTTATTCCGTTGACGGCACGCTGCAAAAAGAGCAGTACACCGCGCTTAAGGATTGGATCGCCAAAGAGCATGCGGGCTCCGAGAACGCCGGCTTGCCAATGGTGCTGGACCGCAGCGCGAAATTTATTCAACAGGTCATGTCAGGCGTGGACGCGCAGCACCTGGAGACGCGCCGCTACCAGGTGGAAGAGGTCTGCCGCTACTTCCGCGTGCTGCCCTTGATGGTTGGGCACAGCGACAAGACACAGACCTTTGCCAGCGCTGAACAAATGTTCCTGGCCCACGTCGTGCATACCCTGATGCCCTGGTACGAGCGCATCCAGCAATCTGCCGATGTCAACCTGCTCACCAAGGCCGAGCGCGAGCAGGGCTACTACATCAAGCTTGCCGAAGCCGGCCTGCTACGCGGTGCGATGAAAGACACCGCCGAGTACTTGTACCGCCTGGCGCTGGGCGGAATCATGGAACGCAACGAGGCCCGCGGCAAGCTTGACCTCAACCCGATCGCCGGCCTGGATGAGCCACTCACCCCCACCAATATGACCACTGACCCCAGCGGCGCGGTGTCCACGACCCCATCAGGAGCCTGACCATGTCAATAGAACGCAAATTCATACCCTTCAGCTCAATCAAGGTGATTTCGCCAGAAGGCGATGCTGGCTCCGTAAAGGAAATGCGCTTCAGCGGCTACGGCGCCGTGTTCGGAAACGTCGACAGCTATGGCGATGTGATCGACCCTGGCGCGTTTGCTAACACCCTGGCCGAAGCGCACAAGACCGGAATCTTTCCCATGATGTTGATGCAGCACGGCGGCTGGGGCATCACCTCTTCAGACATGAATCCGATCGGTGTGTGGGACAAGCTGTCTGAGGACGGGTACGGCCTGGTCACCGAGGGCGTCCTCGCGCCTACGCAAAACGGCATCGAGATGTACACCCTGATGGGCATGAAGCCACGACCCGCCATCACCGGCCTGTCCATTGGCTACATCGCCAAGAAATACACCTCGCGCAGCAAGCCCGAAGAACCACGTCGCCGTTTGCACGAGATCGACCTGATGGAAATCAGCCCGGTCAGCTTTCCGGCAAACGGCAAGGCGCGTGTCAGCAGCGTGAAGTCTGCTGCAGGCGACTTCAGCGAACGAGATTTTGAACAGCTCATGCAGGACGCTGGGCTGAGCAGAAAGGAAGCCCGTGTGGTGATGAGCCACGGTTTCCGGCACCTCAAGGCCATGCAGGACGCTGGCAGTGGAGAGCTTGACGAACTGGCGGCGGCCATCAAACGCAACACCTCCCTGATTTCCCAACCTTGAAAGAAAACCACCATGAAACTTACCCGACATAACCTGACGATCGCCTTCCTGGCCGTCGTCGCCGTCATGGCCGTCGCAGCACTGCTGGGCCATCCCCTTGTATCGCCTGACGCCCTGGCGGGCCTGGGCCTGCTGCCCATGGCCATGAGCGGCGAGATTGACATGAAGGAAATCAAAACCCTGGTTGAAAAGCAGGGCGAAGCCTGGGGTGAATTCACCCGCAAGAACGACGAACTGCTGAAAGCCAAGGCCGAAGGCAAAGCCGTCGCCGATCTACAGGCCACCGTTGACAAGATCAATGGCGAGTTCAAGAAATTGAACGATGACCTGGTTGAATTGGCCAAAAAGTCAAATCGCCCCCCTGTTGGCACTGGCGACAAAAAAGAACTCTCACCCGAGCAGGTCGAATACAAACAGGCCTTTGGCAAGTTCCTGCGCAAGGGTGATGACAATGGCCTGGATGTCTTGCAGCGCAAGGCCTACAACTCTGGCTCTGGCCCCGATGGCGGCTTCGTGGTGCTGCCGGAGATGGACAGCGAGATTATCCGCATCGTGGGCGTCACCAGTGCCATCGGCCGGCTGGCGCGTAACGTCACCGTCGGCTCTGACACATTCAAGAAAATGGCGAAGAAAAGCGGCATGTCAGCTCGCCGCGTCGGACCCGGCGCCACAGGCGGCGAAACGGCCACGCCTCAGTTCGCCGAGCTGGAGTTCACCGCCCATGAAGCGGAAGCCGAGCCGTGGATATTCAACTCCACCCTGGACGATGCCATCATCAACCTGGAGCAAGACCTCACCGACGAAGCCGCCATCGCGTTCTCTGAACTCGCCGGTGTCGAGTTTGCCAACGGCACGGGCGTGGGTGAGTCGCGCGGCATCACCAACTACCCCACCGTGGCCAATGCCAGCTACGCCTGGGGCAAGCTGGGGTATATCGCCTCGGGTGCTGCCGGCGCCTTTGCCGCATCGAATCCGGGTGATGCCCTGATCAGCTTCCAGCACTCGCTGAAAGCCCAGTACCGCCCCGGCGCTGCCTTCATCACCAGCGACGCGGTGTTGGGTCAGATCCGCCAGATGAAGGATGGCAGCGGCAACTTCTACCTGTGGCAGCCGGACCCACTGGCCGGCTTCGGTGGCCGCCTGCTGGGAAGCCCGGTCGAGATCGATGACAACATGCCCGCCCTGGCCGCCAACAGCCTGTCGATTGCCTACGGCAACCTGCGCCAGGGCTACGTGGTGGTCAACCGCAGCGGCACGGTTGTCATCCGCGACAACATCACCGCCAAAGGCAAGACCAAGTTCAACTTCCGCCGCCGCTTTGGTGGTGGGGTGCAGAACTTCGAGGCCATCAAGCTGATGAAGTTCGCCGCATCTTGATCCGGTCAAAAAGACCGAGATCCAGCACAGCGCCGCCACTCGTTTTTTCGGTGGCGGCGCTCAATAAATCAAACCCCATTTTTTAGGAATCGCCATGAAAGATCTCATGAACAAGATCGACGTCAAGCGCGTCATCTCCCCCGTCAGTGAAGCCGGCACCACCGCCCTGGTCGGCCAGATCATCGACAAGCAAGGCTTCGAGTCGCTCACCTATGTGATCGCCACCGGCGCCATTGCCGACATCGACGCCACCTTCACGGTGCTGTTGGAAGAGGGCGCTGCTGCCAACCTGAGCGACGCCACCGCTGTGGCCGATGTCGACCTGCTCGGCACCGAAGCCCTGGCCGCCTTCATCTTCTCCGATGACGACAAGACCCGCAAGCTCGGCTACATCGGCGCCAAGCGCTACACGCGGCTGACCATCACACCCGTGGCCAACGCCAGCGCCGCATTGGTGGCCGCTGTTGCGGTGCTAGGTCATCCGATGATTGCCCCTACCGCCAACCCGCCTGCATAAGAGCGGCCTCCAGCCCTCGCCAATGCTGCGTCGTGTGCTATTGAACCAATAGCACACCTCAGAGCAACCACACCCAACCGGAGCCCGACATGTTTTACACCACCTACCTCGCCAACAAGATCGTCGACTGGCTGCACCGCGCCCAGGCCTACACGCCCGCCACCACCGGCTTTTCGGTCGGCCTGCTGACGTCCACCAAGGGACCGCGCGGCAACAGCACGGTCTATGCGCTGAACGACACGATCAGCCTGACGGCCAATGACAGCAAGACCCACCTCTACAAATGCACCACGGCGGGCACATCCGCAGCGGCGCAGAGCACGCTGTATCCAGGCGTAGCCAGCGAGGTCATCACCGACGGCACTGCGGTCTTCACAGAGCAGACAGCTGCCCTGCGCGCAGGCATCGGGGGCGCGGTGGTGGAGGCGGCCTGGACCAACTACGCCCGCTCCAACACGGCGGCCTCTCTTGCCAACTGGGCCGGCACGCAGTCCGCCGGATCTACTGCTGCATCAAGCGGTACCGGCATTCCCACCACCAGCAACAACGGCACCCTGACCTTTGGCACCACGCCCGGCTCTGGCCCGTCCTATGTCTGGGCCTCGGCCACGTTTGATGCGGCCAGTGCCGGCAACATGCTTGAAATTGACCCGCTCACCACAGTGAAGACAGTGAACAGCGGCGACGCGGCGCCCACCTTCGCTGCAGGCGCCTTGGTACTGTCGATCGACAACTGATCGACCTGGTGCGCCATGCGCTCGAACTGCCTGTTTTTCGCCATCGCGCTGTACTGGCGTCGCTGGCGGCATGGCGGCATCGGGCGCATCACCTGGCGCAAAAGCCACTACGGCAAGTTTCCGCACTGGCTCTATGCCAGCTTCGTCAAAAGGACCGGGCGCGAGCGCCTGATCAGCTATGTGCCGCTGGATCCCAAACTCAAGACCTGCCCGCCGCCGCTGTTCAAAGGTCGCGTGCGGTGGGGTGATGTGCAATTGAAGAAAGAACATCATGACGCTACTCGCTGAAATCCAAACCCATTGCAGCCAGGCGCTGATCGACAGCCGGGATGATGGCGCGATTGCCGCTGCCGTCAACGCAGCGCGCCCCGGCAAAGTCGGAAAAGTTGACCGGGCCTACTTCGCCATGTGGGCTGCTTCCACCGGCATGCGCTCCAAGATCGAAGACCAGGCCACTGACTTGGCCTCACCCCTGCGCGATGCTGCGCTGGCCTGCCGCGACGTGATTCAGGGAGCCGCTGAATCCATCGATTTTGCGTTGACCGATAACGTCACCATGCTCAGCGCCTGGGTCGCCTTGGGGCATCTGACACAAACCAACGCCGACAAGCTGCTGGCACTCGCCACACACGACGACCACTGCACCATTGACCAAGTGTCTGCCGCACTGAACGGAGCCTGATATGCCAACCCCCTTACTCCGTGATGTGATCGGCTCCAATGTCGTTGTCACGGCTGCCAACGCTGTCGCCAACAATGCCTATGCCAATGCAGCCGACAAGCTCACAATCAACAACACCGGACTTGCGTTGCTGGCTGATTTCCGACTAACCAGCGCCACCTTTGCCACTGCGCCCGTAGGCGGCGCATTGCAGTTGTTTGCCGTTGACCGGGACTTTTCGGGGAATGCCGGACCAACCCCAAGCGCCACTATGCCGGGTCGTCTGGTCGGGAGCTTCAGCCCATACGCAGCCGCAAGCAACACTGCCACATCGTGGGTGATGTCACTCAATTCAGTTCCGCTGAGCGCCTATACCGACTACTGGCTGATGAACAACGGCACCGCTTACAGCCTGAATTCCGGCTGGGTGCTGACGGCGCAACTCTGGTCTCCGGGGACTTGATCTATGGTCTCTGATCTGGGTGCCATCCTCTGGCCTTCTGCCAGCCAGGACACACAGCCACAGAATCTGGTCGATGTTGACTGGAGCAACCCGCTCACTAACGGGCTGTGCTTTGCAGTCATCGGCTCGCTCGGCGCTATTGACTTGGTCAGCGGGAAAATCGCAAGCACCTGGAACGGAAAAAAAGCGCTCAAGCGTCAAGGTGTTGGTCTCAATGCGACGGGGGCCGGGACTGGAAAGACGGCGGAGTGGTCCTTCAGCCCAATCGTTGGAAGTCTTGGCGGCGGAACTGGCGGCGTCACGCTGCTGTCAATGTCAAACCCATTTGCAGAAGCGCGAGAGGGTCTGCTGATTGGCATGATGATGAGCGGCACGCCCTACAAGCAGATTGCTTTGTATGGAAACTTGAGCGGAACGACTGGCACAACTTCGTCAGGCACCTTCTGTATTGAGTCGTACAACAATACGAATTCGGGCGGCGCCAATTCATCGGTAGCAGTTGATGGCGGGATGCATGTCTATGCTGGCGTCTACCTGACGGGTGTGCCATGTAAGACATTTGTTGATGGAGTCAATACGACAGGATCAACGACAGGAACTGCGATCCCTGCTGGCTTCGGGGTAGCTGCCAGTTCACGCATATCAATCGGCAACGAGGCATACAACACCACTGGACGTATTGCCAATGCAACCTTTCCGCTGTCATTGGCGTGGAATCGGGCGCTGACCGACGCTGAGATTGCAGAGGTCAGTGCCAACCCGTGGCGGCTGTTCACCGAAGATACTCCGACACTGTGGTTTGCAGCGGCAGGGGCCGGGGGCGCAATCAACCTCGATGCCACCGCCGCCGCGCAGCCCACCGCCACCGCAGCCCTCACCACCGCCATCCCGCTGGCCGCATCTGCCAGCAGCGCACCAGCTGCAGCGGCGGCTCTCGCGACCCAGATCGCACTGCAGGCCAGCACGGCTGCCCGTCCTGCATCCAGCGCCACGCTGGTCACCGGCATCCAGCTGCTGGCCAGCGCAACGGCCATGCCAGCCGCCACGGCGACCCTGACCGCAGCCGGGCAGGCTATGTCGGCAGCGGCCGGGGCCCAGCCTTCACCCAGCGCCACGCTATCGACCAGCATCGTTCTGGCAGCCAGCGCGGCGGCCAGCCCAGCGGCTACGGCGGTCCTGACGGCACCAGGGCAGGGCTTGGCGGCAGCATCCGGTGCGCGCCCCAGTGGCGCTGCCAGCCTCACCACCGGCATCAGCCTGTCGGCGGCCGAGCGGGCAGCGGCAGCGGCTACGGCCACCTTGCTGACGGCCATCCAGCTGTCGGCCAGCACCCAGGCCCGCGCAGGTGGCACGGCCAGCCTGAGCACCAGCACGGCAGCCTGGGTGGCCAGCAATACGGCGCAGTGCATCGCCACGGCGAATTTGACAACGCAGGTCTTGCTGGCCGCTGCAGCCGGCGCCAGGCCTGCGGGTACGGCCGATCTGCAAACGGCTGCGCCCACGGTCGCCGGCGCCATGGTGGGCCATCGCCCAGACCACCGCAGCACCCGAGCGCCCAATTTGCAAACATGGACCAGATCCCACCGTGTGTAGACGTCTGCACGCACAACCAGGTAACAGGTAAGTAAACATGGCACTTCGATTGATCACAGCGCCCACCGCACTCGCGGTGAGCGTGGCCGACGCGAAAGCGCACCTGCGGGTGGATGGCACCGATGACGACACCCTCATCAGCGCCATGATCACCGCCGCCGCCGAGCTGGCCGAGCAGGCTACCGGCCGCGCCCTCATGCCGCAGACCTGGGAGCTCACGCTCGATGCCTTCCCCGCCGCCCTGCAGCTCACCCGCCTGCCCGCCGCCAGCGTGGCCAGCATCACCTATGCCGACAGCACCGGCACCATCCAGACCCTGCCCAGCAACCTCTACGCCCTGGACAATGCCGACGACTTCGGCTTTGCCTCCATCGTGCCCGCCTACGCCAGCAGCTGGCCCGCCACGCGCGACCAGATCAACGCGGTGGCGGTGCGCTACGTGGCCGGCTATGCCGACGCATCCCATGTGCCCGAAAGCATCAAGAGCTGGATCAAACTGATGGTCGGCGCTATGTATGAAAACCGCGCGGCGGAAGAGGTTGGCAATGTGAGTCATCCTCTCGGCTTTGCCGACCGCCTGCTCGACCGCTACAAGGTCTGGAGCCTGTAGCCATGGCGACAAACCTGCCCGGCGCCGGCGAGTTCAACCGCCGCGTCCACCTGTGCCTGTGGAGCGAAATGCCCAACGCCGCCTTTGGCCTGGACCAGACCTATGACCCCGGCATCAACCGCTGGGCCAAGGTGGAGCCGGTCTACAGCCTGACCATCCGCGCCGGCATGAACACCGGCGAGACACCCACCCACCTGTTCTGGTTGCGCTACGGCACCGGCACCAAACCTGCCGACATTACCGCCAGCCATGTGATCGAACACGACGGCCGCCGCTACCGCGTGATGGACTCGATCGATGTGGATGACCGGCGCATCTTCACCCGCATCAGCGCCAAGGATCTGGGAGCCATCTGATGGACAGGGAAAGCAGCAGCGGCTCCGTGGGCGGCTTTGACCTGTCGGTCGGCCTCGAATTCCACAAGATCATCGACTACGACCGCAGGGCCATGCGCGCGGCATTGGTCAAGGGCGCAGCCGAGGTGCGCAAGGAAGCGCGCCGTATTGTGTCGCGCCGGGCCGTCTCTTTGGCGGGCGATTTCCCGGGCCTTCAGACCGGCACCCTCAAGAAGGCGATCGGCACAGTCAGCAAAGGCAGAAAAGGCGGCTGGATCAAGATCGGTGTGCGCAGATCCGACGCGATGAGATATTTCTACCCCGCCTACTTGTTTTATGGCAGCCCGAAGACGGGCCTGGCCAAGCGGGGCAACTTCATGACTACGGCCCTGGCCAACAAGCGCGACACCGTGCGCGGCCAGATCCGCAGCGCCCTGCAAAACTCACTGGTCCCCCGCTAAAAAGCATCAATTCACATGCAACTCGAACTCATCATTGCCGCCCTGCGCACCCGCTGCCCCAGCTTTGCCACCCGCGTGGCCGGCGCCGCCCAGTTCAAGCTGCTGCCCGAGACTGCCTCATTGCAGGTGCCCTGCGCCTTCGTCATCCCGCTCGATGACAGCCCTGAGCGGGCCCAATCCATGAACAGCGTGCGCCAGACGCTGACCGACAGTTTCTCGGTGGTCGTGGCCGTCAGCAACGTGGCTGATGAAAAAGGGCAGGGCAGCGCCCACAGCATGGACGCCCTGCGCGCTGAGCTGTGGGCCGCCTTGCTGGGCTGGCAGCCCGCCGCCCGTTATGACGGCATCACCTACGAGGGCGGCTCGCTGCTCAGCCTGGACCGGGCCCGCATGTGGTACCAGTTCGAGTTTGGCGCAGTCATGGAGATTGAACCCGGCGACGGCTGGCAGGCGCAAGAGCTCGCCGCGCTGCCGCACTTTGACGGCGGCACCATCCGGGTGGACGCCATTGACCCTTCAGACCCCAATCTTGTGCAGACGCCTGCACCGGACGGTCGCATCGAATTGGGGGCTGTGTTCCCCAAGACCGGCAACCTGGCGTAACTCTCAGACCACGCCGGTACCGCCCCAGCCCCCGCAGCCCGCTTTTGAGTGGGCTTTTTCATTTCACCAGGAGTATTTCTCATGTACCTCAAACCCGCTGCCGGCCTTGCCGTGCCAGACCCCGCGCGCGGCGACGTGCTGCCCCCCGAGGGGCGCGACGTCGAAGCCACCCAGTACTGGCAGCGCCGCCTCAACGACGGCGACGTGAGCCAGTCCTCTGCCGAATCCACCCAAGCCAAGAAAAAGGAGTCCTAAGCCATGCCAGTCTCTTTCAACAACATCCCCGCCAATGTGCGGGTGCCGCTGTTCTATGCGGAAATGGACAACACCCAGGCCGGCTACTTCTCCCAGAACAAGCGCGCCTTGCTGGTCGGCCAAAAGCTGGTTGCCGGCTCCCTGGCCGTCAACACGCCCACCCTGGTCAGCACCACCGACCAGGCCAAGGCGCTGTTTGGCACCGGCTCCATGCTGGCCCGCATGCACGCCGCCTACCGGGCGCAAGATGCCTTTGGTGAAGTCTGGTGCATTGCCGTGGCTGACGCCGGTGCCGGTGTAGCCGCCACAGGCACCATCACCGTCGCCGGCCCGGCCAGCGCGGCGGGCACCATCAACCTCTACATTGCCGGGCAAAAAGTGTCCGTCGCCGTCGGGGCCGCCGACGCCGCCACCGCTATCGCCACCGCCATTGCAGCGGCCATCACTGCCGCGGTGGATCTGCCCGTCACCGCATCCGCCGCCGCCGCCGTGGTCACGCTCACCTGCCGCTGGAAAGGCCCCACCGGCAACGACATCATGGTGAGCGACAGCTTTCGCGGCTACAGCGGCGGCGAGAGCCTGCCTAGTGGCGTGGCGCTCACCTATGTGGCCATGGCCTCGGGTGCCACCAACCCGGTGCTGGCGGGCGCCGTCATCACCGCCATGGGCGATGAGGAATACGACTACGTCATCCACCCCTACAACGACAGCACCAGCCTGGACGCCTTCCAGACCGAATACAACGACTCCGTGGGCCGCTGGTCCTGGAGCCGCCAGGTCTACGGCCATGTCTACAGTGCCCTGCGCGGCACCCTCAGCGCGCTCACCACGGCAGGCGGCCTGCGCAATGACCCGCACCACAGCCTGGCCGGCATCGATGTGGACTGCCCCACGCCGGTGTGGGAATACGCTGCGGCCTACGGCGGCGCCAACGCCCTGTGCCTCAATGCCGACGCGGCCCGCCCCACGCAAACCACCGTGCTCACCGGCGTGCTGGCCCCGCGTGCCGGCAAGCGCTTCCTGCTGGCCGAGCGCCAGAGCCTGCTGAACTACGGCATTGCCACCAGCTACGTCTCGGGCGGGTTGCTTCGGGTCGAGCGCGCCATCACCACCTACCAGAAAAACAGCTTCGGTCAGGCCGACCCCAGCTACCTGGACAGCGAGACCCTGCACCAGCTCACCGAGATCACCCGGCGCCTGCGCAACCGCATTTTGCAAAAGTACCCGCGCCACAAGTTGGCCAGCGACGGCACCCGCTTCGGGGCCGGCCAGGCCATCGTCACCC
>JAURXM010000106.1 GCA_030654395.1 Aquabacterium sp.
TTACGAAGCCAATCCTAGCGCTTACGCCGCAGTCTGGATGCACGAACAACAAACCTTGCGCCATCAGTTAGCCACGGCGCAGCAGTTATTGCCTGACGTGACGCTGGACGATACGCTGCTCGATTTGATCAGCCATTTGTGTTGCGAATTCGAAGTGGCCAGCCTTCGCGCCGACATCGTTATGCACAAAGCGGCACGGGCATTGGCGGCGCTCGAAGGCCGGTCTCGGGTCACGCCGCAAGACGTGCGCACTGCGGCGGAACTGGTGCTGCCGCATCGGCGCAGACGCAAACCGTTCGAGCAACCGGGACTGGATCAGGAACAGCTTGATGAGTTGATGCAACAGGCATTGCAGCCGCCTGATCAAGGCGAATCCGGCGCTGAAGATACCGAGCAGGAAAATACTGAAAATAACAGTGAGTCGGAAAACCAGCAACAAGTCTTCGCGGCTGCATCTGCCGGTAATGTGCGAAAAATAGCAGTCGATACGCCTGCCAATCGCTACGCGTCCGGCAAGCGCAGCACGGCACAGGATGCGCCGCGCGGCCGGGTCGTGCGGATAGTGCAGGACCAGAATCCCAGCAGCCTCGCGGTCGGCGCGACATTACGCAGTGCGGCGCTTCGAGGTGCCGACGATTTCCAGGTGACCAAAAACGATTTGCACCAACAAATCCGCTCCGGCAAAACCGCCAACCTGATCTTGTTTGTCGTCGATGCCTCCGGCTCCATGGCCGCACAGCGGCGCATGGAAGCGGTCAAAGGCGCGGTACTATCGCTGCTGACCGACGCCTACCAGCAGCGCGATGAAGTCGCGGTAATAAGCTTTGGAGGTAAATCCGCACAGTTATTGCTGCCGCCCACCCGCAGCGTCGATCTTGCCGAACAGAACCTCCACGAACTGCCTACCGGCGGCCGCACTCCGTTGCCTCATGCATTGTCTGTGGCGCTGGAAACGCTGGAGAAAACCGGCATGCCACCGTTGCTGGTGTTGCTTAGCGACGGCAAGGCCAATGTTGCGCTGACAGAGGGCAACGATCCCTGGCAGGAATCCTTAAGATTTGCCGGATTGCTGGCCGAGCGCGGCGTACCCGCTCTGGTGCTCGATACCGAAACCGGCTATTTACGCTTGGGAAAAGCACGCCAACTGGCGCAAGCCTTGGGCGCTGAGTGCCTGACACTGGAAGAATTATCGGCGGAAAACCTGGCGCTGACGGTGCGTGGATGTATTAAGTGAGCATAAAGTTGATTAAAAAATATTTTATTCACCACGAAGAACACGAAGTTTTATTTCTTCGTGTCTTCGTGGTGAAAAGTTTTTTATGCTG
>JAURXM010000076.1 GCA_030654395.1 Aquabacterium sp.
GAGCTTATTGTCGCCAGAAAGCTTGGGCATTGCTTCTTCTCTCGCCCGCAACAGGCAAGGCATGGGTGTTTTGCTTCGTGTCCCCCGCCCGCTTTGCGGGCTCCTCCTTTACCTGCGCAGAACGCACTGCCACCCCGCGTCTTGGCGACGTTAACTTTTGCGTTCGCTTTTACGCTGGTCAGTGCCGCCCACGCATTGCAGTTGACCGACGACCGTGGCGTCACCGTCACGCTGCCAGCCGCACCGCAGCGCATCGTGAGCCTGTTGCCCTCGCTGACCGAAACCGTGTGCGAGTTGGGCCAGTGCCAACGCTTGGTTGGTGTGGATCGCTATTCCAACTTTCCGGCTAGCGTGCAAAAGTTGCCCCAGGTCGGCGGTGGGCTGGACCCGAACATTGAGATGATCGTCGCGCTGCAACCCGATGTAGTGCTCATGGCCACCTCGTCGCGCGCGGCTGATCGGCTGCAGGCGCTGGGCATCCAGGTGGTGGCCTTGGAACCCAAAACACATGCCGATGTGCAGCGCGTGATGCGCAAGCTGGGCCAGTTGCTGGAGGTGCCTGATGCAGCCCGCATTTGGCGCGCGATTGACGCTGGTGTCTCGGCGGCGGCCCAGTCGCTGCCTGCCAGCGTGCGCGGTACACGGGTGTATTTTGAAATCAACCAGGGTCCGTATGCGGCGGGGGAGTCGTCCTTTATTGGCGAAACGCTGACGCGCCTAGGTGCCAAAAACATCGTGCCCGCCAAGCTGGGGCCGTTTCCCAAGCTCAACCCGGAATACATCGTCCGCGCCGACCCGGACTTGATCATGATCGGCCAGCGCAGCGCCGATGGGCTGCATGCGCGCCCCGGCTGGCAAAGCATGCGGGCGCTGCGCGAGCAGCGGGTCTGCATCTTTCCGCAGGGTGAAGCCGACATGCTGGTGCGCCCTGGCCCGCGCATGGCCGAGGGCGCACGCCTGATGGCCACGTGTTTGCTGGTTAAGGCACCCACGCTTGCCGCTGCGCGGGCTGCGCTGCCCTCCCAAGCTCCAGGAGCCAAGCCATGATGCAGGCATGCGTTCTTTCGCTGCTCTGGGCCGGTGTGCTGGGCGTACTGGCGCTGAAATACGTATTCGACGGACGCATTGCTGTCCACACCGTGCAGGGGCAGTGGATTGCGCTGCCCAAGGTCACCCCAACCTCCCAAGAGGGCTCCCATGCAGATTGAAACCCCACCCGTCGATTACGAACGGGTCGTCCCCACGGCAGAGCGCCGCGGCCTGATTCTGGTCCACACCGGAACCGGCAAGGGCAAAAGCACCGCCGCCTTTGGGCTGGCTTTGCGTGCCCATGGCCGTGGCAAAAAAATCAAGGTTTACCAGTTCATGAAGGTGCCCACGGCACGCTTTGGTGAACACCGCTTGTTTGAGCAACTGGGTGTACCCATTGAAGGCCTGGGTGATGGCTTTAGCTGGAAGAGCCGCGACCTGGACCACTCCGCCTTACTGGCGCAAGAGGGCTGGGCCAAGGCCAGTGCCACGGTGATGGCAGGCGAGCACTTCATGGTGGTGTTGGATGAAATAATGTACCCCTTGCGTTACGGCTGGATTCCTTTGGAGCCCATCCTCACCTGCCTGCGCGATCGCCCACCCCATGTGCATGTGGTGCTTACCGGCCGCAACGCCCCGGCTGAACTGATCGAGCTGGCCGACACGGTGACCGAGATGACACTCATCAAACACCACTTCAAGGCCGGTGTGCCCGCACAGCGCGGCATCGAAGACTGACTATTTTTAGAAACACAATCCTTATGCAAACCCGAAAAATACCCGCCACCATCGTCACCGGTTTCCTGGGCAGCGGCAAAACAACCTTGCTGCGCAACCTGCTTACCAATGCCCAAGGCCGCCGCATCGCGGTCATCGTCAATGAGTTTGGCGAGTTGGGCATCGACGGCGAACTGCTGCGCGGCTGCGGCATTGGCTGCGATGAAAACGGGGTGGAAAACGGACAGTTGTACGAGCTGGCCAATGGCTGCCTGTGCTGCACCGTGCAGGAAGAATTTGCCCCGGTCATGGAACAACTGGCCGCCCGGCGCGACCAGATTGACTATCTGGTGATCGAAACCTCTGGCTTGGCGTTACCCAAGCCGCTGGTGCAGGCCTTCCAGTGGCCCGCGCTGCGCAATGCCTTCACCGTGGACGCAGTCATTACCGTGGTGGACGCGCCCGCCGTGGCGGCCGGTGACTTTGCCGACGATCCGGTGGCCGTGGATGCCCAGCGCCGTGCCGACGACAACCTGGACCACGACTCGCCATTACACGAGCTGTTTGAAGACCAACTGGCCACGGCCGATCTGGTGATCGTGCACAAGGTAGACGGCATGGATGCTGCCGCGCTGGAAGCCGTAGAAGCCACCATCCGCGCAGAAGCCCCCGCCGGTGTGAAGCTGGTGCGCGCATCGCACGGCAACGTGCCCATGGACGTGTTGCTGGGCCTGGAGCGCGAGGTAGAAGACGTGATCGACGCCCGCAAAACCCACCACGATGCGGAAGAAGACCACGACCACGACGCTTTTGATTCCGTGTCAATTGCGCTGCAAGTGACTGACCGCGCCAAGCTTCTCACCGCGCTGGCCGCTTTGGTGCAGCGCCATGAAATTTACCGGGTCAAAGGCTTTGTCGCCGTTCCGGGGGCTGCGATGCGCCTGGTGGTGCAGGGCGTGGGCCAGCGTTTTGACAGCTATTTCGACCGCGCCTGGCGTGCAGACGAGCCGCGTCAGACGCGCTTGGTGCTGATTGGCGACCACCTTGACGCAAGCGGCCTGCAATCTGAAGTCCAAGCCGCTTTGGCTTAATCAAAAACGGCGCTCAAGCACATGCACCTGCTCTCTACCCGCCCCGGCGGCCATGTTGAAGACGATGGCCTGGGTGTGGTGCGCGTGGCGCAAACGCCGGGCGACATTGTGGTGCTCACCGTGGCGGATACCACGCTGTCTTTGCTGGCCGAAGTCGCCAGCGGCTTGCCGGATGACTTTCCCCGTGTGCGCCTGGCCAACCTGATGTGGCTGCGCCAGCCCGCCTCGATCGACCTGTACATGGACGATGTGCTGCGCCACGCCAAAGCCATCGTTATCGAACACCTGGGCAGCCCCAGCGACTGGGCCTACATCGTGGACCAGGTCTGCGAGTCCGCGCGCACGCGCGGCCAGTGGCTGGTCATGGTGTCGGGCGAATGTGTGGAAGACGCGCAGTTGCTCATGCGCAGCACCGCCACCAAAGACGATTGCACTCACCTGTGGCGCTGCCTGCGCGAAGGCGGGCGCGACAACGCCACCAACTTTTTCCAGCTGATTGCCCACGCCGCATTCGGCCAGGGCCAGCGCCCATTGCCTGCTGTGGTGCTGCCCGCCGCCATGCCCTACACACCCGCCGTGCCCCTGGCCCCGTGGCGTGCTGGCGCGCCCGTGGCCTTGCTGGTGTTTTACAAAGCGCATTTGCAGGCGGGCAACACGGCGGCGTTTGATGCCATGCTGGCCGCGCTGGCCGAAGAGGGCCTCAACACCCTGGCCGTGGCGCTGGACTCGCTCAAGAACCCCGGCAGCATGGCGCTGCTGCAATCGCTAGCCCTTGAGCACAAGGTGGACGTAGTGCTCAACGCCACCAGCTTTGCCGTGGGCTCAATGGATGGCAACGACGCGGGTACCGAGGTGCTACCCGTGTTGCTGGCCGGCGATGCGCCGGTGTTGCAGCTCATCACGGCGGGCTGCACGCAAGAGCAATGGCAAGACGACCCGCACGGTCTCACGCCGCGTGACCTGGCCATGCAAATTGTGCTGCCCGAGGTGGATGGCCGCATTGGCACCCGGCCCATCAGCTTCAAGGGTTTGGCCTGGCGCTGCGAACGCGCCGAGATCGACGTGGTGCGCTACCAGCCTGAACTAGAACGTATAGCCTTTGTGGCCGCTACCGCAAGTAAATGGTGCGCATTACGCTATAAAAAAAATAGCGATAAGCGCGTGGCCCTGGTGCTGGCTAACTATCCCAACGACGACTCCCGCTTGGCCAACGGCGTGGGCCTGGACACCCCCGCATCCACCGTCGTCATCCTGCAAGCCCTGCAGGCCGTAGGTTATGCCACCGGCGATGTGCCCCCGCATGGCGACGCGCTCATGGCCGACCTGGTGCGTGGCATCACCAACAACCTGCATGCCAACGACGACCGCCCCGCAGGCCAAAGTTTGGCCATGGCCGACTACATGCAAGACTTTGCGGCCCTGCCGCTTGAGTGCCAAGCCGCCATCAACGCGCTGTGGGGCGAGCCTGCGCAAGACCCGCTGGTGCGCGCAGGCCGCTTCATGGTGTCAGGCCAGCGCTACGGCAATGTGTTTGTGGGCAACCAGCCCGCACGCGGGCGCGACCTGGACCTGGTCGCCACCTACCACGATGCCGACCTGGTGCCCACCCACAATTACTTGGCCTTTTACTTCTGGCTGCGCCGCGTCTACGCGGTGGACGCCGTGGTGCACGTGGGCAAGCACGGCAACCTGGAGTGGCTGCCCGGCAAAAGCGTGGCGCTGGGGGCGGCCTGCTGGCCTGATGCCATCCTGGGCCCGCTGCCGCACCTGTACCCCTTCATCGTCAACGACCCCGGCGAGGGCGCGCAGGCCAAGCGCCGCACGCAAGCCGTCATCATCGATCACCTGATGCCCGCCATGACCCGGGCCGAAACCTATGGGCCGCTGCAGCAGCTTGAAGGCCGCATGGACGAGTATTACGAGGCCCTGTCGCTCGACCCGCGCCGCGCCAAGTTGCTGCGCGCCAGCATTTTGGAGCAGGTGCTGGCAGACGGCCTGCACGCCGAGCTGGGTTTTACCAAGCCTACCGACGACACCCAGCGCGAAGCCCTGTTGCAGCGCCTGGATGCCTACCTGTGCGAAATCAAGGAATCGCAAATCCGCGATGGCTTGCACATCTTCGGCCAGTCCCCTACCGGGCGCCAGCGGGTGGACACCTTGGTGGCACTGGCCCGCTACCCCGGCGGCGCAGGTGCGGCGCAAGGCAGCCTGACGGTGGCCTTGGCGCACGACTTGGGGTTGAAAGACTTTGATGCCCTGAGCCCCGACTGGGCAGCGCCCTGGACTGGACAGCGCCCGCAGGTTTTGCAAGCCCTGAGCTTTGAGCCCTGGCGCCACGCGGGTCACACCCGCGAGCGGCTGGAGTTGCTGGCCGTGCAGTTGGTGCAGGGAGCAACTTCCATCCCCCACCCCAAACCTCCTGCGGAAGGGGAGGGTGTGGAATCCGCATTACCCGCTCCCTCTTCGGGGGAGGGCTGGGGTGGGGGCGGGCAGCCACCAGCGATGCATGCAGTCGCGAGCTGGCCCCGCACCGCCCAAGTGCTGGAGCGCCTGCACACCACACTGGCCCCACGTCTGGATGCCTGTGGGCCCAACGAGATTGGCCAGTTGTTGCGCGGCTTGGACGGCCGCTTTATTCCCCCCGGCCCCAGCGGCGCACCGTCGCGCGGCAGGCCCGATGTGCTGCCTACCGGACGCAACTTTTATTCGGTGGACACGCGCGCCATCCCCACTCAAACCGCCTACGCCATGGGCGCCAAGGGGGCAGACCGGGTGGTAGAGCGGCACTTGCAAGACCATGGCTGCTACCCCATGGCCATGGGCCTATCGGTCTGGGGCACCAGCACCATGCGCACCGGCGGCGAAGATGTGGCCCAGGCCTTCTCACTCTTGGGCGTGCGGCCCAAGTGGGCGCCAGGCAGCAACCGCGTGGTGGACATTGAGGTCATGCCCATGAGTGTGCTGGGCCGCCCACGCGTGGACGTGACGCTGCGTGTGTCTGGCTTTTTCCGCGATGCGTTTCCGAATGTGATTGACCTGTTTGACACCGCCGTGCGCACGGTGGCCGCCATTACGCCTGAGGACGAGCCGGACGATGTCAACCCCATCCGCGCACGGGTGCAGCTTGATGCCGCACAGGCGCAAGCCGCAGGGCAGTCGGATGCAGAGGCCGAGCGGGCCTCCACCTGGCGCGTGTTCGGCCCCCGGCCCGGTGGCTATGGCGCAGGATTGCAGGCGTCTATCGCCAGTGGCAACTGGACCGAGCGCGCTGAGTTGGCCGAAGCCTATTTGCGCGCTGGTGCTTTCGCTTATGGGCAAGACGCCCACGGCAGCGCTGCGCCCGAGGCATTTGCCCGGCGCATCGCCGCTCTTGACGCGGTGCTGCACAACCAAGACAACCGCGAGCACGACATTCTGGATTCCGGCGATTACTACCAGTTCATGGGTGGCATGGCCGCAGCGGTAGAGCACCTCAGCGGCACGCCCGCTGCGCTGTACCACGGCGATTTCAGCGTGCCCGGCGCACCGCGCATCCGCACGCTGGGTGAAGAAGTGGCCCGCGTGGTGCGCTCCCGCGCCGTCAACCCCAAGTGGCTGGACGGCATCAAGCGCCACGGCTATAAGGGCGCGTTTGAAATGGCCGCCACGGTGGACTTTTTGTTCGCGTTTGACGCCACCACCGGCGTGGTGGGCGACCACCAGTACGCGCTGGTGGCCGATGCCTATGTGCACGACGACGCCACCCGTGCCTTTTTGCAACAGCACAACCCGCTGGCCCTGCGCAACATCGGCGAGCGCCTGCTGGAAGCCATGGACCGTGGCCTGTGGGCCGAGCCGGGCGACCAGCGCGAACGCATTGAAGACCATCTGCTGGCACTGGAGCAGCGCTTGGAAACATCAGACGACATATTGAAAGAAGGGGCCTAGGCCATGCGTACTGTTGAAGCCGCCGCACGGTTGGCATTCCCATTCACCGCCCTGGTCGGCCAGCCGCTGCTGCAGCGTGCCCTGCTGTTGGTGGCAATCGACCCGCGCATCGGCGGCGTGCTGGTCAGCGGCCCACGCGGCACGGCCAAATCCACGGCAGCACGGGCGCTGGCGGCCTTGCTGCCCCATACCCCCTTAGCCGCGCCGTTTGTGACCCTGCCGCTGGCGGCCAGCCTGGAGCAACTGGTGGGCACCTTGAACGTGGAAGCCGTGCTGGTTGAAGGCCAACTGCGCCTTGCACCGGGCCTGGTGGCGCGCGCCCACAATGGCGTGCTGTACGTGGATGAGGTTAATTTGCTGCCCGATGCGCTGGTAGACGCGCTGCTGGATGTCGCTGCCAGCGGCATCAACACGGTAGAGCGCGACGGCATCTCGCAGCAGCATGCCGCACGGTTCGCGTTGGTGGGCACCATGAACCCCGAAGAAGGCGAACTGCGGCCCCAACTGCTGGACCGTTTTGGCCTGTCGGTGGTGCTGGGCAACCCCTTGGACCCTCAGCAGCGGCTCGACATTTTGCGTACCCGGCTCGCCTTCGACGAAGACCCGCAGGCTTTGACGGCATTGCACGCGGCCCGGCTAGCCCCGTTGGCTGCAACCGTGGTCGCAGCGCGTGCCGCACTGCCCAGTCTGGTGTGGCCGGATGCCGTGCTGCAACACGCCGCCGCACTCGCAGTGGCCGCTGGTGTGGATGGCATGCGTGCCGACCTGGTGATGCTGCGCGCCGCACGCGCCCTGGCCGCGCTGGAAGGCCGCAATGCCCTGACCCCGCAAGACGTGGATGCTGTGGCGGAACTGGCGCTGGCGCACCGCCGCACGCTGGAGCCATCCGCTAACGACAGAACCAACGATAAGCCCAACGGTAGCGCCAATAACAACAGTAATAACAACCGCAATAGCAACACTGGCCCGCGCAAAGACCCGCCACCCGCTTCAACCCCCATCCGAGAAGGCGATTGGGGTGCGTTGCCGCCCATACCCACACCCACCACGCGGGTGCTGTCCACAGGAGCCTGGCCCGCAAAAAAAGCCTGAGCCACCGCATCCGCCAGCCGCCTACATCGGCTGGCAGTGTGCGGTGGCGCAACCCCCCCATGCAGACACCACCCCCTCTCAAACCCGCTGTGAAAACGGGGGCTGACAGCCCCGCGATTGCCTGGCTGCGCACCCTGCTGGCCAAAGGCCCACGCCCGCTCCAACGCGAGCACCTGCGCTACCAACCGCAGGCGGTGGCTGCACCGCGCTTGCATCTGATCGTGCTGGACACCTCGGGTTCAATGCGCCAAGGTGGCCAAGGTGGTCGCCTGGCGCTGGCCAAAGGCCATGCAACCCGCCTGATCGAGCAGGCTGCGCGTGCTGGAGACCATGTCGGCCTGCTGTGTTTTGGGGGCAGCGGTGTGCAGCTGGTGCTGCCGATTGGGCCGGCGAGGGCCGCCGGTGCCGCACGGGTTCGCCAATGCGGCGGCGGCGGCGGCACACCGCTGCGCCAGGCCTTGGCGGTGGCCAATAACTTGTTGGCGCAGGCCCGTAGGCGCGGTAGCAGTGGCCCGGCCTGGTTGTGGCTGTTGACCGATGGTCGCACCCTGGAGCAGCCCGCTGCGCCCAAGGGGGTGGAACACGCGGTGGTGCTGGATTTTGACGACCGGTCGCCTGCATCACGCGCTAGTGGCCGCTGTGCCGCCTGGGCCGCCCGCTGGGGCGCGGAGTACCGTTTGGCCAGTTCGGCCGCGTGACCCCAGTTTTTTTATGCCACACAAATGCACCCTTTACATGAGCGACTCTGATTTTTTCCTTGGCACAGGGGTGGCCGTTGCCACCGAAATCGTCGTCTGCACCACGTGCCGACCCGCCGGTGCATCGCGCGACCTGCCTGCTGCGGGCGAGTCGCTGCTAGAAGCCGTGCAGGCCGCCACCTGGGACCTGGATGCGGCACTTCAGGCCCGTATTCGGGTGCGTGGCCAAGCCTGCATGA
This sequence comes from Aquabacterium sp., assembly GCA_030654395.1. Lineage (GTDB taxonomy): Bacteria > Pseudomonadota > Gammaproteobacteria > Burkholderiales > Burkholderiaceae_C > Aquabacterium. The sequence continues at coordinate 8,794 of JAURXM010000076.1, forward strand.
GCGGGTGCTCACGGGCCTGTACCATTGCGATCCAGGCACCGGGCAAGTTCACCTATTATTTTGGCGATCTGGCTGCCGATGAGACCACCGGCGCCGAGGTGCTGGCCTGCGCCCAGCTACACGCGTACAGTACGGACGGTAATTTGCTGCGCAAAGAGCGGCCCGAACGCCTGCGTAGCGGTATATTGGCCCGATTGCCCCCGCTTGTTACCATTGAACCCACTGGGCCTTGAATCGTTTTTCCGTAGTGCATCCGTAGTCCCAAGGGTGCACCTCATTTGTTTTTTTAAAAGGAGTCCTTCATGCATTCATCTACCACCACCGCCGCTAACACTGCCACCGAACTGCCCCGCACCTCCAGCGCGGTGCACAGCCTTTTGTTGCAGCTTGCCGCCGGTGCCGCCCTTGGCATGGTCGTGTTCTACGGCGTGGCATTTTCCGAAAGCCCGCTGGCACACAACGCCGCGCACGACGTGCGCCACATCACCGTGAAACCCTGTCATTGAGTTGATTTTTCCCGAGAGCTTTTCATGATTTTTCAACGCTTGATTTGGGCGGCGCTGGCTACCGCTGTGGTGGTGGGCAGTGTGCAAACCGGCGTGCAGCGTTGGCAAGCCGCGCCGCTGATTCTGGCCGCCGAGGTGTACGAGGCGCAAAAAGCCGAGGCCCCCGAACCGGTGACCCCCGCCGCGCATGTGCATTCCGATGCGGCTGCCCCGCATGAACATGAACACGCGCACGAACATGGTGCTGCCAAAGAGTGGGAGCCTGAAAACGGCTTCGAGCGCATAGGCTGGACTTGGGTGGCCAATAGCCTGCACGCCTTCAGCATGGCGCTGCTGCTGTTTGCGGTGATGGGCGTGTGGCTCTACCAGCGTGGTGCTGCCGTTGGCTCTTTGACTTTGGCTGCTTGGGTGGCTGCGGCGGGCTTTGTCAGCCTGCACCTCTGGCCTTCGCTGGGCCTGCACGCCGAAGTGCCGGGCATGGAAGCCGCTCCATTGCAGGCCCGCCAGGTCTGGTGGGTGCTGGCCGTTGGCAGTGCGGCAGGCGCTTGCGCGGTGGCCGGATTTGTGCGTGCCTCTTGGCGCTGGTTGGTGGCAGCGGCCTTGCTGGCGCTGCCCTTTTTAGTGGGTGCACCGCAGTTGCAGGGTGATGCACTGCCAGGCTTTGGCCCCGAAGCCCGGGCCGCGCTGGAGCAGTTGGTCGGGCAGTTCATCTGGGCCACCACCTGGGTCGCGCTGTCGTTCTGGGCCAGCATGGGTTTGGTGGGCGGTTTGGCGTTTCAGCGCTGGGTGCGGCCTGGCCTGCTGGCTGTTTTGAAGGGTGCTGGTGTGGCCGATGTGGGGGCGGTGAACGCGGCTCGGTAAGGGGTGTCGTATTCCGCGGGCGCATCCTGAACCATCCATGCAACAACGCCCCAGTGCGACATCGGTCGATCAGTCACAACCCGCAACCAGTTGGCGGACTGTGACACCAAAGCCACTTAGGCAGCGGCGTACCAAAATTTGCCTTGGGCCATGACACCGCCCCACAAGCCCTTGTTCCTGCTCACGGGCTTGTGGGCCTGCCTGCCCCCCGTGGTCTGGCTGTGGCCTGGTGTGCTGCTAGACCCGGTGTTTTGGCACATGCACGAGCTGTTTTTCGGTATGGCAAGTGCTGCAATCGGCGCCTATTTGCTGACCGCCCTGCCACATTGGACGGGGAATCGGCCCGGGCCAATGGTGCTTTGGGTGCTCATCATTGCATGGATCGCGGGGCGCGGCGCGCAGGTGTTGGACACGCTGCACACGCCCGTTTTGGTTGGGTCAGCCCTTGCCTATCCAATGACGATGGCAGCCGTTCTGCTGTGCCCGGTTTTGCGCGCGCAGGCTTGGCGCAAAGTGTGGATGGCAACGCTGCCGTTGGGGCTTGGGGCGTCAGACGCGGCGCTATTGCTCGCGCATCGTCGGGATACTATGCCCGCCGCTGCGCCATACCTCCTCGTGCTGGCCTTTGCGTTGGTGATAGGGCTTATCGGCGGTCGCATCGTACCTGCGTTCACCCAAAGCCGGATCACGCAGCGCACCGGGACGAAAACGCTTCGAAGTGGCAAGTTTCTGGGCGGGCTTGCTGCGGCTGCGACAAGTTTGTCGATGCTGGGGCTTGCGGCCGACGGCGTACCAAGCTGGGCAGGTTGGGCGCTCATGTTAGCGGGCGTACTGCAAACTGTTCGTTTAGTCGGGTGGCAAAGTTGGGCAATCAAGGGGCAGCCCGATATCCTGATGTTGCATCTGGCATGGGCTTGGCTTGCGGCAGGCTTGGGCCTTTTCGGCGCTGCGTTGGTCTGGCCGCAGGCCATGTCGAAAACGGCTAGCATCCATGCACTTACCATGGGCGCGATGGGCTCAATGATCTTCGCAATCGCCGCGCGCGCGTTTATGACACGCGAAGCCGGGCGACTGGTGGTTGCTGCCGATTTGGCCGCGGGTTTCGCTCTGATTAGCGCCGCCGCAGCTTTGCGCGTCTTTCTTCCCGACCGGCTGGCGCTCGGCTACTCCGGGATTCAATGGGCGGCACTGTTCTGGAGCAGCGCATGGGCACTTTTCGTGGGGCGTATTCTGCACAACTGGCCCCGTCCGGTGCCGTTTCCGATCCTGAGCGCTGATCAGGGAAGGCGGGTACGCAGACCATCAAGCCCTATTTTGTAGCAGCGCATTCCACCTTTGGTAACAATGACCCGCATCGCAATAAGCGCAGCGTTTCTTTACGCCAACGCAGTAAATGCCGTCTTCAATGAAAAAATACTGATGCCCTCGCTTGACTTGGTGGGAAGCCCCTGTAGAGGGCTAGTGGCCTATTTGGCACATAAAAATCCACGTTGTCGCTGACGTATTTACATTCGGATTGGTACTCGAATCGTACAGCCCCATCAGGCCAAAGCGGCAATAGCCGTTTTTGATTTATCCTTTCCAAAGCGGACGCTGGCTTGGGATGAGCCCATGAAAACGCAGGGATGAACGTACGTCAAGTCCGAGCGCAGAATGTCCCAAAGTCTTCCTTTTTTAGGGGGCGGCTGAAAAAGTACCCTTGATAAGAATAGCAACCGTTTGATTCCAGAAACTCTCTTTGCGCTTGAGTTTCCACGCCTTCAGCAATGACGTTGATGCCCAGTGTGTCACCCAGTGCAATAACGGTTCGGACAATGGCCGCATCGCTGGCATCCAACAGAATATCCCGTACAAAACCCTGGTCGATTTTGAGTTGATCGAGCGGCAAACGCTTGAGATAGGCCAGCGATGAGTATCCCGTACCAAAGTCGTCCAGAGAGAACGTGACGCCCTTGGCTTTCAGAGTATTCATTTTTCTAACGATACCGTCCAAGTCTTGTGCCAGCAGGCTTTCCGTAAGCTCCAGTTTGAGTAGTGCAGGGTTGGCACCAGACAACTCCAACTCCGACAGCACCTGGCTTACAAAGTCCGGGTGGTGGAACTGCTTGGCGCTGACATTGACAGCCACCGTCAGGCCAGCCGTTGCGGGCTCTGACTGCCATTGGGCCAGAGCCAAACAAGCAGTATGTATTACCCATTGCCCAATTTGCAAAATGAAACCGCTGTCCTCTGCGGCAGGAATGAACTGCGCAGGTGAAACCAGACCTCGCTGCGGATGCGTCCAGCGCAACAGTGCCTCGGAGCCCACAACGCGACCCAGCCGGTCAACTTGAGGCTGGTACACCAAGAACAATTCATTATTGTGAACACATTGGCGTAATTCACGTTCCAGCTCGGATTGCGCTTCGAGTTGGGCCTGCAGTTGCCCATCAAAAAAGCGGAACGTATTGCGTCCTTCGGCTTTGGCCGAGTACATGGCAGAGTCGGCCCGGCTGAGCAACTCATCAACCTTCATATCTGACCCGCCAAACAAGGCAATGCCCAGGCTGGCCGACGTGAAATGCTTATGCTGTTCTATCGTAAAACATTGCGCAAACGCCACAATAATCTTGCTGCACAACTCTTGAGCAGCCACTGATGCGCCAGCCTGGTCTCGACCCGCATCAGAGATGACGATCATGAACTCATCACCGCCTAATCGAGCCAGTAAGGCACCCGGGGGAATACATTGCTGAACCCGCAAGGCAACCTGCTTGAGCAATTCATCTCCAACTCGGTGCCCCCATTGGTCATTGATGCGCTTGAAGTTGTCCAAATCAAACAAAATGCCGGCGCTCAACTTACTGCTCGATGTGTTGTCACGCAAAGCCTGATTTGCGAAGTCTAAAAACTGGGTTCGGTTGGGCAAGCCAGTCAGGGTATCGTGATAGGCCAAGTGCTGAACCTTGGCCTGAGATTTCAATTGCTCCGTGATGTCGTTGGCGAGAATAAGTACGGCGGGTCGTTCCTGAAAATCTATGGCGTGCGAGTTGATCTCAACCTGTATCTTGCTGCCGTCCTTGCGCTGATGCGTCCAAACCTCGGAATTTGTTGAACGCTTGTCTATGTCCTTGGTTAACCGTGCTTCAAGCCTGATCAGATCTTCAGCGGGCCGAATGTCTCGGATCGTCATCCGGGAAAATTCTTCTCGGCTGTAACCGTAACTGGTAACGGCAGCATTGTTCACTGACAAAAAGGCTAGAGTTTCGGCATCAAAAACCCACATCGGTTGCGGGTTGTTCTCAAACATACTGCGGTGGCGCATTTCGCTTTCACGCAAGTTTTCTTCGAATTTCTTGCGCTCAGTGATATCGCGCATGAATCCGGCGAATATCAGTTCGCCACCGATCTCCATGCTGCTGAATGCGATTTCAACCGGAAACTCGCGGCCGTCTTTGTGCCGTCCGATCGTTTCCACTGCCCGCCAGTCCATGGATCTTTGCCCGGTTTCCAGATGGCGTCGCATCCCTTTCATATGGCCGGCCGCCAGATGCTGCGGTTGCAGCAGGGCCAGACTATTCCCGATGAGCGCGGCCGGCGCGTGGCCGAAAACTTGTTGCAGAGCTGGGTTTGCGTAGCGAATGATGCTGTTGCGGTCCGTCAGCACGATTGCATTGGGGCAGGTCTCCCATAGCAGACGAAAGCGATCCTCGGTCTCGTCACGCGCCAGTTCGGCCCGCCTGCGCTCGGTGATGTCGCGAGTTAATAGTATGAAATGTGGCTCGACGTTACCGACCACCGGCATGACTGCTACCGACAGTTCAAACCAGGTCTCACCTTGCGGCAACGGCAAGGAATAGGTCGCCCCGGTGGACCACCCTTTAGTCGCGGCTTCTCTTAGAGCATTCATACAAACGTCGGTAGCTGCTGGTGGCAAAACGTCGGCAAAGCACTTGCCCATGAACACTTCTGGCGGTGCGGCGAGCAAATCACTGCGGTGGGCGCGGTAACTGAGCACGCGCCCCTCGGTGTCTACCTCAAACAACAGATCGGGAATGGCGTCGAGGGTGGTTTGCAAATGGTCTTTGGCAACCCGCAAGGCTTCTTCGGCCAGCCTTCTGGCAGTGATATCGATATGTGACACCACCCCCCCTTGGCCTGCGGCCCCCAGTGGGGTGGCACTTAGGCTGAACCAGCGCTTTTCATCCGGTGAGTGGCAGGGGTATTCCAGCGTAAAGCTGGGCAGGCTGCCGCTGAGAACCGCTTGTATGCCTTGGCGGGCGTCCAATGCCGTAGTGTCCGCCTCAGCGCCATCATCCGTCGCACACACTGCCAAATAGTTGCTGCCCACACCGGTGCGCGGCACAGCTTGTTCTGGCGCAAAACCGTTCTCATCGGCAAACCGTTGCCACGGTGCATTGACCGCCACGATCACGCCTTCGTGGTTAAGCACTGCAATTTCGGCGCTTACCGAATCCAGTATGGCGCGGCCAAATGTCTCACTGGCGCGCAACGCTGCCTCTGCCGCCTTGCGCGCGGTGATGTCGCTCGCCGCACCGAACCACTCGCGCACGTTGCCGTGCGCATCGAGTATCGGCACCGCGCGCGACGCGGTCCAGCCGATGGAGCCGTCAGGTAGCAGCACGCGATGCTCGAGCGAGAAGATAGCCTTTTGCGCGATGGCTACGCCAATGGCCTGCCTGATGCGGGCGTGTTCGTCGGCCGGAATGTTCTGGTCCAGCCACGCCCAACCGGCGAGCGGCGTGTCGTTGCTGGCAACCAGCGCGCGGCCGTCCAGCGGGTGCATCACCGACCAGTCGGCCGACATGCGGTACACGATGTCGGACATGGCCTGCACCATTGCCTTGAACTGCTGCTCGCTGGCGCGCAAGGCTTCTTCCACCCGGTATTTTTCGGTGACATCACTGAACACCAGCACCACACCCACGATGGCATGGGTGGCATCGCGGATGGGGGCGGCACTGTCGGCGATTTGGTACTCCTGGCCACCACGCGCCAGCAAGGCTGTGTGGTTGGCCAGGCCCACCACCTGACCATGTCCCATGACCAGTTGTACCGGGTTGACTGAAGGTAAGCGTGTCTCGGCGCTGATAATACGAAACACCTCCGTCAAGGGGCGACCCAGTGCGTCGGCCAACGGCCAACCGGTGAGGCGCTCGGCCACCGGGTTCATGCGGACAATCAAACCGCTCGCATCGGTGGCAATGACCGCATCACCGATTGAGTTGAGCGTGATGGCCAGGTTCTGCCGACTGTCTGTGAGCGCCGCTTCGCGCTGCGTCCAGGTTTGCACAATCTGGTTGAAGGCCGCCACCAGCTGGCCGATCTCGCCGGGCAGGCGCTCGGGCAGGAGCGTTGGAGTCTGCTCGGCATCGGCCAGGGCAACCATGGCCTCTGACGTGGCCACCAAAGGGGCGAGCTGGCGCCGCAACACCCACCAGATCAGCGCCCCGGTTATCAAGGTCAGCAGTAGCGTGGCCCGAAGCAGGTTTTGTTGAAGCTCATGCATCGGGACAAAGGCTTCTGCGGTGGGTAAGCCGAGCAGGATGTACCAGCCCCACGCAGGAAGCTGCTTCACCGAGGCCAACTGCTCCTCACCCAGCGCATTGACCAGCACCCCATAACCCTCGTAACCCGCGATGTTGCGGTCCACATAACGTTGGATACCCGGCGCGGGCAGCACCTCCATGACGCGTTTCGGGTCAGTGGCCGTGATGATTTGCCGCGACTGCGGGTGAATCAGCAAATACCCGCCCGTCTTGCCATACGAGTTGAGTCTCAGGTTATCCAGAAAACTGAGCTTTTCTAAATTGGTGACACCAACAAGCGCACCAATCACCTTGCCCTGGGCATCGCGTACGGGCACGGCCATGGCGAAAACGGGGGCTTTGAGCTGCTTGCCCATGACCGGTTTGCCAATGGCTTCCTTGCCCTGCTTGAGCGCTGCCAGCATGTAATCCCGGTCCATGAAATTGACGCCCACGCGATTGGCTGAGCGCGGCACGTCGGCCATGGCGGCGCCATCCAGGTCGGCCACCCAGGCGCCGCCATTGAACAGCACCTGTAGCAGGGGGCGCTGCTCCAGGCGGGCTTGCACGGCCGACGGGCTGCGCAGCAGGTCGGCATCCATCTCTTTGGCAATGACGCGCAGGGCCTGCATGCGGGTGGTCATCTCCCGGTCGACCTGTTGGGCCATCGCTGTGGCCACCGAAAACTGCTGCTCGCCCAGCAGCCGCTCCATACTAGCCTGCAGGCCGCTGCTGACATAGGCCGACATCGCCCAGATGCCCAGCACAAAAACCAGCAGCGTAAACGCCGTGGCGCGGGTCCTTAATGACTGCCAGGGGGAGAGTCTTGAAGTCATGCTTATGCCCTCAGTTATGGGTTGAGCAGAATGTGGTCCGGAATGCCGACCTTGCCACTGTCATGCAGCGGGGCCGATCGGGCCAGCAACTCGATGTAGTGTTTGGTCAGTAGGTGCGCAAACCGCAGGTGCGTCTGGAGCCGCCGCGCCAACCGTTGCACATAGTCCTGGGTGCGCAGGAGGTGGGCCAATGCGCCCTCTCCTGAGTTTGCTGCCAACACGGTGTAAAAGGGCAGAAGCAAGTCGCTGAGTACCTTCAGGTAGTGCGGGTTGTCATCCGTCAGGAGAATCGTTGGTTTTGAATGTGCCATCACAGGTATTCATGCCACCTTTTTCGGAATGCGATTATCCGTTATCAATATGCCAGCTTGCGCAAACGCCAGATGCATGCAATGTAGACCATTACTGAGGGTCTGTGGCGGATATCAACTTTTGCTAAGTACTATCCAAATGGTTGACGACCAGACGGTTGAATCCAAGCTCTGGAGGAGCCGAATCACGAACAGCTACTTCCGCATTGTGCGGTCGCCCCCAATTGGCTTTGGAACCGCGCCTAAGTGGCAAATTGGGCCACCCTAAAGCTGACTTTCAAAGCAGGTACACCTGTTTGATTTTCGGATTCGACATGCTGGAAAAGTATGGCTGGTAACGCGGCAAACATGAAGTCTACGACCGCCTGCTGACAGGCACCCCAGTGGACTTCCAGCAACCTTCCGTTCGCGAGTACCCGCAAACGCCCGCTTTGCAGACTGGTGCGTTACCAGGCCCGCGACCCCCGCCGCATCAAATACGTATCCATGATCCACCCATGCGCTGCCCGCGCGGCATGCCGCTGCGCCTGAATCCGTTCACCCACCTCGGCCAGCGGCCCCGCAATGCAAATTTGCTGCGGCATGCCCAGATACGCCCCCCACCAGATCGTGATGCCCTCAGGTGCCAGGTGCTGAAAAGCGCAGTGCCCGTCCAGCATCACCGCCACGGTATCGGCGCTTTCTGGCCAGCCGTGGTCGCGCAGTTGGCGACCGGTGGTGATAGTGACGGGGGCGTTGATGTCGTTCAGCGCGATGGCGTGCGCGGCGGTCAGCGCTTGTAGTGCGGTGATGCCGGGCACCACCGATACCGCCAGTGGCAGTTGCAGTGCCAGGCGCTCGGCAATGCGCAGGGTGCTGTCGTACAGCGAGGGGTCGCCCCACACCAGCAGGGCCACGCGGCCGTCCGTACCGCGCGGTGGCAAGTGGGCGCGGATGGTGGTCAGCCACACCTCGGCAATGGCGTCATGCCAGCGGTTTACGGCAGCAGGGTAGTTGGGATCATCAGCATCGCGCACCGGCATGTCAAAGCTCACTACCTGGGTGGCGGGGTTGGTCACCAATTCCTTGCAGAGTTGCAGGCGCAGCTCAGCCAGGTCCGCTTTGCCTGCGCCTTTGTGGGGTACCAAAATCAGGTCGGCCGCATTCAGCGCTTTGACGCCCTGGCGGGTCACATGGTCCGGGTTGCCGGTGCCGATGCCGACCAGGCAAAGGTCGATCCTCATTCGGTGCCTGCAGGAAAGCGGGGGCTGGTGCCCAGCGGGCGGTAACGGCGGTCGTAGTCGCCCGCGTAGAGGCGACTGTGGGCAAAGTCTTGTTCGCCCAAGTTTTTGCCCAGGGTGTGGCCGACCAGAATCAATGCGGTGCGCTCCATGCCTTCGCCCACGGCGGCTTCGATGGTGGACAGGGTGGCGCGCACCACGCGCTCGTCTGGCCAGCTGGCACGCCAGACCACGGCCACCGGGCAGTCTGCGCCGTAGTGGGGACTCAGCTCGGCCACCACGCGCGGTAGCACGTGGATGGACAGGTGGATGGCCAGCACGGCCTGGGTAGCGGCAAAGTTGGCCAAGGATTCGGTGCTGGGCATGGCCGATGCGCGGCCTGAGGTGCGCGTGAGCACCACCGACTGGCTCAGGCCCGGCAGGGTTAGCTCGGCCTCCAGCGTGGCCGCTGCTGCTGCAAACGCAGGCACGCCAGGCGTGACGGTGTAGGCAATGCCCAGCGCGCGCAGGCCGCGCAGTTGTTCGCCCATCGCCGACCACACCGACAAGTCGCCCGAGTGCAGGCGGGCCACGTCATGGCCAGCGGCGTGCGCGGCGCTGATTTCGGCCAATATCTGCTCCAGCGAAAGCGATGCGGTGTTGACGATGTGCGCACCGGGCGGGCAGTGGGCCAGCACGCCTTCGGGCACCAGCGAGCCTGCATACAGGCACACCGGGCTGGCGGCAATGTAGTCGCGGCCGCGAAGGGTGAGTAAATCTGGGGCGCCAGGGCCTGCGCCAATAAAGTGAACGGTCATGGTTGGATATTTTCAGAGAAAGCGATGGCTGCGGTCGCCAGGCGGTCGGGGCTGGTGCAGCGGGGGGTGAGCAGTTGGGCTTTGACAGGCAAAGCCTGAACGGTCATTGCTGCGGCGGCCAGCGCTGCGGCCTCTGCCACGCTGTGCGCGCCGTAGCGGGCGGGCACATGGGTACTGGGCGTGGCGGCTTGGCTGGCTAACTGTGGCAGGTTGACCGGGGTGATGGGTAGTTGCAATTCTGCGGCTAATTGCAGCAGGGCGGGGTGGCTGGCTTTGTCGGCGGCCGTAGCCAGTGCGTTGAGGTTGATCGGCATACCGGGCGTGCTGGCAGGGCCATGGGCTTGCTGTGTTGCATCCAGGGCGGCGCTGAGCGCGGCATTCAGCGCGGCGCGCAAAGATGCCACATTGCACTGGGCCCGAAAGCCCAAGCCCGCCACCATCACCATGGCGCTCTCACAGCGTCACGCTCCACTGCACCACAGGGCGGCTAGGCTGCCAGCCGCGCATGCGGCCCAGGGGTGCGGCCTGTGCCAGTTCAATGCGCAGTAGCGCACCGCCGTGTTGGGCGTGCAGTTGCAGCAGGGTGGATTCGGTTTCCAGCGTCACGGAATTCACCACCAAGCGGCAGCCTGTGGGCGCTATGGACTGCAATGCTGTGAACAAAGCCATGTCAAAGCCGCCGCCTACAAAAATGGCCTGGGGCGTGGGCAAGCCTGCCAGCAGTGTGTGCGTGTTGTTGTGTGTGTCACCCTGGTTCACGCTCAGGCGGTGGTCGATGCCAAAGGATGCGGCGTTGGCGCGGATGTTCGTCACCCGTTCGGCGTTTTGCTCGACCGCACTGGAGGTGCCGCCCGCCAAACACCACTCCACCGACACCGAACCCGAGCCCGCACCCAGGTCCCACAAGTGTTCGCCGGGACGCGGTGCCAGGGCGCTGAGGGTGAGCGCGCGGATGGGAGACTTGGTGATTTGCCCGTCATGGGCAAAGCCGCTGTCCGGCAGGCCAGGGGTGTTTGCAAGCCCCGGCGGGCCGACCACCTGAACAGCCACTGCCACTGGGCTTTGGATGTCTGCAAAGTCAAGCCCGTGGGCGGGGCACTGGCGTATACGTTCACGCGGGCCGCCCAATGCCTCAAGCACCCACAGCGAAGATGAGCCATAGCCTTGCTGTGTGAGCCACTGCGCAAAGTCGTACACTGCCGGGCCATCGCGCAGCAAGCACAGCAGTTGCGCGCCGCCATGCAGGGCAGGGCGGGTGCGGGCAAAGGGCGCAGCGTGCAGGCCGAAGCAGTGCACCTGCTCCAAGCGCCATCCCAGACGGGATGCAGCCAGCGAAAAAGTAGAGGGAGCTGGAAAAGCCTGCCATTCGCCGGGCACCAAGTGGTTTGCCAAACTGCCGCCTGCACCAAACCAGAACGGGTCGCCCGAAGCCAGCACCACCACCGGCTGGCCGCGCAGGGCCAGCACCGGGGTTACATCAAACGGCAGCGGCCACTCACGGCCCCGGCCGCCCACACCGGCCAGCGCCAGATGCCGTGCACCGCCAAACACGTGTTGCGCCTGGGCCAGGGCCGAGCGGCTACCATCGCCCAGACCATGCAAACCATCTTCACCGATTCCAATGATTGACAGCCAAGGTTCAGACATGGCGCGCGGCTCCTTGCGGGTTCTTGTGCTGGGGGGCACCCTTGATGCCAGCCGCTTGGCGCAAGCGTTGGCGCAGGCTGGGGTGGACGGCATATTTTCTTATGCAGGCCGCACCAGCGCTCCAATAGCCCAGCCGCTGCCCACCCGCGTGGGCGGCTTTGGCGGCGTGGCTGGTTTGCAGACCTTTTTGCAGACTGAGCGCATCACCCATGTGGTGGACGCCACCCACCCGTTTGCCGCGCAAATGAGCAGCAACGCAGTGCTGGCATGTGCTGGTGCGGGCGTGCCCCTGCTGGCGCTGGAGCGGCCCGCGTGGCAGGCTCAGTCTGGTGATGTGTGGCACCACGTGCCCGATATAGCCGCTGCGGTGCAGGCCCTGCCCACCGAGCCTGCCCGGGTGTTTTTGGCCATTGGTCGCCAGCAGGTGGCGCCGTTTTTGGCTTGCGCGCAGCATTGGTACCTGTTGCGCTTGGTCGATCCGGTGGTCGATTCGATTTTGGATTTGCCCGCCGAGCGCGGCCATGTGGTGCTGGACCGGGGACCGTTCACCGTGGAGAGCGACCGGGCCTTGCTGCAAGCCCATGGCATCACCCACATTGCCTCGAAAAACTCGGGCGGCGCGGGCGCGCAGGCCAAGCTGCTGGCCGCCCGCGAGTTGGGCTTGCCGGTGATTCTGATCGACCGGCCCTTCATCCCCATACGCCATAGGGTTCACAGCGTAAATGATGCCCTGCGCTGGCTGGGCTTGGTAGGTAGCTATTAAATTCATAGCGCTGAGCGCGGTGTATAGACGAAGCGGCCCACACGGCGGGTAGCGCTGTTGCCTACGATAACCACAGTGCGCATATCGGCCATCTCGGGGGTCGCCTCTGCCAGGCAGACGGTCAGCAACTTTTCTTCCGCCGTACTCACGGCACGGGCAAAGGTGATGAGCCGGTCTGGGCCGCAGGTCTCGCGCAATACCTCCAGCACGCGGCCAAAGGTGTGGGGGCGGCTGGCCGAGCGGGGGTTGTAGAACGCCATCGCAAAGTCGGCCCCGGCCGCGGCGCGCACGCGTGCTTCGATCAACGCGGCGGGCTTGAGGTTGTCGCTCAGGTTGATGGCGCAGAAGTCATGGCCCAAGGGCGCACCGGCGCGTGCCGCCGCCGCCAGCATGGCGGTGATGCCGGGCAGAACGCGAATGTCCAGTGCCTGCCAGTCCGGGCGGCCCACCAAAGCTTCAAATACCGCAGAGGCCATGGCAAACACACCAGGGTCGCCGGAGGACACGATGACCACTTGCTTGCCGCTAGAGGCCATTTGCAGCGCCGCGCGGGCGCGGTCCATCTCGACCCGGTTGTCAGACGCATGCAGCGTGAGACCGGGGCGCGGTGCGATGCGGGCCACGTAGGGGATGTAACCCACGATGTCGGTGGCGGCGTCAATGGCAGAAGTCACTTCGGGCGTTACCAGTTGCGGATCGCCGGGCCCTAGCCCGGCAATGCAGAGCCAGCCCTGCACACTATCCGGGTTCATTCCAGCACCTCGGGGCGGCGGCCGCTGCCGTGCACCAGCACGATGGCGAAGTAGGGGCAATCGCTGCCATCTACTTCAGCCAGCTTCATGACCCGCTGGCCGGGCATGGTGCCGCGCTCAATGAGCCAGGCCTGCTCCAATCGGCCGGAGCGGGCCAGTGCGCTGCGCACGCGGGGCAGGTTGCGGCCAGTTTTCATGACAACCAGTGCGTCGGCGGTGTGCATATGGCGCACCAACTCGTCTTCGGGCAGGGTGCCCATGAGCACGGTCATCACATCGTCGCCCCAGGTAATGGGCACGCCAGTCGCAGACCAGCAGCCCACCATGCCGGGGATGCCGGGAATCACGTCCACCGTGGCGCGGCCTTGCAGCCGGGTGTAGAGATGCATGAACGAGCCATAGAAAAACGGGTCGCCCTCACACAACACCAGAACATCTTCGGTCTGGGCGAGTTCGGCCAAGCGCTTGGCCCAGTCGTCGTAAAACGTGGCCAGGCAGTGGATGTATTCGGGGCTGTCAAACGGTAGCTCGGTGGTGACCGGGTATTCCATGGGGTACTCGACCACACCGGGGGTCAGCATGCCTTCCACAATGCGGCGGGCCTGGCCGGGGCGGCCTTTTTTGCGGAAGTAGGCTACGTGGCTGGCGCTACGGATGGCGCGGTCGGAGCGCACGCTCATCAAGTCGGGGTCGCCGGGGCCTAAACCGGCGCAGAGGATGCGGCCCATCAGATTTCCCTCCGACTGGCGAGTGCGTTTACGGCTGCCACGGTGATGGCGCTTCCACCCAGGCGGCCCAGCACCACCATGGCGGGTACGGGCATGTCGGCCATCAGGGCGGCTTTGGATTCGGCAGCGCCCACAAAGCCCACGGGGCAGCCGATGATGGCTGCAGGGCGTGGGCAGGCGGGGTCTTGCAGCATGTTGAGCAGGTGAAACAGCGCGGTGGGCGCATTGCCGATGGCGACTACGGCACCGGCCAAATGGGGGCGCCAGAGTTCCAGCGCAGCCGCGCTGCGGGTGGTGCCCATGCGCTCTGCCAGATCGCGCACGCTGGGGTCTTGCAGGGTGCAGATGATGGCGTTGTCGGCTGGCAGGCGGGTGCGGGTGATGCCTTCACTCACCATGCGCACATCGCACAAGATAGGGGCACCGGCCTCCAGCGCAGTGCGGGTAGCGTCAGCCATGCCGTCGGTAAAGCGCACATGGGCCTCCAGCCCGACCATGCCGGTGGCGTGGACCATGCGGACGACGGCCAGCTCTTCAGCGGCGCTGAAGCGGCTTAGGTCGGCTTCAGCACGGATGATGGCAAAAGACTGTCGGTAGATGGCATCGCCATCGGTCTCATAGGTGTGGCGCATGCGCTAGCTGTTTTAAATGGGCGGCGATAGCCGCTGGATTCAGATCGCGCGCATCCGGTGGGGATGCGGCGGTGCCGTGTTGTATCAGATCAAACCCTGCGGACGTGGCCACCAGCGTGAGGGCTTTGTGCGGGTGCGCGCAGCCTTTGCTGCAGCCCGATACATGCAATGTGTGACTTGGCGGAACCAACGGCGCCAACGCCTGGGCTAGCGCCCGCGTGGGTGCAGCAGCCTGAGTGCAGCCAGGCGCACCGGTGCAGGCGCTGACGCGCAGACGTACATCGTTGGCGTGGGTGATGAGTGTGGGCCGTGCGGGCACCCTCTGGGCGCCTTCCACCAGCACACTGCGCCACGGAGTGAGGCGTAAAGGGCTTAGGGCGGACAGTGTGCGCAGTGTGTCCACAGACATCTGGCCGAATTCGAAGCCCACCACGCAGCCTTGCGGCACCAGGCCCCAGGGTGGGCAGGCCGCATGCGCGGCGGGTACCGGGGTGCTTGCCAGATGGGCGGGCACGGGCGTGTGGGCGACCAAGGCTGCCATGCGGCCACGCCCGAATGATGCGCCGCCTGCCGTGATAAACCAGTGCGCCAGTTCCGTGGCCCGCGCGATAGCGCACTCTGCGGAAGCGACCACGCCGCGAGTGCTGCCGTTGGCATAGACCAAAAAACCCTGAGCGTGGCGCTCCAATCGGATGTCGGCCGAGCAGTCGCGCAGCACCGGGGTAGGGCCACAGTCCAGCGCAAAGCCGAATTTAGCGGGGAGTTGGGGGGCGGTTGGCTGCGCCAAGGCCTCTGTGAGTACCTGCGCAAGTGCCTGTGTGCCGTCGCCAGCCTCCCAAAATGGCGACACGAGGAGGTTTCGGCGCGATTCGGCGTTGATATCGGTGTCAATCAAGCCCAGGGCTTGCAGACCTGCCAGCAGGGCAGGGTAGTCTGCATCGGCAATGCCGCGCAGTTGCAAGTTCGCACGGCTGGTCAGGTCGAGCAGGGGCTGGGCGTAGCGCGCAGCCAAATCAGCAATGCCCTGGCCTTGCGCCTGGGTCAAACGCCCCAGTGGCGCTCGGATGCGCAGCACCAGCCCATCCCCAGAGGGCATGGGGCGCAGTGCACCGGGGCACCAGCCTTGGATGTGCGCAGCGTGGGTAGCCTTGGTAGCGTCGGGGTGGGCGGGCATGGTTGGCAAGGGAATCACATTCCTGGTCTAAGGATTTACAAGGATGAAACCCAGGGTTTGCAAAGCCTGCAAGTATCGCATCCATCGCCCGGTGAAAAGCCCATGCGCTGCGCCCGCAAGCTGAACGCCCGCTTGGCGCACGTATGATGGGCCGCCTCGTGATCGGCCCAATTTTCCATGACTGAACGTTTTTCTTTTTCTGCCCAAGGCTTTGTTTGCATCGTCGGTGCCGGTCCGGGTCCGCTGGACCTGATGACCCTGCGCGCGCTGGACCGGCTGCGCCGCGCCGATGTGGTGGTGCACGACCGCCTGGTCAGCACAGAAGTGCTGGACCAGATTCCACCCCAAGCCCAGCGCGTCTATGTGGGCAAGGCCTTGGGCGACCACGCGGTGCCGCAAGAGGGTATTCACGCATTACTGGTCGCACATGCCCGGCGCGGCAGCCGCGTGGTGCGCCTCAAAGGGGGTGACCCCTATGTGTTTGGTCGCGGCGGGGAAGAGGTGCAGGCCTTGCAGGCCGAAGGCATTGCTTTTGAGGTGGTGCCGGGTGTGACAGCGGCCAGCGGTTGTTCGGCGGCGGCGGGCATTCCATTGACGCACCGCGATCTTGCGGGTAGTTGTGTGTTTTTGCCCGGCCATTTGGCGCAAGACGATGCCACCCACGACTGGCGGGCTCTGGCCCGGCCCGGACAGACGCGGGTTTTCTACATGGGTGTGCAGCGCCTGGCGCAGATTGCACAGCAGCTGTTCAGCCATGGCTTGGCACCGGACACGCCAGCCGCTATCGTGCGCGACGGCACACGCCCTACGCAAACGGTAATCGCATGCAGTCTGCGGCGCTTGGTAGAAATGGCCCCAGCCTATGGCCCCCAACCCGGTTTGTTGATTATTGGAGAGACGGTGCGTATGAGCCCCCACTACCATGCCGATTGACGCGCCGATTGTCACCCTGACCCAGGTCAAGGCTCAGGCCTTCACGCAAGCCGAGGTTGATGCGGTGTACCGCGCCATTTTCGAGCGACGCGACATGCGGCACTTTGCGGGTGGCAGCGTGGCGCCTGAGGTGATGCGCCGCCTGCTGACCGCCGCGCACCACGCGCCCAGTGTGGGTTTTATGCAGCCCTGGCGCTTTGTGCGGGTGGCATCCAGCGTTTTGCGCACCCAATTGCAGGCAATAGTGGAGCAGGAGCGGGTGCAAACCGCCCGAGCCCTTGGCCAGCGCGAAGACGAATTCATGCGGCTCAAGGTCGAAGGCCTGCAAGATGCCGCCGAAGTCTGGGTGGTAGCGCTGGCCGACGGGCGCGAAAAACATATTTTTGGGCGGCGCACCCTGCCGCAAATGGACCTGGCCTCGGCCGCCTGTGCCATTCAAAACCTGTGGCTGGCCGCACGCGCCGAAGGGCTTGGCATGGGCTGGGTCTCGCTGTTCGACCCCGCTGCGGTGGCCGCCTTGTTGCAACTGCCCGCCGGGGCCGACCCGATTGCTTTGCTGTGCATAGGACCGGTGCACGGGTTTTATGAAGAACCCATGCTGCAACAAGAGCGCTGGGCCAAGCGTTGCCCGCTGGATGAACTCCTGTTTGAAGACGCTTGGGGCCAACCCTTAAAATCATTTATTCATCAGGCCACTGGGGCCAAGGTACACACGAAATGACAATGGCCACCGAAACCCCGACTTCATCTCCTGTCGCCGTCAGTCAACCCATGACGTTCCATGCCCCGCACAAATCGCCCGCTGCCCCGAAGATTGTGGCTATTGTCCCCAGTCGGGGCACTTTGACACTGGCGTCGAGGCTGGCAAGCTGATGGGTGTGGAGGCCGTGCGTGATGCCGCTTTCGTCGCCCACGCCGCTGGCGCCACCCGCTTCTGCATGGGTGCCGCCTGGCGCGCCCCCAAAGACCGCGATGTGGAGGCGGTCAAGGCCACGGGCCTGGAGTCCTGCGCCACGCTGGGTATGCTGGGCGAAGTCCATGCCGAAGCCTTGCGTGATGCCGGGCTGGACTATGACAACCACAACCTGGACAGCCCACCCGATTTTTATGGAGACGTCATTACCACCCGCGACTACCAGGACCGCCTTGACACCCTGACCCGTGTTCGCAATGCCGGTGTGAGTGTGTGCTGCGGCGGCATTGTCGGCTTGGGTGAATCGCGCCTGCAGCGCGCCGACTTGTTCGCCGAGCTAACTAACCTGGCGTCGTATCCTGAATCCGTGCCGATTAACCATTTGACCAAGGTCGAGGGCATACCCCTGGCCAACCAGGCCGACCTGTACCCGCTGGAATTTGTGCGCACCATTGCCCTGGCTCGCATCACCATGCCCCTGACCCGTGTGTGCCTTTCCGCCGGGCGCCAGAGTATTGGCGACGAGGTGCAGGCCCTGTGTTTTGTGGGCGGTGCCAATTCCATCTTCTACGGAGACAAGCTGCTCACCACGGCCAACCCCAAAGGCAATACCGATATGGACTTTTTGGACCGTCTGGACCTTAAAGCCGGCCACCCCATGTCCCGCGATTGAACCGCGACTAAAGGGGAATGATGGAACTCGCTGTGGCTTTGCTCGTCGCCTTAGGTATTGACCGATGGTTGGGCGAGCCGCGCGAGAGCCTGCACCCTGTGGTGTGGATGGGCAATTACCTGGTCTGCGTCGGAGCCTGGGTGCAACGTCATACCCAACAAGCGACATCTAAGGACCCGGATTACAAGTCTTTTTGGCTCGCAGCCATTGCTTGGTGTGCGGGAGCGGCTTTGGTTTTAATAGGAGCCTGGCGCTTGGAGTACGCCGTGCTCTGGGTCTGTGATGGGTTGCTTTTCAACGTTGGGGGCGGTATCGTTCCGGCCTGGGATTCACCGCTGATGCACTCGCTGCTGGCGGGTCTGTTGTTGGGCCTGCTGCTCAAACCTTTGCTGGCCTGGGCCCTGTTGCGCAGCTCAGTGCAAGAGATCGAAAGCGCACTGGATGTGTCACTGGACGCTGGGCGTGAGCGCTTGCGTTGGCTGGTCAGCCGCGACGTGAATCAGCTCAGCGAAGCCCAAGTGCGCGAAAGCGCCATTGAAACATTGGCCGAGAACCTGAACGACTCGGTCATCGCGCCCCTGTTCTGGTTTGTGCTACTGGGGCTGCCGGGTGCGGCCTTCTACCGCTTTGCCAATACGGCGGACGCCATGTGGGGCTACCGCGGCGTCTCCCAAGGCCACAATTGGGAGTGGGCTGGCAAGTGGGCGGCGCGCTCCGACGATGTATTGAGTTGGATACCCGCGCGCCTGACGGCCTTGCTGTTGTGGGCGGCATCTGTGATGACCCCTGGGCGGGGCCCTGTAGCGTGGGGTCGCCTGCCCGCGCAGGCCCGCCGCACAACCTCACCCAACAGCGGCTGGCCCATGGCCGCCATGGCGCTGGCACTGCGCGTGTGCCTGCACAAGCCGGGTGTCTATGCCCTTAACGAAGGCGCAAGGGCGCCGGTGGCTGCGGATACCGCATTGGCCGTGCATTTGGCATCAAAAGCACTGCTAGCGCTCATATACCTTGCGCTGGCAACTATAGTTTTGATAGTCATTTTGGCAAAGCAGGGAGGAGCGCCATGACAGTCCACGGTGGGCCGGACGCGCACGGTGTGTCGCGCTATGACTTTTCGACCAACAGCAACGCCTGCGGGCCGTGCCCGCAAGTGCTAGCGGCGCTGCAGGCTTGCGACGCCCACCATTACCCTGACCCGGCCTACACCGTGCTGCGCCAGCAACTGGCCGATTTTCATGACGTAGACACCTCGCGTGTGCTGTTGGCTGGCAGTGCCAGCGAGTTCATTTACCGCATCACCGCCTGGGTGGCCCATCAAGGTGCTGCGGTCGGGCGCAAGCGCGGCGCTGCTTTGCTCAAAACCGTGCGTGTGCCGCCGCATGCCTATGGCGACTACGCACAGGCGGCCCAGGCTTGGGGCTTGGCGGTTGTCACCGAAGGGGAAGGAATTGTGGGCTTGCAGTGGCATGCCGATCCCAGCAGCCCGCTGGGTCAGTCGGCGCCGTGCGAACGGGACACTGCGTGCGATGTGCTTGACTCCGCGCTGAACGTGCTGGACTGTGCCTATGCCCCTTTGCGCCTGAGCGGCACCTCTGCGTGGGGGGATGCAGAGTGCCACATGGTGTGGCAACTGTGGACGCCCAACAAGGCGCTGGGTTTGACCGGTGTGCGCGGTGCGTATGCCATTGCCCCGGTGAACGCAGAGTTTGCCGTGCAAGCACTCAACAGTTTGTGCCCCTCCTGGCCCGTGGGTGCACATGGCGTAGCTATGCTGCAAAGCTGGGTGCAGGCCGAGGTGCAAACCTGGCTGTCGCAAAGCCACATCACTTTGCGCAATTGGAAGGCGCGGCAAATCAGTGTGCTCGAAGGTTTGGGTTGGCGCTGTCTGCCCAGCGATGCCAATTTTTACTGCGCCAATCCCTTTCCAAATGACCACGATCAAGACAACGCAAACCTGCAGGCCGCGCTGCAGGCTTTGCGTTGCCAGGGTATCAAGCTGCGCGACGCACAGTCCTTCGATCTGCCCGGCCATGTGCGCGTGAGCGTGCAGCCGCCCGTGGCACAAGACGCGCTGGCACGGGCCTGGACCCAATTCAATGAAACCCTATGACCGCCCAATGTGTGATGGTGATCGGCACCACCAGCGGCGCCGGCAAAAGCTGGCTCACCACGGCCTTGTGCCGCTATTACGCGCGCCAAGATCTCAAGGTCGCACCGTTTAAGGCACAGAACATGAGCAATAACGCCCGTGTGGTGGCTTTTGAGAATGGCCAGGGTGAGATCGGTTCGGCCCAATATTTCCAGGCACTGGCAGCCATGGCGGTGCCCGATGTGCGCATGAACCCGCTGCTGCTGAAACCTGAGCGTGACACCCACAGCCAGGTGGTGCTGATGGGGCAGGTAAGTGCGGAACTGAGCGCCATGCCCTGGCGTGGCCGCAGCCTCATGGTCTGGCCGCAGATTGCCCAGGCGCTGGACGATTTGTGTGCCGAGAACGATGTGGTGGTGATCGAGGGCGCGGGCTCGCCCGCCGAGATCAATCTGCACAGCAGCGACATCGTCAACATGCGCGTGGCCTTGCACTGCAATGCCCAGTGCCTGTTGGTTACCGACATTGACCGCGGTGGAGCGTTTGCGCATCTGCATGGAACCTGGGCGCTGTTGCCAGAAGACGAGCGGGCGCTCATCAAAGGCTTTGTACTCAACAAGTTCCGCGGTGATGCCGCACTGCTGGCCCCAGCGCCGCAGATGTTGCAGGACCTGACCGGCATTCCCACCGTTGCCACCTTGCCTATGTGGTGGCAGCACGGCCTGCCCGAAGAAGATGGTGTGTTTGATGACCGCAGCGTGACCAAGGGTGCGGCGAACATGACGGTGGCCGTGGTCGCCTATCCGCGCATCAGTAACCTTGATGAATTTCAGCCGCTCAAGAATATTCCCGGTTTGCGTTTGCAGTGGGTGCGCAGCCCGTCCGAATTGGCGGGATTGAAGCCCACCGACTGGGTCATCCTGCCGGGCTCCAAGCACACCAGTGGTGACTTGGCCTGGCTGCGCACGCAAGGACTGGATGCGGCGATTGCGCGCCATGCGGAGCAGGGCGGGGCGGTGCTGGGGGTGTGTGGTGGTTTGCAGATGCTGGGAGAGGCTCTGATTGATCCGCATGGCATTGACGGTAATGCGCCGGGTCTGGGCCTGTTGCCCTTGGTTACTGTGTTTGATCAGGACAAGACGGTGCGGCATACACGAGCCTCTTTTTCTACTGATTGGCGCGCGCCGCCGCCATGGAGAGCGCTTGCAGGTGTTTCTGTAGTGGGCTACGAGATTCACCACGGTCAAACCCAGCAGCATGTGGCCATGGCCGCTGCGGGCGACTTGGCCGAGGCAGTGTTGCCCGATGGCTTGGGTTGGTGCAACGCGCAGGGCAATGTGCTGGGCCTGTATCTGCATGGCATGTTCGAAGACGCTGCTGTTTTGCAAGCCTTGTTTGGTGCGCAACTCCACGACCCTGTGCCCACGCTGGAGACGGTGTTTGACGGTCTGGCGAACTATATTGAAAAACACTTTGAGCCAGGCGTGTTGGCCTCGCTTATTGTGTCCCCACCTGGCGTGGTGGTAGCGTAATCGGGGCGTTGGCGCGGGCTGTTATCATCGCCCGCTTCAGGTGCCCGCTGCTGTCAAGCAAAGGGAGAATCGGGAAGGCGGTGTGAATCCGTCGCGTGCCCAACGCTGTAAGGATGATGACCCCCATAAAGTGCCACTGGCCGCCAAGGCCGGGAAGGTGTGTCGGGTCAGATGAATCCAAGCCAGAAGACCGGCCTGATAGTTCATTGCGCTGCAAGGCCAGGCAGCGCTGTTTCTATTCACGCACAGGGGAATGCCATGAATACCACGTCGGCGCACGCCGCGCAGAACGTCCACGCCTTCACACAAGAGGCACGCGACGCCGTTTACCAAGCCATTTTTTCACGCCGCGATGTGCGCGGGCAGTTCTTGCCCACGCCCGTGCCCGATGCGGTGCTGAGCCGCATTTTGACCGCAGCGCACCACGCGCCATCGGTGGGCTTTATGCAGCCCTGGAACTTCTTGGTGGTGCAGTCGCCGCAGGTCAAGCGTCGGGTGTATGACGCCTTTGCCACCGCGCATGCCCAAGCGGCCGATTTATTCGAAGGCGAGAAACGCTCGACCTACCAAAGCCTCAAGCTCGAAGGTATTGTGGAGTCGCCCATTGGCATCTGCATCACCTGCGACCGAGAGCGCACCGGCCCGGTGGTGGTGGGACGCACGCACATGAAAACCATGGATTTGTACAGCAGCGTGTGCGCCGTGCAAAACCTGTGGCTGGCCGCACGCGCCGAAGGGTTGGGTGTGGGCTGGGTCAGTATCTTTAACCAGGCTGATCTGCAGCAGGCGCTGGGTATTCCCAAAAACATCACCCCCATTGCCTACCTGTGTGTGGGCTATGTCAGCCACTTCCATGCCAAGCCCGAGTTGGAAACCGCCGGTTGGCTGCCGCGTCTGCCCATGGAAGACCTGGTCTACTTTGACCAATGGGGCCAACGTGACGATCAACAGCCGCTGATGGCCCATTTGCAGCGTGACCAGACGGCCGCACAGAACGTTCGCCAGACCGCAGCCACTGCATAAATACAGGGCCAGCCATGGTCTTTGCGCTCGCACGGCGCAGTTTCTATCTACCCCTCGTTATTCCTGAAAGTCTTTGTTATGAATACCACCATTGCCCCATTGGTCGATATCGCCACGCCCGCTCTTACAACCGCCCTGCAACACAAGCTGGACAACAAAACCAAACCACTCGGTTCTCTAGGTCGCCTAGAGGCGCTGGCGCTGCAGCTGGGCCAGATTCTGGGCACCGAAACCCCCACGCTGGAGCAGCCGCAAATGGTGGTGTTCGCTGCCGACCACGGCCTGGCGGCGCGCGGTGTATCCGCCTTTCCCAGTGACGTAACCTGGCAGATGGTCGAGAATTTTCTCGCCGGTGGTGCTGCGGTCAGCGTGTTGGCGCGCCAGCATGGCTTGGCCCTGACGGTGGTGGATTGCGGCGTTAAACACGACTTTTTGGCCGGTTTGTCGGCCGGTGCTACACGCCCCGGTTTGCAGGTACGCAAGGTGGCGGGTGGTGAGGGTGGCACGGCCGATTCATCTGCCCAAGCCGCCATGACACCTGCGCAATGCCGCCAGGCCATAGACCACGGCCGCGCTTTGGTGCAAGTACTTCCAGGCAATACGCTGCTTCTGGGCGAAATGGGCATTGGCAACACCTCGTCCGCGTCCTTACTGCTGGCCAAACTGGCCGGACTGGACATTGCCCAGTGCACCGGTGCCGGTACCGGGCTGGACGCAGCCGCCGTGCTGCGTAAGACTGAAATTCTGCGTGAGGTCATGCAGCGCCACGCCGCCCTGAGCGATCCGCTGGATGTGTTGGCAGCCGTGGGCGGGCTGGAGATTGCCACCATGGTGGGGGCCATATTGCAGGCCGCGCAGGAGCGCCGTGTGGTGCTGGTGGACGGTTTCATCACCACGAGTGCGGTGCTGGTGGCGCATGCGCTGGCACCACAAGTGCTGCAACGCTGTGTGTTTGCACACCGCTCCGGCGAGCGCGGCCATGAATTCATGCTGCAGCACCTGGGTGTGCAGGCTTTGTTGGACCTGGGCCTGCGGCTGGGCGAAGGCTCGGGTGCGGCGCTGGCCTGGCCACTTTTGCAGTCCGCCTGCGCCATCCTTCGTGAAATGGCTAATTTTGCGTCGGCCGGTGTGTCAGAGAAGTTGGCAGAATCGCAGGCGCAGGCCGCAGGTGAAGGCGATGTGGCTGCTGCAGACCTGTCGGTGCGGTCCGACGCGTAAAGAAATTTGCTGCTACCGTCTTGATTCACCACGTAGTCATAGAGCATGCCGGGGATGATTGCAACAAGGCGGACAAAATGGTTCTCATCGCCGCCGTATGGAGTTGGGACTGAAACGCTATCGCAAATGTTAGGCATCAAATCACTCCTGTGTTGGACACATTCTCGTAAATGGCAATGCGCCGCTCTGAAGGCAGCAGATTTGAACTAGTCCGAGTAAGTAAGAATTAGTAACTTCTCAGGGTTCCACGCCGGAACCGCCGGAAATTCCGTCACCCCAAAACCAGTCTGGCCAAGATCGATTCCTTCGTTCCGTGCCTCAAGTGGGCGGCGGCGTCGAAATTCCTTCAGCCGAAACTAACTGTGCGATCGCGCGCACAACAGGGGGGGCACTCAGATAGCGGAAATCAAAGCACGTTCCAAGCCTCAACCAACACTCATTGCGCCGCAGCAGTCCACTCATTCACGCCAGCGCGCAACTGCAACGCCGTATATCCGTACTCCTGCAATAGTTGAACTGCATCTGCTGACATCAGGCAATACGGTCCACGACAATAAGCCACGATGGGCTTGTCTTTGGGTAAATCGGCTAACCTGGTGCGTAGCTCTGGCAATGGCATTGAACGCGCAAACGGTAGGTGTGCCTGTTCATATTCGTTGACTGGTCGAACATCAATAACCACCACCTCTCCATCGCGTGCTTTTCGCAGCAACTCCTCATGGTTCTCTCCCCGCCATTCACCGTTTGCCGCCGACAGTTGGCGCAAGGCGTCTTGCAACTCGAACAGGCGATCTTCAGCCAGTGTTCTCAGCAACACCCAGAAGCGTGGCACTTCAGGGCTGGCAATGCGATAAATGATGCGCTTGCCTTGCCGCTCGGTATCCACCAGCCGCGCTGTACGCAATTCTTTAAGGTGGGCACTGGCAAGCTTGACGCTGATTCCGGCTTCACTCGCCAGCGTTTCTACGGCCTTGGGAGCCTGACACAGTAGCTCTACCAACTCAAGTCGCTTTGGGCTGGCCACCGCCTTGGCAATTCGGGCCACTTGCTCAAAGAGGGCGTCCTTAATTTCTCGATTTGTACTCATAGCTGGATCGTGACCGAATGGAATGGTGGAGGTCAATTTTCTTACGACAGAAAATTTGCACGTGGTATATTCTAACAATCGTTTGAATGTTAGAAATTGAAAGGTTGGGCATGAAAGCTCTATTCATCCTCAATGGTGCACCCTACGGTGACGAGCGCACCTACAACGGCCTGCGACTCGCAGGCGCATTGGCCAAACGAGACGGCAACGAAGTTCGCGTATTTCTGATGGGAGACGCCGCAACTGCCGCCAAAGGAGGTCAAAAAGTCCCTGAAGGCTTTTACAACATGCAGTTGATGTTGGGGAAGATTGCGCGTGCAGTCCCTAACGCAGTTGGCGTTTGCGGCACATGCATGGATGCCAGAGGCATGAAGGGGGACGAGCTGATGGAGGGCGCACACCGGGGCACGCTGGATGAGTTGGCGCAGTGGTCCGAGCAGGCTGAGCAAGTATTTGTGTTTTGAGGTGCACACCATGAGTCTCACTTCAACAGAAAAACGCAACGTATTTTTGCTTGCTGGCACGCAAGCGCTGTTTCAAACCGCGTCGGTCATGGTGATGACTATTTCCGGCTTGGTGGGCCTGAAGCTCGCCTCAGACAAGAGCTTGGCTACTTTGCCCATTGCAATGATGATGGTGGCGGCAGCGGCCACCATGATTCCCGCCTCGATGCTGATGCAGCGCTTTGGCCGCAAAGCGGGATTTTTATTGGGAACCTCGCTCGGTTGCCTTGCGGGGTTGACCGCAGCAGGCGCGATCTGGCTTGGCAACTTCTGGCTCTTCGTATTGGCCAATATGCTGGTGGGAGGCTACCAAGGTTTTGCCCAGTATTACCGCTTTGCCGCTGCCGATGTGGCCAGCGCCAACTTCAAGAGCCGGGCGATTTCATGGGTGATAGCAGGTGGTGTGGTAGCGGCACTGGCTGGGCCGAATATCGCCAGAGTAACGCAGGGAGTTGGTTCCGTGCCGTTTATGGTGCCCTATCTCGCCTTGTCCGCCCTGACTGTGCTTGCCCTGTTGCTGGTCACTCGGCTTGAACTGCCCCCCATCGTGGTGGCTGAAAGCCATGGGCCTGCAAGACCTCTGCTGGAAATCATGCGGCAACCGGTTTTTTTGACGGCGCTGGCCGGTTCCTCGGTTGGTTATGCCGTGATGATCATGGTAATGACGGCCACACCGCTGGCCATGCAAATTTGCGGTCAGTCGCTGGGTGCGGCAGCTACCGTTATTCAATGGCACGTGTTGGGCATGTTCGTTCCGTCCTTCTTTACCGGCAATCTGATTCGTCGTTTTTGTGTGCTGCCAATAATGGGCCTGGGCATCGCCTTATTGGGTGGACACGTTGCCATCGCATTGAGCGGCATCGAGTTTCTGCATTTCATTTCCGGCTTGACGCTGTTGGGCGTGGGATGGAATTTTCTGTTCATTGGCGGTACGACGCTGCTGACCGAGGCTTACCGTCCACCCGAGCGGGCAAAAACTCAAGCAGCGCATGACTTCCTGATGTTCGGTGCGGTGAGCATCGCCTCGTTTTCCGCCGGGGGACTGCTCAATAACTGGGGATGGCGTTCGGTCAATTTGACGGCATTGCCGTTTCTAGCGCTGGTTTTGCTGATGGTCTTTGGGCTCGGTGCTTTACGCCGAAAGGATCGACCTGCCATCACTGCCGGTTGATCCCATGCTTTGCTGTCAGTCTGAGGTATTCCTCACCCAGCTCCCTAGTTGGGTGTAAAAAGACTGCTTTAAATGCGTGCTATCGAGATAACGATTATTACCACGCTAGATTCAATTTAGTCATAAACTCGATAAATGCAAAAGTACGAGGTAGTCAAGTCTGCAAAAGTAATTAGCCCAGAAATCGATGGATTTCCGGGAACGGCGGAGCTTGCCGCCCTGCGCGCTTGGTACTCAGGAATGTCCACCCGGGATGCTGTTGACCAGTATCTGGGTGACCAACGGCTTTCGGGGCAGTCTTCACGATCTCAAATAGGGAACATCCGCA
Organism: Aquabacterium sp.; assembly: GCA_030654395.1. Lineage (GTDB taxonomy): Bacteria > Pseudomonadota > Gammaproteobacteria > Burkholderiales > Burkholderiaceae_C > Aquabacterium. The sequence goes on from JAURXM010000076.1 coordinate 36,019, forward strand.
GGAAACTGGCGAACCTTGCAAGGCTTAGTAGACGCGAGGATCTTGCCAGTGCCTTTGAGCATCCGGAATCGGATCGTATCCCGCACAGCCGCACCGCTGTTGCCGCGATTGAATTGCTGCGCACCATTACCCCACCAGCGCCGCAAATCACCGACGATATCGGTTTGTGGCTGTCTGAGCGCTCGGTGCGGTCCTTGAAAGCCCATGGCATCAACACCCTGGCCGACCTGACTGTGCGGGTGCCGCGTCGGCGGCGCTGGTGGGTGGCTGTACCTGGGCTGGGAGTGACTGGTGCCCGGCAGATTGAGGCCTTCTTTGCCCAGCACCCGCAGCTTGTTGAGCGCGCTCGTGCCCTGATCGTTCGCAATGCCCAGCAGGAAGTGCAGCCCTGGGAGGTGCTCGTGGTGCCCGGTGAGGTGGATGGTTCCCGTGGGACCTTTCGTGCGCCACCTGAGAGTTGCACACTGAATTCTGCCAATGACTACGAAGCAGTCCAGGCTTGGCTGTCCTTGCACGAGTCGGCCGCCACCCAGCGTGCTTACAGAAAAGAGGCCGAGCGACTGATCCTGTGGGCCATCGTCGAACGCGGCAAAGCACTATCTTCCCTGAACACGGAAGACGCCATTGCTTACCGGGCGTTTCTGCGGCACCCGACACCGGCCAGGCGGTGGATTGGCCCACCCCAGGCGCGAACATCACCGGACTGGAAACCCTTTGTGGGCGGTTTGGCACCCCGCTCTGTGGCTTATGCCTTGGCGGTCCTTGGTGCCATGTTTCGCTGGCTCATGGAGCAGCGCTATGTGTTGGCCAACCCATTCTCTGGGGTCAAAGTGCGTGGTGCTTCGCACGCGGCACCCATGGATACGGGGCGGGTGTTCTCTGAAGGGGAATGGGCCATCATCCGAGCAGTGGCCGATGGGCTGGAATGGACCTATGGCTGGCAGGTTCCGGCAGCGCAACGATTACGCTTTGTGCTGGACTTTGCATATGCAACGGGACTACGGGTCAGCGAGCTGGTCGGCGCCAAACTGGGGCAGATCGAAGTCGATTCGCATGGGGACCACTGGATCAAATTGGTTGGAAAGGGCAGCAAGTCAGGCAAGGTTGCATTGCCGCCGCTGGTGCGCTCGGCTTTGGACCATTCTCTTATGCAGCGGGGCTTACCCATTACGCCAGCGCATTGGAAGCCTTCCACCCCCTTGATTGCCGACCTGGGCGACCCAGACGGCAAATCTGGCATCACCGCCACCAGGGTATGGAGCCTCATGAAGCGCTTCTTCACTACGGTGGCGACGGCAATCGAAAAGGAGGCACCTGCCACTGCGGAAAAGCTGCGCAAGGCCAGTCCACATTGGATGCGGCATACGCATGCCACGCATGCTTTGGCGCGCGGTGCCGAACTGACCACCGTGCGCGACAATTTGCGCCACGCGTCGGTGGCCACAACGTCGATCTACCTGCACACCGATGAGGTCAAACGGGCAAGGCAGATGGGGGATGCGTTTGGGGCGCGGTCATAAAGGGATGGGCAGGATAGCGCGTTCTTTTAGCTCTACTTTATTCCATTGACGGAATATTCCATGGAGGCTATACTTGTCGCATGATTTGGGATGTTGAGTACACAGACGAATTCGGCGAGTGGTGGAACGGTCTGTCTGAAGATGAACAAGAGTCTCTGGATGCATCCGTGCGCTTGCTGGAGGATCGAGGCCCAAATTTGGGGTTTCCTCACAGCAGCGGGGTTAACGGATCGAAACACAGCCATATGCGTGAATTGCGCACGCAGCACGATGGGCGACCGTATCGAACCTTATATGCGTTTGACCCTAGACGGTCGGCCATCCTGCTGATCGGAGGCGACAAGACTGGGGACGACCGGTGGTATGACGTACACATCCCGATTGCGGACGGACTCTACGATGAACACATAGAGCAACTTCGAAAGGAAGGACTGATAAATGGCAAACAAATTCTCTGACTTGCGCTCGCGCATGGCACCCCAGGCCCAAGCGAGGGCGGCGGTTAAGGCGCAAGCGATGCTTGCCGAAATGCCACTCAATGAATTACGGCAAGCCCGTGGCCTGTCCCAAAAGATGCTGGCCGAGGTGTTGCACGTCCAGCAGCCATCTATCGCCAAAATGGAAAAACGCACGGACATGTATCTATCAACGCTGCGCAGTCACATTGAAGCGATGGGTGGGCAGTTGGACGTGATTGCGCGCTTTCCGGATGGCGCGGTCAAAATCAGCAACTTTGGTGACCTTGGGTCCGCTGCGGTAGCGTGACTATTCCGGGCGAGTGGAGCCCAAGGGTTAACCCCTGGGTCTTACCGATACGATTTGCACCTAAACCGAGATTACCCCCATTTCCATTGACGTATGTCTTCAACCCGAGAACCAGAACGGGACTTACACCTGGGCAGATGATCCGCGTCAATCTGGAGCCTGCTGACATGCACCTCAAGTATGGCAAGCCCAGAAGCGTGGATGTGCCGTGGTCACTGATGGAAGACATGTGGACCTATTCGCTGCACCAGCGAGAGGTCCGGCGGCAAAGGGCTGGGCAGGTCCCGACCGCGCTTGTGCTGACAGAGCTTGGAACAGAATTCTCGAAAGGCGCGGTCGTCGACGCCATGAAAGCCATTGAGAAAAAAGTTGGCTTCCCTGTGAGGGCGCACATGCTTCGGCACACCTATGGAACCTACACACTGTCGGCTCTGCGCAAAAGCACGGTCTTCCAGGGTGAGCCGTTGCTTTATGTCCGCGACCGCATGGGGCACTCGGATGTGCAAACCACTGCGATTTACCTGCATCTGATCAATCAGTTGGACGCCCAGATTGTTTTGGCCCATGAGGACGAAATGGACATGCTGTTCGCCAACGGTGGCGAGGCCCAGATCGCGATGGGGAATCGTTGATGGCGCGCACAAAGGACTACAAGGCTAAGGCATCTGGACCCGCCACCGACCTGGCCGCTGGCTTGGGAGCAACTGATGCGCTGGTCGAGCTGCCTCCCAATCCGCGAAATCAGAACCTGATTGACCTGCGCCCATGGTTAGGGTGTGGCTTTGACGACTGGATTTGGGCCGTGACCACGGTGTTGAAGGCCCGGCTCCACAGTGGGAACTATTCGGTGGCAACCATCGTGAGTTTTGCATCCAACGGGATCAAAGTGTTTCTCCCATACCTTACGGGAAGCCATGTGGACACCATGCCCTCAAGGCCGGCTGATATGGGCCATGGAGATGTCGCGCGATACATCGCGTGGCTCAGGCTCAAATACCCCAAGGGCTCCACTGCCAAGAACTACTACAGCGCCTTCAAGTCGGTGGTGATTGGCCTGATGGACTATGGCTTTATCGACCAAACTCCTGAGGTTCTACTGCCCACCAATCCATTCCCCATGAACGCAAAGGTGACGCGAGGCGAAACATCTTTAAGTCAGGCGGAAATGCAGAAGTTGGCCACGGCCCTTAAAGCCGACCTGATTGCCATCCATCATGGACGATTTGTGGGATTGGAGTCGGAAGCCATTGTGGCTCTCATGCTCATCATTGGCATGCGCTCGGGCATCAACACAACCCCACTTCTGGAAATGAAGCGGGATTGTTTAGGCCCACATCCTTTCATGCCCAATCTCATGCTGGTTAAAACATTCAAACGCAGGGGCAAGGGCGCGCAATCTACGTCATTGCGGCAGACCCACGTCCACGATCGCGCCGCGACCATTCCTATGGATGGAGTTGCGGTGCTCAAGAAGGCATTGGCCTTAACGGAGTTACTGGTGCCCGATGCACCTGAGGCAATCAAGGATCGTGTTTGGCTCTACCGATCGGCGCAGCGTGGAAAAGACAAAGGAAAGGTGCTTTGTCTGAATGTGGGAAGCGTGTCCGAACTCACGCGGGCAATCGTTCAACGACACGGGCTAGTGGCAGATGACGACTCACCGTTGCGGGTGACACCTGGACGCCTGCGAAAAACCATGGAAAACCGGCTCTGGCAGATCAGTGATGGCGATCTGCTTGCCGTGTCCGCAGTAATGGGGCATTCCCCTCAGGTAGCAGATAACCACTACTTGCGCCTTGACGAGCACACCAAGGCTGAAGGCGCGAAATTCATTGGTGAAGCGCTGCCAGCTAAGCTCAGGGGGCAAGACCTCGTGCCAACACCTACGGGTAGTTGCAAAGACAGCTTGCAAGGCGCGCTCGCCCCTAAAGACGGCGCCACACATTGCGCGGAATTCACGCATTGCCTGGGGTGTCCAAGCTATGCCATTGTGGGGACGGTCAAGGACCTGCACCGGCTGTTTAGCTTCCAGCGCTTCCTACTGTCGGAGATGGACTACTACGCCAAAGAAGAGTGGCATGAGTGGAAAGGCCACCATCAAGATCTCATTGCGCAAATCGACCGAATTGCAGTCGATAACTTCTTCCCGGAAATGGTGGAGCAGGCCAAGGCGCTGGCTCAAAAGGACCCCCACCCATTCTGGGCGATACGCATGCGCCAGGCTCTGTTGAATCGAGAGGCCCGCTATGGCAGTTAACGCGATTGCATTGCAGCCAGCTAAGGCTTACGACCTATTGGCCGCCCAGCCCGTCTCATCCAAAGGGCTATCGGAGTCCGCGAAATTCAATATCGTGGTCAGCGCGGTGGCTGACATGGATGGCAGCAATCACGTTCTATCCAGATTTGGTGATTCCATTTGGGACTTCAGACCCTACTTCGAGCAATCCAACGTGGCCGATGGTCAGAAATACATTCCTTGGCCAGGGGATTGCTCGCAGGAGTTGGTCGATGACTGCAAGGCTGTCCTGTATGCATGGTTCAAGCGAGGCTTGCCTGGCTCGAAGCCTCCGGTGGCAATGGGTATCTGCCAGGCTGCCATTGCATCAGCGATTCCGATGATGCGTTGGCTGACTGCACTGAACATCAAGAGATTCGACCAGGTGAAACCCATTCACGTCGTCAACTATGTTCATTACACGAAATCTCGACTTACACGCAATGCAGGTAGCGTCTACGACAGCTTGCGCATCCTGGACTTCTTATGGGTGTTTCGCAACGACACGTCATTCCCGCTTGCTGCATGCCCATGGGGCGACAGCTCTCTGTGGCGGGTCAGCGGTTTGGCAAAACAAGTTGGGCGAACTGAAACCGGGAAAACGCCCATCATCCCTCCTGATGTGCAGGCCAAGGTGTTCAACTATTGTGAAGAGATTTTTGCAGCGGCACCGAGAATTCTCAACGAACGAGACGCCGGGAGCTTGGGGCTTAGAAATCCCGCGCTGATTCGCATTCGGGATGCAGCACTTTACGTCCTGTCGATCACCAGTGGCATGCGCAACGAGGAAGCGATCGGGGTCGAGGCCGGATCATGGCGTAGCGAAGTGAGAGACGGCATTGAATTCCACTGGGTCGCCACCACCGAGCATAAGACGGGAAAAGGCAGGGTGGAGTTCTTAATACCCGAGCTCACGGTCAAAGTCTTGGCTCTGATGAGCCGCTACGCAAAGCCACTTCAAGAAATGCTGGCTCTTGAAGTGGCAGAACTGGAATGCAACCCAACACCTCAGGGCTTGACGAATCGAATGCTGCGATTGGCAAAGGCAAAGCGAGACGCCAGAAAACTGTTTCTATGCACCAGCCGGTCTGGGCAGAGTGAATCGACTGGCTATCACGTTGACGCGCTATCCAATGGTGGATCGAAGGTCTCATTCCGGCGATTGGCAAAGGCTGCTGGCACAGACTGGCAGTTGGCACCCCACCAGTGCCGCAGAACTTACGCGCGCAACATCGTTGAGTCGCGCATGGGCTGCGCCTCACTTGTCTTCCTCAAATGGCAGTTCAAGCATTCCAGCATGAGCATGACCCAGTTGTATGCATCCAACCCAATGCAAGACGCATCGTTGTTCGATGAAGTGCTGGATGAAATGACCGACTTCAAGGTGGACTTGATTGAGTCCTGGCTTGGTGACCAGGCCCTAAGCGGCGGCGCTGGCCGCCAAATCAAGAAGTCGCGTGCGATTACCCTGAAAAGTCGCACCGCGTTGTTGGCTGAAACAGCAGCCCAGGTTCACATCCGCGCCACGGGCCACGGATGGTGCCTGGCGCAAGAAAAGGGGTGTGGTGGCGCGGGTCTGTATGAAGCGACCCGGTGCGTTGGATGCAAGAACGGCGTCATTGATGAGTCGTTTGCCGAGATCTGGAAAGGCATCTATGCGCAACAGACCGAATTGTTGACCATTGACGATGCTGGCCCAGCGGTCAGGCAACGTGCTGAGCGTGACGTTCAATGGGCGCGCCAAGTGATGGTAGACCTTGGTGTTCTACTGACACCGGATACGTCAAATCTGAATGGAGCTCCAAATGAGTGACCCCAAGGCTCGTAGCCGAAAAAAGACCGCTGATGAGATTCAGCAGGCCATTGCGCAGGTGCAGGCTGGCCAGAGCAAGGTGTCCATCTCTGCGGTTGCGAAGTTGGCTGGGGTCACCCCTGCGCTGATTCACAACACTTACCCAGACCTCGCCGAGAAAATCAGAGGGCTGGTGGGCAAGGCGACGCGAACCCAGCGCGATGCCAAGCATGATGCGTTGGTTCGTGAGCGCGAGGTCAACCGTGCTCTGAGGCAGGAACTAGCAGAGGCGCGCGCGGACTTGGCCAAACTTGCATCCGTCAACCAAGTGCTTCTGAACGAAGTGGCCTTACTCAAAGGCATGGCCACTGGCAAAGTGGTTTCGATTCTTCAACCAAAAGGCTCAGGCGTTTAGTCCTGTTCAAAGGCTCTGGTCATGTTTGCTCTGGTTGATGGCAATAACTTTTACGTCAGTTGTGAGCGCGTGTTTCGGCCCAGTTTGAACGGTCGTCCAGTGGTTGTGCTGTCTTCAAATGATGGGTGTGCGATTGCACGCAGCAACGAGGCCAAGGCGCTGGGAGTCAAGATGGGCGCGCCGTGGTTCGAGATCCGGCACTTGGAAGAACAGGAAGGTCTGGTCGCGCTGTCGGCCAACTTCGCTTTGTATGGAGACATGAGCGACCGCATGATGAGCATCGCTGCTGGGTTGGGCCCTGCCCAGGAGATCTACAGCATCGACGAGTCATTCATTGGGCTTGATGGGGTTCGCGGCGACCTGACTAAGAGATCGCATGCTGTGCGTGACCGGATCAATCAGTGGACTGGCATCCCCTGCGGCGTCGGTATTGGTGCCACCAAGACACTGGCCAAACTGGCCAATCACATTGCCAAGACCGCCGAAAGAAAGCCTGGCAGTTACCCTGAGAGTTTGGCTACGGTCTGCAACTTGTTAAACCTCCCTGGATCTGATGTGGATGCCATATTGGCTGCGACCGATGTGGGCGAAGTGTGGGGGGTCGGTCGGCGCATCGGACAGCAACTGCGTGACGCAGGGGTGACTTCGGTTCTCGACCTCGCAAGATTGAGTCCATCCATGGTTCGTGATCGTTGGAGCGTTGTATTGGAGCGCACAGTCAGAGAATTGCAGGGGGAGGCATGCATCAGCTTGGATGACGCGCCAAGCCCTAAAAAACAGATTGCTTGCACCCGCTCATTTGGTCAGCCCGTCACTGAAGTTAAGCCTCTCATCGAGGCGGTGAGCGAGTTCACCAGCCGTGCGGCAGCCAAGCTGCGGCGTCAATCCGGCTTGGCTGGTCAGATACTGGTGTTCGCCCACACGTCCCCCTTCCGACAGGGGCCACACTTCTCCAAAAGCATAGTCATACCGCTGCGCCGTCCGACGGCGGACACGAGGCATCTGGTTCAGGCCGCTGTAATGGGAGTCACCCAGATTTACAAACCGGGATTCAAACTCTCCAAGGCAGGAGTCATGCTGCTGGACTTGATGCCGGACAACGTCTCACAAGGCGAGTTTGACTTCGGTGCGCCTGAAACACGGGATCGCGGAAAATTGATGGCAGCAATGGATTCCATCAATGATCGGTTTGGACGCGGTGCCATCCATGTAGGAAGCGCTGTCGGTGGGTGCAGGCCCCGCGACTGGTCGATGAGGCAAGAAAGACTTACGCCTCAATACACCACCAAATTTAGTGACATGCCTGTGGCCAGAGCTTAGGAATCCAGCAGGCTGGATTCGTCTGCGTTCTTGCTTGACGCGGTTTCAACCACGCAAAGTTCACTGGCTTGCTTATTGAAGTCCAAAATGCACACGCATGGCTGTCTTCAAGTCCTCAACATTAGCCACGCCCTGTTCGCCTTCAATGCCTTCTCGCTCAACAATGGTGATGCATTCTTCGACAAACATCTTTGCAAACGCGTCGAAATTGACCTCGCTCCAAGTTTCACTATGCCCCGAGCAATGGTCACTGGTCTGCTTGATCTCCGTGGCTCGGACTAACAAGGCTTTGATTCTTTGATTTGTGGGGTCAGTTATTTGCATTTACGCCTTCTTAAATGTGAAAAATAGGCTATTCGTGCACTTTGAATGACAAAAAGAGAATTAGCCCGGAACCGACGCATATGGCGACATCTGCGATGTTGAACGCAGGCCAGTGCATACCACGTAAGTGAAAGTCCAGGTAATCGACGACCTGCCCGCGAGCGATGCGGTCAACGCCATTGCCAACGGCACCGCCTAAGATCAGGCTGTACGCCAGGGCCTCAAGACGGCGATTCGGCTTGGCGAGCATTCAGTCCAACCACATAGACGCCCCTAATGCGATCGCCAGAAAGAACCAGCGCTGCCAACCTCCGGCGCCAGCCAGAAAGCTGAAGGCCGCGCCTGGGTTTAGAACATTAACCAGATTGAAAAATGGCGTCACCTCAAGTATCCAGCCAAGTGGGGTGGTTAGACTTATGAAACTCTTGGCGGCTTGGTCGATTGCCAGCACGAGAATCGCCACAGAGTACCAATGCGCTTTGCGATTTGGATAAGTCATTACTTCATTTTCAAGTTCGAAGACAAAGTTACCTGGCGCCACAGTAGGCGGCAGCGACAACCGTAGCTGCTTGAAGGCGCACACGGCTGACGTGACCTGCAGATCCATAGATTGTTCGTTCAAAGGATTTTCCAGCCACTTGGAGGGAGGTTCGATAGCTGCCCTGCTTTAGTCGTCACCGAACTAAGGAGCATGAAACAGTCTCTATCGACGTCGCACCATTGCATTGCGAAGTCAAGTGGCTACCTTCCCACACTGTGCACAGAACTTAGCCCCCGCTTGCAGGGTGGCTCCGCATTGCGTACAGGCCGACGGAACCTGTGAAGTTCCGCACTGCTGGCAGAAACGAGCGCCTAGCGGGTTTAGCACCTTGCAGCTCGGACATGTAACGCTGCCGTTGCCTCCTCCGCCAGCCGTAGGTCCGCCGCTTGCGTACCCACCGCCATAGCCGTGGCGATCACCGTTGTGCCCCCCGCCACGGTGACTGCCTCGCTGGTGACCACCGAAAAGTTTGTCAAAAATACTCATACATCTTTCCTCTTTTATGAACGCCGTACAAGCCCACTAGGCCCAACCGACGAGTTGCATCACTGCTTTTATCTTCGCTAGGGCAATCTAAAGAAGGGGCCAAGAAGCTCGCTCTTGGCCCTTAAGTCATTTCAAAACAAATCGCGCCGTTGTCAGCTTGCCCGCAAGACTCACCTGCGCGACAACCTTAGTACCAGGCGTAACGTTGAAGCTGCCTTTGGCTTCAAGCTTGTCACCCGATGGTTTCAAAAGAATCTCTTGCTTGTCACTGCCTGACAGCAAAGTGACCTTGGCAGATACCTTGTTGGCATCAACTGGTTTCCCGTGATCGCGTACGTACAAATGAAGCACATTGGGTTTGGCTACGAGCTCGTAGTCCATATCCTTGACTTCCGTGACTAAACCTCCATGCAGAGGCTTGTCTTCATGACCATGGTCGTGTTTGTCTGCGGCGAATACGATGCCCGATGCCATCAACATCAAAGCGAAGGTGGTCGAAATCAGTTTCATGAGTTTTCCTTTTAAAAGTACAGGTTGAGAATCAGGTCAAAAGGCTCGTTTATGAATTCTGCGAAGCGGCCACAACCTGCGGATGTACCGGTTCGGCAGTGACATCCTCCATTTCCTCGTCTGGACGATGGGCCAGCCGATACAGAATCGGGAGCACGAGCAACGTCAGCAGTGTGGAAGACAGGATGCCTCCAATTACCACGGTGGCCAGGGGACGCTGCACTTCCGCGCCGGTTCCCGTGGCGATTGCCATTGGAATGAAGCCCAATGACGCCACCAAGGCCGTCATCAGCACAGGACGCAAACGAGTCAATGCTCCCTCGCGGATGGCTGCGTCCAGGGGCGTTCCATCCTCTCGCAGACTGCGGATGTAGGAGATCATCACGAGGCCATTGAGCACTGCGACACCTGACAGGGCGATAAAACCCACTGCGGCGGAAATCGACATCGGGATGTCACGCAGCCACAGCGCCAGAATGCCGCCGGTCAAGGCAAACGGAATGCCGGTAAAGACCAGCAAGCCATCCTTGGCATTGCCGAACATCGCAAACAGCAACACGAAAACCAGGAGCAGAGATACCGGAACGACGATTTGCAAACGCTGAGTAGCGGACTGTAAATTCTCAAAAGTGCCGCCCCAGCTCGTCCAGTAACCCACAGGAATTTTGACCTGCGCCAAAGCAGCTGCCGCGTCGGCCACAAAGGAACCGACATCACGGCCACGCACGTTTGCACTAACCACAATGCGACGCTTACCGTTCTCGCGGCTAACCTGATTGGGCCCCGGTGCCAGATCGAAGCTCGCCACTTCGGCCAGTTGGATGAAATTGGTTCGTCCTTCGATGCCACCTGCGCCGCGTGGCAAAGGGATCGGCAAGCGTTTCATGCTCTCAAGGTCGTTGCGGAGGGACTCGGGCAAACGAACCAGGATGTCAAACCGACGGTCGCCTTCAAACAGCGTACCGGCCTCACGCCCGCCGATAGCCGTGGCCACAGCATCCTGGATATCAGCCACGTTTAACCCGTAGCGTGCGGACTTCTGACGATCAATGTTGACTGTAAGCATCGGTAATCCGGTGGTCTGCTCCACCTTGACTTCTGACGCACCTGGGATTTTTTGCAACTTGGACGAGACTTCTTCGGCTGTCTTGTTCAAGACGTCCATGTCGTCCCCGAAGATCTTCACCGCCACGTCGCTTCGCACCCCCGAGATGAGTTCGTTGAATCGGAGTTGGATCGGCTGGGAGAACTCGTAGTTGTTACCCGGTATCTTGCCCACGACCTCCTGCACGGCGGCCAGCAACTCGTCGCGTGACTTACGCGGCTCAGGCCACTCTGACATTGGCTTGAGCATGATGTAGCCGTCAGAAATGTTCGGCGGCATAGGGTCGGAGGCAATTTCCGCCGTTCCTGTGCGCGCGAAGATGCGGTCTATCTCGGGGAACTTGGCTTTCAGCGTTGCTTCAAGTTGCTGCTGCATCGCTACCGATTGCGACAAACTGGTGCCAGGAATGCGCAAGGCCTGAATGGCGAAGTCTCCTTCGTTCAAGCTGGGCACGAACTCACTGCCCATACGTGTTGCGATCAAACCGCACAACACCACCGCCACGGCGGCGGTAGCCAGCACAACAGCCTTGGCCGCCATCACGCGGTCCAGCAGAGGGCCGTACCAGCGCTTGGCTTGCAGCATCAAGAAGTTTTCCTTCTCGCTGACACGGTTGCCAATGAACAGCGCGACCGCAGCCGGAATGAAGGTCACCGACAAAATCATGGCTCCCACGAGCGCCGCCACCACTGTGAACGCCATCGGATGAAACATCTTCCCTTCGACGCCAGTGAGAGCGAAGATGGGCAGGTATACCACCATGATGATCAGCTGTCCAAACAGGAGCGGGCGACGTGATTCCTTGGATGCAAGAAACACCTCGTGAAAGCGTTCTGATCTGGTCAATGGTCTGCCGAATTGAGCTTGCGCATGGGCGAGACGTCGGACGCAGTTCTCGACGATCACCACCGCGCCATCGATGATGATGCCAAAGTCCAGTGCCCCGAGGCTCATCAAATTGGCGCTGACCTTGTAATGCACCATGCCCGTGAAGGTGAACAGCATGGACAGCGGAATCACCGTTGCCGTGATGATGGCCGCACGGATGTTGCCCAGAAACAGGAATAGGATCACGATCACGAGGATCGCGCCTTCCAGCAGGTTCTTCTTGACCGTGTTGATCGCTTTGTCCACTAACACGGTGCGGTCGTAGACCGTCACCGCGTGGACGCCTTCGGGCAGGCTGCGGTTAATCTCCACCATTTTCTTGTCAACGGCCTGCGACACCGTGCGGCTGTTCTGGCCGATGAGCATGAAGACCGTGCCAAGTACCACTTCACGCCCGTTGTCCGTGGCAGCGCCAGTTCGCAGTTCGCGTCCCAGACCCACGTCTGCCACGTCACGCACCCGGATCGGTACGCCACCCGCACTGCTGAGAATGACGTTTCCAATGTCCTCCAGCGTCTTGACCTGTCCAGGTGCCCGGATCAGGTACTGCTCGCCACGCCTTTCGATGTAGCCTGCGCCCACGTTACCGTTGTTGCGATCTAACGCCGTCACGATGTCCTGCAGGGTGACGCCCAACGAGGCTAGGCGCTCGGGTATCGGCGCGATCTGGTATTCCTTGGCATAGCCACCAATCGAGTTGATTTCCGTCACGCCGGGCACATTGCGCAATTGCGGTTTGATGATCCAGTCCTGAATCTCGCGTAGATCGGTGGCCGTGTAGGGCATGCCATCGGGCTTCTTTGCACCATCTTTGGCCTCGACCGTCCACAGGTAAATTTCGCCCAAGCCGGTGGAGATTGGCCCCAGCGCAGGCGTGATACCGGCTGGCATTTTGTCGCGTGCTCCTTGGATGCGCTCATTAACCAGTTGACGCGCGAAGTAAATGTCCGTGCCGTCCTTGAAGATCACGGTCACTTGCGACAGCCCATAGCGTGACAGGGAGCGGGTCTGCTCCAAGTTAGGAAGACCCGCCATCACGGTTTCAATCGGGTAAGTCACCCGTTGCTCGGTCTCGAGCGGGGAATATCCCGGCGCTTGGGTATTGATCTGTACCTGGACGTTGGTGATGTCCGGTACGGCATCGATGGGGAGCTTCTGGTAGTTGAACACGCCGATAGCAGCCATGCCGATGACTGCCAGCAACACCAACCATCGGTGCTCGATGGCTGCGCGAATGAGTTTTTCAAACATGTGCGTAGCTCCGGCATCAATGGGTGTGTTCGGCAGAGGCTTTGCCAAGCTCTGACTTCACGACAAAACTGCCCGCCGACGCATACGGTGCCCCGGCTCTGAGCCCTTGCAACACCTCGACGCGCTTGGCATCACTGCGGCCCAACTGCACGGGCTGGGCAATGAATCCCCCATTCACCTTCAGGAACACGACCGGCTTGTCGCCGACGGTCTGAATGGCATCGCTGGCCACTGTCACGGGCACGTCGGCCTCAGAGGAGGTCACTTCCACATTGACGAACAGTCCAGGACGCCAAGCACCTTTGGGGTTGGCCAAGACCACTCGGGCTTTGGCCATACGGGTTTGTTCGCCAATCAGCGACCCAACAAAGGTGATGACGCCAGTAGCGCTGGCATCGAATGCAGTGGCCTTGATGCTCACGTTTTCGCCGACTCTGACCAACGGCAAGTCCTTGGCTGGCACGTTGATCTCAGCCCAAACCTGCCCCAGATCGGAGACGGTAAACACAGCAGCGTCTTCCTTGACGGCTTCGCCGAGGCTGAGATGCTTTTCAATCACCAAGCCATCGAAGGGCGCACGCAATTCAAAGCGGTTAAGGCCTCCCTGAGAACCCGTGGCTAGGCCCAAAGCGGAGAGCTTCTGTTGAGCGTTGGCCACAGCGACTTCCGCCTCGTGCAGCGCTTGCCCTGCTTGCAGATAGTCTTGCTCTGCGGAAATTTTCTGCTCCCAGAGTCGCTTTTCACGCTCGAACGTGGTCTTGGCCAACGTCAGACGCTTTTGGGCTGTCTGCAACTCGCTGCGCTGCTCAGACGCAGCCGGGCTGGCAATGACGGCCAGGATCTGTCCCTTCTTGACGGCTTGTCCCAGGCTGGCCTGCACGCTCTCGACTACCCCCGCAATGCGTGGCACAACGTGCGACGTCCTGTCTTCGTTCAGGCGAATTTCCCCCGGCAATAGCAGGGCTGACTTGATTCGTGCCGCACCAGCCGTATCGATACCTATGGATGCCGCTTTGATTTGCGCATCACTGAGTTCGACCTTCCCTTCTTCTTGGTTGAGAACGAACATGAAGGGTTCGTTGGCTGTCTGGGCAACGATGCTGATCTCGAACGCGTGCGGCTCCGGCACGACCTCGCGGCTCAGCAGGTTGTCCTTGTCAGGCGCGAAATTGAGTGTCTGTTTCTCTCCGGTCAAACGCGTGATGGTCGCGCTGACCTTTGCAGCGCTGGTGGGAAGAGGCTTGCCTTTGTCATACAACCAGACTCGCAAACGAGGCTCACCGCCTTCCTCAGCGAGCAAAGCTTCCAGCCCAAAATCCCCTTCTTTGAACAGCTTGCCACCGTGCGGCCCCTTGCTAGGGGCCTCGTGGTGTTCGCCGTCCGCATGACCCTTGTCGTGGTCGTGTTTGTCTCCACTCTCCTTGCCGTGATGCTCACCATCACTGTGTGCCTTGGCTTCAACGTGGCTGCCGTGACCGTGGCCGTCATCTTCGGCTGTCTTGGTTGCTTTGCCGCCGAGAATGGCGCTGCCCAGTACAGCGCCCGCCGCAACGATCACGGCGATGGCGATCAGATGCTTCTTGCTGACATTCAGTTTGTTGGTATCGATTTTCATGTTTATTCCTTATTCGCTGGCTGGGTAGCATTTACGCCAGATTCGCCGAGCACGCGGTCAATGTCCGCAGCCGTGCGATGCGCCTCAGCCAATGCTTTGAGGTATTGAGACTTGGCAGCAAAGTAGGTGCGCTGTGCGTCCAGCACTTCCAAGAAGTTGAACTTGCCGTTTTCAAATCCGACGGTGGCCGCGTCGTAGGCACTTTTGGCCCCAGGTAAAACATCCCGTTGCAAGACGTCGACTTCCCCACGAATGGATTCCAGCCGCTCGCGGGCTTGCAATACGTCCGTGCTGACTCGCATGTTCAAAGCTTGGAGTTCGTCCCGCGCCTTGTCTTCGCGCTTCAGCGCTTCCAACAAGTTCCCCTGATTGCGATCAAACAGCGGCAAGGGGACGGAAACACCAAACAGCAGTTGATCGCGCTGCAGTTCGTTGGGGCGTTTCACCCCTAGGCTGAAAGTGACGTCGGGTATCCGTTTGCTGCGCTCTACATCGACCAACGACCTGCGGCGCTCGACCTCCAGATGCATACGGCGCAGCGTTGGCGAAGCGGACAGGCGCTGCTGGACGTTGTCGAACGAAGAGACAGCCGGAAGCTCTTCCACGTTGCCCGACACGAGAGTAAATCGCGGTGGGTTGGCCCCTAGCAAACTGGCCAAGCGTGCCCGAGCATTACGTTGCTCGCTCTGGGCCTGTGCCAATTCGACTCGCACACCTGCTTCGGCCACCCGTGCCTTGGTTTCTTCGACCGGAGAAACCTTGCCCGCTGCCACACGTTTGGCAACGGCATCAGTAGCGCGTTTTGCCAGATCGACACTGGCTTGAGCCAATGCTGCACGTTCCTGTGCCGCCAAAGTCTCGAAGAAGGCAGCGACCACGGCGGCACGAATTTCGACGCGGCGCAAGTTCAGTTCTTCGACCGCAATGTCGCGTCCTCGCTCTGCCGCAGTGATACGAGCCGCGCGCTTGCCACCCATTTCGACGGGCAGATTGATCTGCACACTTTGTGTGCGGGTTGCTGCCCGCTGGTCTTCCAGCGAGTACGCCAGTTCGGGATTGGGGCGAGCTTGCCCCTGGATCACCTGACCTTGCGTTGCCTCGATTTCCCGCCTTGCGACAGCCAGGTCTAGATTGCCATCCAAGGCTAGCGCGACGGCCTTTTGCAGCGTCAGGATCGTCGCTGTTTCGATCTGCAAGCCGCTTTTGACGGCTGGATGATTGTCTTGTGCTGCTGGCAGCGCCTGAGCGAAAACTGCCCCTGCAGTGAACGCAACGAGCAAGCTCGTCGCAGCCGCAACTTTTGAGGTGCGAAGGACGGAAACTGACACCCGTCGT
The DNA here is from genome assembly GCA_030654395.1 of Aquabacterium sp. Taxonomy (GTDB): domain Bacteria; phylum Pseudomonadota; class Gammaproteobacteria; order Burkholderiales; family Burkholderiaceae_C; genus Aquabacterium. The sequence goes on from JAURXM010000076.1 coordinate 52,161, forward strand.
TTGTGATTGCAATGACTCTTCAACATCCGATTCTCCAGTGATATTCAAATACACGAGGGAATCGGCGGAGAGCGATCCAAATGATCGCCTACGACGTCATCACGTCTACCGAACGAGTCGGCTTGACACGGACACGCGCTAGGCGTATCCGCGAATTAGTGATGACGAAAGGAAAGGAACGCGCTCCCCGCCGATCAGGCGAGGACACGCCACTGCGGGCGTTCGAGGCGTTCGGAAGGGGGCGGCGAGAGACGAGCACGATAATCTGCTCTACCCAGAGTTGGGTCGGTGAGCGATGCTACCGTTACTGCCCCGGGCAAGGCAGAGAAACATCCCGCGTGACAGGACGCGCAATCAGGATCACCACCAATGGACTTGGCTGGATCGGAGGATGCGTCTTTGCCATCCACAGTCTTGTGCTGATGTTCGTGGTGACCAAAGTGTTTGGCTGTTGCACTGGTTTCGTGTTGGCAATAGCTAGCTGCAGCCGCCCAGCTAAGCTGTAGCGGCATAAATACCAACAAAAGGATTGCCAACCATTTATGCATATATCGATGATCTTAGCATCTATAGATTTATAACGTATTTGCTTGCTTTTGAAGTACCCTCAACCCATTGAAAACGACCAGCAGGCTTGCACCCATGTCTGCAAACACCGCCATCCACATCGTCGCCCCACCAAACAAAGCCAGTAGCAAGAACACCGCCTTGATGCCCAAAGCCAAGGCAATGTTCTGCCACAGAATGGCTTGGGTCTTGCGCGAAAGCCTGATGGCTTCGGGAATGCGTCGCAGATCGTCGTTCATGATCACCACGTCTGCTGCCTCCATGGCGGTGTCGGTTCCAGCTCCGCCCATGGCAAAGCCAATGTTGGAGCGGGCGAGTGCAGGGGCGTCGTTGATGCCGTCTCCGGTCATCGCGACGTAGCCATATTGCTTTTGCAACGCCTCAATGGCGGCGAGCTTGTCCTCGGGCAGCAAATTGCCACGCGCGTCGTCAATGCCAGCCACCTTGGCAATGGCCTTGGCGGTGGCGACATTGTCGCCCGTGAGAATGACCGAAGCCACGCCAAGGGCATGGAGATCGGCGATGGCCTCGCGCGAACTCTCCTTGATGGTGTCGGCAACCGCGAAGATCGCCAGCACCTGGGTTGATGACGCCAACATCGTGACCGTGCGGCCCCGCGCTTCATTCTCCTCCAAGCGCGCTTCGATCTGTGGGCTGCAAAGGCCGCGTTCTTCGATCAGGCGGTGATTCCCCATAATCAATGTCAGACCATCGGCTTTGGCCTCGACGCCGCGTCCCGGAATGGCTGTGAATCCCTCGATAGGGCCGCTGCCTCGATTCCCCAGGCCTTGGGCAATGGCTTTGGACACGGGATGGTCAGAGTGCCCTGCCAAGTCCGATGCCCAACGCAAGACTTGCGAATCCTTCTGGTCGGTAGGAAGAACTTCGGTCGCCACCAGCTTGGGCTTGCCCTGCGTGATGGTGCCGGTCTTGTCCAGCGCGATGGCCTTGATCTTGCGGGCGCCCTCCAAGTGGATGCCACCCTTGATCAAGATGCCGCGTCGCGCGGCAGCGGCCAGTCCGCTCACCACCGTCACGGGCGTGGAGATCACCAACGCACAGGGGCAAGCAATGACCAAAAGCACTAAGGCTTTGTAGATGGCCTGCATCCATGTCCAGTCCAGCAACCAAGGCGTCAGCAGGCACACGGCCAAGGCCAGCGCGAAAACGGCGGGCGTGTAGATGGAGGCAAAGCGGTCCACAAACTGCTGCGTGGGCGCGCGCGATCCTTGGGCCTGTTCGACCGCATGGATGATGCGGGCCAGCAAAGTGCCATTGGCCGCAACGTTAACTCTGGCCTCAATCATGCCCGTGGTGTTGATAGTGCCCGCAAACACGGGGTCTCCGATGGCCTTGTCAACAGGAATGCTTTCGCCAGTCACTGGGGATTGGTCTACGGAAGTGGTCCCAGCAACAATCACTCCGTCCAGCGGAATACGCGCGCCAGGTTTGACCCGAACGATTGCGCCTATGGCGACGGCTTTGACCAGACTCTCCACCCATGAACCATCGACTTGCTTGACTTCGGCCTTCTCAGGGGTCATGTCCAGCAGTCCCTTGATGGCATTGCGGGCGCGGTCCACGGAGCGGGCCTCGATCAGTTCGGCAATCGCATACAAGGCCATCACCATGGCGGCTTCCGGCCATTGACCAATGAGGAAGGCGCCCGTAACGGCGACGGTCATCAAGGCATTGATGTTCAAACGCAGATTGCGCAGTGCTGCCAAACCCTTCACATAAGTCGAAAATCCGGCCAAGCCAATGGCGGCGGCTGAGAGAGCCATGCCGACGCCCGAATAGATCAATGAATCGGGTGCAAAGAAGGAAATCGATTCGGCGCCAAAGGCCAGGACCAATGCCAAGGCGTATCGGGGCAAGCCTTCGGGAAGCGCGAAGCCGCCTTTTTTGTGCACGACTTGAAGATCATGGGCTTGGATTTTGTCGACACGAGCTTCTTCACCATCGCCGTTCACATTGGATGTTGACAATGGAACCGGTTTGAATCCTGCCTTACGGATGGCATCCAGTGCTTGCGGTATGGATTCAGCAGGCGCGTCGATGGCAACCGTTCTCGCACCCAGTTGAAAACTCAAGCTGCGCAGTCCTGGAAGCTTTGCCAAGGCATGGCGAATCTCTCCTTCCTCCGACGCGCAGTCCATGGATGGAATGTGAAATACGGGGATGCCTTCTGGCTCCTGCTTAGGTGGGGCTAGCGAAATGGGTTCGGACCCGCAGACGCTCCCACAACCGCAGGATGGGCTGACATTGGGTTCTTCGGTGTTTGGGAGGCTCATGGTTGTCCTTGCTTAACGGCATTCGAGGCGATACAGTATTAAAAACCCTGTAGCCGCTACAGAGTCAAGCCCTCGAGGAAATCCCATGAAAATTGGCGAACTGGCCGCTCTCACGAACACGCAAGTCGAAACCATCCGTTTCTACGAACGCGAGAACTTACTGGCCGAACCCGGTCGCAGTGAAGGCAATTACCGCATTTACGGTGAAGCCCACGCAGAGCGCTTGTCCTTCATCCGCCATTGCCGTGGACTGGACATGACGCTGGATGAGATTCGTGTTCTGTTGCGATTCAAGGACGCGCCGACTGAAAACTGTCTGGAAGTCAATGAGCTGCTTGATGAACACATTGGACACGTGGCCGAGCGGATCAAGGAGCTGCGCAACTTGGAAAAGCAGCTCAAAAGCCTGCGCGAGACCTGCCTGGGTGGCCAGCAAGCCCAGCACTGCGGCATTCTCAATGAATTGACAGAGATTGCAAAATCGCCTGTATCAGGCCATGGGCGGGAGGGGCATGTTCATGGTTCTCACGCAGCCAGCGGCGCGCACAAGTCGCATCACAAGCACTGACAACCCACTACGGTTTGACTAACGCGCGCAGCAGGCGGCCTCCGCTTGAATGGGCGGGCACTTCACATCTCCATAACTGCAAAAAACACAGCAGTCTCCAGGCAGTGGGCGCATCACTGCCTTGCATCCTTCGCATTCGTAAAAAAACTGACAGGCGTCCGTCGGCATCTCAAGCTTGATGGCATGGCCGCATTCGGGACATGTCAGGGCCGATGTGGTTTGAATCGGGTTGCTCACTTGACCTCCCGCGCAGTGGAGGGGTATCCAGCATTGGTTGTGGCCTGGGTCAAAGCCGCCACGGTGGCGACATCGGGGTCAAAGGTGACCGTGGCGGTCTTCTTCGCGAAGTCGATTTGGGCTTTTGCGACGCCAGGCGTCTTCTCCAAAGCCTTCTTGACCGTCACGGGACAAAGATCACAAGTCATGTTCTTTATGTCGAGGGTGACTGTCTTTGGCGTTCCAGCGAAAGCGTTGATTGAAAGGAAAATCGAGAGGGCCAAAAGATATGAACGCATGGTGGTGTCCTTAAAAGATGAAGGGAAGAAGCCAGGGTGATGCCGCCATGAGGCAGACCATTGCCAACACGACCCAAAAGATGGTTCGTTGCCGCGCGACCACCTCAGGGATGGCGCAGGCATCTCCGGTGGCGCACGTCGACTCGCGGTAAAGCCGTCGCCAAGCCATGACCATGAACACCGCAACCAAGGCCACGAAGATGGGTCGGTAGGGCTCGAGCGCGGTCAGGTTGCCAATCCAGGCCCCGCCAATGCCGAGCGACAAAAGGATGAGAGGTCCAGCGCAACACGCAGAGGCGCCAATGGCTGCCAGCGCAGCCGCGGCCATTGAAGATTTGACTTTAATGTCCATCACAAATCCTTCCAACCCAACAAGGGATAGGCTAATGTAAAGTCTGGACTAGAGTCCAGAGTCAAGCACTATTTGGAAATGCCATGAACGAGATGACAATTGGCCGAGCGGCCAATGCGGCGGGTGTAAAGATCGACACGATCCGCTATTACCAGCGCATTGGTCTGATTGCTGAGCCCTTACTCCCGCAGGGCGGGCAGCGCAAGTATGGCGAAGAGGTCGTCCGACGAGTCAAATTCATCAAGCGCGCACAAACATTGGGATTCACGTTGGGTGAGGCCAGCAGTCTTCTCAGCTTTGAAGAAGCAAAAAACTGTTGCGAAACCAAGGAACTGGCTGAGCACAAGATCAAGGAGATTGATGCCCGCATTGCTGACCTGCGCCGCATGAAGAAGACCCTTACTGACTTGTCTAAGCGCTGCGAAAACGGAGTCGAATCTGGACCATGCCCCATCATTGACACTTTGGCTGGCACTTAATTCCTGCAAAAATTGTTAGTCGTCAAATTGACGATAGAGCATAGGCGTATATAGCCTACTAACAGTTAGGGTCATTCAGAAACAACGACGGATGCGCTATTGCGCGCTCCAACGAAGCCAAGGCGCTGGGCATAAAGATGGGAGCACCTTGGTTCAAAATTCGTCACATGGAGGACTCGCACGGCCTGGTCGCCCTTTCTGCGAATTTCGCTCTATACGGGGAACTTAGCGACCGCATGATGAGCCTGGCGGCCGGCTTGGGACCGCACCAGGAGATTTACTCCATCGATGAATCCTTCATCGACTTGACTGGCGTGCCCGGCAACCTTGTAGAGCGTACTGGCCAGATCGGCGGTCAACTTAGACTCGTTTCACTCCCAGGACGGATAGAAACGGTCAACTATGCAATCAATGGATACAGCTATCTGATTCAACGTAACGAGCGAATCTCCCCGCAGGAGTTTGTGCGGCGCATACGGAAGGCTTACGACTGTGACGACTGCCCTCAAAATAAAGCTGTCGTCGATGCGCTGGAATGTCTCATCTGAGCTGATCACGAGAGCTATGACAAGCAATCATCGGATGAGTACGTTCGTGAATTCCGTTTGAGCTGAAAATTCATCAACCAACCCGGACGGGCACATGCCCGTTGGGCCGGTGTTCTCCGCATAACGGAGCAGGCTTCGGTCTGAAAGGAATATGGCAAAGCGGCCAAAGAAGTCATCCAAAATGGCCAATCTCAAGAGGCGCATGAAACAGATTGAAAACGGGATGAGAGATGCTGGACCAAATACTCCGGTCTTCATCATGCAGAACAAGAAGATCATAAAACTCACACGAGTTGAATACGACAAGCTGAAGGAGGAGGCTGACTCGCTCAGTTACTTTGCTGGATACACAATTCAGCCCGAGCAACTTCTGAAGTAATTGCGAATATTGTGATCACCCCGGACGGGCACCAAATGCCCAATCGGGACGGGTGCCTGGCCTTTTAGAAGGAATAGAAAATGCTGATGAGCAATGAACCTTGGCTGCCCATGTATTCGAAATGGCGCCATGGGGGTTGGTATGTCAACAATGTGCGGTACCCCAGCGGTGCGTGTGGTTGTGTCAGCAACAACTACCCGGATAAGAAGTGGCGCATCGTCTGCGATGATCGAAGGACGGATCTGGGGCAACCTGGCGATTTCACGTTTCAATCACGTGACGCCGCTGCTACGGCCGAGAGCGAACTCGTGCAGACAATGCATTCCACGCAAAATGAATCGCAACAAGCCATGTGCGTGTAGCAAGAAGATTAATAACCTCACAAGCCCTCAGTCCGCAAGGATTGGGGGCTTGTTTCTTGGGCGCAATACTTACTCTTTTCAGTACGGTACGGAAATCTACGTGGTGCCGGACCGGTCATCCAAGCTTCCTTTTTGATGGACCCCGCCAAAAGACCTACCTCATCCACGTCTGGCGGACCACCAGTAGCGCACGCCCTGCCGTGCCGACGCAATGTGAATGGCTGGGGGGATGGGTTGCCCGGGCATCCGGTTTCTCGGTGGTGAGGTCCATTTCCGCTTCGCTGCATCCTCTGGCGGGAATAGGGTAGGGTGATTCCCAACTATCCTTTATGTTTCAAACGCTTAGCCAGTCGCCGTGCCGGATGCCGAATTCCTTTGCAACGCTCTGGGGTTTATCGAACTTCTCGTAGTTTTTTGCGATCCATTTGATTGTTTCCCACACGTCACTAGGTGCATTCCGCGCCGGCGTTTGGTTGATGAGGTCCAGCGCATCCAAGAGCGATTCCGCACCATCGATCTTTGGGAAAAGGATCAGGCTCGTGTGGTCGCCGTAGGGGGCAAAGACAAGCACCCTCATAGGAATCTCTTCCCCTGGTGGAGAAACGACCTCGAAAGAGAATTCCAAGTCGCCGCCGTGTGAAAGTTCGGTGTAGACGCAATCGACTGCTTTTGCGGTGCGAGCGACCAATAACTGGCCCCCGCCTAGAACGTATTCGCCATACCGTGAATCGTAAAACGCGCCTGCCTTGGCCAACACCTCCCTGGGCGTATCAATCGGAAGGTGAGCCCGTCCAGCAACCCAATGGTCGAAGTCCCCTGCTGTAACGTTCAAGTCGTGGAAAAACGCACGCCGACCGCCTGGCCACATAGTCACCAGTTCCTTCAGGCCGGGAATGTATAGCGGCTCATCTTCTTCGTTTCTGCGCAGCACTGCCAAGTGGGGTTTCGGCACGGCCTTGGGTTTCTCAACCATGCATGCGGGATTCCAGTCGTCAGCCGTCCAGCTTCCTTTAATAAATCTTCGCTCTCGTGCCATCCAGGCATCAAATGTCAGGGCATCCATGCTCTTGCGAAAGGCGTTGCTGGTTGTGATGGAGAAGGTGTCGTAGTTGAGCAAAGATCTGTTCGCAATCTCCAGTCGCGGAGCAGGCTTGCCCTCATTGTCTAAGGAGGGCCAAGTAACCGACCATTGAAGATTCTGGGGCGAACGTGCGAATGCCCTGAGTGACTTGGATGACGCCGCTGGCGAACACGCTACGCCCTGCGATTGAGCCCAATTGACGAACCCTTGATCGCTGGCCAGCAAAGCAGCTTCTGCCTCCAGCCGTTGTGGCATGCTGAGTTGATATTCGGACGACCATGCCTGCGACAAGAATTGGGAGATCGGGATAGGCGTTGCGGCGTCCACGAGCATGCGGGCCATGACGGAATAGCAAGGCGCGACGACTGAATACACCAAAAGCGGTTTCAGTCCTGCGCTTTCTCGGCTGATGCGGTCGCTTTCAAAAGACGTGACGCCACCCCTCATGTTGAGCCCAACGTCCTTGGCGAATGACACATTGAGGTACTGCATTTCAGCGTCATAAATCTTTGACATGGATGCGCCTGAAGTCGGTGGTGGAGGGCAATCTGATTGTGACATGGGTAGGTCGATCACTGTTCTGCTGGCCCAGCCCGAGCGCCAAGTTTCCTTTATGAACTACACGCGGTGGGTTAACGCCCCTTAGTGATGTGCTCAACTATGAATCTGGCACCGAAAGAGTCGTTTTTATGAAAGCGTAGAGCACCTAATGCAGGCTCACCCAAATAATCCGTATCCAGCCGCGCTATTTTTCTGGGATGTGTGTGCAAAAGCCAATGATGATGACGAAGACGAAGACGAAGACGAAGACGATGACGAAGACATGGATTTTGAATTGGCAAATGAGATTTGGCCTCAGATGAAGGCTTGCCGCTCAATGTTTGATTCAGCAATGCCACGCAGCTTCCGTGGGGTCATTGAACCAAAACTGGTTGGCAACGGTGCTGCGAACAAGCCTTACTTCGCGCTTCTATATTGGGGAGCAATTACAGCCTCTGCACTAGGCCTTGATAAAGACGCACTTGCATGGGCGCGACGGTCACTAGGCTATCAAATGCAGCATTGCGAGTGGATTCGGCAACATGATCAGATCCTGCGCGAGCGTAAAGCCAATCCATTGCCTTTTCAAGGATTGCGCCTTTTTCTGTGAGCCGAAATACGCCTTCGTGGTAGGTACGGGTAGACACTAAAGGATCTGTCAATTGATCGGACTCCTCGAACCACACGTAGTCCGAGGTTGGGGTGTCGTGTTGAATTTTCCCAGTGCCGATAATTTCCGCATCCACTGCCGCTTCAAAATCCATAGTCGCTTTGCGTGCCTCTGGAGTACCAAAGATATCAAGTTCGTCAATGGTCAACCTGCCTGTTGGGAGGCACGCTTTCGCAACCTCATAGAACCTGCTCATACCATCTATGCGAAGTGACCACATGGACCCGTAGTCTGCGTCACCCGGAAAGGGGCCAGCAACAGGCCCTTGTTTACAGTGCTCTTGAAGTGCGTGCAAATCCGGATAGCCATAGACTTTTGCAAGCACTTCCTGGCTCTGCTGCAAACTAAGGGGATACGCCCTTTGGATGTCTTTCGAGGTGCGTTTGAAGGCCTCAATGGAGGCGGGTGTGAAGCGAGATGCATTAGACACAGAAGTCTCCGTTAATCAGACAAACGCCCACCTTGAACCTCAACTGGAAGAAGCACGCTGGCCTTGCTTCTATGCAGTTCGAGGTGAGCGTCAATCGGGTTAAGAAGAAATCGTTAACACATGCTGATCGCTATAAATTCCGCTTACCTATTCTGTGTGTCTGTGAAACAGTGCCAGCACAACGAGCAGCGGAAGGCCCGTTGGTAGTTACTGTATCAAATTCTTGATGTGCAAAGGCAAAACAGTCGTTTTACTTTCCTTTATGTGGCGCGGGACTTGACGCGTCAGTCAGATTTCCATGATGCAGGCTGGTAAGATGCGTGGAATTGCACTCTATGAGCGAATTGCACGAATGGCAAAGCCCCCTGTTGTTGAAGACAAGAACCTTGAACACATGCTCAAAGCCACCGCAGGCTACAGCCGCATGGCCGAGCGCGATGTAGCGTTGTTGCTCACGCTCTACGGCACCGCCATGGCAACTACCGAGCTGGCCAAGATCACTGTGAGCGACTACCTAGAGGCGGACGGCACTGTCAAGGTCAATAGCGCGGTTCGTCATGACGTTGCCCACAACGGCGAATTGCGACCGTTGTACTGGTCAAACCGGCGTGTGGTCAATGCCGTGGACAAGTACCTCGCCTGGCGACTGGCGCACAAGCATGGCGCAACAGTTAAGAAGGGCGCGTATCGTGGCCTGGACCCCGCCAGTTCCCTTTTCCTGACGGACGATGGCAAACCCTATGCCTTGACGGCCAAGACGCTGCCATCGGGCGTTGTGAGCTATTCCTGTAACACCCTTGGTGCCGTCATATCCAAGCTGCATGCCAACGCCGGCATCAAGGGCGGCAACGCGCAGGCCGCACGGAGGACCTGGGCAGTGAAGCAGCACCGAAAGGGCTATGACCTGGTGCATATCGCCAAAATCCTCGGGCACAAGAGCGTGACAACCACCAAGCGGCTGGTGGAAGGCGACCCGACCAGGCTTGCAGACATCGTGGCGGGGGCGGTTTGATGCGTCAAAAAGCGAAAAGCCTCCACAAGGGAGGCCTTTACACTCTTTACGCAGGGGCGCCCTTTCGGGTAATGCCTTCCAGCGCTTCGAGACGGATTGTACAACAGGTTTATTGAAAGACAGAAATTGCTTCCCAATCCAATTGCCTTCGAAGAGCTGATCTCGAAACCTCGTCTGGACAGCTACCGCGGTTACTTCCATGCCAGCCTGGATGAGGCGATCGGGCTTTACATGTGGAATGGAGCAGTCTCTGTTTGTCTAGGGACGATCATTGCTTACTACGAGATCGCTCTGCGCAACCGGCTACATCATGCCATGTCTACCTTTTACAGCAATGGCGGATCTACCAGTATCCACTGGTACGACCGAATCTGGGCTCAACTGAAATCAGAAACTCAGCGCAGTATTGACAAGATCAGAACTGAGCGCGGCCCTGGGGGAACGGTGGTTGTTCGAAATCCAGCACCAAGTCCTGATGAGGTGGTGTCCAGACTTACCTTCGGATTCTGGCCAGCGATTCTGGCCGTGATTGATCGAAGGTATGGCAGTCAGATTTTCCCAAACGTATTCCCTCACCATCCGTTGAACGCGACACCGGCAGCATGGAACAACAGAGTGAGCCGTAAGCAGGCTACAGAGTACATCTACGAAGTGAACTACATCCGCAACAGAATTGCGCACCACGAACCGATATGGAAGTTTCCTGCAGTAATGAACACATCCCAATCACCACCCGTAGTGGTCATTTCAGAATCACTTAGCAAAAGCGATTCCATTGCGCGCTTTCGCAGTTTTATTGCCAACCTTGATGCCGGCATAGCAAGCCTGAGCGCTGATCTGACAAATGACCTAAGCAACTCAAGCTGGAGAAATGATCTGAATTTTCTACTCTCGGATAGGGGTGTAAGCCGGTATCGATCATTGCGGCATGTGCCAGCCAATGGCACGCTTTCTCCAGCTGATTTGAGAAAGAACTATTCGCTTGTTGGGAAGGCAAATCAGCCAGTACGTATAGGCGGTCGTGCGCAATTCGGTGGAATTTTCATTCCAAACTAAGTTCAGCAATGGCAACCCAACAAGAATTCCTGCGGAATGCAGCAGCTGAGCTGGACTTGACCCAGAAGGAGCTGGCCGCACGCATGGCGGCCCCGTGGGAGACATTTCGCAAGTGGTTGATGCCAAATGACTCCGGCAGCTATCGCGAAATGCCAGTAATCGCCTGGCAATTGGTGCGCGAAATCCTTGAGCACGAGAAGTTGAAGCAGAAAGCTAAATAGCACTTGCAAGGTGCCCAATGGGCACTATACTAAAACCATGAATACAAAGCCCAAAATAACGTTCGCTCTGGCCGGAGAGCTGGTGTCTGATGCAGCCCATGCAAAGCGCATCCTGGTTGATGCCATTCACAAAGACAAAGCATGGCTGGTGCCGCAGGCTGAGTCCGTTCTTCGCCAACTCCGTGCCCAGGTGCAATAGGAAGCCAACAATGTCTGCTCTCCAAGTCATCACACTCGCGTCGGTCTGGAAAGAGGTTGATCCACGGCTTACCCGCTTCGTGAAGGTGTGGGCCATCGGAGTTGGCTCAACACCAGTGGCGAGTGGTGCTGCACCCATTCGGTCAGGATTTATTACCCTGTGCGCAGTAACCCCCGATACGCATGAACCTATTCCCGGTCGCCGCCTGACATACGCCAAGCAGGAGCGATTCAACGGGAAACGTGGCGGCTATGCCCTGCATTGTGTTTAGACCAAAGGAAATCGGTATGGCAGAAGATAGATATGGATACGTGGAGCATCAAATCGTGGAGGTTGAGGGCTTCCGCATGGTGGATGCAACCTCCACGGGGCCACGCCCGCATGATGATGTTGTGTGGGTGGGGTATGGCGGCATGGAAGGTCAATGGCTCACTCCTGATAAAGCGTTGGCCGTTGCAGCGGCCATTACCGCCGTGGCGAATGGCAACCTTTTGCGCCGTGGCCAATCTATCGAAAAGTGATCGAGGAACCCACAAATGATTCGATCAATGGCCTCTGCTCACGTGCCGCTTGCCGGAATGCAGATTGATGTCAATGAGTCCGTCCATGTGACGAAGGGATTGCATCGCGTCCGTCATGGGTCTTGTAACGCTTGCACTCCTTCGACTCAGGCTGCTGAGTATCAGAGTGTGACGGAAGTCCAATTGCGTGGACTCACCTTTCGTCTTTGCTCCGCATGCGCCGGGCAATTGAAGCTGGCTCTTTAATTGAGGAACGCATCATGAAATTTCTACCTCTTACTGTGATCAGCGACAGCTCCGATTCACTGATCAGTCCCAGAAAAATGCTTCTACGAGTAGACCTGGTCGCTTCCGTGGTGGACGTCACGTCCGCTGGTTATGTGATGGGTGCCATCACCTCTATAACCACCACTGAACCACAAGACTTCATCAACGACGATGACGAGGTTGGCGGCGTAGTTCATGGAGTTCGGACCATTGCAGTCCAAGAGTCCATTGAAACGGTGCGAAGCCTCCTTGAAAAAGCCGCTTAGGCATCCTAGGAATTCAAAGAGGGAACGTTATGAGTGAATCTACTCCTGTGGACCTTAGAGCCGCTTGGAACTATCTCTATGCCCAGCGCATATCGGAACGTGCTGGTTTGACGCAAGCAGAAGCATTGAAAGTGGCAGATGGCGCTGACGACGCTTACAACGACAACGAAGAGCCAGGCGAAGCTGCCGACGAAGAATTGTCAAACTGGACAGATTGAACGGAAATCGGACATGCAGTGGCAACCAATTGAAGCCGCACCAAAGGATGGCTCGGTCATCCTGGTGAACGACACGAACGGCGGAACGCCCTGGGCGGCACCAACCTCCATCACTGTCACAAAAGCCGGACACCAGGTGTTTCATGCGGAAGCCGGACGCTTGGGTAGATTTGACTCTGCATGCAGCGATTTTCTTTTGTTTGCCAGTGATGTTATTGGTGCCAGCTACACCATCCTTGATGATGCAGCCAAGCGCATTGCGACACTGGGTTACGAAACAAGATTCACCCCGTCTTAGAACTCAAGGAATCCAGATGGTCCAACTAGAAATTGACGCCACGGTGCCACCGTGTAATCGGCATCGTTGGTTGGCCGTCGAAGGCACCCAAAAGCCGTGGCCCATCCATGGACCGAATGGTCAGCGCGTTAAGCGCTATGACATTGCGCAAACGGTTAAATGCACTGTCTGCGAATGCACTGACATCAAAACAATGAAGATGCCAAAGGCGTCCTGAAGGTAACCATTTGTGAAACCTAAAGCCATGTTCACTGTAAAACGCCGTAGCACGCCTATGTTGGCTGTTGTGGTTGCCTACAACGAAGTATCAGAACGAAAAGGCAAGGTTTTGGCATCGGAGCCAATTCGCAGCGACTTTTCGTATGCTGATCTTGAGGCTGCGGCCAGGCGACTGGTGCCTCAAGTCAGTTCACATGACGTGATTCTTCCAACTGGTATTGACCTCTAGGAAACCAACCTGTGGCCAAGCTGCATTTGAACCTCAAGGCCGAATACTTCGACCAGATTAAGGCGGGCGTCAAGCCGCACGAATTTCGGCTTCAGACGCCGTATTGGTGCCTTCGCCTGCTGGGTAAATCGTTTGATGGCATCGTGCTTAAAAAAGGCTACCCGAAGGCGGGCGACCCGGATCGCACCATCGAGCGCCCGTGGCGTGGGATTGAGCAGCAGAAGATCACTCATCCGCACTTCGGTGCAAACCCGGTTGCAGTCTTTGCAATCCGGGTCAACTGATCAGGGAAAACATGGAACAGATCATCCGAGAATTCCCAGATAGCGTTCAGGCCGCACTTAAAAGCGTGCTGTCAAAGTGCCAAGGCGCGAATCCCGATCTGAGTGCAGCTACCGCCTACGATCCTGATGATGCGAAGGACGCAACGATCGTGCAGAGCGCAATGCGCCTCATGGGTCGTGATTTGACATTCGGAGAAGCGTTCGAGCTTTGGAACCTCGTGGCGTTGGATTCGCAGCAGACTTCGGTTGAGGCGCACGATGACGAAGGTGTGCTTATCGATGTTCAACGGCTGTGTGAACACGTTCGGGATGGTTGCGACTATGCCGGAATCTCGAAACCACTCCGTTGAATATCAAGGAAATCATGACCATGGATAGAAAAGCCCACACCAACGCAGTGATCGAATCACTTCTTGCGGCAAAGATCGCCGTTTTCAAAGTCGAGGTGAGCGATGACCCTGGAGAGTCTGACTCGATTTATTTGGTGAACGGGTACCGCCTTGGATTGGACTACGGCTCCGTTCCCCCGCACGGGCTGGTCCGCGTCGATCTTGACAAGGACTCTGGCGGACGCAAGAGCGACACGTTGTTTAGCTGGGAAATGCCACCGATGACCCTTTCCACGCTTGTGTCGAATATCAACCACGAGTTCAAAGGGCGGGTCAATCTGGACGAGGCGTGGTTGTTGCGTGGTGACAAGATGACGGTAATTTCTCCGGCGAAAGAGCAAGTGCCAGACGAATTCAATCCCAAAACGTATTCCATCGAAGAGTAGAGGAATGCATGCCATGCCCGAGAACCTCAAGGTCGAATTGGCCAAGCTGACACAGCAGCCGCAACGCCAGGATGGCAACACTGACCAGTTGCGCGATCTTCATGCCTTTGCGGTTCGCTTGGGCCTGTATGACGCCGCCGACCTGATCCGCAAAATGACAACCAAGTCCTAAGAGGAAACAATCGCGATGTCCGACAAAGAATACGGCTACGTGGAGCATCAGCTATTGGAAGTACAAGGCTTCCGCGTGGTTGATGCCACTGCCACAGGACCGCGTGCACATGACGACCTTGTTTGGGTTGGTTACGGCGGCGTTGAGGGTCGGTGGCTTAGCCCGGAAGAAGCGGTATCGGTCGCAGCGTCCATTGCTAAAGTTGTGGCCGCACACGTAGTGCGCCGTCACGGAATAAGCGCTGCCGACGCAAAACAGCGCGTGGATCATTTGCTCAACTATTCACCATAGAAAACCAACCATGAAAACACTGATTCTGTTCTTGATGATCGCGCTAGGTGTGGCTGGCGTTATGTATTGCCGTGTCAACCTCAACATGAGTTGGGATGACATGAGTGCTGCGATCAAAGACATTTGACCAAGGGCTTTGACAATCGGGATAGTCTTGGCGGGGATGGCTGCTACGCTGATCCACTTAGCCCGCACTGGGCGGTCTGAGTAACCAAGGAGTCCCGCAATATGTTGACCACCAAAATTCTTCAGAAGGCTGTTGCCGAGGACACCTGTGTGCGCGCAGATGCTTTGCATCATTGCCCCCAACATCCTGAGGTCCTAATCAAAGGCACAGCGAGCGAGGATGCCGCACTTGATGTCTTGAGAGAGCGGTTAGCTAGTGAACCTGATCTTCGCAGCGCGTTTCCGAACTTGGCACCACTCAATGCCGCGATCAGAGGCGCCATAAGCACTGCGCCGTCAACGTGTCCAATCTGCGACGCCATCAACGCGCCGTAGGTTGGGCTGCATAAAAGGACATCACAGACATGATTCGACCCCAATACGAAGCCCTTGATGTGCAGGGATTGCCATACCTTCGACTTGCGAGAGTTGTAGGTGAGTTGCCGACACCCGATGTCCGCCTGGCTGCACTGGTTGAGGCAACCGCCGCAATTGCCGAGAAGACAGGATTGAATGTCGTAAAACGCATCCCGTTCGGTGCCCCAGTGTTCACAGCATTTGAGGGCATGAATCGCCCGAAGGCGAAGCATCACGTTGAGTTCCAGCTATTGCTCACAATGGGCGATGAGGTTTCTTTGGATTATTGCCAAAGTTACAACTGATAGGGAAACTGTAGACCCCACCGCAAAGCCATGAAGGGCTTTCCAGTGTCGTTTGGACACCGAGTCGCCCGGAAGGCGCCATCAGGAGGAATCATGAAAAATGCCCATTTTGAGAGAGTGTGGTTTGCGCGCGTGGTAGGTGCTTTAGCATTGATTGCTAGCACTACGGGGTGCGGAGTAATCAAGACATTAAACGCAGCCCAAAGTGTCCTTGATGGTCCAAGGAACGACGTGACAGAACCAGATATTCAAAAGGACTTGTTTCTCTCGGAGGCATCAAATAGGTTCGGCCTCATGGCTCTTTTTGCCTTCACGGCGTATCGGTACGATTTGACACGGAGCGACCGCGATCAGCATGGTTGCGACTACCTAAAGCCCGATGCTAAAGGTGACAGAAATTTTGGGATGCCGAGGCATGTGGGTACGGCTAACGAATCATCGCGTTGGGAGCGGTGGGTGCCAATGAAGACGGACGCAAAAGTTGTACCCTGCTTTAACACAGATGGCTTGTTCTATGAGACTTACGTGCATCGTGACTCAAACCAACAAATTACCGAGGCAGTGATTGCCTACAGAGGTACCGAAAACAGAGACGGTCAGGCAGTTCCTGACTGGGCGACAAACCTTTCGAATTTTTTCGGCTTTGAGCCTAAACAGTACAAAATCGCACGGCGTTACGTAAAAGATCTGACTGATGGTTTGAACGAAGAAAGCAAAGGTGTACCGATCTATGCCGTTGGGCACTCGCTTGGGGGCGGATTGGCGCAGCAGGCAGGTTATCTTTCGAAAAGAATCACAGCGGTCTACACATTCAACACAAGCCCTGTTACGAACTGGACGCATCTGCGTTTGGATGGAAATGTGGATCAAGGCTATCCATTCATCCATCGGGTTTACAACGGCGGTGAGGGGCTCGCTGGCATTCGGGGAATCGCAACCGCGGGCACTTCTGCTAGATATGGGAGGTATGACATAGGGGTTCAGTTTGGTCCGAATGCTCTCTTATCAGGGCACGCCATGGAAGTGCTTGCGTGTAACTTTGCACAGGTTTTGAGTGAGACGAATGTGCAAGAGGCTAGACACAAATACCCAACCACTTTCATTAAGGAGCGCGTACTTACGCCGAGAAAGGAAACACAGGAGGCAGCTGCAGAGCGACGCAAAACAGACCGGCGTGTCTGTGATGATGAGAATAAATAGGTCTCCCAGTTGAATGCCCGCAATTG
Organism: Aquabacterium sp.; assembly: GCA_030654395.1. GTDB lineage: Bacteria > Pseudomonadota > Gammaproteobacteria > Burkholderiales > Burkholderiaceae_C > Aquabacterium. The sequence continues at coordinate 69,027 of JAURXM010000076.1, forward strand.
AAGGAAACGGATATGCCCGAAAACCTCAAGGCAGAGTTGGCCAAGTTGACCCAGCAGCCGCAGCGCCAGGACGCCACAAACGATCAGTTGTGTGACCTCCACGCCTTTGCGAACAAGCTGGGCTTGTATGACGCGGCAGACCTCATTAAATCCATCGTAACCAAGAAGTAAGGGAAACCATCGTGGCAACAGCCGGACCATTTAAGACAAGGCACGAGGTAGGTCCAGTGCGAGCAAAGTCAGAAACTGACGTTGAAGTTGCGCAAGCTGAGGCCATGAAGATCATGACTGAGGCGAAAACGTTGCTTGAGCAAACTGGCCTGGAAGTCTCATTAATTACACGGTGCCCAAATGGTTCCAAGTGGCCCGTTCTGATGCTTGAAGTTGGTGTGACTTATTCTGACATCGAGAAGGTCCGCAACGGCGGGCGTTAGTAGAGGAACCAACTATGAGAAAGGAAACGTTGTGAAAAGGTACGAAGTGCTCGAAGAGGAGCATCTGAAAGTCTTAATCGACAAAGTAAATCGATTAATTCAAAACGGATGGCAACCTCAGGGAGGAGTCGCTTGGCAAGCGGGTAACAACTGGTATTTGCAGGCCATGACCTTCGATGAGCCTTGACCCAAGGCTGCTCGTAGCGACGAATTGAGATAAATACATCCATGGTCACGAGCAAAGCGCTGGCACAAAAGATTGAAAAGCAAAGGCAAGCAGCACCTTATGAATTGCCGAAAGCTCGACTTTGTACTGATGTTGTTTTATCAGTACAGATGGGTGAATCGGAATTTGAGTTGTCCATAAAAAGACTAAAGGATGGGCTGGGTAACAACTGGTCGCACGTCTCCGCATTCCAGTTCATGTCAGGAAGGCAGGCCAAACTTGCCGCCGAATGTAGCCGTACGGACGAGCAAGCATCAATGCTCTTTGCGCACCAACTTGCTGAGGTGTTCTGCAATCATGTTTCTAAAGGCGATCTTGGTTTTCACGCCTTGAGAGCAATCGCCTTAGCTCATTCAGCCCAATTAGATTCTTTTGTCAAAGATGCGACTAATTGATAAAACGCAGATATTCAAACCCCGACGGGTGCAGTCGGAGCTACTCTGCTCCGATTGAAGCCGGCAGAGATTGCGATAACGATTGTTTATATGCCTGATGTGAGCATCACAAGAAACTCTAAAGAATTCCGAGAACTGGTGTCCCGCCTGCAGGCCGGTACGCTAACCAGGGCGCAGGCAGCGGCCGAGTACGGGATCAACCCCGGCACGCTCGGGGTCTGGCTCAGCCGCAGCAAAGTAAGGTCGCCAAAGGCTCTCCACGGGGCAGCCCTTGGGTGGGCCATCACTGATCCCGACAAGATCAAGCTCCTGAACGAAGCCGTCGCCAAAGTTCTCGCCGGTGAGGTGTCGGCCACCAAAGCCTCCGAAATGTACCCGACGCTGGCGCTGGCAACCATCGCCTTCCGCGTTCGCAAGGCCCGCATCGCAGCCGGCCAGCCGGTTCAGCACCGGCGTACACGCGAGGAGCTGGCGGACAAATGACTTCTCGCCCCACACGCCGGCCAGAACGCCGGACGATTGACCAGGCACCCCAGTGTTTCCGGTGAATACCCAGCCCTTCGAGGCCAACACCACGCAACAGAATCCGTGCAAAGCCACCATCAATAACCAGGGCGAATAACGTACCGTGCTTCTGGGTCAGTGCCGGCACATGGGATTGAGCGAACCTGGCGCCAGGCGGCTCGCCTCATCATCCCGACACACACTTGCCTGGAGCGATCATTTCTAGGTATTTAGCATGTACACGGTGGATGACCGAGCTGACCATGGACCAGTGCTTAGAGGACCACGCTGTGCCCTTACGGTACCCATCGGAATTTTCGCGCGAATCTAGTCTATGAACCAAAAAGCATCTGTTGTCAGAATTGACAGTTGAAGAAGGCGTGCTAATCTGATTTCGGCATCAAATGCGATAAGGGCAAAAGTGAGCCCAACACTACAGAAGAGCCCTTCGCGCGACATCAACTTGGAGCGAAGCAGAAACTCCTATCAGTCTGGCATCGCTGATCAAATTGATCAGAACTACAAAAGGAAATTAAATGAGAAACGTATTCCTGCTATCCACAGCATTGCTACTTGCCGCTTGCGGATCAAAAGTCGAAGGGACTTACAGTTTGGGCGTGAACCACCTCAAGTTCAATTCCAATGGAAAGGTAATCACGAATGTGTTGGGTGCTGGTGACGGGCCCGAGGTGCCATACACCGTAGACGGAGACAAGATCAATTTTCGTTTCCCTGGTGGGGGAAATATTGTTCTCACGATGAACAAAGACGGATCACTTGATAGTGCTCTTGGGAAATTCACGAAGAAGTAGATACGTGATGCACAAAGTAAAGTTTACTTACATGGCTTCCGCGATCGCACTGCTGTTGGTCGCAGTACTCCTTTATGCCAAGGGATTTCTCCTGAAGTCGGGATCCTTCGGCCTGGGACTGTCGTACGTCCTCCCAGCAGTTGCATGTCTTGGCCTGGCATTCGTGGCAGGCATCATGGCCCTGCTGGAGTCGGCCTCCACCAAGCGCCCCAGTGACAAGAGTCACCTCTAAATGAAACTCATGACCGCCAAAGAGACTTTCGTCATCCTTGCTGTCTTCCTGCGACTCCTGATTGGTATTGCCCCGTTGGTGTATATGTTGATTGCAGAAGGAGACGTTAACCTGCTTCAACTGCTTGGTGCAGTCTTGTGGTTTTGCGTATTGCTTATCCTTGCGGTTCATCGGCATACACCGCTTGAGCTAGCTCGCGGCGCTGGGAGTGGCTACGTTGACGACGACTACAACATCAAACACAAATCCATTAATCAGTACCAGTCGGGCACCATAGAACACTTAATGCATGACAGTCTTGATTGAGTTTGCCGAAATGGTCGTCCATGTTGGCACTGTCAGTGGCGATGTCTGCTGAGTGGGTCTCTCGTCTACCTGAAGGCTCAGGACGAAGAATTCCGAACAAGCTTTAATCCTGTCGCAAGGATGGGGCTTGACTCAAAGGCGGCAAGTTCGGCATCCGTTGGCCAGCTGCCATGAACCTTGACGTACTCCAGCCTGCGCGGATCTTCGGGAAAGTTGATTTCGCCACTTGCCCCGAACTTCATTTTGTCAGTGGCAATTGCGAACACCTCGCCCAAGCCCTCCGTATTCTCAGCGATGTGCCGAGCACTTGCTAGATCACACATGGCGTTGAACTCTGCTGGAGTGCGGGGCTTCCAAGGTGCCCAGTTGAGGTTCTGAAACTTGACCCATTCCTCGTCGGACATCTTGATCCGACCTTCGACTACCATCATTTTTTCTCTCCTAAACCGTCTCGTTGAATTGTCCTGTATTGGACTGCATGAGGACAGATTAGCATCAAACAATGGCCTGTCAATGTACCCGGTTGCTGTTTAATGCCGCGGTCAATGACTCCTGAATCTATCCAGGATTGCCACTGCCTGTCCGACGTCCAACTCACTCGTACAAGACACAGGTTCAAGATCAACCCATTGTCTCCCACTACCAAATTTGAGGAATGTGTTGGGCATGCTGCGCACCATCTCGACGTCTTTTCGCAATAGTTGTCCAGCTGTCATCTTCACTGTCAGCGTTTTCCCAGGCCTGCGGCCCGGCATCAAAGGTAGCGATACGGCGACAAGCTTCATTTCCTCTGTAAACACCCCCGCCACGGCCCGCACCGGATGTCCCACCGAATAGGGATCACCCCCGTGCTTTAACCATAGTAGATCAGGGACAACAACTTCTACCGGATTGATGGCGGGCCAAAATGCATGGACGGCCGCATAGGGGATGATGTGCCTTGCGCCAAACTGATCCAATACATGCACCAACTCAGTTTGAAGGTCGGTCCATTCGACAAAATACTGCTTGAAGACAGCCTTGTTTCCACCGAGTGAGCTCAAAACCTCAACTCTGAAACAGGTCCCAAGGGACCGTAAAGGCCACGGTCTTTGCTCGCTGTAGATCAAGGCACCGTTTTCCATTTGGTGGTCCAGATCGACATAGCGCGGAGCCATGAATGCGGCCATGTTGGACTGGCTTTCCGCTTCTGGGTAGGGCACATAGGGCCGGCGCTGCCTGCCCGCATTTCGTTCCAGGAATGCTTCACCTCTGTCATGACAGACAGCACAGTTGCAGGGCCGGGCACTTCGGATATAGCGGATAGCATCAGCTTCGGTATCAACGCGAAACTCGTGCATGCCTCTCTCGCCGCTATACCAGCCGTGAAATAGCCGGAAAGTGATGCCGCTAGAGTCAGCCTCCCATTTTTCCACTTTAGCGGAAATATTTGGCGTCAAAGATTTCGGAATTCCATTCATTGTTTGTCCCTCTGAGTTGAATTTGTAGTTGCCAGCGCTCTTGATAATGCGGCCTTGCAGTCATCACAGTCGCAAGGCGCTGAATGCCTCAAATGCTCTATTGCCTCCTTGACTGTGTCTTCGCCAAATACGTGGCAACCAGTAGTACCTTCGTGCCATCCGTCCTTTAGGGTAATGATGATGGAGTTGTCGCTGCGGCGTTCATCGTCCCAGTACTGGATGCGATTAACGAACCTTTTTGGAACTGATTTTGGGATCATTGACATGTCAGCAACCAGAATTGATGAGAATGAGGCCAGTGGCGTAGTCCACGCATTCGACGTAGGACATGCATTCGGCACATTTGCCATATCCCAAGTCCTTCCATGCGACAACCCGGTCCTGCGCCTGCAAATCCATTAGTCTGATAACTGATTTAATCATGTTTACTATTTCCCCTTGAAGCACAAGCTACACGCTATGGCCAGAACGTCAAGGCCCGAGATTCAAAATAGCAATTGGCCGGGATCGTTTGTCGAGAGGCAGTCGCAACCCTAGAATTCAGACGCTTTCGCACCTTTGCGATTTCGCGTGCAGACACTACGTCTGAAACGCCTTTTTCACCCACTGGGGATTCATATCTCCAGCTGGGGATATGGGTCCTCTTTTTTTAGGGGACTCATATGCTTTTGAGCATGAAACCTGATGACGCCGCACCGGATGGCTGGGCGGCACAGCTTATGCAAGCTGGATGCAAGGTGTCTTTCGGTATGAAACCATTTGGTCGTACCGCGACCTTGGTCAAGAAGGACAACGCAGCCATCAACGTGCTGCAGGATCCGCACCGAGCTATCTCAAACAATCTTGGACCACTTACAGAATCACAGAAGCGAATAGTCGACTTGCTGATTGCAATTGGCGTGGCTACCGAGAGAACTGTGAACGCCCGCCATGGATGACTCCTACAGTCCAACCTGAAACAAACAACATCTGCAAAGCAAAACACGCGAGCAGTTCCTCTATCAGAGGGTGCGCGCATTTCTTAGAGAGAAAACATGGCAAAGATTGCAACGATTCACCTCCTGGTGAATGAAGATGAAGAGGCCGCGATCGCTGACGGCCTGAACGATGCATTGCGCGGCATCACGCACCCCATGGGGTCGGGAAGCGCCCCGAGATCGTTCATATTGGATTACTCGTTTGCTGCTTTGACGGCTGAGGTGTCTCCAGAGATCGAGAAGACTTTGAAAGAAGGCGTCTACCTTGAGGGCCACGCCTTCACTGACGCTGCCGGCACGGATTTCTATCTGATGGTCATGCTCGGTGACACTGACCCAACGCTGCAGGGTCCGTTCACAAGCGAAGACGCTAGACTTGAAGCAGCTCGCGTGTACCGGGAAAGCGAGGGTAACGATGACGGCTTGTACCGGCTAGATGTTCCAAGAGGAGTTACTCCACTTCTGGACAGTTTTAGTGGCGGCGAATTGGCAACACCAGAAGATCCGTTCATCACGCACGTCCTGGAGCGACTGACAGCCGGCGAGGAAACCATATGCCGCCTCCTGACGCCCGGCGTCAGCTATTTCACTGTGCAGTACGAGGGCGATGAGGTACTTTTTTCGGCGGGCATGCTCGAAACTGTCGAAGCGAGTCTTCGTGACAAACTGGTCATGGTGGAAGGAAGAGGCACTCAAGTGCTTGTGACGTCCGCAAAGGCGGCCGAAGGATACCCGATCCATGACTGGGTATCTGAGGTAACCAACGGTGATACCAGGCTCGGCTACGAAGCTTGGGTGGACAGAAACGTTTAATCCCATGTCCTGGGCGAGACGTTGCTGAATGAATAAACCTGACATTTAAAGATGCACACGCCCCTGAAAGAAATTTCAGGGGCGTTTTGCATTTTGGGCAGGAATTTAGATGTTTGTATGTTGACAGATCGGGTTCGTCCTGTAGCTTGGATTTAAGCAAACAGCAAAGGATGCAACAAATGTCCCAGCACCAACTTGACCCGCAACGACCAGCTGCACCACGGCAACTCTCACCGGCGTTTCCAAATCTCAGCAAATTCATACGCGCAAACAGGCCACAGCTCAAGCGCGACGAGTTGGCCAAAGCCTTGACGATCCCGCATGGACCGGTTGGCCACACGAGCTCACGGGCAAATTGACATGTTTTCCAAGAAAGTGCCAATTGCGGAAAAGGCGTCCAAGGGCATCAAGTCAGCGAGCCCGACAGGAGCTGACAGACCACGCGTCCAACAGACGCTTCGCCGCACCGGATTCAAACGACAGCAATACGTACCGGCACCGCGCCCACCAATCCGCCCCGGAAGCGGTGGGGTGATGGTTCGCATTGACGACACAGTGACGGCGTCACCGAAAGAGAACGTACTCACCAGTCTGATCTACCAGGCACGCGTGCGCAAGTTACCTTGCGCGCGCTGTGGCATCGTGAACTTCATCCAGTTTTGCCATTCAGACGAGGGCAAGGGAATAGGTATCAAGACCGACGACCGACGTGGCTGGCCTGGCTGTGGCCTTCATCTAGAAGGAGGCAAGATGGTCAATGGATGCCACTGGTTTGTGGGCACCAGCGGGGAACTAAAACGGGAGGAGCGCCGGGCGCTCGAGGCGCAATATTCATCAGAAACGAGGGCCAAAATTCTTCAACGGGGGGAATGGCCGAAAAACCTACCAATTTGGGTCGACAGTAACGATGCAGGTATCCCTGACACCTACTCGAACGACACACCGGTACTGCGCGAAATCGAAGTCAATCACGACACGCCTATCAATGAATCCCCGGTCACTCCCAGCAGGGTCCGACAGTTGGCCTCTAGAGCTTCAGACCTTCAATGAAGATCTGTGCCTCAGCCAGCGTTGCGCACTCTTCTAGGACAACGCTGTCCTCATCGGGCCGCTGGGGCATCCGCATCACTTGACACCCTGAGCCAGTCAATGCTGCAACCGGCTCAGCTCGGATCTTTTGCCATTGAGCAAGCTTCGTTTCGGCCAACATGGATGCGGCAATCAGATCTTTGGCCAAGCCGTAACTTGTGCTTCGGTCCCAGCAGCCGCCGTCCAAACAACGGACCTCGAAGGACCCATCAACTCGGCTTACAGCAAAGGGCTGATCCCACCATTGGTCAAGGTCCTCTTTGGAGCGCTCCTCGTTGGGTGTGTTGTCGAAGTCGGATGGAAGAACGGGGTCGATCAGTAAAGGGCGGCGTGTCATAAGCGGATTTTGCCGCATTTTGCCGTGGCGCCAATGATCCGAAAGAGTCATCGTCTCCATCAGGCCCTTAGGTTGGCATCGATCAGTTGATTCGCAATGGGCAAAGCCGTACACTGGGGACGCTTTTGGCTTCGGCCGATTTCGCTGGCTTCGTGCCAGCCTTCAACATCGGATGGGTATTTGTCCTCGCGACGAAACCATCATGCTCAGTTCGTGAGCTTTGACTTTTCCACCCACCGGGGCCACCGCCCCAGTGGGGATGTGGCCTATTTTTTGACTAGGACACATCATGAAGATCATCAACAGCCCAGTTCGCAGTACCGACCTTGAACTCGTCGCCTGCTATTGTTCCAAACCGAAAACACTTGCTGCCGCGAAGAAAATCGTGCGTAAGCAAGAGCGTGCTCGTCTACGTCAACAGGCTCGACTTGATCTGATTCAGGACCATCTGGTGTCCCTGGCAGAAAAGGTGGAGCAGAACCGGCTCGATCGTGAGAAGGTTTTTGAGAATCTGATGCGCAAGGCTATGTCCAAAAACAGGCCTCGCAATCGGAACACAGTGAATGTTCAGCCGGAGCCATATTTCAATGATCGCTTCGAGTTTCGCATCATGAAGCAATCCAACACTGGTGAGCGAGATTTCGCTGTCCTGGCCTCCTGCGCCGTGGACCGCGAATTGAGCAGCTTTTGTGAATAGATGGCGAAATCCATCTGAACCGGCCTGTCGCAATCAATTTGCGGCAGGCATTCTGATCTGCTTGTCGGGTCAGCAAATCGTAAGTGTTGGCTGAGCCAATACCGTCGTCAATCAGAGAAGGCTCATCGGGATACCGGTGAGCCTTTTTTGTTTTTAGGATTGCCAGATATGGGGAATTAAGTTGACGCGGACACAGCCTTCACCATCATCACGACAGTCATATTGCTGTCCGGCCGTGTACCCTCAACATAGATCTGCCAACCTTTGGAGAGTGATTTCGCGACGAGGTTTTCCATTTCAAGCGGTTCATCCGCTTCGATCTCAAGCAACCGGTGTGTCGTTCCTTGGTAAACCGTCTCAATTACTGGGAATACCTGCCAAGCCATAGGGCGCTCTTTGAGATCAGCGCATACGAGCCTGAAAGGCTCCCCAGCAGCCTGCGCATAGCCATTTCCCGGGCGATGTCTCAACACCGCCTGATTCAGGGCGCTCAGCTTTACAGCTGCCGGCACACGTGCGTGTTTTGCCTTGGACGCTGGATAAAGAGCCGGGCAGGCTTGCAGGACTCGTGCGCCTTGAGTGGCCAGAAGAATTGAGAACTGGGGATTGAGACATAGAAAGAGAGAAGGGGAGGTATGTACTTTCAGATTACCAGCGAAATGGCAAAGTACAAGAGAGCGGAAATGAGAATCGAGAATAACAAACGGGAGGCTTTTTGGCCTCCCGTAGTCTGTATGAGTACAGTGTTTCGCAGCTAACCTGCAGTCACCAAGCCATTCCGATGACCCTGCAAAAAGGTCTTCACCTTATCGAGGGTCTTCCGATAGCTCGGAGTGCTGCTAACCGTGGAATTGCGCATGGCTTTCAGCCAAACAACATCACCCATCGAAACACCTGCTTTTGCAGCTTGGGCGGACCCAAGAGCATTTTTCACACTATTTGCAGCCATAGAACTCTCCAATCTGGAATCCGGGCAAGTCGCCCTATCTGAGTTCTCAAAAAAGAAAACCCACATAGGACGACTCGCCCAGCTCCGCCTGGAGCGGCTATGCTGCCGATTTCTCGGCACGGCGATTTGGAGAGTCCCTTTGGAATAAACCAGAAGATGACCAAAAGCGCCGAGAAGCCGTTGCCTCATTTAAGAGGCTGCACTCCATCAGTTTCCCGATGTTGGTTGACAGCGAACCATCAACCCATTTAAGGCGATCACACGGATCGCGAATGATGCAAGCATCAAACGAGCCTGTAGATTAACTTCAAAATAATCGTCACGCAAGCTTTGCTTGAACGCAATCTCAGCAAGTGCATATTGAAGGAACATTCGCGCAAGCCCTTGTCTATTCGTGATGCTTCCGTCGATCAATAGCCGTTCAGCTTGGATCAGAGTACGTTCCCTGCCCAACAGTTTGGCTATGCCGTGCAGCCTGAAAGGCAGTTGGCTCCAGTTAATGGCTTTCATAGGACTATCCAAACCAGACTTCGGCGCCACTGGTCAGCAGCCATCCGCCATTGCCAAGTGGCGACGCATCGCTCAATGCCTGTACCGTCATCATCGAATACGAGCCGTTTTCGATGAACTGAATGGCAACGTCAAGGAACTCCGCTTCATTCCGTTTCGCTTGGTCGATCACGTCTTGGAACTTCACCAGCGGTTGTCGCGCTGCTGCAGATGTAGTTATGAACTCGGCACTATCGATTTCATTGAAGATGTCACGGTTTGCTACCTCTTGCGCGTAGGCACCGTTGCCAACATCCTCAACCAGTGGACTTTCGAGATCTGCTGATTCAAAGCACTGAGTAAACAGACTTTCAATCGAGTTCTCTTCCAGCACATCCAGGATCAGACCCTCGTGCGTATAGTTCACAGAGGTGTAACCCCATCCATCACGCCCAACAAGAACTCTGTCTTCATCCGAATTCGGTCGCAATTCGATATCGATATGCTTGCCGTACTGGATGGAAAAGCGAAGGGCAGGAAAGTCAAGACTGACATCGCAACTTGAAACCGAAACTATGAACCACCTGCAGGGGCCGTCGTTTCGGCGGTCAAGCTAACTGCAATGGAGACCCTCGGGAACCAAACCCCTGATGGGGTATGTGAGGTTCCCGAAACTAATGAGAACCAAAAAAATGATTTATTCAGCAAAAGCTATCTTCGATGCGATGGCAGCAATTGTGGAACAGCCCGGTTACGCATATCTTCAAGCGTACAAAGACGATTTTTACAAGCAAGATCGCGCGACCATTCTGAATGAGCTTGCTCCTGGTGCAATGTATCTGTGGGTAGTGAATCCAAACGGTACGCACCTCACAAGAATTGGTGTCCATGTCAAGATGAACGAATGGGCAATGGCAACGATGAAGAGCGGACTTGAGTCAACGAAACTCGGTGCTGAAATCTACTTGATTTCGGTTTCCGGAGTCATCAAAGTGTGCGAGCAACAGGTCGAGGCAGAACTCCGCAGGTGGCATTACGCTGTGGCAGACAAGACGGTCCGCGATGCAAAGGGGCAATTGATTGCTGTGTTTGAGGTCCGCACATACATGAAACAAGGTGATGGGAATCAGTACGCCGATGTCATGTTTCAAAGTTCGCGCCTTCAGTATCTGACTAGGGCCGACCTCTTAGCCTTGCGTGACATTGGTACCAGCGAGACTGTCACAGGCTGTGGTAGCTTCTTCGCCAAAACAGACAAGCTGACAATTAACGGTCAATGCATCCAGGAGTTGCTTGATCCAGATATGAAAATTGTCTCTGCGACCGCCAGTCTTTCGTGAGTCGCATTGCCCTCATCCATCATATTGCCAGCAAGCATTTCAGGCTTGACGGAAATGCAAATTGAACTTGCATAATCTTAGTTCAACAAAAACCCCCTTCAACATTTGATGTCGAAGGGGGTTTATTTTGGCGCTTATGAAGTAGCACAGCCCAGTTTCTTTGATAGATTTCGCATCCGAGCTTGACGCAGCAGGGGTGTACGATATATTGAAATTGACATTGTTCGTTACAGGCTATTTGTGTTGGTGTTTGCGTTGAAAATTACCGTCGCTTATTGGAGAGTTTCATGAATCTTGGAATTGGCATGCTTGTTGGGATGGCTTCGGCCGACGAGGATGCGCGGGTAGCGCAGTATGGTCAAGATCTGGAGGCAATGCGCACGCAGTTGGCGACTAAGCGAGGCAGCGTTGTCTATCAAACAGCATACAAGGAGGCCACGGCCGCTGTTCACGCAGAAATCGTTGATGAGCTTCGCCTTGAGGCTGAAGGAAAGTTGCCCATACGTCGCTTGAGCGATCCTCAAAATGTTGATGGCAGAAACAAGGCCTTCGCCGAACATGCAGCCCAAGCCATAGAACGTATCAGTGGTGGGCAAATGACTTTGAGCAGCGATGGTTTCGAGCGGATCCGCTTGGTACGTCCCCTAAAGTAAGGAACATGTATGAGTTTCGATGATCCTGGTATAGGCATGCTGATTGGCATGCAATTTGGTTCCGCGAGGAACAATGCAGATTTTGCAGCTGAGACAAAACGACTCCGGGATGCTCTAACTGCTGCCTCCATCGAGGAGCTGGCGCAAATGGCGCAGAAGGAGGCGGCCAAAGACTGTGTCGGCGCCATAGTCAAGGAATTGACCCTGAAGGAGGCTGGCCGGCCGTACGAACGACGCCACAGTGATCCAGATGCCAAGGCGGCTCGTGCTGAGGACTTCATCGACACGGCCGAGGCACACTTGAACAGAATTAGTTCAGGGCGATTGACGTTTTCAGACGATAGCGTGCAACGAATCAAGAATTCTCGCGCTGACGTCAAAGAGATCGTGAAAGCTGGGGGTTGCCTTGAACCAAAGGCAATACTCAAGGCTAGTCCAATACGACCGCGATAAACCAGACATCGCAACAAAAAAGCCGCCAAACCGATACGGGTTGGCGGCTTTCTTATAGGCCATAGTAATTGTTGAAACGCCTCTGAGATTGTTGTTTATCCAGGAAATATCGAAGGATCGACTTCCCAAGAGCTGCGGCATTCAAAAGCTCAAGGGGAATTCAAGCTCCCAATCTGGGAGCCTGCTTTCAAAGTTGTAAATAAGCCGACATCCGACCTGCGTCGCTTCCGTTAAGTTTCAGGGCGACTATCAGCTCACCATCTGACTTGAGTGCCGTTGCTGCGTAACCAGGCTCAAATGTTCTGATGTCCAGCAAGTCCATTTCGAATGCATCTGAAGGCAACTCAATGCTGTCTCCATTTGCTAGTTGCTCAACCAAGGGGTGATCGAGCTTGATGGTTCCTGACAGTGGCACATTCCATTCACCGTTCTCGTTCTTTGCACGGGCTCCGGTGTCGAAGCAAATTGTCTTCACATTGCCCTTGAGAAACGTCAGGCCTTCAAAACTCACTTCTGACCCATCCTTACCCATGCAAAACATGGAAGGTCGTCGGCTCATTCCAAAGAATCGGGCCATGTCAGCAAGCTCTTTTGCGAACTGTTCCTTTGTCTCACAAATCACGTGACTCACGTCTTGTTCGGCGTAGGTGATCATCTCCAATTTACGCGGATTTACCCAGGCGCCAAAGTACCAAGCATCTTGCCAAGTTGGATACCGCACCCAACCATCTGCGCAGCGCGTCAAGTGTGACAAGGAATCGACTGATCCGTTATCAATGAACCACACCTTACGAACCGCACCTGATTCTGTTCGCGCGTCCGGTGCGTTCGGTTCATGCGCCTTCAGTAACGTCAAGGTTTGATGCATACGGTCAATTTGCAGAGGGCTGACAACTTCGGTTTGCCCTGCCCACCAATACATGTCGCCAACGGCCTTTGAAGTCGCCTGCTTGGTATCAATGACATTCAGGTCGCTGATGCGCCTGATTCTCGCTTCGTAGTCAATGCTCCCAGCATAAAAGCCAGCGAGAGATCGAACTCGGCCCAGATCGTTGTTTTCGTAGACTTCACAGAACGTGTAGCTACCGTCATCAGTCTGGTGCAGAACGGCAATGCATTCATCTGGACCAAGCAACAAGAACCCTGTGTGCCTGGCAAAGATCAACCGGTCATTCATGTCACTTTCACCGATGGCCTGAAAAGACTTCACTTCTTGGAAGTGCAAGGGAAGTTGAACCAGGCGTTCAATCTTTGTGTCCTGTTTCCCTGGAGATGCACCTCGAAAGAGGACCAGCGATACCAGTTCGAAGTCTTCAACCCCAGCAAAGCGCTTGGTTTGTCCAGGCGGGACATCCAATATGGCTTCCACAAGATTGAGAGCTCCATACCCTGCATGTGGCGTTCGTGCGAAAGGTGATTCAAAGACTGTCACCATGCGGTGACCGATCGGGTCTTCAACGAATTCGCGCTTTGAGTAGTGGGTGAGCGACGTCATTCAGAGCACCGCCGCAGCGCATTCGGACTCGTTCAGTCCGCAGTCTTTGAGTACCAACGCTGCCGTTTGGCCGTTCTTTGCTGCCTCAATTTCCACATGCCGTGCGGCAAGTTCAATAAGCATGTCATCCATGAATGGACCCAGCCTCAGAGAGGTCTCATTCTTAGCTGACAAGATGATGCTATTTCCAGCGCCGGTGCTGCAGTCGAAATAGCGCTTATTGAATTCATACCGCGCGGTGAACGCATGATCGAATTTGTAACTCACAGAGCCGGCGACTGAGTCTTCTGCCAGCAACAAGGTTGCCTTCGCATCCTTGCGGACACGACTCAATCCCAGTGCACGTTGCGCCATTTCGGCGATCAGAGACATGTTGGCTTGTGTATTTGCCAGGGTGACCTCAGTAGTGGGGCCACCTTTTGGGTACATGATTGCTTTGAGATCCACAGTAGTCCTAAAAGGAAAACGGGAACCCACTTATCCCGCAACGGGAAGTGAGTTCCCGTTGGGGTTGATGAATTTGGCAGACTCAGAGCCTGCAAACGGCTTTGCCGAATGTGAACATTCTCCCAGCATTGCAGCGGTCATGCAAATGAAGCAGTCCAATGGAAAAAGCCCACATACCGTGAGGCATGTGGGCTTTAGGCACTATCTTGATTTGAAGTGGGTCCGCGGGTTTACTCCGCAGTGTTCACAGTTCGCAGTCTACAAAACGTGAATTGCTGGCAGCTGCAATTCGCACTAGAAGCTGTTTCACAATGCTGAAGCTCACGGGTTCAGTTTCTCCGAAGGCTTCAAGTCGAATGCTCCGATAGTCTGGGTCCCCAAACTCTTTGGAAACGGTTGAACGAGTGTGGGCGCGGATTGCATCTTTCAATGCTTTCTCCCTGGTCGTCGAAACGGTGATTCCAACTTGCTTTCCATCTGCAATTATTTTGAAAATTGTAGACATTCATTTCTCCAAAAAAGAAAGCCTTCCGCCAATTAAGGCAGAAGGCTTTCAGGTTGAGTTGCTTGATCTACTTTACAGATCACCCACAACTGAATATCAGGTGCAACGTTTTTTGTTTGCAACTGCGGAGAGGTTGCTGCGCCGATCAGAAATCAGACGGGAAGCCTCGCCGGCGTCGTAGAAGGTGTATGCCAGACCGGGAAGCCACAGCAGTGCTGCAGCGACATTGGTGCCGTTGACGGTCTTCTTCGCCTCGATGTCGGCAGTTGCCTTGTCGAGTTTGGTGAACTCGCCCTTGATCTGAGCGCATGTCAGTTGGTCGTCGCCGAGTTGCACAGATTGGATCTTCTCGGAAGTAGCGCAACCTTGCATCATGGCCGCTGCAACCAGCAAAGTGGAAATGGCGAGTTTGTTGAGTTTGTACGTGGATTTCATGTTTGCTTACAAATATGAGAAACCACGTCCCCGATCGGGAAGAGTGATTTCCCGGGGGGTTTAAATGATATGACCGTGAGGTCAAGAGTTGTCGGCTGGCACAAGGCCAGCTAAATTGGATCAACCAATAGACTCCACAGTGTATCGAGCAACTGCTTGCCGTCAAAAGAAGCCGACCAAAGGTACGAGGTGTTGGGCTGATTTCATTTTGAACATTGAGGGCCCCTAGACGATCTGCGCATGGCACTTTCGTGCGATTGCCAGGTAGAGCCGTTTACTGAACTCTGTTCGGAGAACAGACTTGTATTTCGGAAAAAACTTCCTAAGATTGAAAAACTATGGATAGCGCTGGATCAATGAAGGCATTTTTTGAAGGGATTGATATTGGGCAAGGCTGAAAGCAGATGTTATTGAGGGTCGGCAGGGATTCATGTAAAAGCCAGCAGAAATGACCCTAAGTCTATGATTCCATTGGCATTATGGTGGCGTCGAAATTCAAGGGACCGATCTTCCGCCGGAAGTCCAGCGTGTAGTCCCCAAACCGGTTGATGTGCGCCGTGCGAAACGGCGCCAGGCCCGCCAGGATCTCCAGCGTGATCTCGGTCCCTTCGTCGCGAAGCTCCTGCAGAACCCGCGTCATGCCCACCACGTTATGCAGAATGATCATGTTGGCCACCAGGTGGTTGTACTTGATTACCTTACGCTGTTCATGCCGGATGTTCTCGGCAATGATCCCCTCTCCCCCGAAGAATGACCACTGGGCGAAGCCATTGAACTGCTCACTCTTGTTGGTTTCGGCATGGATCACCTTGCGCAGCCCGACATCGCCGATGTAGCTCAGCAGGAACATGGTCCGGATGACCTTGCCGAGTTCTACAAACGCGAAATACAGCTTGTTCTTGCGGCTGTAGGTGCCCAGCCGGCGCAGGATCGCCGACGGCGTGATCTTGCCGGTCTTGATGGATACCGCGACCCGAAGCATCGCCGGCAAATGCAGCTCAATCAATCGCCAGTCGATCACGTCGCTGAACAGCGCATTGATGTTCTTGTAAACATTACCCGGCTCCGGGCGATGAAATTTGAGGTCCTGGATACCCCGGATGCGCGGCATGAGCTGAATGCCCAGGAGGTGCGCCAGCGCGAAAACCGGGTAACTCTGGGCCTGCGTGTCCCCGTGAATCGTGTCCGGCCGAATGTCCGATTCGTTGGTCATCAGCCCATCCAGGATGTGGATGCCCTCATAGGTGCCGCACGAAATGAAATGGCTGAACAGCGCGATGAACTTGTCGGACACATGGTAGTAGCCAATGCCGCCGTAGCCGCCATAGCGGATATGGTGCTCGGACAGCAAATTCTGCTCGTAAAGATTCCACTTCGTGCCGTCCGCCGAGGCGTGCTTGCCGGTGCCCCAGTAGCCTGGCAGCTCAAACTTGTTGTAGGCGTTGATCACCTTGACAATGGCCTTGTCCAGAAGATCCTCACTGACGTATTTCAGGTTGAGCCAGGAGATCTGCCGGCGGCTCAGGCCTTTGATCGATTTGGCGGTCTGCACCGGCCCCAGGTTGCAGCCGTAGCAAAACATCGTCGTGATGACGCGCATGCGCAGGTCCTCCAGACGGCTGTCGGTCCCTGCCAGCGGCCGGAACAGCTTGTGCAGGTCCAGCCAGCGCTCGGTGTCGATCATGACATCCACGATGCTGGCCGCCTCCATCCGTTCGGTGATCAGTGCATCGATCCGCGCGGCCGCCTCAACGATTTCTGAGCGCGGCGGTTTCCGCAGGATCAGGCGGCCGTCCACGATCTCGGCATGGGCGTTTTCGGGGAAAGTGGCGTCGATGTCTCGCGCCCGCTGGGACATGGCCGATTTGAGCATCGCCACAAAGGTGCCGGGATCTGTCTCGATGCCGGTGACTTGGCCATAGTCGCCCACTTCTCTTTCAAAGGTTTCGTCATCGACCAGTTGCTCACGGTAGTCGTCATAACGCTCGCCGTATTTGATGAAGAGGTCGCCCGACTTCAGGTCGTCTTTGACCGCATGCATGACCGCCAGCTCAAAATACCGGCGGTGGACAGCCTCTGCCCGGCCCTTGCCGGATGGCCTGAACAGCACCAACCGCTTCCACTGAGCTGACATCCAGCGGAGATCCTTGTCTTCACTCAAGCCCAGCGAGTCCAGCAGGACGATGTCCGTCCGGTTATCGCGCAGCTTGTATAGGGCTTCAATCAGCCGCTCCACCACCTGGTCCTCGCTGCTGGCCTTGGGCGAGGCAATGCCGATGCAATTGAGCAACTGGGCCCGGACCATCTTGTAGGGCTGCAGCAGGAAAGGCAGATGGTTGCGGCCGGCATAGGCCAGGTGCTGTTCGCATTCGTTGAGCAGCTCGTCCACGTCGGCCACCAGGGTGGTGCCGATGGCATCCACACGCTGGGTGTCCGTTCCCTCCAGTTGGTAGGCGCCCAGGATGTCTTTGAGCTGGCCGACCAGCATGTCGGTTTTCTGGACCCGCTCCTGCTGGAAAGAGAGTAATTTCTGTCTGGCGTTGTTTTCCAGGTTCTGCATCAGGCGAATAAACAGATCGGCGGCGTCATCCAGCGACTGGGCATGCTGCGCCCGGATGAAGATCACCGCCAGGGCGTAGCGCTTTTGCGGTTTGAGCTCGGCCATCTCGGCCGCATTGAGCGCGCGCGCCAGATGCCGGAACTGCTTGAGCTTGGGCACTGGCACGTCGGGCTTGGGAAGCTGCTCCACCAGATATTGGAGGCGCCGGATGTGCTGGATGTAGGTGCGCGTTTCCTTGTTGGTCGGCCGCTTGGGTTCGCGCTTGAGCATTTGCCAGGGAGAAATCGACTCGCCCGTGGCGGTTTTAAGCAAACTGTCGATCAAGGCCCGGGTATGGGCTGTCAGCTGGTTGGTGATTGCGGAGAAATACCGGTTGTTGCTCTTTTCCCGGGCCCGAAATGCCATCCGGTCCAGCGTCGAGAAGGCAGGCAGCTCGTAGCGATGGTGGACCAGCTCCTCCAGCATCACGTTGATGATGTCGGCTACCGCGTGTTTGGTCTCGGCCGCCGTGTCGGCTACTACCTCCAGCCAGGCCTGACCCGCCGGGTTCAAGGGTTTGACATTGAGGTGCCGGCGCAAAACCGCGAAAAGCGCCGTGCGTGAGCCAGAGGCCTCGAAGCGCTTGAGGTCCACCGCCTGGGGCGGCCGAACCACACCCGCCTGCTGCGCAATGTGCTCCCGGATCACCGATGGCACCTCGGCCAGGGGGATGAAATAACCCAGGCGCTGGAAGACCTTCAGGTGGATTAGCGCCGCCACCCGCGGCAAGACACGCTTGCCAATGCCGGCAGCCAGGGTTTGTTCATCCTCGGTCGGCGTGTAAAGCTCCGCCAACTCACGCGGTGTCGGATCGGGTTTCAGGCTGGGATAGGCCGTCTCATGGAGCGTGGCCATTCGCGGGGACTACCCCGTCTGGCGACTTTGTTACCCATCGCCTCAATCCCAATAGATGTCGGTGGCGGGTTCATGAAACGAGGTTTCCAGCAGGCACTGGTTGTCCTCGGCGATGCGATACATGTCATCCAGCAGCGTGGCGATCACCTCGTCCAGCAAGTCGCGGGACAGGTAGGGAACCGCCAGCTCGTAGAGCGTGCCCTCGGTGTTCAGGCGTTGCATGGCAAAACGCTCGAAGCAGGTCTGCTCGATCAGCCGGTGGCCGCGGGCCAGGCCGCGCGACTGCTTGCTGAAGCGGGCCAGCACCATCGTGACGCGCAGGACCGCCACGGGCGTTGTCCCTTCGGCCGACAGGCGGGCAGCTCCGGCCGGCTCGGGCAGCAACAACAAGGGCGGCGGTGGCTGCGGAGCTGCCGGCGCCAGGGCTGTCAGACCCTGCTCGAACCGGGCCTGCAAGCTTGATTCCGACGCATCGAGGTAGCGCATGGCCGATTTGACATCCTTCCAGCCGACGTATTCCATCAGTTCCTTGATGTCCCAGCCGCTGGCGCGGGCCCAGCCGGCAAAGCCGCGGCGCATGGAGTGGCTGCTGTAGTCCTCGGGCGACTCGACGCCGGCTTCGGCGAACAGGCTGCGCAGCAAGGGGATCAGGCTGTTGGCATGCATGCTTTCGTCGGCGACGTGCCCCCAGCGGTCGATCTTGCGGAACACTGGGCCCTCGGTCAACCCGGCCAGGTCGATCCAGGCATTAAAGGCCGTCACCGGGCACAAGCGGGACAAGGCCGGGCATTTGAAAACGCGGCCCTGCAGCTGCCGGTCGCCTTTGCTGCGGCCCAGGTAGCACACCATGCCCTGGCCGAGGGTGACCTCGATGTTCTCGACGCGCAGGTTGACCAGTTCGTCGGAGCGAAAGCCGCGCCAGAACCCCAGCAGCATCAGGCTGCGGTCGCGCGTATGGCGCAGCAAGGCCGGCCGGTCGCCGGACCGCTGGGCGTTGCCGATCGCCACATCGAGCCACTGATCGATCAGTTGGAGTACCGCCAGTTCCAGGGGGCGCGCGCGCTTTTCTGGCACGGCGTGAATCGAACGAATGCCTTTGAGGACCTGGCGCACCAGGGGCGACTTGGTAGGGTCTGCAAAACCTTGGTCGGTATGCCAGCGGGAGAGCGCTGCCAGCCGCTGGCGAAGGGTGTTGATGGCCAAAGTAGCCGCGTGGTCGGCCAGGTAGCGGGAAATAGCATCAGCCGTCGAAGGCAGCAGGCCTTTCCATTCAACCTCAAAATGACGAATGGCCGAAGCGTAGCTGCGGCGCGTGTTGTCACGCTCGGCAGCCTCAATATACTGGGCAAGACGGGTCATGTCGCTGTCGTTAAGGCGTGGCTCTTTGAGCGGTCTGAAGGCAGGATGCTGGACACCACAAGGCAGCAGTGCCGGAGATTTTCAGCGAGAGTACACGATTTGGGGTCGTCTGGAATGTCCAATTCGCACCTGCGCGCACCGGCTGATCGTAATCCGGCAGCACTCCAGGACTGCGAACTCGTGAAATCCGCCCTGAGTTAAACTGACCGCCCCACTGGAACAACATGACGAATTTGCCGGTGGGTGCCTGCAATGCACCGACTTATTTTCCTGCTGTTTTTCGCCATCACAATTTTTCAGCCTGCCGTTTCGGGCATGCCGATGACTGCCGCCCAATCGAATCCGGTGCTGTCAGCGGAAGTGAAAGCCAGTGATTCGAACTTCTCCCAAGAGAAGGCGAGTCACGCCAACACCTGTTTTTCACATGTCGAAGCGTCCAACTCGGGCGAGTCGGTGAACTGTAATTCGGGCCAGTCCTGCGGCTTGTGCAATATCTGCCAGGCATGCCATCAATTGGCCCCAACTGAAAGCCAGCCGCCGGCGCCGGGGTACACCTCAATTCGCCCCTCCTTTCCCTCAGTAGCATCTGGCTACTTCAGCGCAGAACGCGCGCCAAGCTTCAAGCCTCCCATTCTGTAATTCCGTGCCCTGAGCGCCTGGTTTTCAGGCACTCCTCACACTTTGGTCCTGCATGCTGCTGCGGGCTGGAATTCATGAATTTTCGAGCTTGAAACAATGTCCCACATCAACCCGCCTCTCGCTGTTGGCCCCATCCGCAGTTCTGCCGGTCCACGCCTCGTCGGCTACTGGATCGCCCTGGGCCTGCTTTTAGCAGATCAAGCCGCCAAATACTGGGTGCACGAATACACGCCGTACGCGTGGAGCCTGTACGTCACCGGAAACTTCAATCTGGTGCATGTGTGGAACTACGGTGCTGCCTTCAGCTTCCTGGCGGATGCTGGTGGCTGGCAGCGCTTCTTTTTCGGCGGCATCGCACTGGTGGTCTCCGCCTGGCTAATTTTCATGTTGCGAAAGCCGCTTCCCAAGCTTGAGGTGGTGGGGTACGCGCTGGTTCTCGGAGGCGCGCTGAGCAACGGCCTGGACCGGGCCTTGCGTGGCTACGTTGTTGATTTTCTGGATTTCCATGCGCTGGCCTGGCATTGGCCAGCATTCAACTTCGCCGATATGGGCATCGTCTGCGGCGCGGCGCTCCTGGTCTTTGCATCGTGGAAGCACAAGCCGGCACCCCCAGCATGATGGCTTCATCCCTTACTTCAGAGCGGCAATGGAGATTGCTGACCATGAGCTGGCTGGTGGCGCTTGTCTCCACGCTTGGCGCGCTGTTTTTCAGTGAAGTCATGGAGCTTGAGCCCTGCGTGCTCTGCTGGTACCAGCGTATCGCCATGTTCCCGCTGGTTCTGATTCTCGGCGCAGGCGCCTACACGCAGGATGCCAGCAGCGTGAAGTACGCCTTGCCGCTGGCGGTCGCTGGCTGGTTGGTCGCGTTCTACCACTGCCTTCTCTACGGTGGCTTCATTCCGGCGGCCATGCAGCCCTGCGGCAAAGGCGTGTCCTGCTCGGCACAAAAGCTGGAGTTGGTCGGTTTCATCACCATCCCGCTTCTCTCACTCATTGCCTTTTCCATCATCGTGTTGCTGCTGTTGGCAGCAAAGAAAGACTACCAAAAATGACCAATAAGCAACTCATCGTCATGCTCTGCGGGATTGTCGTTCTGCTCGGATTCGGGTTTGGCATATACGGCCACTTCAACAAAAAAACCGAGGCGATCACTCGTCTTGCACAAGAGAACAGCTCGGTTTTCAATCGCGCGCACGCGCCTACATACGGCCCCAAGGAGGCCAAGGTCCGTATCGCTGAGTTTTTTGACCCAGCCTGCGAGACCTGCAGGGCCTTCTACCCCCTGGTCAAGCGCATCGTCGACGGTCACCAGGGGAAAGTGCAACTGGTGGTGCGCCTTGTGCCGTTCCACAAAGGCTCTGATGTCGCCGCTAAGATCCTCATCGCCGCGCATAAGCAGAACCTGTTTTTTCCGGTGGCGGAGGTGGTGGTGAACTCCCAAGACGCTTGGACGGCACATGACCAGCCCGATCCTGAGCGGATCTGGACCTTTTTGAAGGGGACCAGCCTGGATGCCGCGAAGGCCAAACAGGACGCCGCTTCACCAGAAGCTCAGGCCCTGCTTGAGCAGGATCTCGCGGACGCCAACACTCTGCAAGTCACAAAGACGCCTGGTTTCTTTGTCAATGGGCGACCGTTGAAGGACTTCGGCCATGAGCAACTCAAGGCCCTGGTGGATGAGGAAGTCAAACGTGCCTACCCCTGACCTAGACAAGACGAGGGTCACCAAACGGCGTAGTTTCAGCCGCCGTGAGGTGCTCGCGCCAGGGCCGGTAGGCGTCACCACAGCGTATTAAGTGCTGCGGTGCACCGGTCCGTTACGACGCGGGCTGCCGGGCAGAGCTCTTGCGAGCGCTGAAAAAGTTCAATCTGAAGCCGGACAAGGCAATTGCCAGCACAATCAGTTGGGCCGCTACTGTCTCCACAGTTGGAAAGACGCCAAGTATGTCAATGCGCGGGGCCCAGACGGGCGTCGCCTCCACCCAACCTGCCTCCTGCAGAGCTGCCGCCCCCTTACCGATCAGGATTACCGCGAGCACCGCGACAAATATCGACGTGATGGAGAAGAACCTGCCGATCGGCATACGGGCAGTGGTTCGCAGCATGACCCATGCGATGATCCCAAGAAGAATGATGGCAGTCGCAAATCCAGCGATCAGTGCGCTGCTGTTGCCGTCTGCTGAAAGCGCCGAATAGAACAGTACCGTTTCAAAGACCTCGCGATACACGGCGATAAACGCGAGAGCGAACAAAGCCCACATAGAACGGCGCGTCATTGCCGCCGACAGCTTCTCTTCCAGATAGGACTGCCAACGTCCAGCGCTGCTTTTCTGGTGCATCCACATCCCGACGCTCAGCAGCACTACTGAGGCGAACACCGCACCCACACCCTCCGTTACCTCGCGGCTCGCGCCGCTGATGGTCACCAGGTAAGTCGCTATTACCCATGTCAGTACGCCAGCACCCAATGCACTGATCCAGCCGGCGTGTACGTGTTTGAGGACGTCCTGGCGACGAGCTTTCTTGAGCGCCGCAATCATGCCGATAACGATCAACAACGCCTCCAGTCCTTCACGGAGCAAAATGGTGAGGGCTCCGATGAATGTGGTCATCGGCTCAGCCTTCGAATCTCCCATGTCCTTGTCGACCTGGGCAAACAGATCATCCAGATGAGCCGCTGCTGCCTCCGCTTGGGAGGGCGTGCCGGTAGCAACTGCAGAACGGTAAGCAAGCATGCCGTCCTCCACCGAGGTCAGGAGCGACTGGTTGCGCGCACCCACCACAGGCTCGATAGGTTCAAACCCGTCGAGATAAGCCGAAAGGCCCAACTTGGTGGCTTGCGCTCGGTCGCCGGCGCGCATGGCGTCAAGGCTCTCCTTCAGGCGCAGCCGCGCCAGTGCAAGACCGGTCGGCCTGCCTGCTTCGACTGCAGCAGGATGACTGCGCAAATAGGCGATGACATCCCGCGCCGTATCCCTCGGCATAGTTTGCGATGCGGCCTGCTCGGTCACGGTACTGACGGCGGTGAGGTCCGAAAAACGGTCCTTGAGAGAAGCATCCTGCCGCCACACTTGCTCCCCACGTTGGCGTGCAGCGGCATCATTGGACATGGTGCCGATATAGAAAGCAACTGCCCAACGATCCTCTTCCGACAAGGTCGCATAGCTTGTCATTGAGGTTCCTTCGACCCCCTGTGATACGACTTGATAAAGCGCCATCAGGCTCCGGGAGCCAGCGCGCTCAGCGTCAGTGAACGCAATCGGCTTCGGTTCCAGGTTGGCGGCAAGTGCTCCGTCACCAGCACCCTTGGCACCATGGCACGACGCACACTGTGCCGCATATAGGGCAGCGCCTTTGGCCAAATCTGGCAGCGTCCTTGGCGCCATCGGCATCGGGTAGGCCGCCAGCAACAGCGAATTGGCGTGATGAGCCAGACGCGTGATCTCGGCACTGTCTGCTTTGCGCACGACTGCAGCACGCAGATCACCGATTGCCGCCGAAATCGTGGCTTTCGTTGGACGCGGCGGCAGTGCTTGAATTTGCTTGGCAGCGTTATCAGTGAAGTCCAGCATTTCAGCATATTCGAACTCGCTGACAACCGCACCATTAACAACCGCACCTCCATAGTCCACAGCAACATAGTCGATCAGCTGCCACAACTGCCGCGCGTCGTTCGGCGTCGGAGTTGCAGGCTGCGCAAATACGCTCATACAAACCAACCACCCTAGGATTGACATCCAGGACTTGAACAATCTATACCCCTCAATGAGAATCGTTCTCAATTGTAACCCGGCCGAGCTATTTCTCAGGCGTGCACACTGAATGCTCGCGAGGTTTCGAGGAGATCGTCACGCAAATGCACGGGCTGCGATCCTTGACGGAGACATTGAATTAGAACGCCCTCGGCGAAGAGATCGAGAGGGTCGACTGTGCACGCCATGCCTGCGCCTGAAGCAACCGCGGCCGGTAGCTATAGCAGTGCGGTCACCGCCCTTATGCGCTTGCTTCGCGTTGAGCCGTTTCCGACGCCTCGCGCAGAATCTCCCGCCCGCCGTTCGCTGCGATCCCGGCCACGACGAGGCCCAGCACCAGGTCGGGCACGTTTGATCCCAGCCACATGACGAGCGCGCCGGAAAGCACAATGGCTCCATTGACGATGGAGTCATTGCTTGTGAAGATCGCCGACGCCTTGAAGTTCACATCCTCCCCACGATGACGGCGCAGCAGCGTCAGGCACACCAGGTTCAAAACCGCGTTCACCGCGGCTACGGCCATCATGGCGGGGCCGATAGGTTCCTCCCCACCAGCGAAGCGGCGCAGGACCTCTACCAGCAACAGCACGGCAAGGCCGATCAGCAAAAACCCCGACAAACGCGCCGCACGCACCTTGACCATTGCCGCTCGCCCGACGGCGTACAGGCAGACCGCATACACCGAGGCATCGGCGAGGTTGTCCAGCCCGGCGCCCATCAGTGCGGTGGAGGCAGCCCACATGCCCAGGCCGATGCCGGCAGCGGACTGCCCCAGGTTGATCAGCAATACGCTTCGCAGGATCTTGCGGTCGGTCGCGTTGCTCGCGTCCAGCCCGCCGAGTTCGTCGTCTTCCTCGGTATCAGCCATATTTATTCCCTATACGTTCCGTCATCCTGAGGCCTATAGTGACTGGAGAGTCAAGTGCTGCCAGGGCTAAGTTGCTACGGCGTAATTGCGAGGCGGGGCGAGAGCGGCCGTTGGGCAGCCGACAAAGAAGCTGCCAGCGGCACTTCCGATAGCGCGGCCCGCAGTTCTGACCGACTCAGGATCTCCGAGAGAATTCGCGGGGCAGTGTTTGAGCTGTAGAGAACGTACAGCGGTACGCCGTTGCGCCCCAGCGCGGCCAGTGCGGCGGTAATCGCTGGGTCGCGCAGCGTCCAGTCCGCGCGCAGCAGCGCGATGTCCCTGGCGGCAAGATCGGCCTGCACCTCGGGGTCCTGCAGCACCGTCTTTTTGTTGTACTGGCAGGTGACGCACCATGCTGCGGTGAAATCGACAAACACCGGGCGTCCGCTGGCCAGCAGTTGCTCCACCCGGCCCGGCGCCCAGGCCTGCCAAGCACCATCATTTGCGGCGGCTACCCGCTCCGGCCGTGCGGCACCGATTTGGCCCGCAAGCAGCCAAGCGAAGCCGGCCGCCCAGGCGACTGCGATCACGCCGACGATCACCCGCGAGCGGCCCGGTAAGCCCAAGCTCCAGGCCAGCATACTGATGGCGACCAAGACCACCAGCAGGGCGCTGACCGCATCGATGCCACTTTGCTGCCCTAGCACCCACAACAGCCACACCACTGCCGCGAACATCGGGTAAGCCATCAGTTTGCGGAAGGTCACCATCCACTCGCCCGGACGAGGCAGCAGGCGCCCGACGGCGGGAACCCAGCTGGCCACCAGGTACGGCAACGCCATGCCTGCGCCAAGTGCCGCGAAGATCACGAGGGCTTGGGCGGCGGGAAGTCCTACCGCAAAACCCAGAGCGGCGCCCATGAAAGGTGCCGTGCAGGGTGATGCCACCACGACCGCTAACACGCCGGACAGAAAGGAATTCAGCACGGGATGGCTGCTCTGCAGCGAAGCCAAGCGGCTGGGGATGATCTGTCGGACCTCGAACACGCCCGCCAGGTTCAGGCCAATCAGGCTGAACAACACGGCCAGTGCGGCGATCACACCGGGCATCTGCAACTGAAACCCCCAACCGAGCTGCTGCCCCGCACTGCGCAGCGCAATGACAAGCAGCCCAAGGGCCACAAACGAGGCAATGACACCGGCGGAATACGCCGCCCCGTCGAGCCGCCGGGCGCGCTGATTGCCTGCATGCTGGGTGAAGCCGACCACTTTGATGGCCAGCACCGGGAAGACGCAAGGCATCAGGTTCAGGATTAATCCACCAAGCAACGCGCCCAGCAAGGCAGCCGCGAACGTCAGCCCGGTGCCCGATTCGGCCGCAGCCGCGTTGCTGCGAAGCGCTTCTTGCAATGCTGGCGACAAAGCTACAGGAGCCGCCACGGCAGGCCATGTGCCCTTCACCTGCGCGTTGATGCTCCACCCCTGGTTCCCTTGCGTCAACACGATCGGCATCATGTCCGGACTTTGGGTGCGATTCGCGGAGAGGGGCACCTGCGCGGTCCAGGTCTTACCATCCCACTCCTGGCTCCAAGTGGCGGAAGTCTCGATCACTTCCGAAGTCTCTGGAAAGAACTCCATCGGCTTGGCCCGAAGGCCTGTAGGGAGCCCGCTGACCCGAAGCCGCAAGGCATTCCCATCGACGGTAGCTGTTGCCTGGCCCGCCAGCGGCTTGGGCTGCGCCGCGAAGCTCGCCTGGAAGATTGGGCCGTGCAGGGCCGTCGCGCTCCTGACAGGAACCGAGAGCGAGAATTCGCCTTCCTCCGGAATGCACTCCTTGCGGCACACCAGCCACTGCGCTTTGAGCTTGACCTCCAGCGCTCCTGCCAAAGGTGACGGCTTGAAACCCGGCGTGATGGTCAGCGGGACCGGCAGCATCACCGTATGCTCGTAGCCATAATTGATCAGCGTGCCAATCGGATATTTGCGGGGCATCGGCCAAGCTATCTCGCCCGCCAGTACCCCGGCGGGCAGCTTCCACTCCAGCTTTGTGGGAAGCCCGGAGTCGCCGGAGTTTTTCCAATACGAGTGCCAGTCTGGCTGATGTGCGAGCTGCAAGCCGACCCAGACCGGTTTACCCGGCTCGACGCCCTCGGGTGCATGAACAAGCAATTCAGCGCGGGTGCGCTCGGTCACGACCACGCTCTTGCCGCCAGGCTGAGCCGATGCGACCCCTCCCCCCAGCAGAATCAGCAGCATGAGGAGGCGGGCGAGAAGAGATATAGATTGCATAAAAATGGTTAGAAATACAGCTTTGCGACGCGGCCAACCCGTCGCCGTCGGGCGAACTATAGGCGTATTCCGGGCAAGGCCGGCCAGCAGCCTTGGCTCGCCAGGGGCCTCTTTTCGCTGCGCTTGACTCTACCGTAGCTAGAGGGTTTCCAATCTGTCCGAATCATTGTCAGGACTGGAAAATGAAACCCAAAAAACTATCCTTCACTGAGACGTTCATCCGCTATGGCAGTTACCCGCTGA
The DNA here is from genome assembly GCA_030654395.1 of Aquabacterium sp. GTDB lineage: Bacteria > Pseudomonadota > Gammaproteobacteria > Burkholderiales > Burkholderiaceae_C > Aquabacterium. The sequence continues at coordinate 96,657 of JAURXM010000076.1, forward strand.
TCCTTGGCGCAACGGCCATAACGCTTTTCGGCGGGCTTGCTGCCGGCTGGCCCTATTTCCCCACGGTGCCGCTCATAGTTGCCGCCGCCCTTGCTTCAGTCGCCTTGCTGGAGAGGCAGCTGCCTTTTCACACAGCCTGGCAACAGGACCATCGCGACAGCGTTTGCGACGCGATCCACGCGGCAGTGAACCTCGTGGTGCTTCTCGCTGTCCACGGCGTCGTAGCTGCCTTGGCGCCCCTGTGGTCGGCCGGGGCGTGGTGGCCGGATCAGTGGCCACTTTGGGCGCAGGCTCTTGGGGTCGGTGTGGTGCTCGATTTCAGCCTCTACAGCATCCATTGGGTAAGTCACCGTGTGGCCTGGCTCTGGCGGTTCCACGCGATCCACCATAGCTCGGAACGCCTGTATTGGCTCAATGGGGAGCGCCGGCACCCCCTGCATGCCGGCATGATGGCTGCACCTGGCCTGGTTGCCGTGGTGCTGATGGGGGCGCCGGCTCTGACCGTCGGAGCATGGCTCGGCCTGCTCGCCGTGCACTTGGCGTTCCAACACTCCAACCTGGATTACCGGGTCGGGCCGCTGCGATTCTTGATCGGGGCCGCCGAGGTCCACCGCTGGCACCACAAGCGCGAGTACGAGGACGCGCAAGTCAACTACGGCGAGTTCTGGATGATCTGGGACCACCTCTTCGGTACCTTCCGGCTTCCAAAGCACCAGCTGGGCGCCAACGAAGTGGGCCTGAAGGAGACAGACTTTCCGATGGACTACGGTTCGCAGCTGGTCTATCCCTTCAGTCGTCAGCCAGCGGCGGCAGACACTTCCGCCGGTGACTACGCGCTGGCCCGCGCCGCTTTCCTGCGCGAGACCGGTTTGGCAGCTTCCGGCGAAGCCGCTGGGGACCTGCGTGCCGCGTGGCGCGCTCATGAGCTTGGACACATCGTGTCCCAGCCCTACCTTGGCCTGCACCTGCGAAGCCACGCCGCGATGCTGGGCTTGGCGTGGAGGAGTCGCGATTATTCGGAAGTGCTGGCCCAGGTGCTTCGTCTCGCGCTGGCCCCAGTAGGTCACGTACTTGGCCGCACTCCGCCCCAGAACGTCGGCACGGGGCGCTTTGGGGTGATGGAGCACGGCACATGGCCGTCGGAACTGGACCCTCTCACTTTCCAGCGCCGATAAAAAATCTCCTTCATGACCGAAGAACAGAGCCGCATTTCCGCCGAGCTGGGCGTTGAGCCGCACTTCGATGTATCAGTGGAGATTGCCAGGCGCGTGCAGTTTCTTGTGGAGTACGCGCGAGCCGCGAATGCAGGATCGCTTGTGCTCGGAATCAGCGGGGGCGTGGATTCGTCGGTCGCCGGTCGCCTATGCCAAATCGCGGTAGAGCAACTGCGCTCCTCGGGGAGGCAAATCCGCTTCATCGCGGTGCGGCTTCCCTATGGGGTGCAGGCTGACCACGCGGACGCGCAACGGGCACTCACCTTCATCGATCCAAACGAGACCTTGGTCACGGACATCAAGCCGGCCGCCGACGCCATGCTCGAACAGCTGAAGGCCAGCGGACTCAGGTTCAACGATCAGTGGCAGGAAGACTTCGTGCTCGGCAACATCAAGGCGCGGCAGCGCATGATCGCGCAATACGCAGTTGCAGGCGCAACGGGTGGGTTGGTGGTTGGAACGGACCACGCTGCCGAGGCGGTCATGGGCTTTTTTACCAAGTTCGGCGACGGCGGGTTCGATCTGAGTCCGCTGGGCGGCCTCACCAAGCGGCGCGTTCGAGCTCTGGCTGTGGCCCTCGGAGGTGACGAACGTTTGACCCAGAAGGTCCCGACCGCCGATCTGGAATCCATGCGACCCCTGCGCCCCGATGAGGAAGCACTCGGCGTCAGTTACGACCTGATCGACGATTTCCTGGAGGGCAAGGATGTGGACTTGGCAAGCGCGGAGGTCATTGTGCAGACCTTCCGCCGCACGGCCCACAAGAAGACGCTACCTGTCGTCCCTATTTCCTCGCGCGCCAATTGAGTTTCAGGCAGGCTCTGCCAAGCTGCTGAGAATGCCGCACTCGCCCGCGGTGCGAGCGGAATCGCAGGAGCTCCGCAGGTCCATCAAATCGCGCTCCAATTCGCGCAACTCCTTGATTTTGGCCCGCACCTGGACGATATGAGAGTCCACCAAGGTATTCACCTCACCGCAGTCCAGATCCGGCCGATCCCGGAAGCTCAGCAGTTGCCGGATCTCATCCAGTGTCATGTCCTTGGCCCGACAGCGCCGAATGAACAGCAAGCGCTTCAGATGCACGTCGTCGTACAGCCTGAAGTTGCCCTCGCTGCGCGCCGGCTCGGGGAGCAAGCCTTCGGACTCATAGAAACGCACCGTCTGCACCAAGCAGTCTGCCTTTTTAGCCAATTTACCGATCTGCAGCATGCTCAATCTCCAAAGACTTGACTCTATACCAACTAGAGGTTGTCCAATGATGGCATAAGTGGAAAAACCCTCCCAATCGAGAGCAACCTATGAACAACGACCCTTCCAACTCATGCGGCTGCTCCAGCGGCAATGGCCAACCGGCGGGCTGCGCAAAGGCACAGGCCGACACCGAAACCACCGTTTTCCAGGTGAGCAACATGGACTGCCGCAACGAAGAAGCGCTGGTGCGGCGCACGCTGGAGGGCATGCCCGGCGTCCAGCGGCTGGAATTTGACCTTCCGCAGCGCAAGCTGACCGTCTCGCACAGCCTGGGTTCGCCCGATGTCCTGGAACAGGCGCTGAATGCGGTCGGCATGAAAGCACAGGCTGTCCTCGATGAAGCAATACTGACAACTTACCGCATCGAGAATATGGACTGCCCGAGCGAGGAGAAACTCATTCGCTCGCACCTTGGGGCGGTCGAGGGAGTCCGGGAGCTGGACTTCGACCTGTCGGGTCGCACGCTGTCGGTGAAACATCTCGCCCCGGCGCGCGCGCAACTGGAAGTGGTCCTGGCCTCGATCGGCATGCGAGCCAAGGAGCAGACTGCCGCTGGCACAGGGCTTGCCGCAGAAGCGCCCGCCGTCGAACCACCGATCGCGCAGCTGCCGGTATCTGCACCGACCACCCCAACCGGCGAGCGCGTGACCTACCGCATCGAGAACATGGATTGCCCGACGGAAGAAGCATTAATCCGTGATCGCTTGGGCAAGGAGCCGGGCGTCACTGCGCTCGACTTCAATCTGATGCAGCGCGTGCTGGGTGTCCAGCACACCTTGCCGTCCATGGAGCCCATCGAGAAGGCACTTGCGTCCATCGGGATGCGGGCCGTGCGGGAGGGCCTCCAGGGGGCCACCACGGTGCTACGTATTGCCAAGATGGACTGCCCGACCGAGGAAAGCCTGATTCGCGGCAAGCTGCAAGGCATGCCAGGCGTGCAAAGCCTGGACTTCAATCTGATGCAACGAACCTTGACGGTCCGCCACACGCCTGATGCGCTGAAGCCTACGGTCGAAGCCATCGAATCTCTAGGTATGGAAGCCGAGGTGCAGAGAACCGAAGAAGCACGCGCTTCAGAGGCCCCCGTGCAGAAAACCAACTGGTGGCCGATGGCGGTCTCGGGCATCACTGCTGTGCTTGCTGAAGCCGTGTACTGGGCCAACGACGGATTTCACTGGGCGGTGGTCGTGCTGGCCCTGGTATCGATCTTCACCGGGGGACTCAGCACCTACAAAAAAGGCTGGATCGCCCTGAAGAACCGCAACCTGAACATGAATGCCCTGATGTCCATCGCGGTTACCGGCGCGATGGCAATTGGCCACTGGCCCGAGGCGGCCATGGTCATGTTCCTTTTTGCCCTGGCCGAGGTGATCGAAGCCAAGTCCCTGGACCGGGCGCGCAACGCCATTCGCGGCTTGATGGACCTGGCGCCGGAGACCGCGACCGTGCGGCAGGCCGACGGCTCATGGAATGAAGTCCCGGCCAAGGAGGCCGTCAAGGGGGCGGTGGTCCGGGTGCGGCCTGGGGAGCGCATTGCGCTGGACGGCCTGATCACCGCGGGCCGTTCGGCCATCAACCAGGCACCCATCACCGGCGAAAGCTTGCCGGTCGAGAAGGCCGAAGGCGACCAGGTATTCGCTGGCACCATCAACGAGACCGGCTCCTTCGAGTACCAGGTGACCGCGGGCGCCAATGACTCGACGCTCGCGCGCATCATCCATGCGGTGGAGTCGGCGCAGGGCAGCCGCGCGCCCACGCAGCGTTTCGTCGACCAGTTCGCTCGGGTCTACACGCCGGCCGTGTTTGCGGTGGCCGTGCTAGTTGCTGTTGTTCCGCCGCTCGCTTTCGGTGGCGCTTGGTTTGACTGGATTTACAGGGCGCTGGTACTGCTGGTGGTAGCCTGCCCGTGCGCGCTGGTCATCTCTACGCCGGTCACCATCGTCAGCGGCTTGGCCGCTGCCGCCAGACGCGGCATCCTGATCAAGGGCGGTGTCTACCTGGAGGGCGGGCGCAAGCTCAAGGTACTGGCCCTGGACAAGACCGGCACGCTCACCCACGGCAAGCCCGAGCAGACCGACTTTGTGCCTCTGGTTGGCAACGCGCAGGAGGTTGCCGCGTGGGCCGCGAGCCTGGCCGCCCGATCGGACCACCCGGTCTCCCAGGCGATTGCCCGCAAAGCGAACCGGGACGGCGCAGTGCTGCACGAAGTCGAGGACTTCGCAGCATTACCCGGACGCGGCGTGCGTGGCCGCATCGCCGGTCGTATGCTGAACATGGGCAACCACAGGCTGGCGCAGGAGCTCGGCCTGAGCGAAGTGTCGCTTCAGTCGCGGTTGGAGACTCTGGAGCGCCAAGGAAAAACAGCTATTTTGCTGATGGGCGATGCGGTTGTGCTCGGCATCTTCGCCGTGGCCGACACCGTGAAAGAAACCAGTCGGGAAGCCGTGGCCGACCTGCAGTCGCTGGGCGTACGCACGCTGATGCTGACAGGGGACAACCAGCACACGGCCGCCGCGATCGCTGCCCAGGTCGGGATCTCCGAAGCCCGCGGTGACCAGCTGCCCGAGGACAAGCTCAAAACCGTAGAAGGCCTTATCGGCGTTGAGGGGCAAGTGGGGATGGTCGGCGACGGCATCAACGATTCGCCCGCGCTCGCGCGTGCCGACATCGGCTTTGCCATGGGCGCCGCCGGCACCGACACTGCCATCGAAACGGCCGATGTCGCCCTGATGGACGACGATCTGCGCAAGATTCCCGTTTTCATCAGGCTGTCGCGCACCACCGCGTCTATCCTGACGCAGAACATCGTTCTGGCCCTGGGCATCAAGGTGGTGTTCGTCGCTCTGACGTTCACCGGGCAGGCCACGATGTGGATGGCCGTGTTTGCCGACATGGGGGCGAGCCTGCTGGTTGTCTTCAATGGTCTGCGCCTGCTGAAACTCCAGACAGTCTGAAAACCAAATGCAGGCGCCCGGCACCGCGACGCAGTGGATGAAACACTGGCTGTATGACTTGGGCGGGGCCAACGTGGATCTTTTCCTGGCCATCCAGCGGACCCTGCCCGACGGCTGGATCTGGCTAGCCGAGGTCCTGACCGCACTCGGCAGCTACTGGGGCGCACCAGCCGTGGCGGTCTTGCTGCTGGTTTGGCGCAGGGTGAAGGTTGCGGAGGCGCTTTCGCTGACCGTGTCCTTGTACCAGTTCGTGCTCGGGCTGGCGCTTGCGCTCGCCACCGCAGCCCTTGCCAAGGCGCTACTTGCGCTCCCACGTCCTTTTGTGGTGCTCGGTGAGGCGGTTTACCGGGCCACCTCCGTACCGGACAGCCGCTACACCATGCCCAGCGGTCACTCGGTCTACGTTGGCGTCCTGGCGGCAGCGCTCTGGCCCTTGTTGGGCCGAACCGGCAGGACCGGGGTGCTTCTGTTCGCCGTGGCGGTTGGTTGGTCGCGTATCGCGCTAGGCGCACACTTTCCGGTCGATGTCATAGCCGGTTTTGCGCTCGGCTGGGCCTGCGTTGCCGTTGTGAGTCCCTGGGCCCAACGAATTGCGCGGGGTCTGCCGCTCGCCGGACTGACACGGAGAAGGCTGGCTTCTAGGCGACGCTCTCCGGGGCCGGGGGCATTGACCGGGCTAAAGACTGAGCAGGAGAACAGGACGCCTCGCGGCCCGCTCCCGCCGAGCCCGAACTGAGGCCGAAACCCACTTAACTAAAGAGGAAGTAAATGCTCCAACCCTATTGCTGCAGAGCGCAATGGTATTCGCTCGCCAGTGTTTTATTCGCCGCCGACCAGGCCGTCAAGATCTACATCGACATGACTACCCCCTTGGGGTGGTCACGCGATGTGACGTCCTTCTTCAACCTGGTTCACGTTCTCAACCCCGGCGCGGCGTTCAGCTTCCTCGCTGGCGCGGGTGGCTGGCAGCGATGGTTCTTCCTTGCGATTGCCCTCGCTGCATCGGCCTGGCTGGTATGGCAGCTGTTCCGGCCGCTGCGAAAACTGGAAGCCCTTTCGTACAGCCTCATCCTGGGTGGCGCCCTTGGCAACGGGTTCGACCGCGCTGTACGCGGGCAAGTCATCGACTACCTTGATTTCCACCTACGTGGCTGGCACTGGCCCGCGTTCAATATCGCTGACATGGCCATCGTAGGCGGGGCGATTGCGCTGGTGCTTCATTCGCTGGTGAGCACGGAGAAGCCACCTGCGGCGAAAAAGTCTCGGTGAACTAATGGTGGCCTGAAAGACCCAATGGACATGCCTCGATATCCATCGAACAAAACTTGAGATACACCATGACGATTTTCCGCAATTTGCTGGCTTTTGTCGCAGTGTCACTGGCACTAACCGGCTGCCTGAACTCCTCGGGCGCCCCACAAAGCTCTTTCACGCTGCTGGACGGCTCGTCGCGGACCACTGCCGACCTCAAAGGCAAAGTGGCGCTGATTAACTTTTGGGCGACTAGTTGTACCACCTGCGTCGCGGAGATGCCCATGCTGGTGAGCACCTACGAGAAGTTCCGCGGCCGCGGCTACGAAACCATCGCAGTCGCGATGAGCTATGACCCGCCAAGCTACGTTGTCAACTTCGCGCAGACTCGCAAGCTGCCGTTTCCAGTAGCCATCGACAACACCGGCATGGTGGCCAAGGCCTGGGGTGATGTGAACGTCACACCGACAACCTTCCTCGTGAACAAGCGAGGGGAGATCGTCAAGCGCTTTGTAGGTAAGCCGGACTTCGCTGAACTTCATCAACTTATCGACCAGCTGCTCTCTGAAAGCTGAGCGGGCTCATTTTTCTCACCAACATTTCAATCATGATCAAAAGACGCACTTTTTGCAGCTTCGCTGTCCCAATAACCCTCTCCGCCCATACCGCCGCGCGCGCCCAGGAACAGTTTGCTGAAGGCAAGCACTACCTGGGGGTTTCTCCACGCCAGCCAACCAAGGACCCGAAGCAGGTCGAGGTGCTGGAGTTTTTCGCTTATAGCTGCTCGCACTGCAATTCGTTTGAGCCAGCGCTGGAGGCTTGGCTAAAGAAGTTGCCGCGGGACGTCCAATTTCGCCGCGTGCCGGTCGCCTTCCGCGAGGACTTTGTGATCCATCAGCAGCTCTACATCGCCCTGGAAACGCTTGGTCTTGTCGAGAAGTTGCATGGAAAAGTGTTCCACGCCATCCACGCAGAGAAACAACGCCTCGCTACCCCCGGAGACATCGCTGACTTCGGGTCAAAGAACGGCGTTGATGGCAAACGCCTCGTGGAAACCATGAACTCCTTCAGCGTCGCCGGCAAGATCAAGCAAGCAACCACGCTTGCCGGGGGCTACAAGATCGAAGGTACTCCGTCGCTGGGCGTGGATGGTAGGTGGCTCACCTCCGGTTCACTGGCCGGCACCAACCCGCGCTCACTGCTTGTGGTCGACCACTTGATAGCGCTGGCCAAAAAGGCGCGCTAGGCACAGCGGTGTGCTACCTGAGTGCTGTCTCGTAGACGATCTGCCATGTCTTGCCCCGGCGCTCCCAATACTGACGAATTGTCCGGTAACCGCGCAGGCTATCCACCACTTCGGCGAAGGTGACGACACGGACCTGCGCGTCGTCTGACCAGCCAAGGACAGAAACATCTGAAAGTCGGACGGCCCGCCCTGCGAGGCGGGTCACCTCCTGCTGTAGTTGCTGTTGATGGTCCTTGAGCTGCTTGCCGTCCGCAGCAAAATCAGCTGCGTAGTGAGACAGAAGGCCGGTGGTCGCCATGACAGCAATGAATTAAGGTCTCCAAGGCCCGCTTCATCGCTTTCATCTCTGACATTCTCTCGTTGAGATCAGCCACATGCTTGAGCGCGATCTTTCGAACATCGATGCTTGAACGTCTTCGGTTTTGCCAAAGTTTGAGCAGCTCCGCAATTTCGGTCATGCTGAAGCCCAAGTCCCTGGAGCGCTTGATAAAGCGCAGTGTAGGAATCTCTTTGGCGGTGTACTGGCGGTACCCTGAGTCCGTTCGGTCCACGCTGGGCAGAAGACCCAGCCACTCGTAATACCGCACCAATTTTCCGGAAACATCGGATTACCTCCGCATTCCCATATTGGTCAGCTCTTCCGTCATGGACTGCACGAAGATGCAGCCCATGGCGGGTTTATCTCACTGGACAACCGGTTTTATCATTTCAACCTTGCAACAGGAGTTTTTCATGAGGCAAATCGCAATTGCTTCTCTCCGAAGATGGATGATATGAAGAACATGGACCGCGTGATCGCAAGCCGGTCGCGCGAGTGCTCACTGTGGGTTCTTGTCGTATTTGGTCTGCCCAACTTGCACTAAGCGGGCTTGCGCGAAGCGGAACTATTTATCGTGCCTGTTCATCGAATCACCATGATGAACTACGACCTTCAGGTGTTCGATCTGTCACATGCCGAACTGCGGAAAATAGCGAGGAAATCATGAACTTCAAATATGTCGTCGCAATTGTCCCGCCCGAGGCCGTGAAGTCGCTGGAAGCAAGACTCAGGCGCATTGGCGTCGGGGGGGGCACGCTGACCAAGGTCAAGGGTTTCGGCGAGTACAAGAACTTTTATACCCCCGACTTGCTCAGCGACCATACCCGGGTGGAGATCTTCACGGAGGAATTGAAAGTGGAGCCGCTGCTCGACGCCCTGTTGGAGATCGGACGTTCCGACATCGCCGGCTCAGGAGTCGTGGCGGTGATCCCCGTGGACAGGTTCCTCCATCTTCGCACCGGAACCGAGGTCTTGCCTGTCCCGTCGACTTGAAAGTTCAGCTAGCCGGCGCACGCAAAGGGGTTCGCCCCTTCCCGCGACGCCCCCGGTCTCAAAGGAGAAAGACATGAAATGCGATTTGAAAACGATGGTGAAGATGGCGGTCTGGTTAGGTATTGGCCTGGCGGTCGCCTACTTCGCGTTTCCCGCAGCCCACGCGTTCGTTCTGGCCAGTGCACCCCTTCTGCTGGTGCTCATCTGCCCGGTAGCGATGTTCTTCATGATGAAGGGCATGAATGGCAGCAAGCAGGATGAGAGCGCCAAGCCCGACGAAAGCAAGGCGAAATCCGGAATCCGCGAGGCCGATCCGGACAAGGCTTAGCGGCCGGCAGCACATTCCACCCACTCTGGATTCAAGCGAGGCCTTCAAATGTCACACGCGGCAACCCTTCCAGACCCCGCACGCCGCGTGTGGCTCACGGCAGCTTGTACCGCTGGCGGCGCGGGCATAGTCGCAACAAGCGTTCCCTTCGTGGTCTCCATGGCCCCCAGCGAGCGCGCGCGGGCATTCGGAGCGCCTGTGGAGGTCAATGTTGGGCCCATCAAGCCAGGCGAGCTACAGACCGTGGAGTGGCGCGGCAAGCCAGTGTGGGTGCTGCGCCGCACCACGTACATGCTCGAGTCCTTGCGCAGCCACGACGACTTGCTCAGCGACCCGCGGTCGGGCCGTCTGGGGCAGCAGCCGGTCTATGCCCGCAACGACCTGCGTTCGGTCAAGCCGGACATCGCCGTACTGGTAGCGATCTGCACCCACCTGGGTTGCATCCCGACCTTCAGACCAGAACCCGGTGCCGCCGACATCGGCGCGTCATGGCCGGGCGGCTTCTATTGCCCCTGCCATGGATCGAAGTTCGATCTCGCGGGCCGGGTCTTCAAGAACGTGCCCGCTCCCAGCAACCTCGAGGTGCCTCCACACCACTACTCCGGGGAGTCGACGCTGCTCATCGGCGCGGGACCCGGGGCCTGATCCCCAACCAGGAGGCGCTAAGCCGTTCATGCACTTCCCCATCAACCAAGAAGGATTTACATGCTCAGTAGAAAAGCGCAAGGGCCAGTGGCAAAAGACAACAGGAAAACACCAACGAGATCAGCACCACACCGTCTAACGTGAACGCTGAGTCACCATCGTCCTCAACGGGCTGCACTCGGGATTCAGTATTGGTAGTCATAGGTTAACTCCGCGGCTGTAGTAGCCACGGGACAGCATAAGACCGTAGCCGGATACGGTGTCAAGGGGACGAAGGAATCAAGGTTGATGGCCCATTCGGAAGTCGGCAACGCGGGACGCTCTCTCTTTTATTTGATGCTCGCGCTGTGTGCCAAGGATTCAATGATGGGGCAACACACTGCGGCGGGGCCGGCTTCACATTGCTGCACCAGATTTTTCAGTGTTGATCGAATGCGCTTCAGATCGGTAATCCTTTCCTCCACAAGTTGCAGCTTGCGAACGGCTGCATCGTGCGTTGGCCCGCACGCATTGGACTGCTCCAGGGCCAGCAGGCCCATGACTTCCTCCAGTGAAAAACCCAGCGCCTGGGCGCGCTTCACGAACCGGACGCGGGCTATGGTCGCCTGGTCGTAGTAGCGAAAGCCCCCTAGGGATTTCGGCGGCTCCGTTAGCAGGCCCCGCCGTTGATAAAACCGAATGGTTTCCACATTCACGGCCGCAGCGGCGGCGACTTTTCCGATGGTTAGTTTTTGAGCCATGAACTTTTACAAATAGGTGCCAAAACCGCTTGACTCTGTACCGTAGTACGGAACTTATAGTAGCTTATCAAACCATTTTTAGGACCCTATGGAACAAGACAAAGTTGCTAAATCGACGCTTATCGGAGGCGGCCTGGCCGCGCTGGCAGCTTCCGCCTGCTGCCTCGGACCGCTGGTGCTGGTTAGCGTCGGAGTTGGTGGCGCCTGGATTTCCACCCTTGCCAAGCTCGATCCGTTCCGGCCTTACTTCATCGGCATCGCACTGCTGTGCATGGCGCTGGCCTACCAAAAGATCTATCGGGCACCGGCTGCCGCCGACTGCGCGCCCGGCTCGGCCTGTGCACTTCCGCAGACGAGCTCCCGGAACCGGGCTCTTTTCTGGATTGTCTCGCTGCTGGTTGGCATCGCGCTTGCCTATCCCTACCTTGTGACGCTTTTGTACTGATGCCGACTGTGATCAAAAACACCCTGTTCCGTTGCGCGGCTGGCGCCCTTGCGGCGGCGTTGTTTTTTTACCTGGGCATTCTGGGGTTGTTGCTCTCGATGCAGCGCCTCGGCTGTTGCCCGATTTTTAATAACTTATGAAAGGCTAATCGTGCTGAACAAAATTACCTTAAAAGCGCGTCTCGGACGAGCATGGCTACCAAGTTTGCTTGCGGGTATTGCAATACTTGGAATGTCGAACCATGTCCTGGCTTACGACTTTACGAAAATTGAGGAGGCCATTGAAACATTGGCACCAGAAACCGTGCGCGACTGGGAGCAAAAAGCGCGTAGCGGCGATCTCCTTGCGCAAAACGTGATGGGAATTGCCTACAAGTGCGGCATCGGCGTGAAGCAAGACCATGCACTTTCGATCAAGTGGTTTCGCCAGGCGGCCAAACAGGGCGAAGCCGACGCGCAGTTCAACCTCGGGCGTCTTTATGCAGGTGAGGTTGACGGGGCGTACAAGAAGGCGCGTGCTGCTCCTGCAAACGATGCGGAAGCTCTCAAGTGGTATCTAAGCTCCGCAGAGCAGGGCCATACGCAGGCACAGGTCAAGTTGGGAACTTTATATGCGAAGGGGAGCAATAAAGTGCCGCGCGACCCCATTCAAGGCTACAAATGGATGAGCCTTGCCGCCTCATCAGGAGAGCAGACTGCTAAAAACCTTCTGACAACGTCCGCGGCTTCAATGAAACCGGAACAAGTAAGGGAGGCCGAGTCCTTGGTCAAAGAGTGGAAGAGCCGGCGAGTTGCTGGCTGATTCACTCGTCAATCGGCGTGGTGGGGCCGCCACTTCTGTCCTACGCTCTATCAACTATTTAAGGAAACATATGTTTAAAGCTATTCGTACTTTCGCTCTCGTAGTGGCAGCAGGTCTGTCAACCGGGGCCATGGCCGCCGTCCAGACGGTCGCTCTGGATGTGCCAGGCATGACGTGCTCGTCTTGTCCCATCACAATCAAGCAAGCGCTGAAGAAGGTCGATGGGGTAACGGAGGTGAAAGCTAGTTTTGCGAAGAAGGAAGCCATCGTCACCTTCGACGACAGCAAAACGTCAATTGCGAAACTCACCGCGGCCACTACGAATGCTGGCTATCCCTCCACGCTCAAGGCGGCGAAATGAGCATGGAGACGCTTGATTTCCAAATCACGGGGATGACCTGCGACCACTGCGCGTCGACGCTGCAGGAAGCGCTGGGCCGAGTGAGCGGTGTCCGCAGTGCAACGGTGTCCTACCCAGCGCGTCAGGCAAGCGTTGCACTCGATGCAGGGGTTCAAGCGGAAACGCTCATCAAGGCAATTCGGGCCAAAGGGTTTGATGCCAAGCTGGAGAGCGCAGCAGTCAAGAAGCCTGCATCTCCTGCCACACCGCTGACGTCTGTCGCAGGTGCGGGCACTGCATTGAAGGTCGTCATCATCGGCAGTGGTTCGGCTTCCTTTGCCGCAGCATTGCGCGCAGCAGAGGAAGGCGCAACGGTCACCATTGTCGAAGCAGGCGTGGTGGGCGGAACCTGTGTCAACGTCGGCTGTGTGCCCTCCAAGATCCTGATTCGCGCGGCGCAGATGGCGCATCAGCAGGCGCACCATCCATTTTCTGCTATCGAAAAATGCCCGCCCCGGATCGACCGCGCTGCCTTGCTCACGCAGCAGCAGAGCCGGGTCGAGGAGTTGCGCTACGCCAAATATGAAGCGATTCTCGAATCGAATGCCAGCATTACTCTGGTGCAGGGCCGGGCTCGTTTTATCGATGCACACACGATTGAAGTCTCGCAAGCGGGTGCCGCTCCACAGCGACTCACTGCCCACCGCGTCTTGATCGCGACCGGGCGCTCTCCTATCGTTCCTGGCACGCCGGGCCTGTCCGCGACCCCCTACTGGACATCGACCACAGCGCTACTCGCCGACCGGACGCCTGAGCACCTGGTCGTCTACGGCGCCTCGGTGGTCGCGCTCGAACTGGCGCAGGCGTTTCTGCGACTCGGGTCCAAAGTCACGCTCATTGCACGCTCGACGCTGTTGTCAAAGGAAGATCCGGCGATAGGCGCTGGACTTCAGTCGGCTCTGGAAGCCGAAGGCATGCGGATTCTGACCCACACGCAGATTCAAACAGTGAGCCACGACGGGACCGATTTCCACATCGACACCGGTGCCGAGAAGCTCAAGGGCGATCGCTTGCTGGTGGCGACGGGCCGGCAAGCCAATACGGCGGACCTGGGGTTGGAGCTTGCGGGTGTTGCCGTGGATGACTCTGGCGCTGTCGTCATCGACGAACACATGCGTACCTCGGTCGGGCATATCTACGCCGCCGGGGATTGCACCAACCAGCCGCAATACGTCTACGTTGCAGCCGCTGCCGGAACACGCGCGGCACGCAACATGATGGGTGGCGACGCGGTGCTGGACCTGACGGCCATGCCGGCAGTCGTCTTCACCGATCCGCAGGTGGCAACCGTGGGCCTGAGCGAGGACCAGGCAAGGGCCGAAGGCTTCGAGGTTGACAGCCGGACCCTGGCGCTTGAAAACGTACCACGCGCGCTGGCGAATTTCGACACCACCGGCTTCGTCAAGCTGGTGACCGACAAGGCGACCGGTCGCCTGATCGGCGCCCAAATCCTCTCGGCAGAAGCGGGGGAGATGATCCAGACAGCGGTGCTCGCCATCCGCAACCGAATGACCGTGCAGGAACTGGGCGATCAGATGTTTCCATACCTGACGATGGTGGAAGGCCTGAAGTTGTGTGCACAGACCTTCTTCAAGGACGTGAAGCAGCTGTCGTGCTGCGCTGGGTGAATGCACACGGACGCCAAATGCTAATGCACAAGCTCGGCTAGATGGTGCGCGCTGGTCGCACGGCTGGGATAGCCGTGCTGCTGGCTACCTGCCTGCTGCAGACAGCGCTTGCGTATGACTCGGCAAAGCTGGAGGACGCGCTTGACTCGTTGAGCGCGGCAAGCTTTCCCGCTTGGAAGAAGCGGGCGCGAGCGGGAGACCCGGTTGCGCAGAACGTCGTTGGCATGGCCTGCAAGTACGGCGAAGTGACTGCACAGAATCCTTCTTCATCACTCCACTGGTTTTTGAAGGCGGCGCGCCAAGGGGATGCGGATGCACAGTTTAATCTGGGCCGCATTTATGGCAAAGCCACCGGCTCTGTTTATGGAAAGCAGCGCGCTGCGCCTCAGGACGACGTCGCGGCCGCCCATTGGTACCAAAGCGCGGCTGAACAGGACTATGGACCGGCCCAGCGCAACTTGGCAGACATGTACGCGGAAGGAAGCCAGACTATTCCCCGCGACCGTACACGGGCTGTCTTCTGGTTGAAGCGGGCGGCTGCGGCAGGCGATCTGGCTGCATCCCGGCTGGCGGAAAAACTGGGAAATGAGCTGACTGCCTTCGAGAAACAGGGTTTCCAGACGATGGAGACTCAGTGGTCGCAGCGCCGCCATATTTCTCCGTAATGACCTCGGCGGGAGCCAAGCGCTTCTGGTAACAAAAATCAACGCTTATTGACAGAGTTCCGCTTGCGGTTGTACCGCAGTACGGGGCGACACTGGTTTGAGGATCGTAGAAACGCCGTGCCCGAACCGACAACTTAAAAAAGGTCAATCCAATGGATGAAATCAGTAATACACAGAAAAAACCGAATGGTGTTGTAACGACTACAGCTAAGAATTCTTCTTCTTTGTTTATTCTGTTTGCAGGGCTACACGTTCTGTGTTGCGGCCTTCCCCTGCTTCTTCTTTCCGGCGTGTCATTCCAGTTTTTGTTGCCGACCTGGTCAATTGCGGGAGGTATCCTGGTGGTGCTCGGGATCGTCGGCTTTGCCTGGTACGCCAAACGGGGCTGTGCCACCTGTCCGCGTAACGAGGCGGGCGCATGCGCCATGAAAAGGTAGCGCTGCCGCTCAGAGACAGCACGCCCCTGTCAGTCGCCGGAAAAAGGGAAGCTCATGTCTCAAAAGTTATTGGCCAAGCAGCGTGCGGTGGTCACTGGAGCCAGCTCCGGGATCGGTGAAGCAATAGCCAGAGCACTTGCGGAGGCTGGCGCGTCGGTCATTGTCAACTACCACTCCCACCAAGAATCGGCAGTACGCATCATGAATGACATTCGGGAGCGCGGCGGCGTCGCCTTTGCTGTCGAGGGGGACGTATCTAAACCGGAAAGCTGCGTACGCCTGTTTGAAGCGGCGCAGTTGCAACTGGACGGGGTTTACAAGCATTCACTCACCTCGCGCTCATCAACAACGCGATTCATCTCCAGCTTCACGAAGCGGGGGGAATGGCTGCGCTCGCCGGCAACAACGCCGATCGTGCGACGCGGGCTGCTGCGATGGCCGACCCGGCGCGGTAACCCGGGAAGCCAACGCATCGTCGATCCAGATATCCCGCCACCACCCGTCCACCCTGGACCTGAACATACCTGCAGTGGTAACACCCAATCAACCTCCGGAGGGCTGAAATGACGAAGCAATATGACCTGGTAGTGATAGGCACTGGGACTGCTGCGATGACCGCGGCCATGCGCGTGCGAGCCGCGGGATGGACCGTCGCGATCATTGACCATCGGCCCTTTGGAGGGACTTGCGCATTGCGCGGATGCGACCCCAAGAAAATGCTGATTGGCGGTGCCGATGCATTCGATCACGCGCGCCGCATGCACGGCAAGGGTGTGACGGGGGACCTTCAGATCGACTGGCAGAAACTAATGGCGTTCAAGCGCACGTTCACCGACCCAGTACCTGAGAAGATGGAGCAGCGATACCGCGAAAAAGGAATCGACGCGTACCACGGGAAAGCGCGATTTCTGGGCAGAAACACGGTGCAGGTCGCAGGTGACGTCCTCGAAGGCAAGCACATCCTGCTGGCGTCTGGAGCCGAGCCGATCAAGCTGAACATCCCCGGTGAACTGCACATGATGGACAACGACGGTTTCCTTGCGTTGGAAGCGCTGCCCAAGCGCATCGCCCTGGTGGGCGGGGGTTACATCGCCGCCGAGTTTTCGCACGTCGCGGCGCGTGCCGGGGCCAAGGTCACGATCCTGCAGCATGGGGCGCGGATGCTCAAGGAATTCGACCCTGACCTGGTGGGCTGGTTGATGGCTTCATTCGACGCGCTTGGCATCGATGTACAGACCAATACCAGCGTGGAACGCATTGAGAAAACGCCGGGGGGCTACCAGGTCTTTTCCACGATGGACGGCAAGCAGTCGATGGTCGAGGCAGACCTGGTGGTTCATGCGGCAGGGCGCGCGCCCGCCTTTGATGATCTTGATCTTGACGCTGCTGGTGTTGAGACCGAGAAGGGCCAGCTGAAGCTCAATGAGTTCCTGCAGAGCGTGTTGAATCCTTCGGTGTACGCAGCGGGTGACGCTGCCCGGATGGGTCCACCACTGACACCTGTCTCAAGTCATGACGCGAAAGTCGTCGCAGCCAATTTGCTCAAGGGAAACCACCAGAAGGCCAACTACAAGGGTGTCCCCAGCGTTGCCTTCACCATTCCTCCCATTGCGACCGTGGGTCTGAGCGAAGCCAAGGCAAAGGAGAAGGGGGTGAAGGTCCGGATACAGACCGAGCGAGCCCCCACCTGGTTTACCGCCCGCCAGCAGGCGGAACCGGTCTACGGCTACAAGATTTTGATTGACGATGAAACCGACCTCATCCTGGGTGCCCATTTGGTGGGGCCGCATGTGGACGAGGTGATCAACATCTTTGCGTTGGCCATCCGGCATGGTCTGACGACCGAGAACCTCAAGACCACCATGTTTGCCTATCCGACAGGCGCGTCGGATATCGGATCAATGTTGTAGGGCGGGGACAAAGCCGGCCGACTCTCTTGGAGGCATCCCCGTGCCATCGTCATCGAGTCTGTCGGGAACCAGCGCCCAGCAGGCGAATCCTTGGAGCCCACGGCCAGGGCCCCTCCGCATCACGTCGGGAGCGACCTTTGCAGCCTCGCAGAATGCTGGCAGGGAGCGCTGGTCTGATTTTCCGCCAATGGCGCAAGGGGCCGGTTTACGCCCACGCATACCAAATCCACGGCCGGATCAGCCTAAAACCGCCATCACATTCGATAATCCACCATTACCCAATGTTAGATTTATCAAGAACTACAATTTCTCGACCTCTTAAATAGCATGTAATATCATGGTACATACTATAGTACGAAATAAAGAGGTAAGCCATGGCCAGAGCCGGAATCTACAAGTCTGAAGTGCTTCGCGCTCGCGATAAATTGCTGGCCACGGGGCGCAACCCGTCCATCGATGCGGTACGCGAAGAGCTGGGCAGCGGCTCCAAAACCACCATCCATCGCTATCTGAAGGAGATCGAGGAAGAGGAAGGCGGGGCCGCCGGCACCCGCGTGGCTGTCAGCGAGGCCATCCAGGACCTGGTGGGCCGCTTGGCCGCCCGCGTCAACGAGGAAGCGGAAGAGCGGGTCACCACGGCGCAGGCTAGGCACGCCGAGCAGCTGAGCCAGCAGCAGCAAGCCGCCGCGGCCTTGAAAACCGAGGCGCAGTCCACGCGCCAGCAACTGGAGCAAACCCAGCGGGCGCTGGCCGAAGAAAAAACCGCCCACGGCAGAACCAGCGAAGCGCTGGGCAGCAAGACCCTGGAATGCACGCAGCTCACGCAGCAGGTGGCCGACTTGCAGGAGCGCCTCGCAGCCGAAGAACGCCACCGCCAATCCTTGGAAGAAAAGCACCAGCATGCGCGCCAGGCGCTGGAGCATTTCCGGGAATCCACCAAGGAGCAGCGCGACCAGGACCAGCGCAAGCACGAGCAGCAGGTGCAGTACCTGCAGGCCGAGTTGCGCACCGTGAACGAGACCTTGGCCACCAAGCAGCAGGAGGCCGTCCACACACTTCAGGACAACGCGCGCTTGCTGGGTGATTTGTCGCGCGCCCAGGGCGATCTGCACCAGGCCCAGGAAGAGGTGCGGGGCCTGCGGCCGCTCAAGGACGAATTGGGCTTTGCGCAGCGGCGCACCGAGGAATTGGGCCGGCGCCTGGTTGAGCAGGACGCGGCCGTCCAGCAGCTCAGCACCTCGAACAAAGAGTTGCTCGCCAAGGTCGACGAGCTGCTCACCGCAAAGCAGCAGTTGGAACTGGCGCTGGCGACGGCTAGGTCATCCGTCACGGCGCAAGAGCAGGTCGTGGCCAGCATGCTGGAGCGGCTGACTGCGACGCCAGCCGAGCCCGATTTAGCTGCTGCGAAGGATGCCGAGGCTGGTGGCAGGAAAGTGACAAAAAAGCCTGCCGCGACAGGGACTTAGGTCTGTTTCTGCTGGGTTTTACATGAATCCCTGCCGACCCTCGAGGAGGTCAGCGTTCGACGCTGGTTCGATGAGGCGTGCGCTCGGGAAGCGCTTCTCAAGGAACTCCAGGTGCAGGTCCGAGGCCAATTGAATTCTCATGACTGCATTTCCTTGCCTTCTGGCGGCGACGCAGAACACATCAACGCCAACTTCTGCCTCAATTCGGCCTCGACGGCTGGCTCACTGATGCCCTCGTGCTCATGCGTGCGCACGTATTTGTCCAGACACCAAACCGGCCAGTGCAGGTAGTCGTCGTCGAGGGCGATCCAGTCCCGCGGTTGCCTTCGCAACACATCGGACCAAATCTGCATTCCTCGTGGAGCCGCTACAAATGACCCCTCGTGCATTTCGCTGTGAAACGTAGCGCCAATCACTCTCTGACTAAGGGCCGGCGGCAGTTTCTTCGCTGTGCCGGCACACCCGTAGGAGCGGACCCAGCTTGTACTTAAGACGATTTTGACTGCGGGGTACGGCGCAAGGATCTGCTCCAGCAACCCGACATGTTGAAACAGCACATAACCTGGTGGCGCTTTCAGGTACACGCCTCTGCGCGGATGCCACAGAGCATTTTCATGGTGCAGGACACCATCAAAATCGAGGTACAAAACGAGTCCGTTGCGGCCGTGCGGAGGTTTCATGGCGGTACGTCCTTAAAAACGTCAAGATACTTTTGGCGGTAGTTTCTTTGGGCATCGAGCTCGGCATACTGCTCGCGGTCGATCGAGCGCAGCTCGGGCGCCAAGAGACCAGTGAATTCAGTTTCCAAGAAAGCCGACATCTTTCAATGCTCTCGCAAATTCGCCGAGGCCGCAATAGCGCGCTCGCGTTCGAGATATCACTTACGCAGAGCGACTGAAAAAATAGTTCTGGGGCCTTGAGCGGCTCAGCCAAAAGATATGGATCTGCCCACAATCTATGGGCGGTGAAGCGTCATGGTTCTTTGCCTATCCATCTTCTCCAAAGACCACCTTATTGTGGGGCCGCATGTCAGCGGCCTTTGGTTTTTCGGGGGGATTACCCCAGCCACTCGGTAAAAGTTCTGGCGCACAGGGAACAGGTTTTAAGGATGCGATGGTGCAGGCCTTCCAAACAACGAGTGACCTACAAAAGGAGTCGGGACGGCTTACCAAGGAGTTTCAGATCGAAAAGTCAACGGCGAGCCTTGAAGAAACCATGCTTGCAGGCGTCAAATCGAACGTTGCCTTCCAGGCAACGCTTCAGGTGAGAAATCGCGTCGTGCAAGCTTATACCGACATCATGAACATGCAAGTGTGAAATGGTGTCGTCACCTCGATTTTCTGCGCCAATCAGAAGTAGAGGTTTATGAACTTTTTCATGCACCTCCGAAATCAACATTTATCTATG
>JAURXM010000107.1 GCA_030654395.1 Aquabacterium sp.
GGGCGGATTTGGGAACAAGCCGGCTATGGCCTTGGCCTCGGATAGGTCGTTGAGCGTACTGGCGGTGGCGTGCAGATTGATGTAATCGACATCGCTTAAATCCCGGCCTGCCAGACGCAAGGCTTGGGCCATCGCCATGGCCGCTCCTGCTCCTTCCGGATGCGGGGCGCTCATGTGATGGGCGTCGGATGATTCGCCTACGGACAGTAGCCGTGGGCGGGTGGCGTTGTCTGCGCTTAGCCTTTCCAGCAACAATAGGGCCGCTCCCTCGCCGATGTTGATGCCCTGGCGGTTGGTGTCCATCGGGCGGCAAGCCTCGGACGAGATCAATTGCAAACTGTGGAAGCCGCGCAAGGTCAAGCGGCACAAGCTGTCCACCCCGGCAACCAAAACCGCGTCGCAAAAGCCGGCCGCGATCAGTCTTTGCGCGGCTCCCAAGGCTTTGGCGCTGGACGAGCAGGCGGTGGAAATTCCGTAGCACGGGCCTTGCAAGTCCAGTTCGTGCTGAAGAAATTCGGCTGTGGCCTGGGCCGTTTGGGTTTGCAGGAAATGGAAAGCGTTCGGCATGGTTCCGTTATTCAGAAAATAAGCGTATGCATTCTCGGAGTCATAGATGCCCGAGGTGCTGGTGCCTAGCACCACGCCCACGCGCAAAGCTCCATATTTTGCTATGGCTCGTTCCACATCGGCGCGGAACTCGCCTTGGTTAAGCGCCTTGAGAGCCAATGCTGCGTTGCGGCAGTCATACGCCTTAAGACTCGAACGGATAGGGGGTAGGGGCGATGTGATTTCACCGACCACGGTTTTGAACGGAATATCGAACAAGCGCAGCGGCTTCAGGCAGCTTTGGTTGGCGATCAGGCTGTTATATAAAGCTTCGACATCGTCCCCTGCGGCGCTGACGCACTGGTAGGCCGTGATGGCGACCGGCGATAGGTGCGGTTGCTGGTTCATTGCTTGGCCGGCTTTTGGATCAGCAGCGGGCATAGCAAGAAGCCCAAGGTAACGCCCAGGCTCACGGACAGCGCCAGGATCGGCAAAGTCGGCGTCTTGCCCAGTCCCAGCGCGCCAAAGGAAGCCAGGGTGGTCAGGGTGGACGAGGCCAGGGCGTGGTAGGTGATGTCGGAATCCCGGCCGCGATTATCCATGAAGAATATGCCGTAATCGACACACAGGGAAACCGACAGCAGCAGGCCGATGATATGCAGGAAACTCACTTCCTCCTTCATCAGCGCCCAGATAGCGAAAATGAACAGCACGGAAGCGACCGAGGGCAGCAAGGTCAACAGCACCTTGCGGA
>JAURXM010000109.1 GCA_030654395.1 Aquabacterium sp.
CATGGCGATGGCCCAAGCCTTGCGTCTGGCAGGCCGGGATTTAAGCGATGTCGATTACATCAATCTGCACGCCACCGCCAGTACGCTCAACGACCTATCCGAGGCCAAGGCCATAGCCGGCTTGTTCCCAAATCCGCCCCCGTGCAGCGGAGTGAAGGGCTTGCTCGGCCATACCTTAGGAGCAGCCGGTGCGGTGGAAACAGTGGTCAGCCTGCTGGCCTTGGATCGGGGTTTCCTGCCAGGCACTTGCGGCTTGGAGCAGATCGACCCGCTATGCCCCTGCCCGGTCATCGCCGCTCCGCGTTTGGAGTGTGCGCCTAAGCTGGTGTTGAGCAACGCCTTCGGTTTCGGCGGCAACAACACCAGCGTCCTGCTGGGGACCGCTTGATGGAATGCATCAGCTTGCTCGGCTTTGGCGCCTGCGCGCCTAACCCGGAATTTCGGGCGAGCCTCCCCTTCCCCGCCTTCGGCATCGACCGCGAAACGATCCCGCCCCTGTGGCGCCGCCGCACCAGTCAGGCGACGCAAATGGCGTTTAGCGCAGCGGCGGCGGCCTGTAGGCAAGCACAACGCTCACCCGCAGCGCTCCCTTCGGTGTTCGCCAGCGTAGCAGGCGAAATCCAGACCACCGACCTGCTTTGTAACGAACTGGTCCAGCCCGAGGGAAGCATTTCCCCCAGCGCTTTTCATAACTCCGTCCAGAACACGGCGGTCGGCTATTGGAGTATCGCCCAGCAATGCACCCAGCCCGCCAGCGCCTTGGCGGCAGGTTATGACACGTTCGCGATGGCTATGCTGGAGGCTTGGTGCCAACTGGACAGTCTTGGCGGAGAAATACTGCTGGTCTGCTACGATGAAAGCTGGCCGAAATACCTGGCCCCCGGCCAAGGCGAGCCGGCTTTCGCCTGCGCCCTGGTATTGGCTGCCGGTGCAGCGGAAAACGGCATCGCACACATCGGACGACCTCATCTCGGAAAGGAGGCCTTTCCCCCCGCCTGGAAATCGCCGGCCGCCAGCATGCCCGTCTTGACCGCTATTCCTCTGCTCGGCTTGGCTGTGACGGGCGGGAAGGCGCAAAACATACCGATCTCCCGGACTGATTTGGGCTGGCAGGTCAAGGTACAACCTATCATCACCGGTCAAGGCCTGCCATGGCAGCCATAATTAGGCTGCCGGACAACAAGGCCACACCTTTTGTCCGGATAAAATTTACAGGATAGGCAGAATTTGCTAGGCTCTCATCCGTCTGGCGTTTGACTCCGGGATGAATCCTCCTCTCCAGCCTGGCCATAATTAAAAAATCCAAACTAACCATCAAGGACTCTGCATGAAAAATTATAAATCTTTGGCAATCTTCGTGGCCCTCATGCTAGCCGCAGGCTGTACATCGACAACTAAAAACCCGGACGCTACCAGTGCCCTCCCGGAATCGCGCATCGAGGGCAATATCCCCGCTAATGCGCCTTTCGCTAAAATCAAGATCGGCATGGGCCAAGGCCAGGTACATAGCATCCTCGGCCAGCCAACGGATAGCAAAACATACCAAACCGGCAAGATGTGGATACCTTTCTATTTCGGCAGCGACACGATGCGTACCGAGGAGCTATACAAAGGCGTAGGCAGCATCACTTATACCGGAATAGGGATAGGCGGTGTCAACCTGACGGTATTCAAAGCCACCTACGATCCGACCGAAGACGGTTTTCAGGATATAAAAAATTAAGAGGCTTAACAATCATGTCCGACAACAAGCAAAATGGTTTTGACTACGACGTAGTGGTCGTCGGCGGAGGCCCGGCCGGCTCCACAGCATCGACTTTACTGGCGCAATAC
>JAURXM010000117.1 GCA_030654395.1 Aquabacterium sp.
GCCGATATGGTGCAAAGACTGATGGCCCAATGTATCCAGCGCGCTCTGGCCGAAAGATTGCGCATTTCCGCATGATGGTTTTTTTCGTGCGCAACACTGCCTTTTAACTCGCTCAATATCCGGAATCGATCAACCACCCGCCCCAGACGGCTGGTCAGCACGCCCAAAATCGAGCCGATTCCCGTCAGCAAAAACACCGGCGCTACAGCCTGTTCGATAACGCGGGCAACGGTGGGAATAGTCGTTATCAGGTCCATAGTTTTTTCCTAAGCCATCTTTGCGATTTAACCGGCGCCGCTTACAACGCCTCTTTCAACGAGGCCATATCGATGACAAAGCGGTATTTCACGTCGTTCTTCACCAGGCGGTCGTAGGCTTCGTTGATTTTCTGGATGGGGATAAGTTCGATGTCGGCGGTGATGTTGTGCTCGCCGCAGAAATCCAGCATCTCCTGGGTTTCTTTGATGCCGCCGATCAATGAGCCGCTGAAATTGCGCCGGCCAAAGATGAGGCTGCCGACCTGAACAGCAAGCGGCTCGGGCGGCACGCCGACTTGCGTCAGAGTGCCGTCGCGTTTCAAGAGCACGAGGTAGGCATTGATGTCGTGTTGCGCGGCTACCGTGTCGAGAATGAAATGGAAGCTGTTGAGGTGTTTCTTCATCTCGTCTTCGTCGTTGGAGTTGACGACTTCATCGGCGCCTAGCCGGAAGGCATCTTCAATTTTGTTTGGCGAGTGGGTAAAGACAACCACATGTGCGCCGAAAGCCATCGCCAGTTTCACCCCCATATGCCCCAGTCCGCCTAGCCCCACGATGCCAACCTTCTGGCCTTTAGTCACATTATTGTGGCGCAACGGCGAATAAGTGGTGATGCCCGCGCAAAGCAGCGGCGCGGTGGCGGCGAGATCCAAATTCTTCGGGATATGCAGCACAAAGGCTGCGTCCACGACCACGCTGTCGGAGTAGCCGCCGTAGGTCAGGCCGCCGGTGTGTTTGTCCGGAGAGTTGTAGGTAACGATGGGGCCTTTTTCGCAGAATTGCTCCAGGCCGTCCTTGCAACTTTCGCACATGCGGCAGGAATCCACCAGGCAACCGACGCCGGCAAGATCGCCTTCCTTGAAATGAGTGACGTGCTCGCCGACTTTCATGACACGCCCGATGATTTCGTGGCCGGGTACGCAAGGATAGGTGGTGCCTTGCCATTCGTTGCGGGCGATATGCAGGTCCGAATGAC
>JAURXM010000120.1 GCA_030654395.1 Aquabacterium sp.
TTCCCAGGCGTGATCGAGGTAGATCAGCATGATCACGCCGGTCTCGGCCGCCACCCCAGCCAGCGCAATAAACCCGACTGCAACGGCCACCGACAGGTTGTAGCCGAGTAGCCACATCAGCCAGATTCCGCCGACCAGGGCAAATGGCACTGAGAGCATGACGATCAACGTCTCCGTGATGCGTCTGAAGTTGAGGAACAGCAACAAGAAAATGATGAGTAGCGTCACTGGAATGACGATCTTCATTTTTTCGATAGCTCGTTCCATATTTTCGAATTGACCGCTCCAGGTCACGTAATAACCGCTCGGGAACTTGACCTTCTCAGCCACCGCTCTTTTTGCCTCCGCAACGTATCCACCAATGTCGCGGCCGCGGATATCGACGTAGATATAGGCTGACAGCAGCGCATTCTCGGTACGGATACCGGGCGCCCCTTTTGCGACCACCACCTTGGCGACCTGGCCCAGCGGAATCATGGCGCCGTCCATGGTCGGGATCAGCACTTCGCGGGCAATCTGTTGCGGATCACCGCGCAACTCGCGTGGATAGCGAACGGTTACGCCATAGCGTTCGCGTCCCTCGACGGTTGTGGTCACCATCTCCCCACCCAAGGCTGCGCCAATCACATCCTGCAACTCTCCCACTGACAGTCCATAGCGCGCCAGTTGCTCGCGGTCTGGCTCGATGTTGAGGTAGAAACCGCCGGTAATGCGTTCGGCAAAAGCGCTGCTTGTCCCGGGAACGGTTTTCATCACGGCCTCGATCTGTCGAGCCAGCTTTTCCATCTCGTCCAGGTCCTTGCCGAAGACCTTGATGCCGATCGGCGTGCGAATGCCTGTGGAGAGCATGTCGATACGTGCCTTGATCGGCATGGTCCAGGAGTTGGCGACGCCGGGAAACTGCAGCGCCTTGTCCATCTCGGCGATCAGCTTGTCCATGGTCAGCCCGGCCCGCCATTCGGATTCCGGTTTCAGGTTGATCACGGTCTCGAACATCTCAGTCGGTGCCGGATCGGTCGCGGTGTTGGCGCGGCCGGCCTTGCCGTACACCGAACTCACCTCAGGGAAACTCTTGATAATCTTGTCCTGCGTCTGCAGCAGTTCGGCCGCCTTGGTAATCGACATGCCAGGCAACGATGCCGGCATGTAGAGCAAGCTGCCCTCATTGAGCGTGGGCATGAATTCAGATCCAAGTTGGGACGCTGGGTAGTAAGAAGCAGCTAGGACAATCAGCGCCGCGAGTACGGTCACTTTCTTCCAGCGCATCACGCCGGCGATGACGGGCCGATAGATCCAAATCAGGAAGCGGTTCACCGGGTTCTTCGCCTCGGGCATGATCTTGCCACGAATGAACAGCAGCATCAGAACCGGCACCAGCGTGACCGACAGCAGCGCTGCACCGGCCATGGAA
>JAURXM010000127.1 GCA_030654395.1 Aquabacterium sp.
CCCGAGCACAAACATTGCCAGTCGCGGCGCTCGAAAGGCAGCGATGCCGATGCGGCTATGAATCTGTTGGATGCCGTGCAAACCGAGCGGGTTTATATCTATGCGATCGGCCGCGAACCGTGGCTGCAATATTTCATGGCCCTGGAGCCGGAAGACGACGACGCCTATATCAGGGAAATCGGCAAAGTGCTGGAGGCCTGCCGGCGTAGAGGTTATGCCGATGCGCGCAGGTTATATGGGCGGGACGAGATTCATTTGGGCGGCGAGTAGCCAGCTGGGGACAAAACCATGACCGATACAACGATACAGAATAAGCAGCAGCAAGCTAATCGCGCGCAGCTGATCGCCAGACTGAGAAGAACCGACGCCCCGGCCGACGGCGTAATCGCCAAACGCAGCGCTGGCCAACCAATACCCTTATCGTATTCGCAGGAGCGCTTGTGGATCATGTCGCAGCTGGAACCGGACAACCCGATCTACAACGTCGCCGGTGCGGTGCAATTCGACGGTTTGCTGAACACGCAGGCCTTGCAGCACAGTCTGGACGAGGTGGTCAGACGCCATGAAATTCTGCGCAGCCGCTTTACCGCCGAGGGCCAGCAGGTGTTGCCCGGCGCAGGCCTGCCGTTGGCTTGCCGGGATCTTGCCGATGTCCGCCCGGACAGGGCGATGCAACAGTTCCAGCACTGCGCCGACGATTTTATCCGGCTTCCGTTCCGGCTTGCCGAACAGCCGCCGCTACGGGCACTGCTGGCCATAGTGGGTCCGCGGCGGCATATCCTGCTGCTGACCTTGCACCATATCGTCTCGGATCGCTGGTCGGTCGGCGTGCTGATGCAGGAGGTTTCAGCGCTATATGGTACATACAGCCAGCGCAAGCCGCCGGCTTTACCGGAACTGCCGATTCAATACGGAGACTATTGCGTATGGCAACGCAGGCAGCAGGAAAAGTGGGCCAAGCATTTGGAGTATTGGCGGCATAAACTGACCGGCGCGCCGCCGTTGCTGGAATTGCCGACCGACTGGCCAAGACCGCCGGTGTCCAGCTACCGTGGCGAGGTGCATGGTTTCGAACTTTCCGCCGAATTGAGCCGTGCAGTGAAAGAACTGGGCAAGCAATACAATGTCACGCTGTTCATGGTGTTGGCCGCCGCGTTCAACACGCTGCTGTACCGTTATACCGGCAGCAGGGACATCTGCATCGGTTATCCGGCGGCCGGGCGCAGCCAAAGCCAGACCGCGGCGTTGATCGGTTTTTTTGTCAATACGCTGGTGCTGCGTTGCCGGCTGGAACCGGATATGACGTTTTCGGAGCTGCTGTTGCACTTGCGTGAGCAGGCTTTGCAGGACCAAAACCATCAGGAGCTGTCTTTCGGCCAATTGCTGGAAGCGCTGAGTCCGGTCCGCAACACCAGCCATACGCCGTTGTTCCAGGTGATGCTGGCGGTGCAGAATGTGCCGCTGCCGGATTTTCGGATGCAGGATGTCACGGTGACGCCGCTGACGATGAACAACCGGATCGCCCAATTCGACCTGAGCTTGTTTATCGATGAACGCGACGGCAAGCTGCTGGGCAGTTTCGAATACAGCACCGACTTATTCGAAGCCGAGACGATTGCCCGAATGGCCGGACATCTGCAAATGCTGTTGACGGCCGCCGCCGAT
>JAURXM010000017.1 GCA_030654395.1 Aquabacterium sp.
CGGGCGGGCCAGAGCCTGGTGGCCATGGTTATGGCGGGGGTCATGGCGGCCATCTTGCTGAGCTGCGCATGGCTGGGACTCATTGCCGCCGCCGTGCTGTGGCTGGTCGAAAATGGCGTCGTGGCGAGTAGCGCCATACTGCTTGCCGTCGCGTTCAATTTGCTGCTCGCGCTGATGCTGAGTGTCGTGATACGCCGCAAGAGTCGTTATCTACAATTCCCCGCGACCCTCCGCAGCTTTCAGCCCAGGCCTACAGTGCGCAGCGATACGGAAATGTCATGAGCCGGACTTACTTTCCAAGCGTAAGCAAGCCTAGGTCTCTGGAGTCTCAAATCCGGGATGTGGAACGGCAGGTGTTGCAACGACAACAGAGGGTCGGTATACGTACAACTAAGCTGGTCCAAAAGATGCACCAACAAATGACCGCGCCGACAACCTTGCTGCTAGCGGGCGGCATCGGCTTTATCATGGGTGAACTGACCGCGCGTCGAACACCCGACAGCCGCGGCAATGCCAATAAGCCACGGGCTGCCGAAACCTCACCCTTGACGACCGCTCTGAATCTTATAACCTCGGTGCGCACTTTATACATGGCCCTGCCTATCGCCTGGATAATGAAGTCCTTCAATCAACCCCGCGCGCCGGGGCGTCAAGCGCCCAATCGACAATCCCATCCGGCGTATTCCAACCGACGAAGCTCAAGGCGATAACTATAATGTAGGTGGCTTTTTTGGCTTGCTACAGAACCTCGTATGAATCAGTTCAATGCCTCAGCCCGTTATTATTTCAGGTGGTGCCGCATTTTTGCGCACAGCTGATGGACTACACCGTTTATCCGATACTATCGGACTTCAAACCTCTTCATTGACGATCAGACCTACCGGAAATTCTGCCAGCACTTGTGCGACGGGTAATCGCCATCCCGATAGATGCGGCTCCAGCACCTTACCAGTGAAGGCGCAGGTGTATTGACTGTCGCGGCTATGGAAAGGCACGTCCACTGTGGTGTTTCCCCAGACCTGTGCTCCCAGCGGAAGACTATCGGTTTCACCCAGCAGCTGTGCGAAGAAACGCGGTGCCACCGTAATGACGGTACGCCCACCGGCAATACGGGCATAAGCGCACAGATGCGCCGCATGCTCTCCCTTGACTGCCAGCGGCACATAGCTTCCGTGCAAGAACACGTCCGGCCAGCGTTCCCGCAACGCCAGCGCAGTGCTGACGACCAGTAGTTTAGCTCGGCCGTCTTCCAGCGTGTCACATAACGCATGTACCCCGGCACTGCGTTGTTGCGATGTCTGTGCGGCCAGCGTCTGCAATGCAGCTAGCAGGGTTCGGCGATGACCGAAATCGACCGGCCGCCGGTTATCGGGGTCCACCAGGCTGAAATCCCAACATTCGCAA
>JAURXM010000023.1 GCA_030654395.1 Aquabacterium sp.
GTTACCAGACCCTGCTGGAACAGGATTCGTTAGCGGCGCAGCAGACCGTGACCCAGGAAGCCCAGGTCAATCAGTATCAAGGCATAGTGGAAATGGTTAAAGCCCAGGTCAATAACGCCAAACTCCAGCTTAGCTATGCGCGGCTGACCGCGCCGATTCCCGGACGGGTCGGGCTGCGCCAGATCGACCAGGGCAATATCGTCCATGCTTCGGATGCCAACGGCTTGGTGGTGATCACCCAGCTCCAGCCGATCAGCGTGGTTTTTACCCTGCCCGAAGACAAGGTGCAAGCGGTGATACAGCGCTGGCGCACCAATGAACCGGTCAGCGTGGCAGCCTATGACCGGGCCGGAAAAATCAAGCTGGCCGAGGGTAAACTGCTGGCGCTGGACAACCAGATCGACCCCACCACCGGCACGCTGAAACTGAAGGCGCAATTCGACAATCACGACCGCAGCTTGTTCGCCAATCAGTTCGTCAATATCAAAATGCATTTGGATACGCTTCGCGGCGCGACACTGGTTTCCAGCGCCGCCATTCAGCACGATACCCAGGGCGCGTTTGTCTACGTGGTCAACAAAGAAAAAAAGGTACAGCTGCGCCGCGTCACACTGGGGCCAACCGAAGCCGACAAGGTGGTGGTGCTTAGCAATCTTGCCCCCGACGAAACGGTGGTGGTCGAAGGCGTCGACCGACTTCGGGACGGCAGTCAAGTCGATATTGCCCAAAAAGACGGGCTAGCCGTAGCGGCGGATCCTAATATACAGGCCAAGCCCGAAGGGAAGTCGCGTCAAAAAGACCGGCGTCCTTGAACTTAAAAACCGCAGTTAGTCCACGAAAAGCACGAAAGACACGAAAAGAAATCAATATGTTGTATTGCGCAATTACTTATCCTTTGGGTGATGCCCCCCGGCTTAATATTTCTTCGAATATTTTCGTGCTTTTCGTGTCGCCTAGAGGCGCCTACTTTTGGCTTTCGTGGATCAAATGATTTTTCTAGACTGAATATGACACCCTCAAATCATTCAATGCCGAATTTCAATCCGTCCCGGCTGTTCATTCTGCGCCCGGTGGCGACCTCGCTGCTTATGGTGGCGATGTTGCTGGTCGGCATTCTGGCTTACCGGCTGCTGCCGGTCTCGGCATTGCCGCAGGTCGATTATCCGACTATCCAGGTGGTGACCCTGTATCCGGGCGCCAGTCCCGAGGTGATGACATCGGTCATCACCGCGCCGCTGGAACGCCAGTTCGGCCAGATGCCCGGGCTCACCCAGATGTCGTCGACCAGCTCCGGTGGCGCGTCGGTGGTTACCCTGCAATTCAATCTGAATCTGGATCTGGACATCGCCGAACAATCGGTGCAGGCGGCGATCAATGCGGCCGGCAACTTTCTGCCCAAGGACTTGCCGCAGGCACCGATTTACAGCAAGGTCAACCCGGCCGACACGCCGATCATGACGCTGGCGATCAGCTCCAAATCCCTGCCGTTGTTCAAGGTCGAAGATCTGGTCGATACGAGGCTGGCGCAGAAAATCGCCCAGTTGCCGGGCGTCGGTCTGGTCAGCATCAGCGGCGGCCAGCGGCCGGCGGTGCGGATTCAGGTCAATCACAAAGCGCTGGCCGCTTACGGAATCAGTCTGGAGGATGTGCGTAGCGTGATTGCCGCGGCCAATGTCAATCAACCCAAGGGCATGTTCAACGGCCCGATGCGCTCGGCGATCATCGACAGCAACGACCAGCTGCGTTCGGCGGCGGAATACCGCGACCTGGTGATTGCCTACCGGACCGGCGCGCCGGTGCGCTTGTCCGAAGTCGCCTCCGTGGTGGACGGCGCCGAAAACGTGCGCTTGGCGGCCTGGGCCAACGATAACGCGGCGGTGATCGTCAACATCCAGCGCCAGCCTGGCGCGAATGTGATCGAGGTCGTCGACAGCATCAAGGAACTGCTGCCGAAATTGCAGGCGTCGTTGCCGTTGAACATCGAAGTCGTGCCGTTGACCGATCGCACCGTGACCATACGCGCCTCGATACACGATGTGCAATTCGAGTTGCTGCTGGCTATCGTGCTGGTGGTGATGGTGATTTTCGTATTTCTGCGCAATATACCGGCGACGATCATTCCCGGCGTCGCGGTGCCGCTGTCGTTGGTCGGCACTTTTGCGGTGATGTATCTGGCCGGTTTCAGCATCAACAACCTGACGCTGATGGCGTTGACCATCGCCACCGGTTTCGTGGTCGACGACGCGATCGTGGTGATCGAGAATATCTCCCGGTATATCGAGCGCGGCGAATCGCCGTTGCAAGCCGCATTGAAAGGCTCCGAACAAATCGGCTTTACCATCATCTCGCTGACCTTTTCGCTGGTCGCCGTGCTGATTCCGCTGCTGTTCATGAGCGATGTGGTCGGCCGGCTGTTCCGGGAATTCGCCATCACATTGGCGGTGGCGATCCTGATTTCTGCGGTCGTGTCGCTGACCTTGACGCCGATGATGTGCGCCAAGCTGCTGCGTCCGGAGACGGCGCATCAGCCCGGCGACGACTGGTTCGACAGGCTGATCGCCGGCTACGGCCGCAGCCTGGAATGGGTGCTGCAGCGGCAAACCCTGACCATGCTGGTGTTTTTCGCCACCGTGGCGCTGACCGTGGCGCTGTATGTTTTTATTCCCAAGGGCTTTTTCCCGATACAGGATACCGGCATCATCCAGGGCATTTCCGAGGCGCCGCAGGATGTGTCCTTTTCGGCGATGGCCGAGCATCAGCAAAAGCTCGGCAGGCTGATACTCGAAGACCCGGCGGTCGACAGCCTGTCGTCGTTCATCGGCGTCGACGGCATCAATACCACGCCCAACAGCGGACGCTTCCTGATCAACCTGAAACCGCATGCCGAACGTGCCGAGAACGCCGCCGAGGTCATCGCCCGGCTGAAAGACAAACTGGCCGGATTGACCGGGGTGACCTTGTATTTGCAGCCGGTGCAGGATATGACCATGGAAAATCGGGTCAGCCGCACTCAATACCAGTTTACCCTGGAGACACCGGATGCCGGGGAGCTTAACCGCTGGACGCATAAGCTGGTGGAACAGCTCAGCGGCCAACCGGAGTTTGACGATGTGGCCAGCGATGTGCAGGATCAGGGGCAGCAAGTCTATGTCAACATCGACCGCAGCACCGCCAGCCGCCTAGGCATCAGCACCGCCGCGGTGGATAACGTGCTGTACAGCGCTTACGGGCAACGGCTGGTGTCGACTATTTTCACCCAGTCCAACCAGTACCGGGTGGTGCTTGAAG
>JAURXM010000006.1 GCA_030654395.1 Aquabacterium sp.
AGCGGAAGTTTTTTCATCTATTACGCGGTATTTGCGGCCCTGGCGATGTCCACGTCAATCCATTTTAACAGCAGCCGACTGGCGTTGTTTATCCTGCTGGCATTCTGGTCGGGCAGCGTGCTGCTTGCTCCGCGCTTGGGCGCGGCAGCCGCAGAGATGACGGTTCCTACGCCCGGCGCTGCGGCGTTTTGGGCGGCGATCAAACAAGACATACAGCAAGGTTTGGATAACGACGGCGATCATGACGAGCGCGAGGCGTCATTCAGGGCTCAGGTGTTAAAACAGTACGGCGTGGCGCGGATTGAAGACGTGCCGGTAGGCTATGCCGCGCTCCAACGCAGTTTTAACGACGGTTATTCCGAACGGGTTCATGCGGTGCATTTCGACCGACTGAGGGATGCGTTCGAACGCCAGGGCCGGATTATTCATATCGCCTCGCTGCTCGGGCCGAGCATCGCGATGCGCTCGGTGTCGATGACATTCTCGGGCATGGATTTGGCGCATCAGCGGCATTTTGAGGATGCCGCCGAACATTACCGGCATTATTTCATCGGCCTGACCGATGACTGGGATCGCGAACGCAGCCACGGCACGGAGCGCGGTGCCCAGGGTCACGATGCCGACTGGGGCAGCGTCCAGGCATTCAGCTATACGTCGCCCGCGGTGGGTTTTGCGCTGACTCATGCGCTGGCCGACTTAATGGTGCTGCTGGTTTGGCTGGTTGCAGCGTTGATGTGGCTGCTGTTTTCCGCGAGGAGGCTGAAGCCATGATCCGTTTGTTGCAAGCCGAATGGCTGCGCTTCATCCGCAACCCGGTCAATCTGTGGGTTATTGCGGTGTTCTTCGCGCTGCTGACGGCGAGTGCGGTATGGTCCGGCCTTGCCGCCAGCGAGTTTCGCGCCAGAGCTGCACAGGCTCAACAGCAACCCGGCAGCACGCAGGTGCGGGCGGAAATGCACGACGCGCCAGGCAACGGCCGTGACACAGCCAAGCCGGCCGACAATGCCGCCGTGCGTCTCCCGGCGCTAGGTGGTTTGGCATTGAGCGTGCGGCAAATGGACCTGCTCGGTGCCGAATTGCGCATCTCAACCCGCAGCCGTTATACCGATGGCCGCAACAGCGATCAGCTGTTCAATCCGTTGCTGCGCGAACTGGGCTTGCTCGATTTTGCCGGCATATTCGCGCTGTTGCT
>JAURXM010000088.1 GCA_030654395.1 Aquabacterium sp.
CAAATCCGTTATCGCGTTAAGTCTTGTTTTGCCAGCCCTGTCTGCGCTCGCCCTGGACCAGGGAGGCATCGTGAAATCGGTCCCGCTCAAAGACGGCTCAACCGTGCACCAGTTCAAAGATGGCAAGATGGCCATGGAAGACAAATACGGGCGTGCTACTCGCATGAAAGAGGGAACGAGCATGGAAACCACAGATGGAAAATCAATCACCATGAATGGCGACGAAGTTGCCAAACTATCCGAGGCGATTCGCTTGCATAACCTCAACTAACGTGATTGCTGGGCCGTTGTAGTCAAAGCCATCGCAACACCTAGGTGTTGCGATGGCTGCGACAATCAAACGAGTAGCATCCATTTGCTATAAAATATATAGCACATATCCCTAATATGCGAGGGCTGGAGGCTCAAAGCGCCCGCAGATTCAACTACAAAGTGCATTAGCGGGTAGTTTAAGCGGGCGCATGTTCAAACCATAAAAGACTTCGTGCGGGGTGCGATAACCGAGACATTTGCGGGGCCGATGGTTGAGCCGGTACACCGCCTCTTGGACTTGGTCCTGCGTCACTTTCAGCAGATTGGTCTTCTTTGGAAAGAACTGCCGCAACGAGCCATTGTGGTTCTCATTGAGCCCACGCTCCCAGGAGCCGTACGGATGCGCAAAGTACACTTTGGCTCGTAGGCATTGGGCGATGAATTCGTGCTCGGCGAACTCCTTGCCGTTGTCAAAGGTGAGGGTCTTGGAGTGGACCTTGTGGAGGGTCGCAGCAGTTCGATCACCGCCTGTATCACCCCCGCACTGTGACGCGAGTTCAACTGGGCTGCCAGGGTGTAGCGCGACTTGCGCTCCACCAGTGTGACCAAGACCCCCTTGTGTCCTTTGCCAATGACAGTGTCGCCCTCCCAGTCCCCAATGCGGCTGCGCTGCTCCACCACGCTGGGGCGCTGTTCGATACCGATGCGGTTCTTCAAAACGCCGCGGCGCTCCCGGCCGCTGGCGTAGCGTTTGCGGCCGCACCTTTTGGCAGCGCAGGTAACCCACCAGGTCCCCGCCTTTGGCCTTGTCCTGGTAGGCGCGCTGGTAAATGCTCTCAGCACTGATGGAGATGGCTTGCTCCAGCTTCAAGCGGCCACTGACCTGCTGGGGCGAGAGGTACAGGCGCAGGTAGGCGTCCACATGATTCCACTGCTCGGCACTGAAGTACAGCGCGTTGCGTCGCTCACACTGGCGCGCCCGGGCGCAGGTGTGGGCCGCAACGGGTTTGTAACCAGAAGGACCGGCATTGCGCTTGAGCTCACGGCTGATGGTCGAGCGGTTGCGCTGGAGCTCTGCGGCCATGCAGGCAAGGCTGATGCCCTGGCGCTTGAGGGTGTGAATTTGGTATCGTTCGTCTTGGGTCAAGTGTGTGTAGGTCATGGTGCTCGTTGAGACTGGCTGGTCGCAAAGAGCCCATCCTATTCACTCTTGCCCCAACCTTTACTTAACGGTGCACTTCGTACTTGAATCCGCCGCCCGTAATATCCATTCAAAC
This sequence comes from Aquabacterium sp., assembly GCA_030654395.1. GTDB lineage: Bacteria > Pseudomonadota > Gammaproteobacteria > Burkholderiales > Burkholderiaceae_C > Aquabacterium. Next base: position 1,530 of record JAURXM010000088.1, read on the forward strand.
TACAGCGATCGGATGCGTCCCAGCGTGGTAGTTGAGCCAGCCCGTCCCATAGATAAATGTTGATTTCGGAGGTGCATGAAAAAGTTCATAAACCTCTACTTCTGATTGGCGCAGAAAAT
>JAURXM010000045.1 GCA_030654395.1 Aquabacterium sp.
AAGGTATTGGCAACCCGATGAAACAGCACGCGATTATCGGTGGTGATTTTCTGCGCCTTGTCGAACTGGCCGGCGGCGCGCTGCGGAAAGCCGCAGCACAAATAGCCCGGGGGCAATACCGTCTGCACGCCGATCTCATACAGCATGGCCTGGGTAGCCAGGCCGACTTGTGAAAACAACCGCTCGGAACCGCAACCCGGGAAATAAAACACCGCTTCCGAATCGGCGCGGGTTTTGTTTCGGTCGCGAATGATAGGCACGATCTGGTCGCTCTCAATATCCAGCAGCGCTCTTGCCGTTTTGGACGGCACGTTATCCGGCATTTTCCGGTTGGTGAAATGAATCACATACTCACGCAGCTCCGGCTGGCCCGTCGATGACGGCGGCTTTGCCAGCTGCGCCCTGCCCCAAGGCCGGAGGAAAAGATTGCCCAGCCGCTGCGCTTTGTAAGACCATTCGATCAGCAGCTTGCGCATGATCTTAACGCTATTCGGACGACCGGTAGATAGAAACAGAATCGCCGCCGCTTTCACCGGGTTAAAACTCTGCTTGCCCATCTTGCGCAGCAGATTGCGCATATTCATCGACACATCGCCGAAATCGATGTCGACCGGGCAAGGATTGAAGCACTTGTGACACACGGTGCAATGATCGGCCACATCCTCGAATTCTTTCCAATGGGTGATGGAAATGCCGCGCCGAGTCTGCTCTTCGTACAGAAAGGCTTCGATCAGCAGCGAGGTGGCCAGGATTTTATTGCGCGGCGAATACAGCAGGTTGGCGCGCGGTACATGCGTGGAGCACACCGGTTTGCATTTGCCGCAACGCAGACAATCCTTGATGGAATCCGAGATCGCCCCGATGTCGCTTTGCTGCATGATCAGCGATTCAAAACCCATCAGGCTGAACGACGTGGTGTAAGCCACGCTCATGTCGGAACCCGGCATCAGCTTGCCGCGATTGAACCGGCCTTCCGGATCAATGCGCTGTTTGTAATCGTGGAAACTGGCCAGCTCATCCGTGCTTAGAAATTCATATTTGGTGATGCCGATGCCGTGCTCACCGGAGATCACGCCGCCCAGCGAACGCGCCAAAGCCATGATGCGCGCCACCGCCGCATTGGCTTCCTGCAGCATCTCGTAATGATCGGAGTTGACCGGCAAATTGGTGTGTACGTTGCCGTCGCCGGCGTGCATGTGCAGCGCCACGAACACGCGGCCACGCAAAACCTCCTTATGCACCGCGTCGATCCGTTCAATGACCGGCCGGAAATTGTCGCCCTCGAAAATTTCCTGCAACCGCGGCAGCAATTCCAGCTTCCAGGACACGCGTAGCGAATGATCCTGCAAACGGTGAAACAGCGTCGGCTGCCCGGCGCGATTGGTCAGTTCGTCCACGTTGATGCCAAGATCGTTAAAAGCCGCTTCCGCCTGCTGCAACGGCAAATCGAGGTTGTCATACAACCACTGCCAGCGTCCGCGCACCTGCTCCACCGCCGTTAACGCCTGGTCGCGCCGGTCGCCGATCAGTTCGGTGCTGTTGACGCTGTCTTCATAGGAGCGTAGCGGCAAGTCGCCTTCCAGAAAGCGGCTCAGCGCATAGCACAGCCTTAGTTTATTGCGCAGCGATAATTCGATATTGATGCGCTCGATACTGTCGCAATAATCGCCCATGCGCGGCAACGGGATCACCACGTCTTCATTGATCTTGAACGCGTTGGTATGTTTGGCGATGGCGGCGGTGCGGGCCCGATCCAGCCAGAAGGTCTTGCGGGTTTCCGGACTGACCGCGATAAAACCTTCGGCGTCGCGCGCATTACACAAACGCACCACTTCCGACGCGGCCAACGCGACCTGTTTGTCGTTATCGCCGACGATATCCCCGAGCAACACCATTTTCGGCCGGCCATGGTGCTTGGCTTTGCTGGCATAACCCACGGCCTTGACATAGCGTTCGTCAAGATGTTCAAGACCGGCCAGCATCACCCTTTC
>JAURXM010000080.1 GCA_030654395.1 Aquabacterium sp.
AGCACCTCGGCGCGGGTGATGCGCCGCAATTCAAACGGGATGCCCTGCGCCTGGCACATTTCTTCAATCAGGCCGAAGCGTATGCCTTCGAGCAACAGGTGGTTTTTGGGCGGACCCATCACCACACCGTTCTTCACCACCCACACGTTGCTGGATGACGCCTCGCTGAGGTGGCCGTCACGAAACATCACCGTCTCGGCCGCACCCACGTCGGCGCTGATCTGGCGAGCCATCACCGCGGCGAGCAGGCTGGTGGTCTTGATGTGGGCCATTTTCCAGCGGAAATCGTCGGCGCTCACACAGCGCACACCCTGTTCGCGCTGGGCTGGCGTGGCTTGTTTCATCTCGCTGACCATCACAAACACGGTGGGGCGCAGGCCGGGCAACATCACGTGGTCGCGAGGCGCCACGCCGCGCGTGATCTGGATGTAGACCAACTGATTGGGCGCCCCGGTGGACGCCACCAGCGCGTCGATCAGGCGCCGGGCTATCGCCAGCCATTCGGCGTGAGTGTGCGGGTTTTGAATGCGCAATGCGCCGAGCGAACGGTCCAGCCGCGCCATGTGTTGCTCGAAGCGAAAAATGCGGCCACCGTAGGCGGGTAACACCTCGTAGACCCCATCGCCAAAAATGAAGCCGCGGTCCAGAACGCTGACCTTGGCGTCGCACAGTCGGATGGTCTCGCCGTTCAGGTGGCACAGCGATTCAGGCAGGGGAGGTGGGAAGTCGGGTGTCGTGCCGGGCATCGGGATGTTCATGCCGAGGAATTATCCGTCGCTGCTGGCGCACGCACTCTCTCGCTCACAGACACCTTGACGAGAGGATGGGGTTTCTACGTATAATCAACGGCTGTGCCAAATCGCATACCTTTGTAACCTGTCAGTAATTTGCCATGTCGACAATACCGCCGGTGGGGTCGACTTCGCGAACCTCTGATGCTTGGGAAGATGGGGCGGTTGATCCCGAGTTCAAGCCCCTCACGCATGAAGAAGCGTTGCAGTGGCGGCGCAGCCAGCCCGCGTTGTCGGCCTGGCGCGTGGTCGGTGTGCAAGTGCTGGTGGGGCTGTTGGCCGGGGTTCTGGGGTGGTTGTTCACCCGTTCGGTTCCGGTGGCTTCTTCGGTGTTGTACGGCGCAGCTTCGGTGGTGATCCCGACGGCCTTGATGGCATGGGGTATGACGTCGAGTGCTTTGTCCCGTCGATCGGCGGGGCATGTGATCTCGATGTTCATGAGTTTTGTTTTGTGGGAGGGGGTCAAGATTCTGTTGACGGTGGCCATGTTGTGGTCGGCGCCCAGAATCGTTCCCGACCTGAACTGGCTGGCCCTCGTGGCGGGCCTGGTGCTTGTGTTGAAGGTGTACTGGTTTGGATTCTGGATCCAGACCCGTCGTTGAATAAATCGGTTGATGGACGCAAACAAACATGGCTGCTGAAGGTAACGCAATCACCCCGGGTGAATACATCCGGCACCACCTGGTTCACTTGAACAACTCGGGTGAAAAGCAGCAATCCATTGTGGATTTTTCGATCATCAACCTGGACTCCGTGGTGTTCAGCGTGGTGCTCGGCGCCTTTGTGTGTTTCCTGCTCTGGCGCGCTGCGCGCAAGGCTTCGTCCGGTACGCCGGGTCGCTTCCAGGCTGCCGTGGAAATGCTGGTTGAAATGGTGGATGGCCAGGCCAAGTCGGTGATCCACAACGCCAAGAGCCGCAAGCTGGTGGCTCCCCTGGCGCTGACGGTGTTCGTCTGGATTTTCATGATGAACTTCATGGACATGCTGCCGGTCGACCTGCTGCCGCGCCTCTGGGCTGAGTACTACTCGGCTACCGGCCACGATCCGCACCACGCCTATCTGCGCGTGGTGCCCACCGCCGACCTGTCGACCACGCTGGGCCTGTCGATCTCTGTGCTGTTGCTTTGCCTGTTCTACAACATCAAGATCAAGGGCCTTGGCGGCTGGTCGCACGAGCTGGTGACCGCTCCTTTCGGCACCAGCAAAAACCCGATCGCGGCCCTGCTGCTGGGCGTGGTGAATTTTTCTATGCAAATGATCGAGTTCGTGGCCAAGACGGTTTCACACGGCATGCGGTTGTTTGGCAACATGTTCGCGGGTGAGCTGGTGTTCATGCTGATTGCGTTGCTGGGTGGTTTTGCCGCCTTCTCGCTCAGCGGTGGACTGTTCTTCATCGGACATGTGATCGCAGGCACGGTGTGGACCATCTTCCATATTTTGATCATCACCTTGCAGGCGTTCATTTTCATGATGCTGGCCCTGATTTACCTCGGGCAGGCGCATGACGCTCACTAAGCGGCGCGGGTTTCCCGTTCGCTGAGTTTTCTCTCTCCCTTTCTCTTTAATCTTTTCTCCATCTCAAAGGAAACATCATGGAAAACGTTCTGGGTCTCGTCGCACTGGCTTGCGGTCTTATCGTCGGTCTGGGTGCCTTGGGCGCTTCGGTTGGCATCGGCATGATGGGCGGCAAGTTCCTTGAGTCCGGCGCCCGTCAGCCTGAGCTGATGAACGACCTGCAAACCAAGATGTTCCTGCTGGCTGGCCTGATCGACGCCGCCTTCCTGATCGGCGTTGGTATTGCCATGCTGTTTGCTTTCGCCAACCCGTTTGCAGCGACCCTCCTCGCTAACGTGGCCAAGTAATCGGTCTCTTCTCGACTGATTTTTTCAATTAACCGAGAAAGGTTCGTGCCGTGAATCTGAACGCAACGCTGATTGCGCAGATCGTGGTCTTTATGATCCTGTGGCTCTTCACGATGAAATTCGTGTGGCCCCCGATCACAAAGGCTCTCGACGAGCGTGCAAGCAAAATCGCGGACGGTCTGGCTGCAGCTGACAATGCGAAGCTCGAGTTGGCTAAGGCCAATAAGAGCGTCCAAGAGCAGTTGAACCAGTCCCGTGAAGAGATCGCCAAGCGATTGGCTGACGCTGAAAAGCGTGGCAATGCCTTGGTCGATGATGCTAAAGGTCGCGCAAGCACCGAGGCAGCCAAGATTGTGGCCGACGCGCAAGCGGAAGCTGCGCAACTGATCGTGCAAGCCCGTGAGGCATTGCGCGAAGAAGTCGCTGGTCTGGCCGTCAAGGGTGCCGAGCAAATCCTTCGTCGTGAGGTGTCAGCCCAGGTCCATGCGGATCTGCTCAGTCGCCTGAAGTTGGAGCTTTGAGCATGGCTGAGCTTGCCACCATCGCCCGACCCTACGCAGAGGCTCTGTTCAAGTCCGTGCCTGATGCTGAGCTAACTGCTTGGTGTGATGCACTACAGGCTGTGGCAGCTGTTGCCCGCGACCCGCAAGTACAAGCCCTTGCTGCCAACCCGAAGGTGACGGAGAACCAAGTGTTCGACGTGATCACAGGCGCAGCCAAGGTCACTCTGACTGCTGCTTTGACCAATTTCTTGCACAGTGTGTTGGAAAACGGTCGTCTGACCGCTCTGCCTTTGATGGTTGAGCAGTTCCAGGCGCTGGTCAAGGCCCGTCAGGGCGTGTCAGAAGCGCAAATCTACAGCGCGTTCCCCATTGATGCAGCCCAGTTGGCTGACATCCTAGGGCCGCTTGAGAAGCGTTTCGGTCGCAAACTGGAAGCCAAAGTCGAACTGGATCCTGAATTGATTGGCGGCGTGCGCGTCGTGGTGGGTGATGAGGTACTTGATACCTCCGTCAAAGCCCGCCTCGATCGCATGAAGTCAAGCTTGATGGCCTAAGTTCGTCGTCCCGACACTACTGACTAGTCTTCAAAAAACTTGCCGGTGGTTTTCATGCCACTTTTGACAACCGCCGGTCGTTGTCTTGAGGTTCGCCTAAAGTGCGGCCCTTGACCAGACTGGGAGCAAAGCAATGCAACTGAATCCATCAGAAATTTCCGACCTGATCAAGAGCCGCATCGAAGGTCTCGGCGCGGCTGCCGACATTCGCAACCAAGGTACCGTCATCTCTGTGACCGACGGTATCGTTCGTGTGCACGGCTTGTCCGATGCCATGCAAGGCGAAATGTTGGAGTTTCCGGCCGATGCCTCCGGCATCCCAACCTATGGCTTGGCCCTGAATCTTGAGCGCGACTCCGTCGGCGCCGTGATTTTGGGTGCCTATGAGCACATCTCAGAGGGCGACATTGTCAAGACGACAGGTCGCATTCTGGAAGTGCCTGTCGGCCCAGAATTGATTGGTCGCGTGGTGAACCCACTGGGTCAGCCTATCGACGGCAAGGGCCCTATCAACGCCAAGCTGTCTTCGCCAATCGAGAAAATCGCCCCTGGTGTGATCGCCCGTGAATCCGTGTCGCAACCACTGCAGACCGGTATCAAGTCGATTGACGCCATGGTGCCTGTTGGCCGTGGTCAGCGTGAGCTGATCATTGGTGACCGTCAGACCGGTAAAACGGCTGTGGCGATTGATGCCATCATTGCCCAAAAGGGCCAAGGCGTCACCTGTATTTACGTCGCCATCGGCCAGAAGGCTTCGTCGATCAAGAACGTCGTGCGCTCGCTGGAGCAAGCTGGCGCGATGGAATACACCATTGTCGTGGCCGCGACCGCGTCTGACTCGGCTGCGCTGCAGTTCGTGTCGGCCTACTCTGGTTGCGCCATGGGCGAGTACTTCCGCGATCGCGGCGAAGACGCCCTGATCGTGTATGACGACTTGTCTAAGCAAGCTGTGGCCTATCGTCAAATTTCGCTGCTGCTGCGCCGTCCACCAGGCCGCGAAGCCTTCCCTGGCGACGTGTTCTACATCCACTCGCGTCTGCTGGAACGTGCAGCCCGCGTGAATGCTGATTATGTTGAAGCCTTCACCAAGGGTGAAGTCAAGGGCAAAACAGGTTCTTTGACAGCGCTGCCTATCATTGAAACGCAAGCCGGTGACGTGTCCGCTTTCGTGCCAACCAACGTGATCTCGATCACCGACGGCCAGATCTTCTTGGAAACGTCCTTGTTCAACGCGGGTATCCGTCCCGCCATCAACGCCGGTATCTCCGTGTCCCGCGTGGGTGGTGCTGCTCAGACCAAGATCATCAAGGGCCTGTCAGGCGGTATCCGTACCGACTTGGCGCAGTACCGTGAATTGGCCGCGTTTGCTCAATTTGCATCTGACTTGGATGCGGCAACCCGCAAGCAATTGGACCGTGGTGCACGTGTGACTGAGCTGCTCAAGCAAGCACAGTACTCACCGCTGCCGATCTCGTTGATGGGCGCCACGCTGTTCGCAGCGAACAAGGGCTTCATGGACGACATTGAAGTCAAGAAGGTTTTGGCTTTCGAGTCAGGCCTGCACAGTTTCCTCAAGACCAGCCACGCTGCGCTGCTCGCGAAGATCGAAGCCTCGAAGGCTCTGGACAAAGACGCTGAAGCCGAACTGCAATCGGCCATCGTCGCGTTCAAGAAGACCTTCGCCTAAATAGGAGCACGCCATGGCGGCAGGCAAGGAAATACGCGGCAAGATCAAGAGCGTTGAGAACACCAAGAAGATCACCAAGGCCATGGAAATGGTCGCGGCTTCGAAGATGCGTAAGGCGCAAGAACGCATGCGTTCGGCTCGTCCTTACGCTGAGCGGGTGCGCAACATCGCGGCGAACTTGGCCAAGGCTAACCCCGAGTACGTCCATCCTTTCATGATCGCCAATCCGGCGGGCAAGAAGGTGGGCTTCATCGTGGTCAGCACTGACAAAGGTTTGTGCGGCGGTTTGAACACCAACGTATTGCGTGCAGTGACCAACAAGCTCAAAGAGCTCGAAGGTCAAGGCGTCAAGTCGGATGTGGTTGCTATTGGCAACAAGGCATTTGGCTTTTTCAACCGCATCAACGCCAATGTGGTGTCGCACGTGGTCGGCATGGGCGATCTGCCTGTGCTGGAAAAGCTGATTGGCCCTGTCAAGGTGCTGCTCGATGCTTATCAGGCTGGCGAGTTGAGTGCTGTCTACCTTTGCTACACCCGTTTCATCAACACGATGAAGCAGGAGCCATTGGTTGAGCAGTTGCTTCCGTTGAATGCGAGCACGTTACAAGCAGAGACAACACACCAGTGGGATTACATCTATGAGCCCGACCCAGTCGTGGTGATTGATGAGCTGATGGTGCGTTATGTCGAGGCGCTGGTCTACCAGGCTGTGGCTGAGAACATGGCCTCTGAGCAGTCTGCTCGCATGGTCGCCATGAAGTCTGCTACTGACAACGCCGGCGACGTGATCAAAGAGTTGAAGCTGGTCTACAACAAGACCCGCCAGGCTGCAATCACGAAAGAACTGTCCGAGATCGTTGCCGGTGCGGCGGCGGTCTGATTCGAATTTTGAATTGAGTGAAGGAACGAAAGATGGCTGACACACAAGCAGTGGGCAAGATCGTTCAGTGCATTGGCGCCGTGGTTGACGTGGAATTTCCACGCGACCAAATGCCCAAGATCTATGACGCGCTGAAGATGGCCGGTTCGGCCTTGACCCTCGAAGTGCAACAGCAATTGGGTGACGGCATTGTCCGTACCATTGCGCTGGGCACATCCGACGGGTTGCGTCGCGGCATGACCGTGACCAACACCAACGCAGGCATCACCGTGCCAGTGGGGCCCGCCACATTGGGCCGGATCATGGACGTTTTGGGTGCGCCCATTGACGAGCGTGGTCCAGTGGATCAGGCGCGCACAGCGACCATCCACCGCAAGGCACCAGCTTATGACGAGCTGTCACCTTCCCAAGAGCTGTTGGAAACCGGTATCAAGGTGATTGACCTTGTTTGCCCGTTCGCCAAGGGCGGTAAGGTTGGCTTGTTCGGTGGCGCCGGCGTCGGCAAGACCGTGAACATGATGGAACTCATCAACAACATCGCGAAGGCTCACTCGGGTCTGTCGGTGTTTGCTGGTGTGGGTGAGCGTACCCGTGAGGGCAACGACTTCTATCACGAGATGGCTGACTCTGGCGTGGTGAATCTGGAGAACTTGGGTGAGTCCAAGGTCGCCATGGTTTACGGCCAGATGAATGAGCCGCCAGGCAACCGTCTGCGCGTTGCGTTGACTGGTTTGACCATTGCTGAGTCATTCCGTGACGACGGCAAGGATGTGCTGTTCTTCGTTGACAACATTTACCGCTACACGCTGGCCGGCACCGAAGTGTCCGCTTTGCTGGGTCGCATGCCTTCAGCTGTGGGCTATCAGCCTACGTTGGCTGAAGAAATGGGTCGCCTGCAAGAGCGCATCACTTCGACCAAGACAGGCTCGATCACCTCTATTCAGGCCGTTTACGTCCCTGCGGATGACTTGACCGATCCGTCCCCAGCAACGACCTTTGCTCACTTGGATTCCACCGTTGTGTTGTCTCGCGACATCGCTTCATTGGGCATCTATCCTGCAGTGGACCCGTTGGATTCGAGCTCACGCCAGCTTGATCCTAACGTGGTTGGTGAAGAGCACTATGCCGTGGCCCGCGCCGTGCAAAACACGCTGCAGCGCTACAAGGAATTGCGCGACATCATTGCGATTTTGGGTATGGACGAGTTGGCGCCAGAAGACAAGCTTTTGGTTGCTCGTGCCCGTAAGATCCAGCGCTATTTGTCGCAGCCTTTCCACGTGGCAGAAGTGTTCACTGGTTCGCCCGGTAAGTACGTGCCTCTGAAGGAAACCATCCGTGGCTTCAAGATGATTGTGAATGGCGAGTGCGATGCGCTGCCTGAGCAAGCCTTCTACATGGTTGGTACCATCGACGAAGCGTTCGAGAAGGCCAAGAAGGCCTAACCTAGCGGCAAAGCCAGGCGTGGTGTCGCTCTAACGAGTGGCGTCACGCGTGTCTTGTCGCTCTCAGTAAAGAGAGCACTATGTCCACCATTCACGTTGACGTTGTCTCCGCCGAAGAGTTGATCTTTTCGGGTGAAGCCACGTTGGTGTCCCTGCCCGGTGAAGTGGGTGAGCTCGGCATTTTGCCGCGTCACGCCCCGTTGATCACCCGGATCAAGCCAGGCGCCGTGCGTATCCAACTTCCCGGTAACAAGGGAGAAGAGTTTGTCTTCGTGGCCGGAGGCATCTTGGAGGTGCAGCCAGACCGTGTAACCGTGTTGGCTGATACTGCCATTCGCGGCAAGGATCTGGATGAAGCCAAAGCCAATGAGGCCAAGCGTCTTGCCGAAGAAGCGCTTCAGAACGCCACGGGCGAATTGGATTTTGCTAAGGCGCAGAGCGAGTTGATGATCATGGCGGCGCAATTGGCTGCTATTCAACGGTTGCGTCGCAAGTAAGTTCAACGTGCCCTTGTTCAGGGCTGCAAGCAAAAAACCCGTGCTCATGCCACGGGTTTTTTTATGGCTAAGCGATATGGGGTCTGCTTTGTTCGACACACTGTGACCGCATCTGTGGGCTATCGACACAACAATAGAAATGTTTGCCTTCTCGCCTGTGATCAAGGCATGATCTGTCAATTGCGCAATGCGAATGTGATGAAGGATCAGCTTTGTCAAAGCAGATTGTCGAGTTTTCTGGATTGGACCACGCGGCTTCGGCTGTGCCCAAAGAAACCCCCACGCGTCATGGCGCAGATTTGCCCGCGTCTCGCGCCATGGCAGCGCAATTGCGCTTGCTGATCAAGGCGAATCCTGAGCCAAGCGAGCAAGATTGGGCTGTTTTGGGGCAGGCTTTGTGGCGAGGCGATCCTCAGGCGGATCACGTTGCGCGGTGGATGGCTGCTGAAGGCATGGGTAGTTCATGGCCGTTGGTTGAAGCCGCCCTTGATAAGGGGCTTGACGCCATTCCTGCGGGAGCGTCTGCATTGCGCGACTTCATTCAACTGGCCGAAACCCTGCCGCCATGGCTGGATCAAGCTAAGTTGGCGCGTGGTGCCAGGGTGATGCAGTCGACCGGGCAACACGGCATGATGGTGCTTCGGGATGCCGGTCTGATGGCCGGCTACCAAGCATCAGCGATCAACCAGACTTTGGTGATGACTGGCGCATTGCAGAGCGGTGCGCAACGGCGTTTGGCCGAGACCACAACGTGGTGGTTGGCGTGTACCAAAAAAGGCGGAATGGCACGTGATGGCGTGGGTTTTAAAACCACGCTGCGTGTGCGCCTCATTCACGCCATGGTTCGAGCTCAAGTCGGCAAACTACCCTCGTGGGATGCAGGTGCCCTCGGCGTGCCAATCAACCAAGTTGACATGCAGGCAACCTATCTGGCGTTCAGCGTGGTGCAACTCTTGGGCTTGCGCATGACGGGTGTGTTGATATCGGCAAAGGAGTCAGATGCCGTCATGCATTTGTGGCGCTACATCGGTTGGCTGATGGGCGTAGAGGCAGATATGCTTTGTGATGATGAGCAAGCAGGCCGCGTGTTGCTCTATCGTAATTTGATCAGCCAAGCGCCATCGGACGGTAGCAGTGTGTTGCTTGCGAGGGCTTTGATGGATGAGCCTCTGCTGAGGCAATATCCGTGGGGCGGGCGATGGCGAGGGCGCTTTAATCGTGCGCGGCATTTGAGTCTGGTGAGGTGGTTCGTGGGCTCATCGGGGATGAAAAACCTCGGCCTGCCACCAACGTGGCCTTGGTATCCTTTGTTGATCGTGGGCCCGATGGTTTTGCGCTCAACGCTTTTGCGTGTCTTGCCCGTGCTTCGGCCTTTGTGGCGGTGGTGGGCTCGACGGCAGCAGACGCGCTACTTAGGTGCCATCAAGGAGGCTAGACTCTAGGGCTTCATCGCCTTAAGTCTCTGGAGCCAGATCCATGTCTACCGCGCGCCCTGTCGCCTCGCCTGCTCGCACACCCAAAGTGGCCTCCAAGGTTGTGAAAAAACCAAGCAGCTCAAGGCGGCCGAGCACGGCACCTTTGACCATTCAAGATTACCTTCAAAAAACGCTGACGAGCCGTGTATACGACGTGGCCATTGAGACGCCGCTGGATGAGGCTCATAACTTGTCGCGTAAGCTGGGGCACAAGGTTTGGCTCAAACGCGAGGACAAGCAACCCGTGTTCAGCTTCAAGCTGCGTGGTGCGTACAACAAAATGGCCAAGCTCAGTCCGACACAGCGCGCCAAAGGCGTGATCTGTGCGTCGGCTGGTAACCATGCGCAAGGTGTGGCCCTAGGCGCCAAGCGATTGGGTTGTCAGGCCGTTATCGTGATGCCGACGACCACGCCGCAGCTCAAGATTGACGCAGTGCGCAATTTCGGTGGCGACAACGTGCAGGTCGTGTTGCACGGCGACAGCTACTCCGACGCGGCCTTGCATGCCAAAGAGCTAGAGAAGAAAAAAGGCATGACGTTTGTGCACCCCTTTGACGATCCAGATGTGATCGCCGGGCAAGGCACTGTGGCGATGGAGATACTGCGTCAGCACGCAGGGCCTATTGACGCTGTATTCGTTGCCATAGGTGGCGGCGGGTTGATCAGTGGCGTGGCGGCCTATATCAAGGCGGTTCGCCCAGAGATCAAAGTGATCGGTGTGCAAATGAATGACTCCGATGCCATGATGCGCTCAGTTAAAGCTGGCAAGCGCATTACTTTGGCCGATGTGGGTTTGTTCTCCGACGGCACAGCAGTCAAATTGGTGGGCGAAGAGACCTTGCGGCTTGTCAAAACCTTGGTAGATGACTTTGTCATCGTCAACACCGATGCGGTATGCGCGGCCATCAAGGACATCTACCAAGATACACGCTCTATTGTGGAGCCCGCAGGTGCGCTGGGCGTGGCTGCGGTCAAGCAGTATGCAGAGCGCCATGGTGGACAAGGCAAGACCTACATCGCGATCAATTGTGGCGCGAACATGAATTTCGACCGCTTGCGTTTTGTGGCAGAGCGTGCGGATGTGGGAGAGGAGCGAGAGGCCTTGTTGGCGGTGAGCATCCCGGAAGAGCGTGGCTCATTCAAGCGGTTTTGTGAGACGGTGGGCCCACGCAGCGTCACGGAGTTTAACTACCGTATCTCCGATGAGAAGCGTGCGCATGTTTTCGTGGGGCTCAGCACCAAAGAAAAAGGCGAATCAAAGCGGATCGCCAAGCAATTTGAGCAGGAAGGTTTTGATACGGTCGACCTGACGCACGATGAACTGGCTAAAACGCACATCCGGCACATGGTGGGTGGGCGATCGGCACTATCAGACGGCGAGCGCTTGTATAGCTTCACCTTCCCTGAGCGGCCTGGTGCTTTGATGACCTTCCTCAACAGCTTGCCGCCGGGATGGAATATCAGCCTGTTCCACTATCGCAACCAAGGCGCAGACTATGGTCGCATCTTGGTTGGCCTGCAAGTGCCCAAGACCGATATCAAGGCCATCGCACGTTTACTGGACGGCCTAGGTTACGCGTATGTGGACGAAAGCCGGAACCCCGTCTACCGGCTCTTTTTGCGTTGACCTTAGCTAGGTGGTGTGTCGGCGCTGTTGCTTGATGTACTGAACCCTGACACAGGAGGCAGTGTGCCTGTGACAGCGCCTGGCATTAAGGGCAGATCCAGCGTCACCGTGGCTGGCCCGTTAACTGGCCCAATGACCGCGCCGCGCTGTGTCAGCGACTGCAGCACCAAGTCGCCGTCAATGGTGCCGCCGATTCGCACTGCACGAGGTGGCTTGCCATCGATTGACAGCAGCGCTACGCCACCGGCATCACCTTCGTGCCTAGGTGCAACAACCCCCAGCAGCTTCATTCGCGCTGCCAACCCCGATGCGGCGGCTGGATCAGCTTGAGTTGGCTCGGATGCCGCTTTGACCGGCCCAGCTAGCAAGCGGTGAAAGTCGCCCTGGATGCCGCTGTCAAGCGACACAGGCGTCGCATTAGCGGGGACGCCAGTTGGTTGGGCCAACCAGCGCAGGCCCCAGTACGCCAAGCTGGCCGCGACAGCGGCCCAAATGAGGAGTGCAAAGATGCGTGATGCCATGATCTGACCATTATGATGGCTACGCGAAGTGCGATGCAATTGAAAGTGACCCCATAACCTCGGGTTCATCCCTCATGCCTAAGGTGCCGACCTCGTGCATGCTTGCGCCCTCTCAGGGTATATACAAATCATTTCCGGAAGTTGACATGAAGATCTTTGCGCACACCCATCAGCAGGCCAAATTGGCAGCCAAGGCTTTGCAACGTGGATTCACCCTGATCGAGTTGATGGTGGTCCTCGTGATCATTGGTCTGTTGGCTGCGTTGATTGTCCCCAATGTGTTGGATCGGGCCGACGATGCACGCGTGACCGCCGCACACACAGACGTCGGTAACCTGATGCAGGCAATGAAGCTGTACAAGCTGGACAACCAACGCTTTCCCACGGCTGAGCAAGGTCTGCAAGCTTTGGTGACCAAGCCGACGACTTCGCCGATTCCGGTCAACTGGAAGCCGTATCTTGATAAGCTGCCCAATGACCCTTGGAGTCACAGCTACCAGTATGTCAACCCTGGCGTGAAGGGCCCAGTCGATGTGTTCAGCTTCGGTGCGGATGGTCAGCCAGGTGGTGAAGGCCGAGATGCTGATATCGGTTCCTGGCAGTAAGTCGCGCCGCGCAGGCGGCTTCACCTTGCTGGAGTTGATGGTGGTGGTCGCTATGATCGCTATCACCACGGCGGTGGTGTCGTTCACCATACCTGATCCTTCATCGACAAGGCTGGAGCGTGAAGCTGCGCGTTTGATTGCGCTGTTAGAGTCAGCACGCACACAGGCTAGGGCTGGCGCCATGACTGTTAGGTGGGTGCCTCAACCTGGCTCGGATGGGGGGGATTACCATTTTTGGGGTTTGCCTCCAGCCTTGATGCCGCCATTGAAGTGGTTGGCCAGTGGTGTGCAGGCAGAAGTGCTCGGTGGTCTTAGTATCAAATTGGGTCCCGAACCCGTCATCGGTGCGCAAAGCATTTTGCTTCGCATGGAAGATAAACAAATCATTGTGAGTACAGATGGACTCAGCGCCTTTGAGGTCAACACAGGGGACGCCTCTGTCGATAGCGAAGACGATGCGACGGGGGCCGCCAGTGCGCCATGACGCTCAGTCCATGTCGCATGGCATGACCTTGATCGAGGTGCTGGTGGCGCTCGCCATCGTGGCGATCACCTTGTCCGCGGGCGTCAAAGCAGCGGGCGGATTGACACTCAACGCTCAGCGCATGACGGATCTGACGCTCGCGCAGTGGTGTGCAGAGAACCAAATCACCGCACTTAAACTGAGCAAGACCTTCCCCTCTGTGGGGGACAGTGATTTCAGCTGTAAGCAGCTTGATCGCACTTTGACTGGGCACATGACCGTGAGACCCACGCCCAACCCCAGCTTCAGGCGGGTTGATGCGCAGATGATGGACGAGGAGCAGTTGCCCATCGTCAAGCTGTCCACCGTGTTGTCGCGTTTGTGATCGACATGACCAAGCTCCAGCAAGCACACGCCAGACCAGTCCAGCGACCGATTCAGGTTCGCGGCTTTACGCTGATTGAGGTGCTGGTTTCGCTGATGATCTTGGCTGTGCTGGCCGCAACAGCTTGGAAAGGCGTGGATGCTATCAGCACCGCACGCAAAGTCGCAGACGGCAGTCTGAAGCAGACGCTGAGACTCCAGTCTGTGATGACCCAGTTTGAGGCGGATATGGCGCAGATCATGGACACCGGGATCATGCCTGGCATGCAGTTTGATGGTGCACATTTGCGACTCACGCGCCGCCAGGACGAAGGCGTGCAGGTGGTGACTTGGTATTTGCAGAGCGGGCGCTGGTATCGCTGGGCCAGTCCGGTCACAACGCAGGTCGGCGAGTTGCAAAAGTACTGGCTCAGCTCTTTTCAATTGCAAGGCAAAGAGTCTGGCACGCTGACCGCGCTCAAGGGCGTGGATCAGTGGCAGGTGTATTGCTACCGCAGTGGCGCGTTGAGCAATTGCCAATCGACGGGGAATGTGGTTGCCACAACAGTGCAATTGCCTGAGGCTGTGCGTTGTCAGTTGAGCATGGGCGAGGGCAGTGGTTTTGCTGGCACTGTCATCCGTGATTTGATGCTAGCCCCTCAGTGAATCAAACCTGACCCCAAAATGAACCACATGCCAGCACGCAAGCAAGCGCATTCAGTTTTGCGTCATCAACAAGGCGCAGCCCTGTTGATGGCCATGGTGATTGTGACCTTGGTCGCGACGCTGGCCTCCTCTATGGTTTGGCAGCAGTGGCGTGCGGTACAGGTTGAGAGCGCCGAGCGCATACGCTCACAAGCCAGCTGGGTTTTGAGTGGCGCATTGGACTGGGCTAGGTTGATTTTGCGTGAGGACGCACGCAAACAGGGCGGCATTGATGATTTGGGAGAGCCATGGGCCATTCCTTTAGCAGAGGCCCGTTTGTCGACATTTTTGGCTGCCGACAGCAACAACAACGCTGCAGACGAGGATACGCCGGAGGCTTTTTTGTCCGGCAAAGTAGAGGACGCTTCAGCCAAATACAACTTGCGCAACCTCCTAGACTCAGACGGAGAAATTGTTCCTAAAGAAGTGGCGGTTCTCAAACGGTTGTGTGAGTCTGTCAGTTTGTCGCCGTCTTTGGCGGATGCCATTGCAAAAGGCTTGAGGCAGGCCACCTTGGCGCTGCAGGCGAGTGACCCGGTTGTATTGGCCAAGCTGGGTGGGGAGGCTGGGCGAGCCAAGGCGCCCCTGATGCCTCAAACCTTTGATCAAATACTGTGGTGGGGCTTAGATGGCGTGACGATGGAAAAGATGCGACCTTACGTCACATTCTTGCCTGATCAGACCAAGGTCAATGTCAACACCGCGTCCAAGGAAGTGATCTCGGCTGTGGTGGATGGCATGAATTTGTCGAGCGCAGGTCGTTTGGTGCAGGCTCGTCAGCGCAAACCGTTCAAATCGAATGACGATCTCACCGCAGTGCTGGGGCAGAACATGGGTAATCCAGATCGGCTCTTATTCGGTTCAGATTTTTTCGAAGTTCGAGGGCGACTGCGCTTCGAAGACAACATCATTGAGCAACGTCACCTGCTTCAGCGCGTTGGAAATGACGTACTGATACGACACCAATCGCGTTTCTCGGGCCTAGATCGGGCCGCGGACACTGGGGCACGCCCATGATGCACGGGATTCGCTGCTTGCCAAGCGGGTATCAATCCCTAAAGGGGTGCTATTCCGGCGCTCCTACAATGCGCTGGCGTCTATGCTGGATGCTGAAAAAACCTGATCTTTTGACCATCTGGGTATGAGCATTCTCATTATTCAACTGCCGGCGCGAAAGCGCCTGAGTGCCGAAGCGGCTGCGTCGGACGGTGAAGTCGCGTCCACGTCGACTGCGCCCAAGGAGTACAGCTACGTCCTCAGCGTCGATGGTTCGTCCATCGCTCGCCAAGGTCGGTGTACCGCGCCCATGTTGCCCAAGGCCGACAGCACCGTCGCCGTTTTGTCGGCAACCGACCTGAGTTGGCACCGCTTGACCTTGCCTAAAGCACCGGCTGCGCGCTTGCGTGCGGCGCTGGCCAGCATGCTGGAGGATGCGCTGCTGGTTGACCCGGAGGACATGCACTTGGCCGTGGCCCCCTTTGCCAAAGTAGGGAGCCCGACTTGGGTGGCAGCCTGCGATCACACTTGGTTGACAAGCCAGTTGATGGCCCTAGAAAAAGCCAAAATCCGTGTCGATCGTGTGGTCCCCGGGGTCTCTCCGGATGAGCCGCCTTCCGCCTACTTCCACGAGCTCCATGAGTCCGGTGAAACCACCAACGACACCAGCGCCGAAGCCCTGCTGACTTGGTCGAGCTCAGATGGCGTCGCCACTTGGCCCATGACGGGCAGCTTGGCTCGTGTCTTGATGCCCGATCCCTTGCCCGTGCAAGCGCGGTTTTTCGCTTCACCCCCTGTGGCCGCCCCCGCTGAGCGGTGGTTAGGTCGCGCAGTGACAGTGCAAAGTCAATCTGAGCATTTGCTGCTGGCGGCACGGTCGTTGTGGAACGTACTGCAGTTTGAACTCACACCACGCAGCAAAGGCCTCTATGCCGTGACTGACCAATGGCGTCGGATCATGGGGCCGCAGTGGCGTCCTGCTCGCGTCGGGGTGTTGGCCTTGTTAGCTACGCAGGTCTTGGGTTTGAATCTGTGGGCTTGGCAGCAGCAACATCTTGTTAAGTCAAAACGCGCCTCGATGACGCAGATACTCAAGCAAGCGCATCCGCAAGTCGTGACCGTGTTGGATGCCCCTGTGCAAATGCGGCGAGAGACCGAAGCCTTACGTGCCCAAGCCGGGCAGGCGGGCGGCAACGATCTTGAATCGTTGATGGCGGTCGTCGCCAGCGCATGGCCCCCCGAGCAACCAACTGCAGGGCTGCAATATGACGGCGCAGCCTTGACGGTCATGCCGCCTGCCATGTGGGGCCCCGCTGAACTCGATCAATTCCGCAGTAAGTTGAGCGCAGTAGGTGCGCTGGTTGAGACGACCGATGGCCGTGTCACAGTTCGTTTCGCCACACCAAGTTGAGTTCAGCAGCGAAAGTACCTTGATGAGCAGCGAAACAACCTCCCTCCAAACACTGCGCCAGGACTGGCAAACCCGCTGGGCCGCCATGCCGCCGCGTGAGCGCCAGATAGCGACTTGGGCCGGCTGGCTGGTGACTGTGACCTTGCTGGTGCTGATTGGCATTCGGCCTGCATGGCGCATTTTGTCTGAGACGCCTGCGCAATTGCGTGACGTCGATGTGCAGCTAGAAGCGATGCGTCGGCTGGCTGATGAAACGCAGGTCTTGCGCCAACGCCCTCCTGTGCCGCCAGCCCAAGCTGAAGCAGCCTTGAGGTCCGCAACCGAGCGCTTGGGTGACAGCGCTCGCTTGAATTTACAAGGCGACCGTGCCACGTTGACTTTGACCAAAGTGTCGGGCGAGGCCTTGGCCTTTTGGTTGGACGAGGCCCGAGGCGGCTCCCGTGCCAAGCCCATAGAGGCAGGCCTGATGCAGGTGGAGCCAGGCCAGTACTCGGGCAACATTGTGCTGGTACTGGGCCCCGGCTCCGGAGGCGGCCGTTAAGGCCGGCACACCATGAGCGGACTGTCCTTCCTCAGCCGTCGCCCTGCTTGGATGCAAGGCGCTGGCGCATTGACCACGCGCTGGTTAGAGTCCACGCTTGAGATCGCTCGCTGGGAAAACATGCGCAAGGCTGGCCGCCGCTGGGGCTGGTGGGGCGCCGCACTCGGGGCTTTGCTCGGTTTACTCATCTATGCGCCCGCCAGTTGGCTGGCTCAGGGGGTGTTTGAATTGAGCGGCAAAAGGCTCCTCTTGGCCGATTCACAAGGCACGGTCTGGCACGGCGATGCGGTCGCTGTCTTATTGGGTGGCGCAGGCAGCCGTGACGCGCGTGCCTTACCCGGTCGGCTGAACTGGACTTTGCGTCTACAAGGCATGGGTGTGAGGCTGACCTTGCAGCAAGACTGCTGCATGCCGACCCCAGTGGTCATTTTGGTTCAAGGTGGCTGGAAGCAGATCAAGACGGATATCCGCTTGCAGACATCGCCCACAGACACAGCGGTGTCCGCGCTGCAAACAGCAGGCGAAGTCGGCCATTGGCCCGCAGCTTGGCTGGGCGGGCTGGGTACGCCGTGGAACACACTGCAACTAGGCGGCCTGTTGCGTTTATCCAGTCGGGATCTCTCTGTTGAAATCGTCGACGGCCGCATCCGCATGCAGGGCCAAGCCGACGTGTTATTGGACAACGTGTCCTCTAGGGTGACCACCTTGGATCGCCTAGGTTCGTACCGCATAGATTTGACCGGAGATGCCCAAGGGCAGCTTCAGATGGTGCTGTCCACCGTGGACGGCGTCTTGCAATTGAGTGGCCAAGGTGGCGTGAGCGCCGCTGGTGTGCGCTTTCGTGGCGAAGCCCACGCCAGCGAGCCCGAAAGTGGCGCACTCGACAATTTGTTGAACATCATCGGGCGCCGTGAAGGCGACCGCTCTGTCATTTCGATCGGATAAGGTATGAAGACCCATCCTCTGCTGACTCGCCCCCGTGCTACTGCGCTGGCCGTGGCCATGGCCCTGACCATCGGCCCCGGTGGTTTGTTGCCGCTAGGGCTCGCTATGGCGGCACCCTCTGCGGCGAGAAAAACGGTCGCACCTACTGTGACGCTGAACTTTGTCAACGCCGAAATTGAAGGCGTAGCCCGTGCGATGGCGGCCATCGTGAACCGCCAAATCTTGGTCGATCCACGTGTCAAGGGCGCGATCACGCTGTACAGCGACCAGCCACTGACGCCGCGCGAGGCCTATCTGAACTTTTTGGCCGCACTGCGCGGACAAGGCTTCAGCTTGGTCGAAGTCGCAGGGCTGCTTAAAATTGTGCCCGAGGCCGAAGCCAAACTGCAGACCGGCACGGTCGACGTCGGCGCAGTCAGGCAATCTGGCGATGTGGTGCTGACGCAGATTTTTCGCATCCAGTACGAAAACGCCAACAACTTGGTGACCGTGCTGCGCCCCTTGATCAGTCCCAACAACACGATCAATGCCAACGCGTCCACCAACACACTGGTGATCACAGACTACGCGGACAACCTCAAGCGCATGGGGCAGATGATTGCCGCGCTGGATGTGCCCGTGGCCACCGACATGGAAGCCATTCCACTGCAATACGCGATAGCCTCGGATTTGGCCCCTGTGGTGCAAAAACTGGCGGATGGCGGCGGAGCCAGCGGTGCAGGTGGCGCCGCCGGCGGTGGCGGCGGAGCCCAAACCACGATGGTCTTGGCCGATGCCCGTACCAATACCTTGATGATCCGCGCACCGAATGCGGCCCGCATGAGTTTGGTTCGCACGCTCATTCAGCGCCTTGATCGACCCGGAACGGCTGGCTTGGGCGGCAGTGGCATCCATGTTGTTTATCTCAAAAATGCGGATGCGGTGAAGTTGGCGCAAATTTTGCGCGCGTCCTTCCCCGGTGCGGGTGGTTCAGGCGGATCATCCGGCGGCGCAAGTGGCGGCAGCGGCAGCAGTTCATCTACCGCACAAAGCGGTGCTGGCGCGGTTGGCGGCGCCTCGGCGCAGTCCACATCACCAGTGGGCGCCTCGGCACAGCCTTCAACAGGCGGATTCATCCAAGCTGACCCCAGCACCAACTCCCTGATTGTCACTGCCACCGATGCGCTTTACAAACAACTGCGCGCGGTCATTGACCAACTCGATGGGCGCCGTGCGCAGATCTACATTGAGTCGATGATCATCAAAGTCGATGCTGACAAGGCGGCTCAAATTGGCGTGCAGTGGGCGGCAGCCAGCGGTGGTCGCAACCCCGTGGGTATCGGTACCAATTTGGCGACGGGTAAAGTCATGGGCTTAGGCAGTGTGATTGCGGGCGCAGGCGCAACCATTCCGAGTGGCATGAGTTTGGGCTTGGCGCATCAACTCAGCGATGGTCGCTACAGCTTGGGTGCCCTAGCGACCTTCCTTGAGACGCAAAGTGGCGTCAATATCTTGTCCACCCCCAACATGGTGGCGCTGGACAATGAAGAAGCCAAAATCGTTGTCGGTGAAAACGTCCCGTTCGTGACAGGTTCCTTCACGAACACGGGCGGTGGCAGCGGCGGATCAGTGAATCCATTCCAGACTGTAGAGCGCAAAGACGTTGGCCTGACACTGCGCGTCAGGCCTCAGGTTGGCGAGGGTGGCACTGTGCGCATGACCGTTTTCCAAGAAGACTCCAGCGTCAAACCGTCGGCCGATAGCACCAATGGCCCCACGACATCCAAGAGTTCCATCGAAACCACCGTGGTGGTGGATGATGGCCAGACCTTGGTTCTCGGTGGCTTGCTCAAAGATGGTAGTTCAGACTCACGCAGCCAAGTCCCGTTCTTGGGTGACCTGCCGATCATCGGCAGCTTATTCAGAAGCCGTGAACGCACACGGGGCAAGACCAACCTGATGGTGTTCTTGCGGCCCGTGGTGTTGCGCAATCAAGAAGCGGCCAACAACCTGACGATGGACCGCTACGACTACATGCGCAACGCACAGCAGGATCTGTCGTCGGACAACCGTGCCGCATCCCTGGCAGGTGATGGCCCAACCTTGGACCCCCTCAAACTCAGCAGCAAACTGAGCATGCCGTCTGTGCGTCAACCTTTGGACGACCCCAATGCGCCAGCACCGACCGTGGTCATGCCAGCGTCGTCAGGCTTTGCACCCAAGCTCATGCCCTCGACGGCACCTCAGGCCACACCGGCCGCCAGCGGCAAGTAAAGCGGAGAAACTGAGCCATGGGCGTACGCCACCCTCTGCCATACGCCTTTGCCAAGGCCCACTCCATTTTGCTGGAGTGCGATGACAACCGCGCCACCTTGTGGGCCAGCGAACAAGTGTCACCTTCGGCCCTGTCCGAGGTCGCGCGTCACTTCGTGGTCAACACCATCGAGCACGAACCCGCCGAAACGCTGGCCCAGCGCATCGCGACAGCCTATGCAGCCGGAGGGGGCAGCGCCGCATCAGTCGTCGGCGAGGTTGAAAACGCCGTTGATTTGTCTCGCATGATGCAGGACTTGCCTGCCGTAGAGGATTTGCTGGAGTCGTCCAACGACGCACCCATCATCCGCATGCTCAACGCCTTGCTGACGCAGGCCGCCAAAGATGGCGCCTCTGACATCCATATCGAGCCTTACGAGCGCTCATCGGCCGTGCGTTTCCGTGTTGACGGCACCTTGCGTGAAGTGGTGCAACCCAATAAGGCCCTGCACGCCGCCCTGATCTCCCGACTCAAGATCATGGCCGAGCTGGACATCTCCGAAAAGCGATTACCTCAAGACGGCCGCATCAGCCTGCGCATTGGCGGTCGAGCTGTGGACGTTCGCGTCTCCACACTGCCATCGACACATGGCGAGCGTGCCGTATTGCGGATACTGGACAAGGGTGACGCCAACAAATTCACGCTCGAATCACTCGGTATGAGCGGTGAATCCCTTGAGCGCTTCCGGCGCCTACTGCGCCAACCACACGGCATCGTTTTGGTGACCGGGCCAACTGGTTCCGGCAAAACCACGACACTGTATGCAGGGCTGAGCACGGTAGATTCCGCAACGACCAACGTCTTAACGGTGGAAGATCCCGTTGAGTACGAACTGGCAGGTATTGGACAGACACAAGTCAATCCCAAAATCGACCTGACCTTCTCCAAAGCACTGCGTGCGATCCTTCGACAAGATCCTGACGTCATCATGATCGGTGAAATCCGCGACTTCGAGACCGCGCAAATTGCAGTGCAGGCTTCGTTGACGGGCCACTTGGTACTGGCCACCTTGCACACCAACGATGCACCCAGTGCCGTCACCCGTTTGACCGACATGGGCATCGAGCCATTCCTCCTGTCGTCCAGTCTGCTTGGCGTGCTGGCTCAGCGCTTGGTACGCAAACTGTGCCCTCACTGCAAACGCGAGGATGGTGCTGGTAAATGGCACCCAGTCGGCTGCAAGGAATGCGGCATGAGCGGTTACAAGGGCCGAACCGGTGTCTACGAACTGATGGTGGCTGACGATGAAATCCGCGGCCTGATCCACAGCCAAGCTGCCGAAGCAAAGCTGTTTGAAGTGGCACAGTTGGGCGGCATGAAGACGATGCGTGATGACGGCGACCGGCTGGTTGCCGAGGGCGTCACCTCGCTCGAAGAAGTCCTGCGTGTCACACGCGAATAAGGACGAACCTTCATGCCCGCCTTTCGTTTTGAAGCCTTGGATGTCGCCGGTAAGACGGTTAATGGTCTCGTAGAAGCCGACAACCCCAAGGCCGCACGCTCGCAACTGCGCCTGCAGCAACTGGTTCCCCTCAAGGTGGAAAACGTGGCTGCGGCATCCACAGGCGAAGGGATGAACCGCCAGATCTATGTGCGGCGCGTGTTCAATGCTTCAACTCTCGCCATCTGGACGCGTCAGCTTTCAGGCCTGGTTGTCGCCGGACTGCCACTTGACCGTGCACTCACAGCGCTGGCCGATGAATCAGAGGATCCGCGGCAACGCGAACTGGTCTCGCACCTTCGTGCCGAGGTTAACGGTGGCGCACCATTTGCACAGGCCTTGTCCGGCTCCCCTCGCGAATTCGACGAGGTCTACCGCGGCGTGGTGGCCGCCGGAGAGCAAAGCGGTCAGTTGGGCAATGTGCTCGACAAACTGGCCGACGACTTGGAAGAGCAGCAAGAGCTCAAGTCCAAGCTGATTGGTGCGACCCTGTACCCGGCCATCGTCTCCATTTTCGCCATTTTGATCGTGATCGCCTTGCTGGTATTTGTGGTTCCCCAAGTGGCACAAGTTTTCACCAGCAGCAAACGTGCGCTACCCATGCTGACCAGAGTCATGCTGGGCTTGAGCGCATTCATGCGCAACTGGGGTTGGCTGTTGGCGCTGATCCTGACTGTGGGCACAGGCTCGCTGCTCTTTGCGCTGCGTGGTGAAGCGTTCCGCAAGAAATTCGACGCCTTCTTCCTCGGCATCCCAGTCATCGGCAAGCTGGCTCGGGGCTACAACGCAGCACGCTTTGCAGGCACCTTGGCCATGCTGGCTGGCTCTGGCGTGCCGATCCTGAAAGCGCTGCAAGCCGCAGCTGAAACCTTATCTAACCGAGCCATGCGTGCTGATGCCATGGAGGCGCTCATTCAAGTAAGGGAAGGCGCACCATTGGCTTCGGCTTTGGCTGCTAAAAAGAGATTCCCCGGCTTGTTGTCCATGTTCGCTCGGCTGGGCGAGCAGACCGGACAGTTACCCGTGATGCTGCAACGCGCTGCCAAGCAAATGGGTGGTGAGGTTCAGCGCAAAGCATTGGCCATTGCCACGATCTTGGAGCCTCTGCTGATTGTCGTCATGGGTTTGGTCGTGATGCTGATCGTGATGTCCGTGATGCTGCCGATCATGCAAATGAACACGTGGGTCAAATGAGGAACCAGGGTTAAAGCTCGTAAGCGGAACCAATCACACTTAACGCAGCCAGTGGTGCCGTATCCGCGCGCAAGACCCTTGGCCCTAATGAAATAGCTGACCACCCTGAAGCCAAGGCAGCCTGCTCCTCAGCAGGCGACAGACCACCTTCTGGGCCGCTTAAAAAAACGTATCCCACAACTGGACTCGCGGTTCTCCGGCCAACTACAGGCGAGCAGGCGTCTATCCAGGTGCTCAGCGTCGCCGCCTCACGCAAGCTCAGAACACCGCGATGCACGGAAGGTGACTCGGAGGCACCTGTGTCATGGGTTTGCATATGCAACCAAGATGACAGGGATCGCACCTCAAGCACTTTTGGGACGGTGGCCCTGCCACACTGCTCGCATGCCGAGATCGCCACAGCTTGCCAGTGAGCCACCTTCTTCGCGGCACGTTCGCCATCAAGGCGCAAAACGGATCGCTCACATATAAGAGGCTGGATGGCAAACACCCCCAACTCCGCAGCCTTTTCCACCAGCGCATCCATCCGGTCATTGGCTGGCATGCCAATCGCGAGCGTGACCTGAACAGGTAGCTCACGATTGTGGTGCAGAGGTTCGCCAATGGCCACAGTCACGACCTTGCGCCCCATCTCTGTGACGGTTGCTTGCCACTCATGCCCTCGGCCATCAAAGAGCTGAACCAATGCGCCCGGCTGCAGTCGAAGCACCTGAATGTGTCGGGATGCCCCATCGGGCAATCCAAATACAAGTCCTGTACTCAGGGGGACTTGATCAATACCAATATGAAAACGGGGTAGCACAGACACCTCACTCTTTAGTCATCCAACCACGCCTAGGCGGACTAGGCCATTCACGCTTGAACATGAGTGGATGGCCGGGGCCCATCCACTGGGATCATCCACCGCACCCAGTTGCGCAGCAGCTATTTTCAACTTTTTTACGAAAGACTTGCGTGCACTGTCAAAACGGTGACATAATAGCGTTCTTCGCTGATCACGACGGCATGCAAAACAGCCGGTAGATCAAGTCGATTAGTTCTTTAAAAATTAACAACCGATAAGTGTGGGTGTTTGGATGAGAGAAGCCAAATACTCACGGTAAGAAGAAGTGCGTTAAATCACTTCAATTCCGGCGAGAGAGTTTTTAAACAGAGATTAAACTGAAGAGTTTGATC
>JAURXM010000089.1 GCA_030654395.1 Aquabacterium sp.
ATCGGCTTGACTGAACAAGGTTTCTATCTGTCGCACACTGTCCGCCAGATTGGCTTCGGCCCGCTCCAGCGCGACTTGCGCCTGCAATCCGTCGAGACGCACCAGCACCTCGCCCTGATGTACATACTGGGTGTTATCGACCCGCACATCGACTACCGTACCGCTGGTTTGCGCCTTCAGCGACGCCAGGTTGCCGGTAACATAGGCATCGTTGGTGACGACGAAACGGCTGGCAAAATTCCACCAGTAAAGCAGATAAAGCAGTCCTGTCAGTAACGCGAGCGCAGTGACCAGCAACAACCGATAACCCCGGTGCCGGTGGCGTTGCTGAAAGCCGAAGTGGCGCAGGGGTTTGGTTGGGGTATTAGTCATGTCTGTCTACCTTATTGGACGTCGGCAGGGCTGTGTTTTCATATCCGCCGCCTAGCGCTTCGATCAGGCCGACCGCCGCCAAAAGGTGGGCGCTGCGCAGTTCACTGGCGGTAAGTCGTTGTTGAAGCAGAGCCGCTTCGGCCTCTATAGGGCCGTCCCGGTTGCTGAGGCCGGCCCGATAACGGTTGCCGGCCAGCGCCGATTCCGCTTCGGAGGCTTCCAGCGCGCGTTCTTGGGCGGCATCATGGGCTAGCGTTTTTCGCCATTCGGCCAGACTGTCCGCAACCTGCTGCACGGCCGACAGCAGTGTGTCGTTATAGCTTTCTGCCGCGCTATCGTAAGCCGCTTGTTGCCCCTTCAATTCAGCCTCCAGTCGCCCGCCTTCGAAAATCGGCAAGGTAACAGTCGGCCCCATCCCGTAGGCCACGCTGGCGCCATGAGACAGGAATAAATCCTTCAGATTGAGGCTGCGCAAACCGGCAAAACCCACCAAATTGACGTCCGGATAGAAATTGGTTTTCGCCACTTGGGTCAATTGAGCCGCCGCTTCCACCCGCCACAACGCCGCCGCCACATCCGGGCGATGGGCCAGCAGTCCCAGCGATACGGCTTCCGGCTGCGGCAAGTGTCCGGCAGCTTCATTCGCTGCCGTGTGTATGGTTTTCCCCCAGTCCGGTCCTTGCCCGACCAGCGTCGCCAGCCGATTACGCAATAGCTGCGTTTGGCTGCGCACACCGGTTTCGCGCTGACGAGTCGCTTCCAGCTGCTGTACGCTGGCGTAAACCTGATCCTTGCCGGTCAAGCCGTTTTGCCAGCGCAGCTGAGCCAGCTGCGCTTTTTCCTCAGCCGTCTCGCTCAGCGCGTGAGCCAGCCCGATGTCTTCCTCGGCAGCACACAGCCGGATATAGTTGCGGGCGATGGCGGTGCTCAGTATCAACCGCGCCATCGCCAGTTCCGAAGCCTGGGCGCGTTCCTTGCCCAATGCCGCGTCCAGAGCCGCTTTATCCTTGCCCCACAGATCGAGGTGATAGCGAAATACCGCCGGATCGAGGTACGCGCCGGTGAAGGTCTTGCCGCCGTTGGGGCCGTAAAAATCGGTTGCGGAAAAACGTCGTTGATGCACATCAATGCTGGCGCTGATGCTGGGCAGCATCTCGGCGGCCTGATAATCGGCGGCCGCCTCCGCCTGAGTCAGACGCGCCGCTGCCGCGTGCAGGCTTGGACTGTCTTCCAGCGCGATTTCTATCAGCCGGTTCAACTCGGCATTGTGAAAATCATGCCACCACTGCGCCCTAGGCCATTCCCGGACGATTTTTTCGGCTTGGGCATCGCCGCTCAGGGTAAGGCTCAGGCTGGGCATTTCCAGCAATTCGGCTCGCGTTCGGTCCTCAGGCAGCAATGCGCAGCTGGTCAGCAGCGACAGACCTGTCGCCAACAAGACTGTTTTTTTGAATTCAAACATGGCTACGGCTCCTCCATCAGCTCTTCCAGAGCCGCTTCGCGGCGGTTTTCTTTATCGGTAACCGGCGGTTTCGGCCCGACCGGCTTGGCGAGCCAGACCGCCGCTGCCAAGCCGATAAACAGCCAGGCCGCCAGCCGGAAGGTATCGTCCAAACCGAGGATCGCCGCATGTTGACCGGCGACTGCCGCCAGCTTGGCGGTGGCCAGCTGATCATGCAGGCCGGCGGCATGCAACCGGGCGACAATCTCACCGGCAAAGCCGTCATGCAGTGAAAAACTTTCGATCAACCGACTTTGGTGAAAAGCGGTGCGCCGCTCCCAAAACAGACTGAACAGCGGCGACGCGACACTGCCGCCCAACACGCGCAGCATGCCGCCCAGTTCCACCGCCTGGATTTGCCGTCTCGGCGTCAGGCCGGAAAGAAACAGCGTGGTCAGCGGCACGAACAAGCCGCCCAGACAAAAGCCCTCCAACACCTGCGACCACAACGGCTGGCTAAA
>JAURXM010000096.1 GCA_030654395.1 Aquabacterium sp.
ATTACTGTCGTGACGGGCAAAGCGCAAATCGGCTAGATTTCTCGATTCGAACTTGCCGCTCACACTTTCACCGCACCCACCACTGCTGCATGCCCAAGCAAGCACGCAACACCAAACGCGGCAGCCACGTGCGCCACGCTGCAGAGCAAGTGCAGCACGCAGTGGAGGCTGCCATCGCAGCGCGCGCAGCCAACCCAGCCCTCGCACTCACTCTTCTCGCCTCTCAACATGGCTGTCCATACTTCGTGCTGTGGCGACGATGGAAACGCTACGCTGCCGCGCGTGATGCTGGCGATATAGCAGGCATGATCGAGGCGTCCGTCTCCCATCGAGGCGGGCACAATCGTGCGTTCACTCTTGCGCAGGAGGCCGTCCTTCGCGAGTCTGTTCTCGCCGCTGCACCAGCCATGGGTGCTGAGCAGATCCGAGAGGCGGCGCTCCAGCTCCACCGCGATGCCGAGGTCGCTGCAGGACTCGCAAGAGGCGTTCGCGCGCGACGGCGCTTCTCTGCCAGCAACGGCTTCATCACCGACTTCAAGCGTCGCAACCGTCTGTCGTCGCACCGCACTGCACTCTACCACGTGTCGTATCGTGAGATGGCAGGTCGAGACATCGAAGCAGAGTCGCTCGACTACATCACGGAGGTGCGCAGCGCCGTGCTGGCGTACGGTGAGCGCATGGTTTTCAACATGGACGAGACACCTGTGTCGCTACTCGATGTGCCGACGACCGGCATCGTGCGGACGGGTAGCAAGCTTGCGGCTCGCCTCACCACGACAGAGAACACCGGTACGAAGATCACGACCTTTCCTTGCATCACTGCCGCTGGCGACAAGCTGCAGATGTGCGCGATCATCAAGGGGAAGACCGCACGCAGCCTTCGCAAGATCACCGACGGTGCATCCCCAGCCATCCGGTCCGTCAGGCTCTTCACGAGTCAGAGTGGCTGGGTGCACGAAGGAATCATGCTGCAGTGGCTCCACGACGTCGTGCTTCCCCACACAGGCGGTCGTCCTGCTGCTCTCATCCTCGATTCGTTCCGGGCGCACTGGACTTATGCCGTCCGCATCGCTGCAATGCGCATGCAGCTGGAGCTGATCCAAGTTCCTCCTGGCTGCACCGCCACTCTTCAACCTCTGGACGTATCGTTCAATGGACCGATGCTCAAGGCGCGACAGGCCATCTGGCTGAAGCACAAGCTCGCCTTCCCGGAAAGAAGGGACTCACAACAGAGGGCAGTCGAACGGGCGCAACTGGCATATGCGAGCATCAGCAAGGCAGCAACGCGCAGTGCATGGGGCAAAGCGTCGCTAATCGATTGAACAACATACACAGTCTCGCTTGCATTCAACTATCGCCCTGATACAGCCGCGCTGCGTCGTCTGCAAGCCTTGGCAGCTTTGCCTCAAGGATTTGCGCTTTGCCCGTCACGACAGTAATAT
>JAURXM010000100.1 GCA_030654395.1 Aquabacterium sp.
TCGCGCGATGCCAAGAAGGAAATGATCGAGGCCAACTTGCGTTTGGTGATCTCTATTGCGAAGAAGTACACCAACCGCGGCCTGCAATTCTTGGATCTGATCCAAGAGGGCAACATCGGCCTGATGAAGGCGGTCGACAAGTTCGAATACCGCCGCGGCTACAAGTTCTCGACCTACGCCACCTGGTGGATCCGACAGGCGATCACGAGGAGCATCGCCGACCAGGCGCGAACCATCCGCATCCCGGTGCACATGATCGAGACGATCAACAAGATGAACCGCCTGTCGCGCCAGCACCTGCAGGAGTTCGGATTCGAGCCCGACGCGCCGACGCTCGCGGAGAAGATGGAGATCCCCGAGGACAAGATCCGCAAGATCATGAAGATCGCCAAAGAGCCGATCTCCATGGAAACGCCGATCGGTGACGACGATGACAGCCACTTGGGTGACTTCATTGAAGACACCAACAACACCGCGCCTATTGAAGCGGCCATGCAGGCTGGTTTGCGTGATGTCGTCAAGGACATCCTCGATAGCCTCACGCCGCGCGAAGCCAAGGTGTTGCGCATGCGTTTTGGTATCGAAATGTCGACCGATCACACGCTGGAAGAAGTCGGCAAACAGTTTGACGTCACCCGCGAGCGCATCCGCCAAATCGAGGCCAAGGCCATTCGCAAGCTCAAGCACCCGAGCCGTTCAGATAAACTTCGCACTTATCTGGATAACCTCTAAGCTGAACCACCAACCCGGCCATGTACCGGGTTTTTTATTCCTGCCAACCAACGCAAGAGCAAGAACCCAGCCGAAAACCGTGCATTTCTGCACACTGGTCAGATCCATTGCAAGTCAACATAATGCAATATGGATAACACCAAAGAGCGCGCCATCTTATTTGCTGACCTGCGGGGCAGCACGGCGCTGTACCTCAAGCTGGGCAACAGCGAAGCGGCCACGGTCGTGACCCACAGCTTGGCCATGCTGGGGCAAATCATTGCCCGAGCAGGTGGGCGTGTGGTCAAAACGCTGGGTGATGGCCTCATGGCTGTGTTCGAAGATGCCGAGACCGCCGTCGAGTCTGCCGCATCGCTACAAGAGTCACTTGAGCGCATTGCCCCTGTCGCCAACGGACTGCCTGTCAAGGCGGCGGCCATCAAACTCAAAGTGGCGATAGCTTGGGGTGAAATGGTCGAAGTAGATGGCGATTGTTTTGGCGATGCGGTCAATGTCGCTGCCCGCCTGCTCGACCTCGCGGGTGACAACGAAACACTGACCACGGCACAGTTACTGAGCGAGCTACCGAACGATCAACACGACCGCTTTCGCAGCATCGATAAATTGCATCTTCGAGGGCGCAACGAGCCCGTCGCGGTGCTGCGCATGGAAAATCGCCGCTTTGGCGACACCATGTCCACCATGCTCATGGATGCGGGGCTCAGCGACATGCCAGATGGGGTCAGGCTGACTTGCCTAGGCACAGAGCGCGTATTTGCGCCTGCCAGCATGCCTTTGGTCTTGGGCCGCAGCCCTCAGGCTTCTTTTTGCGTCAGCGACTCTCGCGTGTCTCGATCGCATGCGCGCATCGAATCACACAGCGGCCACTTCTATCTCAGTGACATGAGCTACAACGGCACGCACGTCAAATTCGATCATGACGATCAAGTACTGACATTGCGCCGAGGCACTTGCACCTTGCATGGCTGTGGTGTCATCAGCATGGGTGCCCCACCCAATGATCCGACCAGCACACAAATTCAGTTTGAAGTATTAAGTTTTTCGGACACTTTGCCTCAGTATTGACGCTGAGCAAGCCGCTTCGAGTGATCGGCTACAGTCACGGCATGATCGCAACCGATGTGACTCAAAACGATACCGCTCGCGTGACGCTGCTACACGCGACCAGATTACTCGATTCAGAGCCGTCTCCGGCTTTTGACGCCCTAGCTCGCCTTGTGGCGTCGGTGATGCGTTGCCCTGCCGCAGGGATCAATCTGGTCGACGATGACCGCGCATGGAGCTTGGCGCGAACAGGTTTGGCCACACCACAAACCACACGTGCGGGCTCGTTCTGCGATGAGGTTGTCCGCCAGGGTCAAGGCATCACGGTCACCAATGCGATCGGCGACCCCCGGTTCCAGCAAGGCACCCTGGTTGACGGCGCGGAGGCCATCCGTGCCTATGCGGCGATGCCTTTGTTGGTCGAGGGGCATGTTTTAGGTACCGTGTTCGCCATGGACCGCCACGAGCGCACCTGGAGCGCCGATGAGTGCGCTGGTCTACAAGACTTGGCCACCACAGCCAGTGCCTTGATCGCATCGCAACTTCGGGCGCAGCGCTTTCGCAAGATGGAGGCACGGGTTCGCACGGCCAGCTTGGCAGGCAGTGATTGGCTGTGGGAGTCAGACAAGGATGGCGTCATCCAATGGGTCTCAGCCAGCCTGACTCAACATACAGGCATCGACCCATGCGATGAGGTGGGTTGCATCGCGGCGGATCTGTATACACAACGTGCTGATGCGACTCAGGCGAACTGGCTGCAAGCACTGCAAGCACAACAGGCTCACAAACCCTTCACCGATGCCATCGGTGACCGCATGACCCCAAAGGGCTTGATCACCGTGAGCGTGAGCGGCATACCTGTTTTTGACAGGGCTGATCAATTCATGGGCTACAGAGGGGCCAGCCGCAATGTGACCCGCCAGATCGCTGCGGAACGTGAGGCTGATCGGGCTGATCAGTTGCTGCGTCAGGCCATTGAGTCGTTTCATATCAACGTCATGATCACCGACCCTCAAGGCAAGGTCATCGTCGCCAACAGCCGTTGGAAAAACCTGACCCGTGATGTGCATGACCCCTCTACGGCTTACTGGCCTGACACTTTACGCAAGCTCATCCGGCAAGGCGACATTCCGGATGGCATAGGCCGAGAAGACGACTACATCGCTTGGCGAATGTCGCTCCATGAGCAAGCTCATCCACAAGAAATCGCGTTTCAGCAAAGCTGGCTGCTCATCAAAGACCACCAATTGCCTGACAAGAGTGTGGTGCACTTCGCGATGGATATCACGCAATCCAAGCGTGATGCGGCGCTCTTGCTTGAACAACAAGAAGCATTGGCTGAAACAAAGGCACGCTTGGCAGCTGTCTTGGGCGCACTGCCCGATTTGTGGTTCGTGATTGACGCGCAAGGCTGCTATCTAGATGGACACGACCACCACCCCTTATTGCTTCGGCCTATATCGCAACTCAAGGGTACGCGGCTTGGCCAGCATCTGCCGCATCCTCTGGGACTGCGCCAGCAAGATGCACTGAGTCAAGTACAAGCAAGTGGTCAGCCCCATTTTTTTGAGTACGACTTGGCAGGGGCCGATGGCAGCTTGCGGCACTTTGCTGCGCACATGACCCCCATGCCAGAAGGCCAAACCTTGTTCCTTGCCCGCGACATCACACAACAACGCCAAGCACAGCAGGCGTTGCAGCTGAGCGAAGAGCGCTGGAAATTCGCATTGGAAGGTGCGGGGGACGGCGTATGGGATTGGGACTTGACGACGGGGCGGGTGTTCTACTCCAAACGATGGCAAGTCATGCTGGGCTACGCCGATCACGATGTGAGTGGCACCGCTTTGGATTTTCTCGACCGCGTGCACCCGCTGGACCGCGACCCAGTTAGCCAAAGTCTGGCCTTGTATTTCGACCTGGGCGAGGGCGTGCATCAAACCGAGTTAAGGCTACAACACAAGCAAGGCCACTACCTGTCCATCCTGTCGCGAGGCAAAGTGGTCAGCCGCCATCCAAATGGCAAGCCGCAACGCGTGGTGGGCACCCACTCCGACATCACACCGGTCAAACAAGCAGAGCGTGCGCTGCGTGACAAACAATCAGCAGAGCTGGCCAATGCCGCCAAGACTGAATTCTTATCGCGAATGAGCCACGAGATACGCACACCACTCAATGCGGTCAATGGGTTTGCGCAGTTGCTGCAAATGCAATTGAAACAGCAGCACGCCGCACCGGGGACGCTGAACTACGTTGATCAAATCATGCATGCCAGTCGACATTTGATCTCTCTGGTCAATGATGTGCTGGACTTGCAGCAAGTCGAAGCAGGCATCTTCAACGTCAAGGCTGAGGCCGTGTCATTGGCAGATGAGGTGGCGCAGTCCTTGTCAATGTTGGCGCCACTGGCAGCACGC
The DNA here is from genome assembly GCA_030654395.1 of Aquabacterium sp. Taxonomy (GTDB): domain Bacteria; phylum Pseudomonadota; class Gammaproteobacteria; order Burkholderiales; family Burkholderiaceae_C; genus Aquabacterium. The sequence continues at coordinate 4,191 of JAURXM010000100.1, forward strand.
GTGGGCATCAAACTGAATAACAGAGTGCAGGCCAACTGGCCGCTACTGGCCGACCGCCAAAGGTTGCGTCAGGTGATCATGAACATTGCATCCAATGCCATCAAATACAACCAGCCCGGCGGCACAGTCAGGATAGACGCAGAGGCACGCGCGGATGGGCAGCTTGTTCTCACCATTGAGGACACAGGCCCAGGCATGAGCCCCAAGCAACTGGACAAGCTGTTTCAACCCTTTGAGCGCCTAGGCCGTGAAACCACCCATACCGAAGGCACAGGTCTGGGCCTTATCATCACCAGGTCGTTGATAGAAGCCATGGGAGGTCGCATGGAAATCCGCAGTCAGCTCGGTGCAGGCACCCGGGTTAGCATCACTTTACCTTTGGTGGGGTTCGCGGCCTCGAATGCCTCTGACGGGGCAAGGGATGCATCTGAGCCCGTGACTTGCTCGCCGACCTCACAAGAAGTTGGTTTGACGCAGGCGCCTTTGCGCGTTCTCTACGTTGAAGACAACCGCATCAATGCCATGCTGTTCGAGGAAGCATTGCGGCCCTACCCTCAACTTGAATTGCGCATAGCTGAGGACGGGCAAACAGCCTTGTCCATGGCACAAGAGAGCACACCAGAAGTGCTGGTACTGGATGCACATCTGCCGGGCATGTCTGGATTTGATGTGCTGCGGGCATTGCGCAAGCTGCCAGATTTGGCCTCTACGCCTGCTTTCATGTGCTCAGCCGACGCCATGCCAGACGACGTGGCGCGCGCCAAAGAGGCGGGTTTTGTCGGGTACTGGGCCAAACCAATTGACATTGTCGCAGTAACCACAGAGCTGTGTAGATTGGCCGCAAGAGGTGACAATGCGGGGCTATGAGCGTAGCCAAAGAACCAGACTTTAAGCATGGGCAAGCCCCTCAGACCGGCATCTTGTTGGTCAACTTGGGCACCCCTGAATCTCCAACCCCAGCTGCGGTGCGCCGCTACCTTGCCCAATTTCTAAGTGACACCCGTGTCGTAGAAATTCCGCCATGGATTTGGAAGGTGATTCTGCACGGCATCATTCTGCGAGTGCGGCCAGCCAAGTCGGCGGCAAAGTACGCCAGCATCTGGACCAAAGAGGGCTCGCCACTGCGCGTGTGGACTGAAAAACAAACCGCCTTGCTGCAAGGCTTCATGGGGGAGCAAGGGCACCGTGTGCTGGTGCGCCATGCGATGCGCTATGGTCAACCCAGCATCGGATCACAACTATCGGCGCTCAAAGCAGAAGGTGCCACACGCATTTTGATCGTCCCCTTGTACCCACAGTACTCGGGCGCGACCACTGCCAGTGTCATGGACGATGTGTTCACCTGGGGCCGCCAGACACGCGCCCTACCCGAATTGCGGCACATCAACCACTTTCATGACGATCCTGGCTATTTGAATGCTTTAGCCGACAGTGTGAAAGCCCACTGGAGCAGCCATGGCCGAGCAGGCAAATTGCTCATGAGCTTTCATGGCATGCCTCAGCGGACACTGCAACTGGGTGATCCTTACCACTGCGAGTGCCTCAAGACAGGACGCTTGCTGGCTGAGCAGCTTGGCCTGTCCGAGCAAGAGTATGTGGTGACGTTTCAAAGCCGATTCGGCAAAGCCAAGTGGTTGCAGCCCTACACAGAGCCCACCTTGCGTGAGCTAGGTCGCGCTGGTGTCGCTCGTGTAGATGTGATCTGCCCTGGTTTCGTGTCTGACTGCATTGAGACCTTGGAAGAGATCGCGATGGAGGGCAAAGAAGCCTTCCTATCGAGTGGCGGCAAAGAGTTCAACTACATCGCTTGTCTCAACGACCGTCTGCCCTGGATCCGCGCCTTGAGTCAACTGGTCACTGTGCATCTGCAAGGTTGGCCCACACTGGCGTCGCAGGCAAGCGAGCCAGGCCAGTTGCTGCTTCAGCGCGAACGGGCTCTGGCAAAGGGCTCAGCAACCAACGGCGAGCGGCATCAGCCTCCAGTGGCCGGCTGAAAACGAAGCCTTGTATGACGTCGCACTGATGGTCAGTTAGCCACGCGACGCTGCCGAGGTCTTCCACCCCCTCGATGGTCACCGACAATCCCAAGCGGTGGCCCACCTCAATCATGGCCAGCAACACAGCTTGCTTGCGGGTAAATGAGGCGATGTCGGTCACAAAACTGCGGTCAATCTTGATTTCATCCAAGGGCATTTCTTGCAAGATACCCAATGACGAGTGGCCCGTGCCAAAGTCATCCAGTGCAATTTTGACCCCTTCCGAGCGCAGCCGCTTAAGGATCGCTGTGGCGCCATCACGGTCACTCAAGGCAGCTGACTCGGTTACTTCCAAGATGATGCGCGACGGTGGGCAACCCTCATTGGCCAAGATGCCCAATACGTTGTCCACAAAATGAGGTGTCGCCAAGTCAAAAGCGGTGATGTTGATGGATACCCGAACAAGGGGATCAGGCAGTGTCAGCAAGAAGCGAGCTGCCTCGGCAATCGCCCACATGGTCAAGCCATTGATGGCACCTGTGGCTTCAGCTTCAGCGATAAAGGCGCCTGGAGGGATCATGCCGCGCTGAGGGTGGCGCCAGCGCACCAGTGCCTCCAACGAATCTGTTCGATGAGATGTCAGTGTGACCTTGGGTTGGTAGTGCAAAAGCAGCTCCCCCCGGTCGATGGCACCCTCCAAGTCCAGCGTCAGACCATAGGCCAGTTGCTCGCGCTTCATGCGCTCAGCATCAAACGTCACCACGCGCTGATGCGCCGAGCACCACTGAAGCGCAATGCGCGCCTCATCACTGATGCCGGCGCCCTCTTCGATGCGGGCATGTGTCACAGTCGATACGCCGAGGTGAGGATCCCACGCGACGAACATACCTTGCCACTCAAAGCGCCTGGTCAAAAAGCGCTCGAGGTCGGACATCAATGCGTGCTTAGGTTCGCCTGTTGTCACAAAGGCCAGCGTGCTGTCATCCAAAGCGGCAAGCGGGCGCCCGCCCTCGATGTGCAACAGATCAAACTGTGGACGACCATCAAACCAGCGGTTGATTTCTTGGGCATACACCGTGACCAAAGACGTCAAGGTATCGGGCGCCAAAATAGACTCCAGAAACCCGAACCGGTTGAGCTTGATGATCCAGATGGAGAGCACCGGTGATGCGCCTTGAGCGGCAACACGTACCGACTCTTCAAGCATGGCTTGGTTGGGCATGCCGTAGCGAGGATGGTGCGACACAGCATGGCGCAACTGCGCCTCAAACTGCAATCGCCTCTCAAGCTCTAAGGTGTGTTCTGCTAAGGCGTTGGCGCGCTCCAAACGGTCTATCTTCATCCTGAAGACCAGCGCCGCAGACAAAATCAAGGCCTTCACGACGCTGGCGTACATGCTGGCTAAACCAAATGGCCCTTGATAGAAGCCCAGCATGCCGACAGCGATCAAGATCAATGCCGACACTTGGACAAGCATACCCAAGCACAGCAGCTTAGCCACAGCCCCTTCGTGCCAGTGGCGCGCGCAAATCCAAATCAACACCATGGGATAAGCCACAGACAGCCATGTCACCAGCTGGCTGATGTCGGGTGCATGCTGAGGTGCCAAGACAGCGCCAAGCAAAATCAAGGCCGACGATGTCAACACCCCCGTGATCAGTTTGCTCTCCCACGCGCTGGCTTTGATGATCCACCGAAACACCAATGAGGCCGTGATGATGCCAACCAACACCCACTGGTAAGGGGGCACGTTATAGGTGGGGTGATCTGGCCACAGCAATTGATAGGCGTCCCCCTCGCGGGAGGCTGTTGCAGCCAAGACAGGCAGTAATTCAGCGACAAGCAAGACCGACAAAGGATGGCGATTGATCCACGCCAGCACCAAAGCAACGAGGATGGTGAAGATCAAAGCGCCATAGCACAGCGCACGCGAGAATACCGCCGTGCGTTCGGCCGCCATGTACTGCTCAGGCGTCCAATACTGGAATATGGCGGGTGTCGACCCGTTGTTGCGAATCAGGCATTGCAGCGTGATCTGGCTGTGCGGGTACAGGTTGACGGGCACGATTGTGCCGGGTTGTGCAATAGGTCTTGCCGCAAATGGCCGCCTGTCACCCATGCGAAAAATGGTTTGAACCACGCCATCAGACTCAATAAAGCAGTCCACATAGTCAACATAGGCTTCTGTGACAACGACCCAAGCTGTGCGGGCGCTGTCCGATGTGTTTTGTAGTGTCGTGCGTGCCCAGATGCCCTTGTAGTCGAACCCCAAGGTTCTGACGCCCAACTTGCGGGCAGACCACGGTGCGCTTTGTGGCGGGGCGTGGCTTGGTCCCGCCTCTGTCGGTGCCTGATCTGACACCGCCGAATCGATTTGCAGCACAACGCCCTGCCCACTGCTTTGTGCCACGTCGAATGCTTGTTCGGCCGACCAAGCTGGTAGGGCGAACAAACACACTGTCACGAGCAGGAGGGACTTCAACAATGAGGGCACGCAGCGGTCGAGCCGTATCAAGGCTCATCTCCAGTAATCAAAATATTGGGTTACTGGATATCGGCTGAGGCCCGCTGCGCTTGAGTCAGACTTCGACTTCTTCGTCCATCTGCGTGCCCGTATCGCCTGGCAGCAGCGCTTGCACCTGATGCTCTGGCAGCGATTCAACTTGTTTGAGCGCCCGCCCCATTGCACGGGTGCGTGTTTCAACAGATGAAATGGTGTTGCTGGCTTCTTCCAGTTTCTTGCGTGTTTTAACCAAAACATCACCGAACTTACCAAATTCAGCTTTAACAGCGCCCAACACCTGCCAAACCTCGCTGGATCGCTTCTCCAGCGCCAAGGTGCGAAACCCCATCTGCAGACTGCTCAACGTAGCGAGCAAGGTTGTGGGGCCTGCGAGCATGACCCTGTAGTCGCGCTGCAATGATTCGACCAAACCTGGGCGGCGCAATGCCTCGGCATACAGGCCTTCTGTCGGCACAAACAAAATCGCAAAGTCCGAGGTGTGTGGCGGCGCCAGGTATTTGTCGCTGATCGACTTCGCCTCTAACCTCAAGCGTTGCTCAACAGCTTTGGCTGCGGCCTCTACACCGGGTGCATCGGCACGGTCTTGTGCATCGAGCAAGCGTTCGTAATCCTCGCGCGGGAACTTGGCATCGATAGGCAACCACAACGGCTTATTCTCATCGCCGCCCTGCCCCGGCAATTTGATGGCAAATTCGACACGCGCCCCACTACCCGGTACGGTTTCCACGTTGACCGCATATTGCTCAGGCGTGAACACCTGCTCAAGCAAGCCAGCCAATTGCACTTCACCAAAAATGCCGCGTGTTTTGACGTTATTGAGCACACGGTTAAGCGAGCCCACGTCACTGGCCAATCGCTGCATTTCGCCCAAGCCTCGGTGCACCAACTCCAAACGTTCAGCGACTTGTTTGAAACTCTCACCCAGCCGGGCCTCTAGCGTCGCGTGCAATTTTTCATCCACCGTCTGGCGCATCTGCTCCAGTTTTTTCTCGTTGTCCTCTTGCAGTGCCTTGAGGCGGGTCTCTACGGTGTTGCGTACCTCACCTAGCCTGCGGTCGTTGGACTCGGACAAAGCGCGGAGCTGCTCTGTCACCCCATCCCCAAGTCGACGCAAGGATGACTCTTGTGCTTCATTAAACCGGGCCAAGGCCAAAGCTTGAGCCTCACGCAGCCCATCCGCCTGCAGGCCTTGCAGGTGGCTTGTATCGCGCAAGGCACCCCCCAACTCTTGGCGGGTGCCGGTGGCGCTGCGACTCAACTCATCTCGCAACTCCCGCTCAAGGCGCTCGCTGTGCTCTTGCACATGTGATTTCAACTCGCTTGCCCACCGCGCCATGGACTCATCGTCGGACTGGGGCTTGCGGTAAAGCAGCCACAACAGGCACAACAGGTTGAGCAGCAAGCCCGCCGAAATCAACCAACTCATGCCGTCAAGTGAGACAAATGCACATGAGCGCCTGTTTTAGATCGGATCTCATCATGTGTCACGCCGGGCGCCAGTTCAACACACCTGAAACCATCAGGCGTCACGTCCAGCACGCACAACTCGGTGATGATGCGGTCGACCACGCCCACCCCAGTTAAAGGCAATGTGCATTGCTGTATCAGCTTGTGCTCGCCGTTCTTGGCTGCGTGCTCCATCAGCACCACAACACGAGCGACACCGGCCACCAAGTCCATGGCACCGCCCATCCCCTTGACCATCTTCCCAGGGATCATCCAGTTGGCCAAATCACCCTTATCGGACACCTGCATGGCGCCGAGAATCGACAAGTTGATCTTGCCTCCTCGGATCATCGCAAAGCTCTCATGCGAGCCGAAAATAGACGAGCCCGGCAACACAGTCACAGTCTGTTTACCTGCGTTGATCAGGTCCGCATCCACCTCGTCTTCAGTCGGGAAAGGGCCAATGCCCAGCATCCCGTTTTCGGACTGCAGCCAAACGTCGATGTCAGGGCTCACGTGGTTGGCCACCAAGGTCGGCAGGCCAATCCCCAAATTCACATAGAACCCGTCTTGCAATTCCTGAGCGGCACGGGCCGCCATTTCGTCATGCGTCCAAGCCATGATCAATCTCCTGCTTTGGTGGTCGATTTTTCGGTGAGCGTGCGTTTTTCAATGCGCTTCTCTGGCGTGGGGTTGTGCACGATGCGGTGCACATAGATACCAGGCAGATGCACGGAGTCAGGATCAAAGTCCCCCGTCTCCACAATGTGCTCAACTTCGACCACGGTGATCTTGCCTGCCATGGCCGCCGCTGGATTGAAATTGCGCGCTGTGCGACGGAAAATCAAGTTACCCGACTTATCGGCCTTGTACGCCTTGATCAGCGCCACCTCAGGCTTCAAAGCGCGCTCCATCACATAGACCTCGCCGTCGAACTCACGGGTCTCTTTGCCCTCGGCCACCAAGGTGCCCACTCCAGTTTTGGTGAAGAACGCCGGAATGCCCGCGCCACCTGCACGCAGCTTTTCAGCCAAGGTGCCTTGCGGCGTGAATTCAAGCGCAAGCTCTCCGGCCAAGTATTGGCGCTCGAACTCTTTGTTCTCGCCCACATAGCTAGAGATCATTTTTTTGATCTGACGGGTGTTGAGCAACTTACCCAAACCAAAGCCGTCGACGCCGGCATTGTTGGAGATCACGGTCAAGTCCTTGACACCAGATGCCTGCAGGGCATCGATCAGCGCTTCAGGAATGCCGCACAGGCCAAAGCCACCTACGGCGAGCAATTGCCCATCTTTTACTATGCCAGCCAGCGCACTGGCGGCGTCGGGATAGACCTTGTTCATCTATGGACTCCTAGGCTACGGTTAAGGGTTAAATGCCGGGCAAAGCAGGTGGCGTATCGACCCCAGGCAAGGAGGCCGTTCCGCTTTGCAGTGCGCGAATAGGCCCAGGCAAAGGCACCGGACGCCCATCGGTTGAGCTGACCCATACCAGCGTGGCACCGCCTGCTGCATAGGGCGACCCCGGCTCGTCAGTGCGTTCGATGGTCACAAAGGTGTCAATGCTGGTGCGCCCCGGATCAGCGACATACAGCTTGACGATCAAATCACCGGGAAACACCAGTGGCCTGTAAAAATTAAAAAAAGCATTGGCAATCACAGGGCCGTCTTTTTCACCACCGATCGCACCGCTGATGGTATCGACCCACGATACGCGGGCCTGCTCCATGTACTTGAAATACACGGTATTGTTGACGTGGCCGAGGGCATCCATGTCGCCCCAAAAAATGGGCAGTGACACCTCATGCACCAGGATTTTGTGTTCAGGTATGTCTAATCGCATGATGGATCTGAATGTGAGTCAATATCAAGCAGCAACCATGCCATCGTCGGCAGAAATGACGGCGCCATTGATGAAGTCGCTCTCTGCGGAACACAACATCACGACCAAGGCGTCCAGATCTTTGGGTTGGCCAATGCGCTTGCGGGGCAGCATGTTGATCAATTTTTTGCCACCTTCTGTACCCCAGTGATGGCTGTTGATTTCGGTCTCGATGTAGCCAGGGCACACCGCGTTGCTGGTGATGCCAAAACGGCCCCACTCCGCTGCCATCACCTTGGTCATGTGGATAGTGGCGGCCTTGCTCATGCAATACACGCCGATTTGCGGCATGGTGCGCAAACCCGCCGCCGAGGCGATGTTGATGATGCGCCCACCCGTGTAGGTGCCAGGCGCTGAGCCTTGTGCCCGAGCCAGCATGCGCTTGGCCACTTCTTGCGCCACAAAAAAGGCACCGCGCGTATTGGTGTCAAACACGAAATCAAAGCTGTCTTCGGTGACGTCGATCAAACGCTCTGTCGTGCTCACGCCCGAATTGTTGATGAGGATGTCGATGGCGCCGACCTCGGTCTCAGCATGGGCCACGGCTGACTTGATGCTGTCCACGTCAGTGACGTCCAAATGCGCGACGTGGGCATCACCACCGTACGACTCAATCTCTGCACGCAGTGTTTTAAGACGATCCAAGCGGCGACCGGCCAGTACCACAGCGGCACCTGCCTTGGCCAAGGTGTGCGCAAACTGCGTACCCAGGCCGCTGGAAGCGCCCGTGATAAAGGCCACGCGGCCAGACAAATCAATCGTATAGCTCATGTCAGTTTTCTCCTTGGGCGCGGCGAGCCGCGCGATCACAAACGCACTGCAAACCGCACTGCAAACATTAGCACGGACGTCGTCAAAGCATCCCCCAACAAGGCAGACAGACAACACTCAATCTTCAATCCCCATCAATAAGACGGATTTTTAGAACGATCGTGCTATTTTTAGGCAAAATCTGGGGCTAAGCACGACTTAGAATTGCGGGCTTAAATAATGCAACTGATATCTGTTTGACACAAACAGAAGGAATCATGATGACGCCACAGGCAATCCTTGAACAATTCGGCCCTCGCGAATCGATGGAATACGACGTCGTGATCGTTGGTGCCGGCCCCGCCGGACTGGCCACGGCAATCCGACTGAAGCAACTGGCAGAAAAGGCCGGCAAGGAAATCAACGTCGTCGTGCTTGAAAAAGGCTCTGAGCCCGGCGCTCATATCCTGTCCGGCGCGGTGATGGACCCCCGTGCCATCACAGAGCTGTTCCCCAACTGGAAAGAGCTCGGCGCACCGTTGAGCCAACCGGTCACCGGTGACGAAGTTCATGTATTGACCTCTGCAACAGGCAGCTTGAAAACGCCCGACGCGGTGGTGCCTAACTGCATGCACAACGAAGGCAACTACGTCATCAGCCTGAGCAACGTGACCCGCTGGTTGGCACAGCAAGCCGAAGCCCTTGGCGTTGAAATTTTCCCCGGCTTTGCGGCTGCTGAAGTGCTCTACAACGAGACCGGAGCGGTCATCGGCGTGGCAACAGGCAATATGGGTGTCGACAAAACTGGCGAGCCCACAGACAACTTCCAGCTTGGCATGGCCCTGCTGGCCAAGTACACGATCTTTGCTGAAGGCGCTCGTGGGCATCTGGGCAAGCAAGTTATCGCCAAATACAAACTCGCTGACGGCAAGGCCCCGCAAAGCTTTGGCATCGGCATCAAGGAATTGTGGGAGATCGACCCAGCCAAGGCCAAGCCCGGCTTGGTGGTGCACACAGGCGGCTGGCCCATGGACACGCAAACCTTTGGTGGCGGCTTTTTGTACCATCTGGAAGGCAACAAGGTCACCTTGGGCTTCGTTGTCGGACTTGACTACAAGAACCCATGGATGAGCCCGTTTGATGAAATGCAACGCTGGAAGACCCATCCAGTCATCAAACAATACCTCGATGGCGCCAAGCGTTTGAGCTACGGCGCACGCGCCATCAACAATGGTGGTTTGCCCAGCTTGCCAAAGACCGTGTTCCCCGGTGGCGCGCTGATTGGTTGCGACGCGGGCTACATGAACGCGGCACGGATCAAGGGCAGTCACGCTGCGATGAAGTCCGGCATGCTTTGCGCCGAAGCTTTGTTCGAAGCCGTGACCGCTGGCCGTCAATACGACGAGTTGAGCGCCTACCCTGCCCTGTTCGAGAAGAGCTGGCTGCACGACGAGCTGAAGACATCGAAGAACTTCAAGACCTGGTTCAAGAAGGGCTTCTTCGTTGGTTCAGTCATGACGTTTGTTGAGCATTGGATTTTGCCGCGACTGGGCATCAAAGAAGCGCCTTGGACCCTGCGCAACCCTGCTGCGGATCACACCTTCCTCAAGCCAGCGGCTGAGTGCGCCAAGATCGATTATCCAAAACCGGATAGCAAGATCACGTTTGACCGCCTGAGCTCGGTGTTCGTGTCCAACACCAACCACGAAGAACACCAACCGGCCCACCTGACCTTGAAGGACGCGTCGGTACCGGTTAACTTGAATCTGGCGAAATTCGCTGGCCCTGAGGCACGCTTCTGCCCAGCGGGTGTGTACGAGTTCGTGAAGAACGATGACCAGAGCGATCGCTTGCAGATCAATGCGCAAAACTGCGTGCATTGCAAGACATGCGACATCAAGGACCCGTCACAAAATATCATCTGGGTCACGCCAGAAGGCGGCGGCGGCCCGAACTACGCTGGCATGTAAATGCGAAGGGAGCCAGATGGCTCCCTTTTTTTATATCTTATCGAACGGACTGAGTACGCCACGGCCACCGCGGTTCATCACATGCGTGTAGATCTGGGTTGTCGATACATCTGCGTGACCAAGTAGTTCTTGCACGGTACGAATATCGTAACCAGCCTGTAGCAGGTGCGTTGCGAAGCTGTGCCTCAGCACATGGGGTGTACATGGTTTGGAAATGTCTGCACGTTTCGCTGCAAGCGACACCATGCGCTGTACGGACTGCTCAGCCAAGTGATGCCTGCGCTCGCGGCCACCCCTCGGGTCAATCGATCGCTGAGGACTAGGGAAGATGTATTGCCACCCCCATGCGCGACCTGCACTCGGGTATTTTGCCGCCAGCGCACCGGGTAGCCAGACATCACCCAATCCAGCCTTCAAATCCAGTTGGTGCAGGGCCCTCACTGTGACTAACTGCTGGCGGAGTGGCGCCATCAGATTTTCAGGCAAAACGGTCACGCGGTCTTTATTGCCCTTGCCACACCTGATCACTATTTCACGCCGGTCAAACTCCACATCCTTTACCCGCAGCCGCAGGCATTCAAGCAATCGGGCGCCCGTCCCGTATAGGACGGAGGCGATCAGCCACGATGTGCCATTCAGCTGCAACAGCAAATCGCGCACCTCACGCTCAGTCAGGACAACAGGTAAACGCTGCGAAATTTTGGCCGTGATGACCTCGGTCAACCACGGCAAACTGATGCCAAGCACCTCTCGGTATAAAAACAGCAAAGCAGCCTTGGCTTGATTTTGTGTAGAAGCTGAAACGTTTCGCTCCACCGCAAGATGGGTTAGAAATCGTTCAATCTCAGTAGCGCCCATCTCGCACGGATGGCGCTTGTTGTTGTGAAGAATGAAGCGACGAGCCCAATCGACATAGGCCTGCTCGGTACGTATCGAATAATGAAGCACCCGAATCCGATTTCGGAGTTGATCTAGCAGACGAGGAGCCTGTGGAGCCGCATTGACACATGCCACCACATCAGCGCCGGCCTTGAATTCTGGACGCAATACAACACTGGATTGAAATTGAACATGGGGCATGTTTTTAACCTCAGCAAGGCCATGCGCCCGGCAGAGCACATAAGACTTGATGATCACACTCTTGCCCTACCGCGTCTTCCCCCATAAGGTGGATCGTTGTTGCAAAAGGGACGAGCCCAATCACTGCATCGCTTCGGTCATACTAGGGAGGCGCCCCTTGATTTCAGACCTCTTGCAACCATCAACAAAACAATTCACAGGATCAACATGACTTTGAATCGCCAAGGTAGTTCTTTAGCGCTGATTTGTATCTGCGCCACGATCTTGCCAGCTTGTACCCGCATTGAAACCGGAGAAGTGGGCTTGCGTATTAATTTCGATAAGACGACCGATCCGGTAGAGCGCTTGCCAGGATCTTTCAATCAAACACTGGTTGGAACAATTCTGACTTTCAAGATTCAGGACGTGGCCGTGTCGGTAGACAATATGACGCCGCTGGCATCTGATAACTCCACAATTAAAGATTTCGACATGACGGTAGTTTACAACGTCAACCCTAGGGCAGTATCCGAACTTTGGACCACAAAGAACCGAGCATTCCATGGCTTATCAGAAGTCAGTGACGATATTCTTCTCATGCAGAACTATGTTGCGTTAAGTGCCCGTAATGCCGCGTACAAAGTAGCTCGCGGTTACGAATCATTGAAAATGGCAGATAACCGGACCATGATCGAGCAACAGATTCGCGACAGCATCATCAAGACATTAACCGATGAGAAACTAGGAGATAAAATTGTGGTGTCTCAGGTTCAGGTGCGTGCCATCACACCAGCTGATGTCATTGTGAATAGTGCCAATGAACTTGTACGTGCGCAGAACGAACTGAAGACCAAAGAAGTAGAAGTACAAACGGCCAAGAAGGAGGCTGAACGCATTGCGGCCTTGAACGCAAACGCTGGAGCCATTGGATATATGAATGCCATGGCCAACTTGAAAATTGCTGAGGGCGTGGCCGCAGGAAAGGTCAACACAATTGTGGTTCCTTACGACTTCAAAGGCATTGTTAACGCCAAGTGAGTGGAAAGGCTTCAGCAGGCAAGAAATCTGAATTGTTCGTGAAACGGGTTTATAACCAGCCGGGACTTGACAAATACGGACAGGTCAAAACCATGCCAACATGTAACCGAATTAGGCCAACATGCGACCAACAGACCGGTTGGTCTAATTCGTTAGGCTTTTCGGTCATGCCAAATTCTTGGGCATCCGCCTATTGTGATTCACGGAAATAACTCTCACCGTACTTCCCAGCACGTGAAAGAAAATCGTGTATGGATATCGCGGCAAGACAAACCCCCGCACCCCACGATCAGAAACTTTGGTCCAACTCAGCGGAGAATATGAAAGCACTTCTACCGCATCAAATACGATCGTCCGAAATGTATCGGCCGCAATCGGACTTCTCTCCGAATACCAACGAACAGCATCAGAAATTTCCTGCTCAGCGGCGGGAGTGATCTCAACAACGTAACCCGTCACAGTGCAGCGATCCGCGCCTTGGCATCTTTCCACGGAACCATCTTCACCTTACATTCAGCGATCATCTCCAAGCGACGATGCGCCTCGGCAATCCAAGCCTGCTCAACGGCTGACTCATCAACCATTTCGCCTTCCACGCTGTCCAGCAATGCAAGCGCAAGCTGGGAGCGCTCTTCAGCACCCAGGCCTCGTGCCTCATCAAATAGCTGATCGACTCTTGCATTCATGCGGCGAGTTTACATCGCTCGACAGCGTTCGCCAACATGCAGTCTGCAACAGGTTGACTGGCCCGAGGCCCTCATGTAGCCTTAGTTGCAACTCAAGACGCATAACTAGGTATTTTTTGAAACATGTTGCCTTTTTCCCTTTGGAATCAAGCACATACAAGTGAGGCCTCATCTAGGTTAGGCTTTTTGAACCGGGTGCGATTTGAGCCATCCCCGAAGCGCGTTGTTCAGGCGAGTTTGCCAACCAGCACCAGAACCTTTGAATGCGCCAACGATGTCGGCATCCAAGCGAATGTTGACGTGCTCTTTCGGCTTGTCCAATGCAGGGCGTGCCTTCGCAAACCACTCTTGCGTGGCTTCCGGGGCGTCCTGATCCAACAGTTCAGGGTTGGGCTTGCGCGGCATAGCGGGCCCTTTCTCGGCGGTTTGCGCGGCGCAAGCATGATCACATGCACTGCGCCATCTCTTGGGGTGAACACAAGCATGTGCAAGTGCTCATCTATGTAGCCAAGCGCCTAGAAGCGCTTTTCGCTGCAGTCCTCGCGGGTGTCTTCCACAATGAGCGCGCAACTCCAGTCGAAGTCTTTCGCCAACGCGAACGGCAACCCACGAAGCTCCTCATTTCGGCTGCTCTTGGCCGGGCCATAGGTCACTCGCATCAGTTTATTGTATCCACACTAAAGCTGCGCGTCTGCCGCCATTGACCAGCCGAATGCCGTCGTGCACAGCCTTCGTTTGTAACAACTGACGCATAACCAGGGATTTTTTGAAACATGTTGCCTTTCCCCTTTTGGAATCAAGCACATAGCAGTGAGGCCACTTCCAAGTCGCCTCAATTTCACCATCCGCATGCAAGCGTTCAATGCTTGCATTTGCTAGCAAAATCCGCTAGCATTCCACCGGTGAATACCAAACAGCGTAAAACCCTGCGTGCCATCTTCGCTCGCCCGACATCGTCTTCGCTTGTCTTCTCCGACATAGAAGCACTGTTCGTTGCGCTAGGCGGAGAGGTGCATGAACGAGAAGGCTCTCGAGTCAAGATTATTCTTCTAGGAGAACAGTGGCGTTGCCACCGCCCTCATCCAGGCAAGGAAGCCAAGCGCTATCAAGTCGAAGAGGCGCGCGAGTTACTTGAACGTGTAGGAGTACAACCATGAACACAATGAACCACAAGGGCTATACCGCTCGCATCGAATTCGATGAGCGCGACAACATATTCGTTGGGCGTGCTCTGGGCCTGCGTGCAATGATCAGCTTCCATGGCGAAACGGTCGACGAACTGCACCAAGCGTTCGAGGCCGCAATAGAAGACTTCCTGCTCGATTGCAAGGAACAAGGCCTCAAGCCGGAAAAACCCGCATCGGGCAAGCTTATGTTGCGCGTTCCGCCTGAAGTCCACGGAGCCGCGCTGGTTGCAGCCCAGGCTTCGGGTAAAAGCCTAAATCAATGGGCTACCGATGTGCTGCAAAGCGCCACCCATGCATAGCTTTGCGCAGAGGCGTCTAACTGTCCGTTAACTTGGGCTCTTCTTTTCAGGCCAAAGTCGGGCATTTTTGACACCCCAGTCAGCCGCGAAAATTTTGGTTGCCTAATACGGACAGGTCAAAACAGGTGTTGCGCTAAGATGTTGTTTTAAAAGACAAATTTAAATACCATGCCGACATGTAACCGAATTAGGCCAACATGCGACCAACTGACCGGCTGGTCTAATTAGCGTTAGGTTTCGTGAAATTTCGGGCTCAGTTTTTTCACGGTTGCTGTCTGTGATTTGGTAGCAGTCAAGCCATATTCATCACCGTTCACGCGGTAGCTTTTTGGTCGTGGCAAGGCCCACTTTCTAGGCCTTGAAACGCGTATCAGTCGGCAAGTCCACAAGCTCGCCATCTATTTATGTGTCGCAAGGCCGTGCTACTTGCGCCCTAATGCTTGGCTACATCGGCTATGCTGGCACCAGCCCGTTAAAACCAATTCAGGTTGCTTGCATGTCACCGTTTAGCTCAGGTTCACGTTTCAATACGCCGCATGCAAACGCCCTGTCTTCGCGCACCATCCTAACTGTGCATTCAAGGGGACACCTCAATCACCGCCACGTTTCGGCCAGTCCAAACGGGTGCCCCTTAATTCTGCGTTAGGCTTTTTAACATGCGTAGATTTATCTTCGTCCAACTTATCTCGCTCTGCCTGCTAGGCAATGCGAAGTCGGAACCAATTGCTCCAGATATCCAGGCCGCAATAAGCCGACTCACCCAACAGGGGGAAATTGAGCAGGTTGCTAATGGCGATGTGGATGGCGATGGTTTGCAAGATGTTGCATACATCGTCAAATGGTATGAACCAATTCGCCTAGTAATAGGTCTATTGCACAGGAAGCCTGATGGATCGCTAACAAACTGGGTTCAAACGACGCCGTTCGAGATGACTCAACGAGATCCATACTTGGAAATTCGCGGCAAATCGCTATACGTCTCCCTGCTCCTCAATGGCCTCACATGGGCTCATTCCACAACAGACCAATACTCCTTCAGGAATGGGAGACTCGTCTGCATAGGCTCAGAAGATAGCATGCGACGTCCAGCCTATGACTTTGAACCTGGGCCCCACAGTGAAAGTATCACAAGCACTAATTTCCTGACATGTCGTAAGGTGGAGATCAAAATTGAAGGCAAAAAAAGGCGTGAAGTTGTATCGCCAGTTGAGGACTGTCGACTTCAAACCCTCGAGGAAGTCTATAGCTATTAACGCAATGACACGCTCGGTTACGCCGACCTGAATTGTCGACAGGCAGTGGCGCAAACGGAGCTCAAAACGATGCAATCGTCAAACGTCTGCACAAGTTTCCAAGCCAAGGCCGTGCAACCTACTCTGCCTTCGCGCTGAGCGGTCGGGTGGATAGGTAACAAACAGTCCGGGTGGATGGGTTACACCCGTGAGCTAATGCTATCGAATGTTGGCTCGATCGTCATCAGGTTTTCGTGCAGTCTTCCAAGCCTCAATGGACCGAAGTAAACGTCCCA
>JAURXM010000108.1 GCA_030654395.1 Aquabacterium sp.
CAATTGGTCGAATCCCTCCGGCTGCATTTGCAGCCAAACATCGCAACTCAAACCCAAGCACCAACGAAGCAGGATCAGTTAACCTGCAAACCCTTGGACCTCTCTCCAACTGATTGGTATGGCCGTAGGGGGCAGGTCACAGCGAGCCCACGTTCTACAAGTGGCGAGCCAAGTACGACGGCATGGAGGCTGACGAGGCCCGGCGCCTGAAGGACCTTGAAGTCGAGAACGCTCGGCTCAATCTTGGTTTGGTTAGAATACCCTGAGCAATAGTGATCTTATGTTTGATGTACTGGTCTATCTCTACGAGCATTATTGGCGCCCAGACGCATGTCCTGCGTATGGTTTGTTGACGCGGAAATTGTCAGCTGTTGGCTTCGAGGATGATGAAATCTGCGAAGCATTGACTTGGTTAGATGGTTTGCAGTCAGTTTCACAACATGCAGTCACTCCCCCATCAGAAGGTGCGTCGCGGGTCTATTCAGATATTGAGGCGGATCGTTTGGGTGTTGATGCCTTGGGATTCCTTCATTTTCTAGAGTCCACGGGCGTTTTATGTGTTGCTTTGCGTGAGGTTGTGCTCGAGAGGGTTCTTGCCCTGCCCAGAGGACCTGTCCTCCTTGATGATTTTAAAATATTGGTGCTGCTCGTTTTTTGGAGCGCAGGCCAAGAGCCTAGTGCGCTGATCCTAGACGAATTGTTTGTGGAGGCAGAGGATCGGGTGGTCCATTGATTTTTGGATGAAGTCTCGGTCATTAGCAACTCAAGTGCAACGTGTTTTTGCCGTAAACGTACCTAGAGACTGTCGTTGCGCAGTCTAGATTAGCGACGTAGACATGGCCATGGTATGTGCTCACACTTTTTTTCAGCCGCGGCACTCTACGCAGAACGCGGGGGTGATCTGATGGTCGGGTTTAAGCGCTGCTTACCAGTAATCGCTTCATTTTTTGTGTTGACTGGCTGCGATCAATTGGGTATCGAGACGCCTCAAAAAATTGCCGAGCATCAATTCGCCGAAGCCAAGGCGATTGGCGGAGCCTGTCGACATGCATTGCGGGCTATTGAGGACTGCTACACCCTCAATCCGAAGGCCGATAAGTCTTCCGTATTTGGTGGTTGGCGTGATATGGACGAGTACATGAGGGAGAACAAGCTGGATGGCATCGCTCCCGTAGTCCCACGTGCTGCGGCCAAAGCATCCACACCTGCCACGGCTGATGACTCGGAGGAGGCGGATCCACCCAATAAAGTGGTCAGTGGTGTGAAGAGCAAGGGACACTGAAGCTCACGCGGGGGGATGTCCCTTGTGAGACCCATTAAATAATGGTGTGCTTTGCTTGAGGATCTTTTTACAATGGCGTACTTTTATCATTGACGCCATTGTGGCCGCCAACATGTCCATTCTCAGATTTGAAGACCTCGTGGCCCAAGGTAGGGTCGCCGGCAAGCGTGTGTTTATCCGTGCCGATATGAATGTGCCGCAAGATGATGGCGGCCAGATCACCGAGGACACGCGTATTCGTGCTTCAGTACCTGCAATTGAATTGGCATTGAAGGCTGGTGCAGCGGTGATGGTGACCTCACATTTGGGCCGACCTGTTGAATGCGAGTTCAAGGCTGCGGATTCTTTGGCGCCTGTTGGGCAACGCTTGAGCGCCTTGTTGGGGCGTGAGGTCAAGTTGATCAGCAACTGGGTGGATGGCGTGAGTGTCGCGCCTGGTGAGGTGGTGCTATTAGAGAACTGTCGCCTGAATAAGGGCGAGAAGGCGAATAGCGAGGAGTTGGCGCGTAAGTTGGCCGCCTTGTGCGACATCTATGTGAATGACGCATTTGGTACGGCGCACCGTGCCGAGGGCACCACGCATGGCATTGCTCAGTACGCCCCTGTAGCCTGTGCTGGACCGTTGTTGTCAGCTGAAATCGATGCGATCAACAAGGCCTTGGCTGAGCCTAAACGTCCGCTTGTCGCGATCGTTGCTGGCTCGAAGGTATCGACCAAGCTGACTATTTTGAAGTCGCTGTCTCACAATGTAGATGGCTTGATTGTGGGCGGCGGGATTGCCAACACCTTCTTGTTGGCGGCCGGCTTCAATATTGGGAAGTCGCTTGCTGAGCCAAGTTTGGTGGGTGAAGCGAAGGCGGTGATTGAGTCGATGAAAGCGCGTGGCGCGGCGGTACCTATCCCGGAGGATGTGGTCGTGGCCAAGAGCTTCGCCGCTGATGCGGTCTCGACGATCAAGGACTCCGCCAATGTGGCTGATGATGATTTGATCTTGGACATTGGCCCGAAGACGGCTGCCAAGTTGGCCGCGCAGTTGATGGCCGCTGGCACGATCGTTTGGAACGGCCCAGTTGGGGTGTTTGAGTTCGATGCGTTTTCCCATGGCACCGAGACCATTGCCCGAGCCATCGCAGCGTCGTCGGCTTTCAGCATTGCCGGCGGTGGTGATACTTTGGCTGCGATTGCCAAGTACGGCATTGAAGCGGATGTGGGCTACATCTCGACTGGCGGCGGGGCGTTTTTGGAGATATTGGAAGGCAAGACTTTGCCCGCCTTCGATATTTTGAGTAAACGGGCTGCGGGTTAAGTCGGCCTAACACCTCAACAACAGGTTCGCATAGCCCTAGCGTCGAGGTTTGTCCGATGATGGCCGTAGATGTGGTGGGTTGTGCCCTTATCAGGTCAGTTCAGGGACAAAAAAAGCCACGAGACCCGAAGGCCTCATGGCTTGATGTTGACGCAGGGGCGGCGTTATGTGCCTGCGGCGAACACGGCTTCTCCGGCCAATATGGGGTTGCCTGTTCTGTTGAACGTGTCGGTCCACAGCGCATAACTGCGCATCTGGCCTGACTGCCAAGGGTGAAAGCCCGGTTTAAAGTAGCTCAGGTAGTGACTGGCGAGGGGCAAGTAGAGGCCGCCCGGCTTGAATAACCACCATAAACCTTTGACCGTCATCTTGGTGCGTTGCCAGCGGCTGAAACCGTCGACGACGAGCATGTAGCGTGCGAAGAGCAGGGCGTTGATGTTGAACCCCAGCGTCACGGCCAACAAGGATGTGACGCGGCGGAAGTAGCCTACTTTGGCAATTTTCTGCATCACGTCGAACGCGACAGCTTTGTGCTCGACCTCTTCCATCGCGTGCCAGGTGTACATGGCGCGCATGCGATGGTCCGCTTTTCTGAGTACGTCTGTGCGCTCGCAAAAGGCGTGGGCCATGATGGCTGTCATGTGCTCTGCTGCTGCTGTTTCAGCGAGAGTTTGCGCCTTGGGCAGATACCGTCTCTCGATGTTGAATAGGAAGTGAGTGAGGATGCGCTCGAGCGCATCCACATCAATGCCTTGCGCTTTCAGTCGGTTGTTGTATTGGGTGTGGACGATGCCATGTTGCCCCTCTTGGCGGATGAAGTCCTTGATCTCTTGTTGTAGATGCGGATCGGTGACTTTGTCACGGTAGTCGCGCACGCAGGAGATGAAGAAGCGTTCACCTTCAGGAAAGATGGTTGACATGGCGTCAAAGAAGCGTGTCTTGAACGGATCGTTATCAAACCAGTATTTTGGGATGTCTCCGTCCAAGTCGAAGTCGAGTTTTTCACGAGGGACAATGGCAGGTGGTTTGTTCATGGCGGTGCTCCTTCAGGCGTGTGCCAGTGTTTGATGCTGCTGTGCGACAAGTCGGTTGCCGGCTTCGATGGGATCCCCCGTCTCCTTGAGCAGACGCAGCCAAGGCTCGTAGCTGGCCACAACGGGTTCTTGCCACGGGTGGAAACCGGGCTTGAGGTATGAAAAATACTTGCCCATCATGGGCAGAAAGACGCCACCTGGTTTGTAGAGCCACCAAAGACCCTTTGTCCAGATCTGGATGCGCTGCCAGCGGGTGTAGCCATCGACTTCCAGCATGTGCTTCATGATGCGAAACACGTGATACGGGAAGAGAAAGGTCACGACCAGCATGGAGCCAATGCGGTTGGCATAGCTGGACTTGGCGATGTCAACGAGCACGTCATAGGCGACGCCTTTGTGCTCCATCTCTTCCATGGCGTGCCAGACGTAGAGGGCGCGGATGCGCTCGTCGGCTCCCTCAAAAATGGCTGCCCGCTCGACGAAGCAGTCGGCCATGATGGCTGTGATGTGCTCCGACGCCACTGTGATGCCCAGCGTGAATTCGCGTGACAGGTATTTGCGCAGAACGCCGAACAGGCGATGCTCTTGGCCGGCCAAGATGCGATCGACCTCGATGCCTTGCGTTTTGAGTCTGTCGTTGTAGCTGGTGTGCAGCATGCTGTGCTGCGCTTCTTGCCTGGTGAAGTCTTTGATGTCTTGCTTCAACTTGGGATCGTTGATTTGATCCTTGTAGTCGCGCACGCAAGTGATGAAGAACCGCTCGCCGACAGGGAACAGCGTTGACATGGCATCGAAGAATCGCGTTTTGAACGGGTCGTTGTCGAGCCAGTGCTTAGCGATGTCGCCGCCCAAGTCGAAGTCCAGCTTTTCGCGCGGAATGATGGGTGGGGGCGTGAGTTTGTTTTTGCTCATTTTGTCTCCTCGGGCTGGCTTGTCACACTCCGTGACCACGGCCTATCAGGTTGGACTTTAGGGGCTAGGCTTGATCTACGCTATGAAGCCCAGCGACACAAAGGTAGTTTTGGCGACAACTTGGCACTAGGGAAAACGCGATAAACGGGCGCCAATTACCCTATTTCGGATGGAAACCCGCTTGCTTAAGTGTCTTGCCGGCGGTACTGGCTGGGCGTGATGCCAGCCCATCGCGTGAATGCCTGCGTGAAGCTGCGGCGGTCAGAGAAACCGAGGCGCTCGCTGATGTCTTCTATCGGCATGGCTGTTTGTTTGAGCCACTGTTGTGCAAGCTGGTAGCGTAGGCGGCTCTGGATGGCTGAGTGGCTGCCGCCCACGTCTTTGAGTCGACGCTGCAGGGTGCGGGCATGTAGCCCGAGTTCTTGTGCCAGCGCGTCTAGGCCAAGTCCCATTAGCCGGGGTTTGTCGCTGAAGGCGCGCTCGATTTGTGTGATCAGGGTAGGACTCTGCGTGCTGGGCCCCTCGGCCATGTCCCCAGCTTGTTGTTCGGCGACCTTTTTGGTCAGTCTCTGAGCAGCCTGCTCATGCAGGTGTGGGAATGTCCCGTGCAGAGGCTGGTCGAGCAGGGCTCGATCAAACCACATCGCGTCCAGCTGGGCCTGCCATTGCACGGACGACTGAAATGCGCTGGCAACGGCTTCGCTGTTGGCGTGCGGCGCGTGACGCATGGTGATGCGGCCAATCAAGGGCGCGCCGCCGAGCAACAATCGACTGAATTTGATCGTGGTGGCAAACACACTTTCGGTGGCGGCCCATGTGCTGTCTGGCGCATCGGCCGTTGACCCGTCTGACACGGCGGGGGCCTGCGAAAAATGCAAGGCTATACGGGCTTCGTCGCCGTGCTCGGTCAGTGAGAATGTGATGTGCGGGTTGATGAGTGCAGGGATCCAGTCAAATGCCCGGGTGGCCTCGCGAAGTGTGGCGCTGGTGGTGATGAACGTTTCGACATCGGCCATGTAGTCGAAAGCAAAAATTTCGCCCAACACAAGGGGGAAGTGGCGAGGACTGCCGACACGCCGGGTTTCCTCAACGCAGCGGAGCATCAGGCTCTGCATGGTGTCTGTTGTGGTGTAGGTGGTCTCGGGGTGCAAGTTGCTGGTGTCGATGCCTTCTTGTTGGAACAGGGCCTCGATGTCGATGCCGCAAAGGCGCGCTGCGCGTATCCAGTTCGTCACGGTGACGAAGGGAATGGTGCGCTCTGTTTGGGGGGCGGTAGGCGACACAGCAGACGGGCTCAGGAGATGGGGGGCGCTTGGGCTGACGCAGCTTCGAGCTGAAAGGCTTCTAGCCATTTTAGAACTTCTGCCACGGTGACGTCAGGATGCTCGAAGGGGTACAGGTGCGTGCCCTCTATCCAAGACAGGCGTTTGGCGACGATCTGGCGAATGCCGTTGAGGCCAATGCTACGCAACTCACGGGAGCGGGTGCCGCCAATGAAGGCCACCGGACATTGGTGAGGGTGGCGACGGAACTCGCGCAGCAGGTCATGTGGCATGGCGTTGTAGATCGCCGTTTCAATGTCGCGGTCAAAGCTCAGTCTGCGGGTTTTGCCGTTGGCGTGCTGTTCGGTGCCTTTGGCTAGGTAGTCACTCAGGATGCGGGCGTTGAAAGCGGCAAACTTGGGCTTGCCTGAGAAGTGTGCGCATGCCGCTTGCATGCTGGCCCACTCATGGGTGCGCTGGGCGGCGATGCGTGACGAGGGGATCACACGGTCCATGGTGCCAAGCTTTTTGGCGATGCCCAAGCCAGCGCTCTTCCAGCCATGCAGCAAAGGCGAGTCCATCACGACCACCCCTTGCGCCAAATGTGGGTGTCGGCTGGCGGCCATCATGCTGAGGTAGCCCCCCAGCGAGTGGCCTATCAGGTAGGCAGGGTGGCCGACCTCGTGTTCGATGAAATCTTTGAGTTGATTGACCAAGTGTGGCCAGTCGCTGGTCACGGGGTAGCGTGGATCGTGGCCAAATTTGTCAACAGCATGGACTTCGTAGCCTGCGGCACGCCACGCATCGAACAGCACGCCGTATGTGCTGGCCGGAAAGCTGTTGGCGTGCGAGAAGACGATGGTGCGGTGTGTCACAACGGATTTCATTACTTGATGCGTTGCATGATTGTGTTGCAGTGTAATGTCGTTGCGTCACGGCATCAATCATGTGATCTTGGGCTTTATTCCGGTCATTCAAGTGTGGGGCTTTGGTGGACACTTGGCGCAGTGAGACAACCTATAGAGCAGCCAACCATGCAACGTGCCACCAAGATCGTCGCCACCCTCGGCCCATCCTCATCCACGCCTGAGGTGTTGGAGCAAATGTTAAGGGCTGGTGTGGACGTGGTTCGCTTGAATTTTTCGCATGGTAAGGCGCAAGACCATATCGACCGAGCTCAAATGGTGCGTGATGCGGCTGCACGGATTGGCAAGGTCGTGGCGATCATGGCCGATTTACAAGGCCCCAAGATCCGTGTGGGTAAATTCGCCGAAGGCAAAGTGATGTTGGAGCCGGGGCAAGCGTTTGTGTTGGATGCCAGCCGAACCGAGCCAGGTGACATCGAAGGCGTCGGCTTGGATTACAAGGAGTTGCCTCGTGATGTGAAGGCAGGCGACATCTTGTTGCTCAACGACGGCCTGATCGTGATGACGGTGGTGTCGGTCAAGGGTGAGGCTGTGCACACGGTGGTCAAGCTGGGCGGCGAGTTGTCCAACAACAAGGGCATCAACAAGCAAGGCGGCGGATTGACCGCGCCCGCCCTGACGGCCAAGGACATGGAGGACATCAAGACAGCTGCGAGCTTTCAGTGCGATTTCATTGCTGTGTCCTTCCCCAAGAGTGCCACGGACATGGAAATGGCGCGTCAGTTGTGCAACGTGGCTGGTGAGCCATGGAAGCACCGCCCCGCGCTGATCGCCAAGATTGAGCGCACGGAGGCGATTCCGAACCTTGAGGCCATTTTGAAAGTCTCTGACGGCATCATGGTGGCGCGGGGCGATTTGGCCGTTGAGGTCGGCAACGCGGCTGTGCCTGCCTTGCAAAAGCGCATGATCAAGATGGCGCGCGAGATGGACAAGGTGGTGATCACTGCCACGCAAATGATGGAGTCGATGATCGTCCATCCGGTGCCGACACGCGCCGAGGTGTCCGACGTCGCCAATGCGGTGTTGGACGGCACCGATGCCGTGATGCTCAGTGGCGAGACGGCAGCGGGCAAGTACCCCGTTGAGACAGTTGAGCAGATGGCCAATATCGCGCGAGAAGCCGAACGTGCCGAAGAAATGTCGATCGATTCGGACTTCACCAACAAGAAATTTGGCCGCATTGACCAGTCGATTGCCATGGGCGCCTTGTTCACGGCCTACCACTTGGGTTGCAAGGCCATCATCGCCTTGACTGAGTCTGGCTCAACCGCCTTGTGGATGAGCAGACACAAGATCCAGGTGCCTATTTTTGGTCTGACGGCGCAGCCGATTTCGCAACGCAAGATGGCCCTTTATCGCAATGTGCGGCCTTTGTTGATCCCCAGTTATTCAGACCGCGATGAGGCGCTCAGGCAGGCCGAAGCACTGCTGGTTGCCCGAGGTGTGCTGAGTTCGGGGGACACTTACGCCATCACCTGTGGCGAGCCGATGGGGCACCCGGGTGGCACGAACATGCTCAAGGTGTGCCAAGTGAGTTAAAAAGCACCCATCCGCCCGAAATTGGGGGTATGGCAGAGGGCGGGGAGTCGTTAGAATCCCGCCCAGTCCTTGACGCGCACAGGCGCGTTTTTTGTTTTCAACTTTCGATTTACTGGGGATACCATGCCACTCGTTTCCATGCGCCAACTGCTGGACCATGCTGCTGAAAACAACTACGGCATTCCTGCGTTCAACGTCAATAACCTGGAACAGGTTCAGGCCATCATGCAGGCCGCAGACGAAGTCGGCGCCCCGGTGATCATGCAAGCCAGTGCCGGTGCACGCAAGTACGCTGGTGGTGATTTTCTGCGTCACCTGATTGCTGCAGCGGTTGAAACATACCCCCACATCCCCGTGGTGATGCACCAGGATCACGGCCAGTCGCCTGCTATTTGCAAGGGCGCGATCGACATCGGCTTCAGCTCGGTGATGATGGACGGCTCTCTGCGCGAAGACGGCAAAACGCCAGCTGATTTTGCCTATAACGTGGAAGTGACACGTCAAGTGGTTCAGATGGCCCACGCATTGGGCGTGACCGTTGAGGGCGAGTTGGGCTGCTTGGGTTCGCTGGAAACCGGCATGGCTGGTGAAGAAGACGGCATTGGCGCTGAAGGCGTGTTGGACCATGCATCTTTGTTGACCGACCCAGAAGAGGCTGCGCAGTTTGTGAAGGACACCGGTTTGGACGCCTTGGCGATCGCCATCGGCACCAGCCACGGCGCTTACAAGTTCACGCGCAAGCCCACTGGCGACATCTTGGCCATCAGCCGCATCAAGGAAATCCACGCGCGCATTCCCAATACGCACTTGGTGATGCACGGTTCGTCTTCTGTGCCGCAGGACCTGTTGGCTGAGATCCGCAAGTACGGTGGCGATTTTGGCGAAACCTACGGCGTGCCCGTGGAAGAGATCCAAGAGGCCATCAAGTTCGGCGTGCGCAAGATCAACATCGACACCGACATCCGCTTGGCGATGACCGCTGCGATCCGCCGCTTCTTGGTCGAGAACCCAACCAAGTTTGACCCACGCGAATACCTCAAGCCTGCTCGCGAGGCCGCCAAGGCCATCTGCAAGCAACGCTATATGGAGTTTGGCTGTGAAGGCCAAGCCAGCAAGATCAAAGGCATCTCTTTGGTCGACATCGCCGCGCAATACGCCAGCGGCAAGCTGGGCCAGATCGTCGCCTGATAGGGGCGTTCAATGACGGTCATGAAGTGGGTTGCCGCTGTGGTGGGCGCCGGTTTGGTCGCCGCGGCGATTGCCGGTGCGGTCACCTTGCATGCCAAGCCAGAGGACGCGTCGGTTGTGGCTGACGATGCCCAAACGCAATATCCGATCGTGCTGGCGCATGGCATGGCCGGGTTTGCTTATCTGGGCTCGTTTTCATACTGGAATGGCATCCCGGAGCGCTTGCGTGCCCACGGCGCGCAGGTGTTTGTGACGCAGGTTTCTGCTTTGAATTCGTCTGATCTGCGCGGGCAGCAACTGCTGGCCCAAGTTGAGCAAATCGTGGCAGAAACCGGGGCGCACAAGGTTAACTTGATTGGCCACAGCCACGGCAGCATGTCCATTCGGTATGTGGCAGCGATGCGGCCCGATTTGGTGGCGTCTGTGACGTCGGTGGCAGGGCCTGTCACAGGGTCGGATACCGCAGACTGGGTGGCCGAGTTATCGCAGTCGCATCCCTGGGCGGCCAATGTATTGTTGTCCATGGGCGCAGGGCTTGGCGAGGCGATCAGCTGGGCCAGTGGTAAAGCACTGCCTCAAGATGCCAAGGCCGCCATGCTGTCTTTGGGCGCGCGTGGGGCGGGTGACTTCAATCGGCGATTTCCGGCTGGGGTGCCAGAGGCGTATTGCGGTGAGGGCGCGCATGAGGTCAACGGCGTGCGTTTTTACTCATGGAGCGGGGTGGGGACGTTCTATCGCGCGGCCAACCCGGCAGACTATCTGATGACCTTGACCCATCAGACGTTCAAGCACGGCCCCAGCGATGGTTTGGTTGGGCAGTGCGCCAGCCACTTGGGGGAGGTCATCCGTGATGATTACCCTATGAACCATTTTCACGCGACCAACCTGTTTTGGGGCGTGGTTGGCCCGGACGTGGACCCTGTGCAGTTGTATGTGGACCAGGCCCACCGGCTCAAGCAGGCTGGGCTCTGATCGTTGTCCGAATAACCCGACGGGGTTAACTCTAATTTCTTTGCGTGCGGCAACAAAGTTATGCTCGGTTCGCGTGATCAAACAGTCGTTTGATGCGGTCTGGCAGCTTGGCTGCGCTCAATTCTTTGGAGTAAGACATGACAGTAATCAGGACGATTGTTTCGTTGGTCGTTGCTGCGGTGTGCTCGGGCGTTGTGGTGTCAGCAAGTGCCGCCAGCACGTACGCTCAAACCAAATATCCCATCGTGTTTGCGCATGGCATGGCGGGTTTTGATCAGCTTGGCCCTGTTGATTATTGGTATGGCATCCCACGTGATTTGCGTGCCAATGGGGCGATGGTCTATGTGACGTCGGTGTCCGCCATGAACAGCAATGAGGTGCGTGGTGAGCAGCTTTTGGCCCAAGTCGAAGACATCATGGCCATCTCCGGTGCGAAAAAGGTCAACTTGATCGGGCACAGCCAAGGCAACCCGTCCGTGAGGTACGTCGCCGGTGTCAGGCCTGATTGGGTGGCATCTGTTTCATCTGTGGGTGGCGTGACAAAGGGCTCGGCTGTGGCCGACTTGGTTCAAGGCCTATCAAACGTGATGGGCCCAGCAGGCTCGCGTTTGATCGCTGGGGTGGTCAACGCGTTAGGTGCGTTGGAGGCGGTGTTGTCAGGACATCCATCATTGCCGCAGGATGCGCTTGGGGGCACTTTGCCCTCATTGACTCGTGCTGGTGCTGCACGATTCAACGCCAAATTCCCTGCTGCGGTACCCACGTCTGCATGTGGCGAGGGCGCCTATGTTGTCGATGGCGTGCGGTATTACTCTTGGAGTGGCGTGGGTCAAATCTACAACCTGCTTGACCCTATTGGCTACATGATGAAAGCAACGTCGGTGGCATTCTTAGGGCAGCCCAATGATGGTTTGGTGGGGGCATGCGATAGCCACCTAGGCCAGGTCATACGCGACAACTACCCACTCAACCACCTCAATGAAGTCAACCAATTGCTGGGCTTGGTCGGGCCGGGGGCCAATCCGGTTAGTCTGTATCGCATGCATGCCAATCGCTTGAAAAACGCCGGTTTGTGATCATGATGTTGGCTGGGCCCAAGGGCTGGCGACAGTGGTCGGTGAAACAGCGGTTTCGGCTGAGTTTGTTGATCGTGTGCTTGTTTGTGGCCGTTTGGCGCTGGCTTGGTGGGGATGCGCCTCAACTGGGCGATCGCAGATTGCTTGCGGATGCCGCTCCGTGGTTGGCGACAACCCCCGCTGCCGCGGCGGCCGTTGACTCAGGGTTGCAAACGGGCCTAGAGGGCTTGCCCTCGTCTCTTCAAGGCACACAGGTCGATGGTCAAGTGCGCGCCGACAGCGCGGGGCACCTCGTGCTGGATCGCGGGGTGCGCAACTTGTTTGACTACTTTCTGTCTTTGGTTGGCGAGGAGGCGTTGCCTCGTGTGCGTGCACGTGTCTTGGCGTACCTGAGTCAGCATCTGCCTGCTCTGGCTGCGAGTGAGGCGCAAATTTTATTCGACAGCTATGTGGCCTACCAAGCCGCACAGTCACAGTCCGCGCAAGACGGGGCCGGTGCTGCGCAGTCGAGCGAACTAAGCGTGGCGCAGCTTAAGCAACGATTGGCCGTGGTCAATACTTTGCGGCAGCAATATTTCTCGGTGCCAGAGCGGGCTGCATTTTTTGAGGGTGATGAGCAGTACGACCAGTACACGATCGATCGTTTGCTCGTGTTGCAGGATGAGACGTTGAGCGCGCTCGATAAATCGCGGCGACTAGGCGAGTTGAGTGGCCGCATGCCAACCGTGATTGAGCAGTACCAAGCGCTCAGTACCATCACAGCCGAGTTGCAAGCCAATGGGGGTTCCCCACAAGCTTTGCACGAGGTGCGCGTGCAGTTGGTGGGTGCCGACGCAGCCAACAGGCTGGCACAGCTGGACGGCCAGCGTACACAGTGGACAGAGCGGGTGCAGTCGTACATGACACAGCGGGCAGCATTGCTGGCCGACCCCAGCCTCAGTGCGCTGCAGCGCGACGAGTCGGTGACGAGACTGACGTCCACCCTGTTCAATGAGCGAGAACGTTTGCGGCTTGAAGCGATCACCGGGCCGAGCGTGGGGCTCTGAAAAAAGCGTGGAGAGACGGTTTATGCTCTCGGCTGACTTAATCGCTACGGAGATAAAACCATGCTCAAGCTCTATGGATTTGCACTGTCGAACTACTACAACAAGGTCAAGCTGGCATTGCTGGAAAAGGGCGTCCCGTTTGAGGAAGTCTTGGTGTCCTTCGGTGGTGAGGGCGTCGAGGGCAAGTCGCCCTTAGGCAAGGTGCCTTATCTTGAAACAGAGCAAGGCTTCTTGTGCGAAAGCCAAGTCATGGTTGACTACATCGAGGCCCGCTGGCCGACGCCTGCACTGATCCCCTCCGATGCTTGGCAGGCCGCCAAGGTGCGCGAGTTGGTCACGTAC
Source organism: Aquabacterium sp. (assembly GCA_030654395.1). Classification (GTDB taxonomy): domain Bacteria; phylum Pseudomonadota; class Gammaproteobacteria; order Burkholderiales; family Burkholderiaceae_C; genus Aquabacterium. The sequence continues at coordinate 12,886 of JAURXM010000108.1, forward strand.
TCTGATCTGCATGTTGAGTTGTGCGCACGGCAGTTGTATGCCCAAGCCTTTTTTGGCCGCACCTTGTCTGAGAAATTCTTGGCACGCGTCAAGGGTGAGCTGGCCAAAAACTTGGCCGCCTTCAAGCAGTTGGCCGTGTTCGGGCCTTATGCCGCGGGCGACACCTTCACCATGGCCGATTGCGCGGTCTACACGAGTCTGCCACTGGCCGCCTTGGCCAGTAAGATCGTGTACGGCGAAGACTTGGTTGCCGCAGCAGGCATTGACTGGAAACCCTATGTCAAGCTGATCGAGCAACGCCCTGCGGCGCAAAAGGTCGCGCTGGATCGCAAAACAGATCAGGAGCGTGCATTGGGTGTAGCCAGAGCCAAAGCCGCCTCCACGGGTGGCTGATTGCCGTATTGGGTGAGCGTGATGATGTGTGAGAAAACATGCCTGATGATTTGAATAAACTGGTGGATACATTGCTCGGGGCCGCAGCAAAGGTGCTGCTGCGAGACGAGGACTTCGGCCATTTTTTGCGGTGGGGAGATCGGACCTTGCCGTCGTTGCTGGGTTATTGGGGCTCTAGTCCGCTGCAAACGGTGGGGGCTGAATATGACCAATCGCAGGACGATAAGCTCATCGGCCTGATGGCCCGTTCGCTGTATGCGGCCATGCCACTGCCCTCACGCGGCTTTCGGTCGATCCAGTTGGTGTTGCCTGAGCGCCATGAGGTTTGCTGCTGCGGTTCGGGTCAACAATTCAAAGACTGCTGCGCTCCCTTGGCCGAGGCTTTGCCGCCCTTTCACACGGAGTTGTGTGTGGGCCCCATGCTTTTATCGATGGGCAAGGGTGCTTGGGCCGACTTGCCTGACGCCCACATGCCTGTGGACTTGGTTTGTTCCGTCGCCTATGACTGGCTGATGTCGGGGCGTGCTACCGAGGTCGTTCGCTTGCTGGGGCCATGGTTGCCAGCACAAGGTCCGATCCCAGATGAGCGCGCCGACTTGCTTGACATGCTGGGAGATGCTTATGCGGACTTGAGCAAGCCTCGCAAGCGCAAAGAGCTGGCTGATGCGATGATTGCCCGAGGCGGTCCCGCGGTGCAATCCAAAGGGTGGCAACGTATGGCGCTCATGTCCTGTGATGCGGGGCAGTACGCTGCCGCACATGAGGCCTTCAAAGCGTCGCAGCGGCTGGTGCCTGATGACCCAGATCTGTCCATCCTGGAGTTGAGCTTGCTCATTGGTGAGGGTGACGTCATCCAGCTGCGTGAGCGCGCTGACTTTTGGGTGCGCAGCCTGTCTCGCCGGAATAAAAATAACGAGTTCGATGGCCTGATCGAAACGGTGCGCGATATGGGCGTGCGCGGCAATGAGATGTTGCTCGAAGCGGCTGAGCGCTACAACAGGGCCTGAACGCGGGGCACAATATCACCTTGCCGATTTGCTTTGTCCGCCAGCCATGACCTCAGCCTTGCACACCTCATCTTTGACCTCTTTGCCCCTGCTTGCCCGAGGCAAGGTACGGGACAACTACGCCGTCGGCAACGACCGCATCCTGATGGTGGCTTCTGACCGCATCAGCGCGTTCGACGTGATCATGGGTGAGCCCATCCCAGGCAAGGGCGCCTTGTTGACCAAAATGGCGCTGTTCTGGTTTGAGTTGCTCAAAGATGTCGCCCCCAATCACCTGACAGGCGATGACCCGGTGAGTGCGGTGACGCCCGCTGAGCGCGCCCAAGTTGAGGGCCGCGCCATGTTGGTCAAAAAGCTCAAACCCCTGCCAGTTGAGGCGGTGGTGCGTGGGTATTTGGCAGGTAGCGGCTGGAAGGAGTACCAGCACAACGGCGAAGTCTGCGGTGTGGTGTTGCCTGCAGGTTTGAAAAATGCCAGCAAATTGCCTGAGCCCATCTTCACGCCAGCGACCAAGGCCGAAATGGGTGACCACGATGAGAATATCAGCTACGACAAAATGGTCGAGATCATCGGTGCCGACTTGGCTGAGCAGGTGCGCACTTTGGCCATCAAGCTCTACCAAAGGGCGGCTGACTACGCGTTGACCAAGGGCATCATCATTGCCGACACCAAGTTTGAGTTCGGCTTGGATGAGCAAGGCACGCTGACCGTGATGGACGAGGTGCTGACGCCTGATTCATCGCGGTTTTGGCCGGTCGAGGGGTATGACAAGGCCTTCAACGAAGGCAGCAATCCACCCAGCTACGACAAGCAGTTTGTACGCGATTGGCTGGAGCAGGCCACTGTCAATGGGCGGCCTTGGGACAAGACGGCTCCGTCGCCAGCCTTGCCTCAATCTGTGATTGACTACACCGCAGCCAAATACCAAGAGGCACTGACCCGTTTGACGGGCCAGTAAACCGTTGGTGTATCAGATTGACTTGCGGCGAGCAATCAAGCTGACAACACCCAAGCCTGCCAAAGCCAAAGCGATGGACTCTGGCTCAGGCACGGCTGGTGTTGCACCCAAGGACAGGGTGTACTGCCCGCCATTGCGGCCAGTTGTCAAGCCGTTCAGCGTGAAACTGTAGGCGCCTGCAGCCAAGTTTGAGAAGGTGTAGCTGGAGATGTCGTCGCCGGCTGCTGTCGATTGCGACACGTTCACGCCCAAACCCGTCAGGCTGAATGAGTCAAAACGGACATTCTTGCCACCGAGTGTGCTTAGCGTGTAACCGTAGCCCACATCGGATGCTGTGCCGAGGGTGAAGTTGAAGGTGTCAGCAAAAGCGTGATCCTTGGCGTGGATGAGCGTGTTGGACGTCCAGCCAGCAACATAGGTGTCCAGCGCGTTGGGTACGGTGGTTGTGGTGGTGTCGGTTACGGCAAACGCCGATGCTGCAATCATCGAGCAGGCGATTGCGGCTGCAAATTTCAACTTCATGGGCACTCCTTAAGTCGGGCGATATCAATCAACCCATTGTATGTATGCGGGCTTAGGCTGCATCCCCTGGACTCGGGGGCGATACCTCCACAAAGGGCTCTCCATTTTCGTCCAGTGGGAATTCGACCGTGTCACGGTTGGCATAGGCCAGCGCGGCGGCTTCGGCTTGCTCTGGGGTGGCCGTCCAGAGCTTGATCATCTCGGCGGCATCGCTCACGCCGATTTTCTTCAGGGATGAGAACAAGGCGATGCCGATGTCGGCCTCGTCGGTTGACAGGTCGCTGAGGACGGCTTGCGCTGCACGCAGTGATTCGGCCTGTTCTTTGCGGTTGAGCTTGTCGGCCTTGGTCAGCAGCACCAGCAGCTTGACTTCGCCATTGCGCACACGTGGGGTCACGAACTCCAGCAGTTGCAAGTCCAAGTCTGTGAAACCGTGGCGTGAATCCACCATCTGCACCACGGCCGTCAAGTTGCGGCGCAGGGCCAAATAATTGGCCATGACCTCTTGCCAGCGCAGCTTGGCCTTGCGTTCAACGGCGGCGTATCCGTAGCCTGGCAAGTCAGTCCAAATTTGGTTGGCAGCCGTTTTGGGGCCCAAGTGGAACAAGTTGATGTGCTGGGTGCGGCCTGGTGTCTTGGACGCATAGGCCAGTTGCCGTTGCTGCGCCAGCGTGTTGATGGCGGTGGATTTCCCCGCATTGGACCTGCCAACGAAGGCGACTTCCGGCAACTCGCTCACGGGGACTTGGTGCAATTGGGCGGCCGTGATGAAAAAACGGGCGGTGTGCGCCCAAGCCATGGCTTCCTTGGCGGGGTCGATGATGGGAGCGGCCACCTCAATTTGAGGCTTTCTTTCACTCCGTTTTTCGGGCTTCTTGGGGGCGTTTGGGCGAGGTGGTGTTGTACGGGTCATAGGACATTGTAAAATCTTCCTGTTTATCTGCCTAATCGACTTGGTCTAAAACCCCGTTGGGCAGCCTTTAACCGCCAAATCAACGCCAAGTCACAGGCCCCATGCCATGAAGCGCTTCACGAATCTGATTGCCCTCGTCACAGTTGCCTTGTCCCTGTCCAGTGGCTTGGCCCACGGCTCGGAAGGCAAATCCACCAAACCTGATTTGGCCGCAGGTGAGGCCAAGGCCGCCACCGTGTGCGCCGCATGTCACTCGGCCGATGGGTCACGCGGCCTGCCCGCCTACCCCATCTTGCAAGGGCAGCACCCTGAGTATTTGGTCAAGCAGTTGACCGAATTCAAAGAAGGCAAGCGTAAAAACAGCATCATGGGCGGCATGGCCGGCGTGTTGTCTGCCGATGACATGCGCAACATCGCTGCGTTCTACGCTGGTAAAAAAGCCAAAGATGGCGTCAGCAAGAACCCTGAGCTGGTGGCCTCGGGTGAGCGCATCTACCGTGGTGGCATTGCCAAGAAAAGTGTCGCGGCTTGTGCTGGCTGCCATAGCCCTAACGGCGTCGGCATCCCTGCGCAATACCCACGATTGGCTGGCCAGCATGCTGACTACATCAAAGCCCAGTTGACGGCCTTCCGCCAAGGCGATCGCACCAACAGTGCGCAGATGACAGCCATTGCAGCCAACCTGAGCGACAAGGAAATCGAAGCCTTGTCCGACTACCTCGCTGGCCTGCGTTGATCGCCTGATTCATGCGTGAATGGATCACCCCTGATGTGCTGGCCTTGCTGCGGGTGGATCCGTGGTTTGGCAGCGTACAAAAAGACTTCGAGGATGCGCTGCTGAACTTGGCAACACCTCGGCGCTTGCAAAACGGAGAGCATCTGTTTTTCAGGGGAGACCCACCAGATGGTCTGTACGCTATTTTGTCTGGCTCCTTGCGTGTATCGGGTTTGACCGAGGCGGGCAAGGAAGCGATTTTGTCTTTGGTCGATGCGCCCAGTTGGTTCGGCGAGATCGCTTTGTTTGACCGTTTGCCCCGCACACACAACGTCATGGCCAATGGCGAAGTCAGGGTGCTGCACATCCCCCAAAAAGAGCTATTGGCTTTGCTGGATATCACGCCTCAGTACTGGCGTGAGTTGGGTGTGTTGATGGCCTTGCGCCTGAGACTGACCTTCATCAGCATGGAGGACATGGCCTTGTTACCCGCTGAGGCACGTTTGGCGCGTCGCTTGGTGTGGCTGGTTCAGACGGCGTCCTTGTTGCCTAAAAATGGGGTCTGTGTGGTGCCCATTAGCCAAACCCAGTTGGGGCTGATGTTGTCGCTGTCGCGTCAGACCACCAACCAAGTCTTGCAGTCATTGCAGGATCAAAATGTCATACGTGTGGCCTATGGGCGCATCGAGATACTCGATCGCGAGCGATTGATTGAGTTTGCGGGCGTGTCCCCTCATGAAAAACGCATCTTGAGCCACTTGGCCACCGGCGGCCACCATGGGCGTGACTAAAGAAACAAGCTGGAGCGGCCGATATCCCCGATATCAGCCCATAGCTTCGTATCGAGGTCACCATGTTCTACGTTTTGCGCGACGCCGCCGGTCAGATCAGCAGCTTGCACCGTGAGCCGGTTGTGGGCGCCCAAACGCTGCATGCGGACAACCCTGAAGTGCGTGTTTTCATGGGCTTGGACGAAGACCAGCAGCAATTTGCGCACATGGATGCCGGGTTGGTGCGGGTGCTGGAAGACCTGATTGATGCGCTGATTCGCCGCAACGTGCTGTGCATCACCGACTTGCCAATGGAAGCTCAACTCAAGCTGTTTGACCGCAAGCATTTCCGCGATGGGGCGCAAAGCCATGCCTTGGATTTATTCAACCGAGGGCCGGGCTGATCTGAGTAGGCGGCGTGCGCTTACCGTGAGCGACGCACCATGTCAAACGTGCCCTTTTCCATCGTCACTGTGCCTGGGCCTTGGACATCGGGGCCTCCAAGCAGGTTGACCCACGGGTCTTGCGCGTCGATGTTCACTCAGCCGTTCTTGTCGAGCAAATAGATCGGCATGTCTGAGGCCGCTGACCAACATGGTCCGCGTCAGCCATGCCGGTATTTGTTCATGGTGAATCCTCGCGGTTGGTGCGAATAGCCCGATCAGGGCAGGCGGAACACAAAAAGGGCATTGCCTGGGCCAGCTTGCCAAGGGTTGGTGCCGCCAAAGGTGCTGTAGCCCGAGTTAAGGTAGACATCCTTGCCCGCAGGTACGGGGCCAACGGAGTCAACCGTGCCGCCATTGCCCACCACGCCGTTGGCGTCCGTCACCTTGATCGCGGTATCGAACGACCAGAGTTCTTGTCCATCGCTGGTCCGCAAGGCCTTGAGTACGCCGTTGAGGTTGGCGGCCAGCAGCACGTCATTGGTCACGCTCAGTGCAGACGAGAACAGGCTGTTGTAGGTCTCGCCCTTGTACTGGTGCTGGATGTGCTTTTCCCAGACGAGGTCGCCACTCATCAAATCGAGCGCGTAAATGCCAGGGTGTGCGTTGTCCACAGGCTTCATGGCCTCGCTCGTTGCCCCATCGATGCCCCCTGGCCCTGTGATTCGTGTCAGCTTGTTGACGAAGAGATCGGTGACGGCTGCATACACATTTTTGGAGTCAACGGCCATGCCCCAGTGGATGCCACCCAGTGAGCCGCCGACCCCCAATCGACGAACCCAGTTGAGTGCACCCGTTGCAGGGTTGACCGAGTACACAGCGCCGTTCTTGGCGCCGGCTAGGATGGCTTTTTCTCCATTGGGCAGATTGACTAAGATCGGGGGCGCGCCGATGTCATGATCCTTGCCCTCGGGCAAAGAGCAATGGAAATTCAACCCTTTGGGTGCTTGGCATGAGGCATTCCATGCGTCGTTTTTGGTCGTCTGGAATATCCACTTGACCTTGCCCGTATCGAGATCGAGTGAAATGAGGGCGTCAGAGTTGTTTGTTGTCGGGTGCGAGAAGTTCTGTCCGGAGCCAACCACCACGGCATTGTTGGCCGCATCGATCATGGGCGTGCCCCATAGGCTGACCCCATTAGGGCCTTTGAACCATGTCCAAAAATTGAACCTGGCGGGGGGTGTTGTGTGGTAAGTCCATTTGATCTTGCCCGTGTACGCATCCACAGCTTGCAGCATCCCATGGCTTGAGCAGCAGGGTTTCCAGAATTCCAGCGTGGTCAAGAAGACCTCGTTGGTTGAGATGGGCATAAACAGGGTGCCATTGTGAATCTGCGGCGATCCACTGATGCCGTGGTGCACGGGGTCGGTGCCCATGAAGCGCTCCCACACCTGTTTGCCTGTGGCCGCATTGAGCGCATAGACATGCGCAAACTGGTCCCCGCCGTACACCATCGCGGGTTGCGTTGTTGTGGCTGGCAGGTAATAGATGGACGAGCGGATCGGGTTGGTGCCCCCGCCAACAAATGGGTTGCGCAGGTCGAGCCCTGTGAAGCGCCAGTACTCGCACCCGGTGGCGCGGTTGGCTGCCACGATGTCGCGGCCTTCTGAGAAATAGACGGTCTGCTGGGTGACCGCAGGCGCCCCCCTTTTCTCCTTCGCATCTGATGCCACTTGGGTGTAGGCGACCGTCAAGGTGGCCACATTGTTGGCGTTGATCTCAGAGGTTTGGTTGCGGGTGTTGGACCCGTTAAAACCAAATCCATTGGAGAGGATGGGGGAGCTGGTGTCGATCTTGTCGGCGCAGGCAGTGGTCGCTTGCGCCGCACCTGAGACGAGCGCCAGGGCAGCCAGCAGAGATGATGTGAGTCGTTTCATGTGTGGACCTTTGTGTGATGCTTGCGACTCTATGGCTGCAGACAGCGTTTGTGTGTTGGTGTTTGCGACGCGCTGATGGTTTGGGCGACAAGGAGAGGTCAGGCATTCCCTATCTAGGGAATGCACTAGCGGCCTTTGTCGTGAAAAACATCGTGTTGTCGGCTTTGCCTCTGTGACGAGTGATGGGTGGTCTGCACAATGGCCAAAAGCAGTGCGAAGCCTCGCGTCCTCGTTTACACGTCTACTCAGCTAATCAGCTGCATCAGGTGAACCTTATGAACAGAAGAGATTTTGGTAAGCAGTTATCACTTTTGGGTGTTGGTGCGGGTGCTGCGGTGGCGGCGCCAGCTGCGCAAGCCACCACCTTGCCCTCATGGCTTGTTCGCGCGGTCTACAACCAAACGATGCTGGGCGTGCCTTATGGCTGCACGGGCTACAAACAGGTGTCGCTTGTATTGCCTGTGCCGCCTGAGCGCTTGGCTTTGTATAAGTCGATGCTGCCCAAGCAGCTCGATATGCCGACCGTTCCTTTAATCTATATCTATGCGATTGAACTCACGGGCGCGTTCCCCGTGCCGGGGCCGGCGGCATTTGAGGCAGCCGTCTGTATTCGGGCGTCGTTCAAGGGCGACCGGCGGACTGACGTGAAAAGTGGCGGCTGGTACCCACTCACAATGCCTGTGACCAGTGACAGCGCGCTCGACGGCGGTTTGATGATGGGTTACCCGAAGTACAAGGGCGAGATCGATGCGCAAATCAGCTTGACCTCGGCGAATGCGGTCGTGAAGAAGCAAGGGGTAGATCAGTTTGGCTTGAGGTGGTCACCTGAAAACCGACCCGTTCCATACTTGTCCTCAGAAGATGCGCCGTTCTATGTCATCAGGGATGGCTTGGTCAACATCATGGAGACCAAGACTCGCCAGAGCAATACACGCGAGCAAAGAAACGGGGTCACTACCGTCTCCTGTGGCGCGCAAGAGCCGTGGGCTGAGTTGATCAAAGGGATGGACTTGCAAGGCGCGGGCTCCGTGTTGACGGCGACAGGTCGGTTTGACTTGACACGCAGGTCATGGTGATTGGGTCGCGCCGTTTCACAGGGTGGGGCGTCGTTTTTGCACTGACGGCCACCGCAGTGGCGGCGCAAGAAGCCTCTTTGCCTGAGATGGCCGTCACGGCCACTCGCATCTCTCAAGTCATGGCCGATGTGCCTGCCTCGATGGATGTGATCGGTGGGCGGCAAGTGCGCGAGGCCGGTCCGCTGCTGAACTTGTCTGAGTCGCTCGTGCGGGTGCCGGGCATCAGCGTGCTCAACCGCCAAAACTTGGCGCAGGACTTGCAAATCACCAGCCGAGGCTTTGGTGCCCGAGCCACCTTTGGTGTGCGCGGTGTGCGCTTGTATGAAGACGGCATCCCCTTGACCATGCCCGATGGTCAGGGCCAGAGTTCATCGTTTGATCTGAGTTCGGCTCAGCGCATTGAGGTGTTGCGTGGGCCGGCTTCGGCCTTGTATGGCAATGCATCGGGTGGCGTGATCCAACTCTTCACGGAGGATGGCCCACCTGAGCCTGAGGTCAGTGCGGGCTACGCTTTGAGCCGCGATGGCTTCGCCAAGGCATCCGTGAAGGCGGCTGGGCAGCGGGGCGACTTGAACTACGTGGTGGACGCCAGTCAAGCGCACACAGATGGCTACCGCGACCACAGTCAGGCTGATCGCTATCAATTGCACACCCGACTGAAATGGGCACTGGGCCGCGAGTCGACCTTGACCGTGGTGGGCAGCCACATGGCCATGCCCGCTGTGCAGGATCCGCTGGGCCTCAACGCGGCGCAATTGGCGCTCGACCCGCGTGCGGTCGACCCTGCTGCGCCGCAATACGATACGCGCAAGGCCATCTACAACACACAACTGGGCGGTGTGTATGAGCGACAGTTTGGCAGTGACACCCTGCGCGTGATGGCTTATGGCGGAACCCGCCAAGCCGTGCAATACCAGAGCATCCCGCGTGCAACGCAAACGGCCGGCGCCAATGGCGGTGCCGCGCATCCCGGTGGCGTGATCGACTTGGCGCGCCGTTTCAGTGGCTTGGATGCACGCTACACAGCGCAGACTGAGTTGTTGGCTCGCCCATTGACGCTGACAGGCGGGGTGAGCCTAGACCGCATGGCCGAGCACCGCCAGGGCTTTCAGAATTTCGATGCGGCGACGGGCCAATTGGGCGTGCAAGGCGTGCTGCGCCGCAACGAAGACAACCTCGCCTACAACAATGACCAGTACGTGCTGGGTCAGTGGAGGCTGAGCCCGCAGTGGCTGACCAGTCTGGGCGTGCGCCACAGCAACGTGCAGTTCAAATCGCACGACCACTACGTTGTAACGGGCAATGGCGCTGACAGCGGGCAGATGGCTTTTGATGCCACCACACCCACGGCCAGCGTGATGTGGCGCGCAGCGCCTGTGCTGCATGTGTATGCCACGGCCGGAGACAGCTTCGAGACGCCCACGCTCAACGAGGTCTCCTACAGCAGCAATTCGGGCTCGACGACGGGTTGGAACACAGGCTTGAAAGCTTCGCGGGGGCATCACGTGGAAGTGGGCGCCAAGGCGGGCATGGGCACGGCGCTGCAAGGCACGCTCGCCGTGTACCGCGTGGAGACGGACGATGAGATCGCCGTGCGGGTGAACTCGGGTGGGCGCTCAACCTTTCAGAACGTGGGCCACACGAACCGCAAGGGGGTGGAGGCTGCAGGTCAATGGCGGATCGCCACAGCGTGGTCGGCTTATGCCAACGCCACGTGGACGCACGCAGAGTACGCCGACGCCTTCAGCAGCACCTCTACTGGCACCACGGTCACGGTGACGCCGGGCAGTGCCTTGCCGGGTGTGGCGCGCCGCACAGCCTTTGCTGAATTGGTTTGGCGCCCAGCCCCTCAGGGTTGGCACGCTGGCTTGGAGTGGCGACACAGTGGCCGCATCTGGGCCAATGATGTCAATGATGAGTTTGCGCCAAGCTACCAGTTGTGGGCCATGCGTGCTGGGTGGCGTCAAGCCTATGGTAATTGGCGGGTGGACGCCTTGGCGCGCATCGACAATGTGGCCAATGTGCACACGGTCGGCTCGGTCATCGTCAATGAGGGCAACCGGCGGTATTTTGAGCCTGCGCCCGGTCGCAGCGCCACGCTGGCCACGTATGTGACGCGCCGCTTTTAGTGCTTAACAAAGCTGGGCGATCACAGCGCCCAGAGCCGCCTCGGTTGCCTTGCTCTTGGCCAGTGTCTTCATGACTTCGACCATGTAGGACTGGACCAAGTCCCGCAACAGCTCCTCTTGCCTTGGCAATAAACCCAGGCTCATGAAGCTGCTTTCGACATCGGACGCGAGGTTCTCAAACAGTTGGAGCACTTCACCCGACTGCGCTTGGTTGCGCGCTGAGATGTCTGCCAAGGCCACCTTGGTCATGCTCATCATGTTGGTGACGGTGATGTTCAGGTCAATGCGGGCTTCTTCATTGTCCAAGGTAATGACGCGTGTGCAGGCGCCCTCAAGCAGCAGCGCCACATTGTCAATGTGGCGGCCGCAGCGGTCGGCGCGCTCAGAGTCCATGTCGGGTGGGCGGTACATCGGCAGATCTCGGATAAACAACAAGATGCTGCCAAAGTTGAAGCTGGTGTGTTGGCCAAAAGGTTGGATTCGTGGGTCGGGTGATTGGGTGGCCAAGTGGTCCAAAATGGAGGACTCAAGGGTGCTGCAATCACCCTTGTTGTTGCGCGATGACACGCCCATGCGGCCTTGAATCCGCAGGCAACCGTCTAAGCCGTAACGCTCTAGCGCATCAAATATGTTGATGGATAAACGGGTGTAATCGTTGCAGGTGCTGAGTTGCCTCTGGAACTCCAGGACGACGCCGATTTCGCCGGCCATGTCGGCACTGCTGAGCACCATGCCCACGGCCTCATCGAGCTGCTGGCCGAGGTCGCGTCGTTTGGCTACGACAGCCAATTGCTTTTGGATTTTGACCATCAGCTCCGGCAATTCAACCGGCTTGCAGATGTAGTCGTCGCCACCGGCCACATAGCCTTGCACGCGCTCATCAAGCGAGGTCAGCGCCGACAGAAATATCACAGGGGTTGCCCCCGCGGCCGAGTCACGCAGTTTTCGGCACGTTTCGTAGCCATCCATGTCCGGCATCACGACATCGAGCAAGATCAGGTCAGGTGGGGCGCGCTCAACCAGCTCTAGCGCCAAGGCACCGCAGGAGGCGACTTGCGTGTTGTAGTCATCGCTCAGGATCTCACCAAGATAGGACAGCAGCTCGGGGCTGTCGTCCACAATGAGGATGGTGCGCTTGTCAGGGTTGTGATTTGGCTCGCTCATGATCTCTCTTGGCGTTGATCCCTCATTTTGGGCGCTAGGCTTGGTCGGCGCTTTTCAGATTAGGTGACCGATTTACCGCTACTTCACAAAACCCGGTGGCTGAGTGCGGGCAGCTGGGCACGCACCTTGGTTTGGTGCGCCCGGTCCAGATCAGCCAGTACCACGCCAGGGCCTTCTGCTTGCACGGCCAGCACGTCGCCCCAGGGCCCAATGGCCATCGAATGGCCAAACGTGCGGCGGCCGTTTTCATGCAGACCGCCTTGGGCCGGGGCCAGCACGTGGCACAGGTTTTCAACGGCGCGGGCGCGCAGCAGCAGCTCCCAGTGGGCTTTGCCCGTGGTGTCCGTGAAGGCGGCGGGGAGCACGATCAAATCCAAAGGCTGGGTCTGCCCCAGTTGCCGAAACAGCTCGGGGAAGCGCAGGTCATAGCAAACGCTCAGGCCGATGTGCCAGCCTAGGCCTCGTTTGTCCGTCATGACAAAGGACACGGCTTGCTGGCCGGGGGTCAGGGTGGCGGCTTCGTCGTAACGCCGCTGGCCATCGTCGAAACAAAACAGGTGGATTTTGTCGTAGCGGGCAGCAAGCTGACCTTGTGGGTTGTAGACCAGCACGGTGTTGGATACGCGGTCAGCCTTGGTGCTGACGATGGGCAAGGTGCCGCCAATCAACCACACGCCGTTTGTTTGGGCTGCGGCGGCCAGCATGTGCTGCATGGGGGCGGTTGCGGGGCAGGGCAGTTGCGTATCGGCCATGGGTGGGGCGATGGGCTCGGCGATGGCCAGTTTGTCCTTGTCGCTCAGGCCCATCAGGCAAAAGTACTCAGGCAGGGCGACCAGTTCGGCGCCTGCTTGGGCGGCTTGGGCGATCAGTTGGCCCGCGTGGGCCAGGTTGTCGTCCACACGTGGGGTGGACACCATTTGCAGTGCGGCGACTTTCATGGGCGGATGGGCAACGGTGTGCGAGTCAGATTGGGTTGCAGATTGCTTGGCAGATGAGTGCGGCTGGTTTGTTGCTTTATGCTCGCCACATCATGGCCGAACACGATGCGGATATGCAAGCCGCCCCCCTTTTTGAATCGGGCTCTTTGCCACAGTGGGCAGAGCAGATACACGATGCCGCCTCGCGCGGCGCTTGCCTGCGCGTGCGCGGCGGTGGCAGCAAGGATCACCTTGGTGATGCCTCGCGTGGCGCCTTGCTCGACACCCGTGCGTGGCGTGGCATCGAGGTCTACGAGCCCAGCGAGTTGGTCATCCGCGCCAGAGGCGGCACCCCGCTGTCTGAGGTCGAGGCCGCCTTGGCTGAGCGTGGCCAGTACCTGGCATTCGAGCCCCCGCGTTATGCCTTCGCTGGCACACAGAGCGATGGCCCGACCGTGGGTGGTGTGGTGGCCAGCGGCATCAGTGGGCCGGGGCGCGTGACGCGTGGTGCGGTGCGCGACCACGTGTTGGGCAGCCAGGTGTTGACCGGGCGTGGTGAGGCTTTGCGCTTTGGTGGCTCGGTCATGAAAAACGTCGCGGGTTTTGATTTGTCGCGTTTGCTGGCGGGGTCCATGGGCACGCTGGGCGTGATTTTGGATGTGACCCTGAAGGTGATGCCTGAGCCAGTTGTGTCGGCCACCATGCGCTTTGAGCTCAACGAGGCGCAAGCTTTGGCGCAGGTCAACCGCTGGGCAGCCAAGCCCTTGCCATTGGATGCCTCTGCTTGGTGGGATGGGATGCTGCTGTTGCGACTGCGTGGTGCGCGTGCGGCGGTGGCCAGCGCAGTGCAAAGCCTGTATCGCGAACAGCATGGCGAGGTGCTGGAGCCCGCCGCCGCAGATGCCTTCTGGCTGGGCGTGCGTGACCATGCGGATGAATTTTTTGTACGCGCCCGCCAAGCGGTGGCCAGCGCGGGCCAGCAGGGCGTGAGCTTGTGGCGCATTTCGGTGCCGCCCACCACCGCGCCTTTGGGCCTGCATGGCGAGCAAATGGTCGAGTGGTTTGGTGGCCTGCGATGGGTGTGCACGCCCGCGCCCGCAGCTGCTGTGCATGAGGTGGTTGCCAAAGTAGGTGGCCACGCACAAGCCTTTGTGACCGCACAAGTTGGGGCCTTGGTGGCGCCCAATGCGTGGTCGCCAGTGCAAATGCGCTTGCACCAACAAGTGCAACGATCTTTTGATCCCCATGGGGTGTTCGACACGGGCCGGCTGTGGCCGCGTGACACCCGCCATTCAAGCGATGGCTCTGCACCCTGATTGACCATGCAAACCAATTTAGCCCCCGCTTACCAATCGACCCCTGAAGGCATCAAGGCGCAGGAGGTGCTGCGGCAATGCGTGCACTGCGGTTTTTGCAACGCCACGTGTCCAACGTACAAGCTGACCGGCAATGAGCTGGATGGGCCGCGTGGCCGCATCTACCTGATGAAGCAGGTGTTCGAGGGGCAAGTGCCCACACGCACCACCCAGACGCACTTGGATCACTGCATCGGCTGCAACCATTGCGAGAGCACCTGCCCATCTGGCGTGCAATACCATGAGCTGCTGGCTGTTGGCCAACCTGTGGTGGATGCGCTGGTGCAGCGTCCATGGCGTGAGCGCCTGTTGCGCTGGGGCTTGCGCACACTGATGCCGTCCCCTTGGTTCACGCCCGCTTTGAAGCTGGGCCAGACGGTGCGCCCGATCTTGCCTGCGGCTTTGCAAGCGCGTATCCCCGCTAGGCCACCCTTGGCGGCGCCTGCTTGGCCTGATCCGCGTAAAAGCCTGCACACACGGCGCGTCTTGCTGCTCAAAGGTTGTGTGCAACCGGGCTTGCGGCCCCACATTGATGCGGCCACGGCACGCGTGCTGGACGCCGTGGGCATCCGTGTGGTGGTCGCGTCAAACAGCACCTGTTGTGGCGCGGTGCAAGGGCACATGGGTGATGTCGATGGCGCCAAGGTGCGTGCGCGGCGCAACATCGATGCGTGGTGGCCTTACATCGACTCACAGACACCTGTTGAAGCCATTGTGATCAACGCGTCCGGGTGCGGTGCTTGGGTCAAGGATTACGATAAGTTGCTGGCCGATGAGCCCGCGTATGCCGCTAAAGCAAAGCGTGTGGCCGCTTTGGCGCGTGACCCCGGTGAACTGCTGGCCTCGTGGATGCCGGTGTTGCAACGCAAGTTGGCCAAGCGTGCTAAAACGGGCTTGGGCTCACTGACATTTCACCCGCCATGCAGCCTGAGCCACGCGCAAAAGCTCAGCAGCGCGGCCAAGGCCGGGCCGATTGAAACCGGTCTGCGTGAGCTGGGCTTTGAAGTCAAACTGGCTGCGCAAGACAGCCACCAGTGCTGCGGTGCGGGCGGCGCTTACAGCGTGCTGCAACCCGAGTTGTCGATGCAACTGCGTGACCTCAAGGTCAAGGCTTTGGATGCTACCGCGCCGCATGTGATTGCCAGCGCCAACATTGGGTGCATCGTGCACATCCAGTCCGGCACCAACACGCCAGTCAAGCACTGGTTGGAAGTTTTGGCGGACGCGCTCAATCGGTGATCGGGGTGTTGTCAAACACCACCTCGACACGGATGCGCGATTTGACGGCCTGCCCCTCTAGTTGACCTGGGGAAAAGTGTGCCGCCATGAACGCGTCGCGCGCGGCTTGTTCAAAGGCGATGGGCAACCTAGGCTCATTGGCCACGATGTGGTGAACCTGCCCATGCTCGTCAATGAACAAGGACAAGGTGCCTACACGCCGGGCGATCTCGGTCTCGCCGGGAGGTGCGGCCATCAACACGGGTGTGCGCACCACGGGCGGCGCTGACAGCAGCGGGCGCGGCAGGTAGTCGTCCACACCGGGGGCGGGGTGGGCTGTGTTGGCTGACGTTGGCGGCGCTGGTGTCTCTTGTGTTGCTTGTGTTTCTGGCGTCGGGGTGGCCTCGGCTGACTGTGCCGCAAGGGGTTCGGCGTGTAGCTCGGGTTGTGTCTCAGCCTGCGCGACCAGCATCCTCACGTGGATGCGATCACGACCTTGCCCGCCCAAGCTGCCTATTTGCGTGCGTGAACTGGCCACAGCCGCAGGCCGCACGGCGGGCGTGATGGCGCTGAGCAGCACCGCATGCGCGGCCAGCGACACGCTGGCACACAGCACGATGGCAGAGGGGCGCTTCATGATGTTGAGCCCGTCTGGTGGTCAGTCAGTCAGTTCGCGCCACGAGGTGCGGTGCGCATCGCTCTTGCCAGTTTCTGATCCAATCGGCGGCGTGGTGATCTGGATGTCGCCCTTGTTGTTTTGGATCACATTGTGGATGTTGCCGTCCGTGTCCTTGATCCACGCGATGCCCACAATGATCGAGTTCGGGCTCCACAGCTTGCCGGGTGCGTCTTTTGATATCGCTGTGCCCGTTTTGATGCCCAAGTAGTACAACCAAGACTTGCCTTTCGATGCACAGGCGTCTCCGCTGGGGATGGCGGTGCCAATGGCCAAGGTGTTCAGTTGCAAGCCCATGTTGGTGAAGACGCGCTCACGCGAGATAGGCAAGTCGATGCGCCAGCCCGCTTTGCTGGACCAGTCCACCTTGTTGTCTGATACCGTGGATGTGACGGCCGCTGACTCGGTGCCATCAAGCGTGATCGTCTGGGTGACGAAGTCGGTGGCGTTCGCCCGCAGATCGCCCCAGCCCGTTGCAGTCAGGGGGTCCTTGATGGCATAGATGGACTGCTTGGTAGCATCGGTGATGTCTGACTCACCTAAGTAGCGGCCTGTTGCCACGATCACCACGGGCTTGCCTGAGATCTCTGCGGTCACCGGCTTGGTGGTGATCGGTTGCGGTGCCGTCGCGCTGATTTGCAGCGTGGCCAGCAACATCGCAGATTGATGCGGTAGCACCAAGTCGTCTGTATCAAAACGCCAGACATTGCCCAACAAGTCCCCGCCGTAGTAGCGCAGAGAGGTGTTGTTGGTGGGGTCAACCACCCACGCGTTGATTTTGGACAGGCCGCTGGGGGTTGTTTTGCTGCCCGCTGTGGTGACGATGTCCTTCAGTGTGGCGCCGGTGTTGGCGTTCAGCACATACAAGTGCCCCTTGCCATCGCCTGTGCCATTGTTGTAGCCCGAGGTAAACACCACCACCCACGTGCCATCCTTGTCCTTGGTGATGATGGGGTTGCCGTAGCTTAAGCCCATGTTCGCATCGGTGAACTCCCACAGGGCCTTGGGGTTGACAGGGTCGGTGATGTCCAGGGCGTAATAGCCTTTGCCCCCACCGTTGAAGCCGCCCACCAAGATCGTCTTCCAAACGTCACCCACTTTGATGTCGCCCATCACGGCCGCGCCATCGACAAAGTACAGGTGTTTGTTTGAGTACCCTGTATCAGCCAGCTTATACAGGTTGGACATGATCTGGCCCGGTATATAGGCCCACAACTCGGTGCCGCCGTCTGACCCCTTGGCTGAGAACGCATGCAACATGCCGTCGTTGGCTGTGGTGTAGACCACCGCCTTGCGGCCCGCTTGTGCGGTGATGAAGTCCGCATAACCCGCGTCAGCGTATTTGAAGGGTGGCTTGCTCACATGCACAGGCGAGCCGCTGATGATGTCCCCTAAAACGTGCGAGCGTGGGCGGTACAGTGCGGTCCCTGACTCATAGGTCCGGTCGCCACGCAAGTAGTTGATCAAGTTGGCGCCTGTGTTGGCGATAGCTTTGGCCTCTAGGGACAAGCCCGCGCACTGGTCACTGATCTGTGACTGCGTACAGAAATTATTGAAGTAGGCCTTTTGGGCGGTGCTCAGGTTGTCATACAAAAACGGCGTCAGCCCATTTGTGCCCTTGACGTAAATTTTGCGGGCCGATGGGATGGCCGCATCCAGCTTGGCTTTGGCCGACCAGGTGGCGGTGGGGGATATCACCGCCGTTTTGCCATCGATGCTGAAGGCTTCTAGCTCGCCAAACCACGTCTTGGTGGTGTAGCTGGCGCGGTAGACTTGGTTGTCGTCGCCCATGACCAGTTCAAGCGAGCTGGTCGATGCGGCCGATGATGCCCCGAGGGTTTCACCCACAGAGGCCACGACACCTGCGATGGCGGTGCTCAAACCGGATGAGCTCAGGGCCGAGTAGTAGCGGCCTCGGCCATTGACAGCGGCGTGCCACAGGTCATCGATGTTGGTGGCGTTGCCGCCGCTGCTGTTGTTGCTTTCGGTGCCGTAGGGGGCGGGCCACTTCCGTGTGCCTTGCGTGAGCTCATAGTAAGCGCCAGAGCCCGGTGTGGTTTGCAGCAGGTAATCATCATCGTAGGGCAGCGTGCCACTCAGGCCCAAGCCGATGGTGTAGGTGTTCATGTGCTGCCACGTTTGGGGGTCGCGCTTAACGTCAGTGGGGCTAACAATGTCTTGGCAGATGTTTTGTGCGGTCCCTGAGCTGCTGGAGCTGCAATTGCCCAGCGCTGAGGTGCGCAGGTCGGTCTTGTAGTAGTACTCGGCCACGTCAGCCAAAGTGTTGCCTGTCCCGCCCGAGGTGGATGGCGTCACCACGGGGGTGCCCGCGGTGTAGGTGCCAATGATGGGGGTGGTGCCGGTGTAAGTCGGCGTGGTGGGGGTCAAGCTGCTCCAAGGGCCAGCGGTGTAGAGGGTGCTGTTGCCATCGCCTGTATCGCCTGTAGTCTCCTTAACGAGTGACGACGGTACATTGTTCCATGCAGACAGGGTGTAAGCGGTGCCAGATGGGTTCCTGACTGCGGCGGCTGGCGAGCCGTCTGTCGTCACCGTGGTCATGGTGTAGCTGGCCGTTGCTGTTTGGCTCCAGGTGGATCGTTGTGTTTGGGTTTGGGTGTACGTCCTGGGCAAGGTGGGGCTGCTTTTGCGTGTCCAAACGCGTGTTCTGGTTTGCGTGTTCGACACATTGTTGCGTGTTGCCGGTGCCGTATAGGTGGTCACCGCCGTGCTGAGCAGCAGGGTTTCATCCCGCATAGGTCGGTCTTCTGTGCCGTCTTGCTGGCCTATCTCGGTGGTGCCATTGAGCTGCACACCCTTGCTGCCGTTCCAATAGCCGTCTGTGGACAACAAGGCGTAGTTGCGCTGGCAAGCGTATTGCATTGGGTCGTAGGTTTGCCCCGTCACCTTCTTGGCAAAGTACCGGCCTGCTTTGGACAGCGCTGTACGCAAAGGCGTGCTGCCACCCGGCAGCGAGGTGTACAAGCTGCTGTAGAAATTGGCTCTTTGCGTGTCGTCAAAATCCTTGACGTCACGGAATAAGTTGGTGCCGTCCACTGCCGAGGTATCACCGATCGTGGTGAAGCCCACCCGGTAGTTGGAACCGAGGTCCTTCATGGCGCGGCCCATGTTGGTGCGCATCATCGTGTAGCGCTTGCGGTAAAACGAATACCAGTTGGCGTAATTTTGGGCGTCCGTTGAGGCGCTGGTCATCACCACCTTGGTGAAGACCGATGTGGCGCTTCCTACGGTGCTGGTGCACTCTTGATAAAACGTGTTGTTGTCCGCACCACCGCTGGTGTAGACCCAGCCCATGCGGGGTTGTGTGCCTTTGTAGCGGTAGTAATAGGTGTTGGCCAAATTGGTGGTAGCGCTGCTGCTGTCGTAACCGTCTGACCGCGCTGCGCTGAAGTACGCATTGGCGTAGGAACTGCCATCGGATTTCATCGGCGGGCTGTAGACGGTGCTGGGGTCATAAGCTACGCCATTGCACTGGTAGGACCAGTAGCCATACCATGTGTCGTATGGTTCATCCGTTGCGCTGTAGGACCTGCCCAAGTCGTCAGGCATGTAGCTCCAGTTCATCGACCCAGAGTTATCCAAGATGAACAGCAAATTGGGTTTGGCTTGGATTTCAGGGCGCGTGGCCAAGGGCTGGTTGGATATGTCGGTGTCAGCCGCGAGGATGCTGGGCGAGACCACGCCACAAACCATGGCGATGGCCAGCCACAGCAGTTTGCGCGTGAGGGCGATGGGGTGTGATGTCGTATGCATGATGTGGACTTCCTATCGGCACGTGAGGGCAAGCTTCATCAGAAATGCACAAGCGTTTCTGTGAAAGCAACGGTGTTGCGTGCGCCGAGCACGCGCACCACGATGCGGTAGTACGGCCCAGTGGGGCTGTCAAAACGGTCGCTTTCGGCGTAGCTCAGGTCGCCACGTCCGGATGCCGTGCCGGTGGCGCCGTTGAGCGGGGTGGCGCACTGGATGGTTGTGTCGCTGCTGTAGTCGCCCGCCTTGTTGCACAAACGGAAGATCACGTAGCGGGCCTCGTTGCCATTGATGGCATCCAGGCTTCGGGGCTTGATGGTGCAGCCGTTGCGCATGCCTGTGGCAACGGCCTCGCAGTCGTTGTTGTCCCAGTCAATCAGTTGCCGGTTGGCAGGGTTGGCTGCGTTGGCAAGTTGCTTGCCTGTGGCATCGAGTGGGGGTTTGGCCGTGGTGCCATCGTCAGCAAATTCTTGTGTGCTGGCGTAGTAGCCCGGTTCATCCTTGCTGTTGGAATTCAGCACAGCCTTGTTTTTATTCAACCACGCTATAGCGTATCTGGCCGCTTGATCTGTGGCCGCTGTGGCATCTTGTTTGAAGCCGATGTTGCCCAGCAGCATCGTGCTGGTGTCCACGGACCTGACCAAGGCCAGCGTGGCCAGCATCATGGCGACCAAGGTCAGCAAGGCAAACAGCAAGGCCATGCCGTCTTGCTGGCGATGGGTGCCTTGTGGCATGAGGCGGTTTGAGGTGGTGATCGCTTTCATGGGGCGCTCTCAAGAGTTCCACAGCACGTTACGCAAGGGCACGACGGTCTCGTAGACCTTGTAGCGGTAGTGCTGCCAATCGGTGAGGCTGTCCACCTTGAGCTCAACGCATTTGCTGCTGCCATTGCAGGTGGATGTGGTGGTGCCACTGACCGTGACTTGTGCGCCCACGTCCCACGCAGGCATGGTGGGGGTGACCACGTCTCTTTCAAACTGGCCGCTGCGTGCCACGATCGCCAAGCGGATGGTCAGCACCTGCTGCCATCCTGCTGCGGTGGTGGGGTTTGTGTTGTCGTAGGTGTCGATCACGCCATCGGCATTGGTGTCTTTGCCATAGAACGCCTGTAGGTTGACGATTTGGGGGTACAGCTCTTGTGTGGCTGCGCTGCCGTCCACGGGCGATACATCGGTGCTTGTCAGGTTGTTGCTGCTGTTGATGGCATAGGTGCGCAAAATAAGCTGCCCCATATTGAGCAAGTAGCTGTCGTTGAGCAGGTATCCGCCTGTGGGGAAGATGCTGCTTTGATTCCATTTGCTGGTCGTGGTGTGCGGAATGCGCGTCGAACTCAGTGTCGTGTCGGCCGATGCGCTGTTGCTTGTCACACTGAGCAAGGTGCATTGGGTGCTTGCTGTTTGCGTTTTGGGTGCCGCGATCATCAGGTCGCCTGTGCTCACCCCCATGGCGCCGTCCACGACGAAATAGGTGCCGGTTTGAGCGTGATCGGCCTTGACCAAAATGGGCACCGAGATGTTGTGCGTGCTGGCCTGCAACACGGTGATTGTGTCGGGCGCGCCATTTGCGCCGTTAGAGATCATGACTGGCGCCAGCGTGAACTGTGATGTGGCACCACCTGTGTCGTATTTTCGGTTGACCTGGCAGCCCAGTGCATCCGGGCTAGCCGTGGCACCATAGCCCGCCATCTGGATGTCCTTTTGCAAGGTAAACAGTGACAGCGAGCCATTGACTTGGGCATCGTTGCCCATGGACACGGTGCGCTTGCGGCCCTCAGCTTGCACGGTCACCTGCGTGATCACCAGTACCGTCAGCAGGCCCAGCACCATGCTGACCATCAACTCGATCAAGGTGAAACCGTTTTGCGCTGGGCGTGATGGACTGCGCATCTCAGCTCCCCGCCTTGATGATCGATGTGTGGGTCTCGTACGTGTGTGTGTCGCCGCCAGGGGGGGTCCAAGTCAGCGTGATCTCCACGTCGTTGTTGCCATCAATGGTGACTGTACCGGTGCCACTGGGCAAGTTGGTGGCGACCTTGTCTTGCCATTCTTTGCAGCGTGCTTGTGCGGCGCAGCCGTCGCCGTTGTAGGCGGTGATGTTGGTCAGGTCAGACCACATCTTGCCGACCAATTCGCTCGCTAAGTAAGCCGCATCTGATCGGATTTTGGCGTCGCTTTGCGCACGCATCAACGATGCTTGCAGGCCCAGCAAGGCCAAGATGCCCAGTGTGAAAACCAGCATCGCGGACAGCACTTCAATCAGCGCAGCGCCCTTGGCTCGGTGCGCCTTGGTAGGCATGGGGTGGTGTCGTGTGGCAAGCATGGTGGGCCTCGCTTTAAGTGCACTTGCGTGGGTCGGTGCTGTTGCTGACGGCGGGGTCGCACATGCGCACCAAGCCTGCTGGTGAGATCACAAGGCGCAAGGCACGGGCCTCGCTGCCATCGGTCTCACTGGCGACGTCGATCCGGTTGATGGCATCGGCCGTGTTGGCAATGCGGCCAAAGCCATTGAAGGTGATTTGGGTTGCTGCGGTGGTGCCATCGGCTTTCACTGCCGCAATGGCCACGTGCCCACCGCCTTCACCCACAGTGCGGCCTGTGACGATCATGGGGGCGACGGTCGTGGATGGCGCATCCGCACAGTTGCCCTCGGGCGAGGATTCACTGACCACCCATGAGCCACTGGTGTTGGACAAGGTGCAGTCATCGGTGAGTACGTTGGTATCACTGACCAGCCAGAACGACATGGTCTGATTGCGGCGCACCGCCTCGCTGCGGGCCGTTTGGATGCCGCTTTGCAAAGCGTCAGCGGCATTGCGGATGCGGGTGTTGTCCATCCACGTCCCAATGCTGGGCACGGCGGCAAAAAGCACAAACGCCAGCACCGTGAGGGTGACGGCCATTTCGATGATGGTGAATCCGCGTTGTCGCATGATGGTGTGCATCCTGTTCGTTGTCATTAGCAGCTGGTGGTGCTGGACAGCCAGCACGTGGCAGCAGGGCTTTGCGTGCTGCCCTTGAATTGGGTGGTGGTGCGGTCCCCGTTTTGGTTGACCGTGTAGACGTGTCCGGTGGCCATGCCCGTGCTCCCGGTGGCAGTGACTGTGTAGTTCTGGCCAGCATTGGTGGGTGTGCAGCTGTAGGTGAAGAACCTCACCTCACCTCTGAGATCGTTCGCTGTCAGGGCCGCTGCCGCAGCACCTCCGCAGGTGGTTGCATCCCCAAAGTTGCGGTTGTCTTGGTAGAACTGCTCCAGCCGGATGCGGTAGCTCGACAAGTTGGTGAAGGCTTCTTGGATTTGTCCGCGCCGGATGTAGTCGCTGTACGCGGGCAAGGCCACCGAGGCCAAGATGGCGATGATGGCCACCACGATCATCACCTCGATGAGGGTGAAGCCCGTGGCCCCTTGGTGTGGCCTGCCATGCGGCCTGATAGCTGTGTGTGTGGTCATGCCCAAAACCCCTTTGCGTCAGACCATGATGGCCTTGCATGGGCGATTTTCGGGGTGCGACCTCGGGCAGGAAGACGGGATAACCGTGACAAATCCGACGCTTTAGCGCCGCTTGACGGTTTGAGGTGCGTCACCTGTCACGGGGATAAATCACCGCCCCACCGTTCATCGGGGTGGGGCGACCGTTCAGCGTTCAACCGGTCGAGCCGGGTCGCTGCACCATTCGCTCCACGAGCCCGCATACAGCCTCGCGGCGGGCAAGCCCGCGTGTGCCATCGCCAGCAGGTTGTGGCATGCCGTGACGCCAGAGCCGCATTGGTGCACCAAGGTGCCCGCGTCCAGCGTGGCTTGGCCCAGCAGCGCGGTGAACTCGGCTTTCAACTGCGCAGGCGGCTTAAAGCACCCTTGTGGCGCTTGCAAGTTGAGCTGGAAGAAGCGGTTGTGCGCACCGGGGATGTGCCCACCCACGGGGTCCATGGTTTCGTTCTCGCCCCTGAAGCGATCGGGCGCACGGGCATCCAGCAGCACTTGTTTGTCGGGCTGGCCCAAGTGGGCGCCAACCGTGTCTGCGTCGCGTACCCAATCGGCGCGCCTTGTTGCTTTGAATGCGCTGGCGGCTCGCAGGGGTATGGCCGTGTCCACCGGGCCGCTCAAGGCTTGCCACGCTTGCCAGCCCCCATCGAGCACCTGCACCTGTGCATGCCCGGACCAGCGCAGCAGCCACCACAGGCGCGCCGCGAATATGCCGCCCGCGTCGTCGTAGGCCACCACACGTGTGCTTGGGGCGATGCCCCAGCGTTGGCATGCTTGGTTGAAGTCTGCCTCCGTTGGCAGGGGGTGGCGCCCGTTTCTGCCTGTTTTGGCCCCTGACAGATCGCGGTCTAGGTGGGCGTAGTGGGCGCCTGCGATGTGGCCTTGTTGATAGGCGGCTTCACCGGCTTGTGTGTCGCCCAAGTTAAAGCGGCAGTCGATCACCAACCAGTCGTGGTCTGCGCAGGCCAAAGATGCTGACAGTGTGGCCGCGTCAATCAAAGCAGTCAAAGGCCGCGCCAAGGCCGCTTCGATGGCTTGGGTCACGGCATCAGGGGCTTCGTGCAGCAGCCAGTGGCTGGCATGGGGCAGTCGGGTGATGTGCAGATCAGGCACATACGCGGCCAAGCCGTCTAACAAGCTGGGCGGCAGGGCGGTATCGGCCTCACCCCACACCACGCTGGTCGGCACGTTCACATGCAGCAAGGCATCGGGCAGTTGCAGTGTGTGGATGCTGTCCGTGGGGGATGTCGGTGGGTGCAGGGGCGATGCACGGTAGTAGTTCAAGGGCCCAGTCAAGCCATGCGACCAAGCCTCGCGGTACTGCGCGCGCAGCGCTGGTGTCAGCCAAGTGGCACCCCCAAAGCGTTCAAAAAAGGGCCACATGCGCGCAAAGTCATCGGCGGCCAAATCGCCCTCGATATCAGGCTGGCGCAGGCCGTTCATGTAGCTGCTGGCTGCTTGTTGGGCCGGGTCATCGCGCAAGGCGGCTAAAAATAAACCCGGGTGCGGCGCGTTGAGGATCACCAAGCGCTGCATGCTGTGCGGCGCCACGGCCGCCAAGCCCCAAGCCAGCGCGCCGCCCCAGTCGTGGGCGATCACGGCTGCGGCAGGGGTGTCCGGTATAGCCGCTTGTTGTTGGATCAATCCGATGAGATCCCCCAGCACCACGTTGGCGCGGTAGGCTTTGACCTCGCTGGGTGAGTACGATCCGGGGTAGCCACGCAGATTGGGCGCCACGCAGCGGTATCGATCGCCAAAGTGGGCCAGCAAGGCGTCCCACACAAATGCCGCCTCAGGGAAGCCGTGCAAGAACAACAGCAGCGGCGCGCCCTTGGGGCCCGCCACGCGGCAGCTCAGGTAGGGCGCGGGCGCACCGGGCAAGCCCGATGAGGGCAGGTGGACCAGCTCGGTTGTGATCTTGGACATGATGCGGCTATCTTGGGGTCAGAACAAAGCCATGCTCAGCTTGCGGCGGTATTGGTCGATCACCGGGTCGCCTGCGGCCACGGCCACCTTGCCTGCGATCTCCAGCTTGGGTTTGTCGGCGGCGGCGGGGTTTTTGGCGGCAACAGGTTTGGGCTGCGGCTTGGTCATCACCTCCAAGATGGCGACATAGGTTTTGCGCGCCAACTCGCCATTCCACGCCTTGTCGCGCATGATGATTTCAAGCAGCTCATCCATGGCGTTGGTGGGCTGGCCAGCGGCCCAAAACACCTGTGCCAGCTCAAAGCGGGCGTCAAAGTCGCGTTTGTTGGCTTGAAGGGCCGCATCCAAGTCGTGTGGCGAGCGGCCTTGACGCGCTGCCACCACGGCGGCGATACAGCGGCTGAAGGCGGTCACACGGGGCTCCGCCAGCAAACCGGTGGCACGTGCTGAGATAGGCGCAAACGCATCGTGTGCCGCGTCCACATCGCCATCGGCCAGCAGCAGTTTGATCAAGTCATAGCGTGCTTCGTCAAGGGACGGGTCTTTGTCCAAGGCATCGCGCAGCATGGTTTCGGCCGATTCGATTTGGCCTTCTTCTATCAGGGCTTCGGCCTCGGCGGTTTCTTCAGCGGCGGCGATTTCGCCTTCCGCGGGCACATGCTTGTCCAAGAACGTGCGGATCTCTTCAGGGGGCAGGGCGCCCACAAAGCCGTCCACAGGCTGGCCGCCTACGAACATCACGCAAAACGGGATTGAGCGCACGCCAAACATCTGCGAGAGCTGCCCGGCGAGCTCTTGCTGCTCATCGGCATTGAGTTTGGCCAGCGTAAAACGGCCTGCGTATTCGACCTCCAAGCGCTCCAGCACAGGGCCCAGCGCCTTGCAGGGGCCGCACCATTCGGCCCAGATATCGACCAAGACGGGCAGGCTCTTGGATGCTTCAATCAAGTCGGTTTGGAGGTTTTCTAGGGTGATGTCAATCATGTTGTGTCGCGAAGAGCGGGCCAGCGCCTAAAATTCAGGGTTTTACGATACAAGGACCGATCCGTGACTGACACGACTGGCGTGAACAACCTAGGTAGCGGCACCGGCAGCGTTCTGGCCGTGGGGGTGAAAGTGGGCGTCGTCATGGGCTCCAGCAGTGACTGGGACGTCATGCGACATGCTGCCGACATTCTGACCGAGTTCGGCATCCCTTTTGATGCACGGGTTGTATCGGCCCACCGCATGCCAGATGACATGTTCCGCTACGCTGAGGCCGCAGCCGATCACGGCTTGGTGGCGATCATCGCCGGGGCCGGTGGCGCAGCCCATTTGCCGGGCATGCTGGCGGCCAAAACCACGGTGCCTGTGTTGGGCGTACCGGTGCCCTCTCGCCACCTGCAAGGCGTGGATTCACTGCACTCGATCGTGCAGATGCCCAAAGGCATCCCCGTGGCCACGTTTGCCATTGGCACAGCCGGTGCAGGCAACGCCGCCTTGTTTGCCGTGGCGATGCTGGCCCACGGTGACCCCGTTTTGCGTGCCAAGCTCGATGCCTTCCGTGCCCGCCAGACCGAAGTGGCGCGCGCCATGACGAACGACCTCTCGATGGAGCCTAAGGCATGACTGATGTGATCTTGCCCGGCGCCACGCTGGGCGTGATGGGCGGCGGGCAACTGGCGCGCATGTTTGTGCATGCGGCGCAGGCCATGGGCTACAGCACCGCCGTGCTGGATGCCGACCCCAGCAGCCCAGCCGGCTTGGTCTCGCACCACCTGATTCAAACCGGGTATGTGGACGAGGCTGGTTTGGCTGAGTTGGCCCAAGTCGCCGACGCCATCACCACCGAATTTGAAAACGTCCCCGCCCAAGCGCTCAACACCTTGGCGCAAACGCGCCCTGTGGCGCCTGCTGGTGCAGCCGTCGCCATTTGCCAAGACCGCGCCCTTGAAAAGGCCCATTTTTTGGCCTGCGCCGTGGCCTGTGCCCCGCACGCCCTGATCGAGACCCCTGCGCAACTCGCCACCGTGAGCGACGACCTGCTGCCCGGCATCCTCAAAACCACGCGCATGGGTTATGACGGCAAGGGCCAGATCCGCGTCAAGACCCGGGGCGAGCTGATCGCCGCTTGGGACGAGTTAAGCCGCGTCAGCTGCGTACTTGAGAAAATGCTGCCCTTGGCCTACGAGGTCAGCGTCATCGTGGCGCGTGGCCGTGATGGCCAAGTGGTGCACTTCCCGCTGCAGCAAAACCTGCACCGCGAGGGCATCTTGGCCGTCACCACCGTGCCCGCCCCCAGCGTGAGTGAGGCGGTGTCGCAGCAGGCATACGCTTGGGCGCAAAACATTGCCTCGTCCATGGACTACGTCGGTGTGCTGTGCATTGAGTTTTTCGTATTGCAAGATGGCAGCATCGTCGCCAACGAGATGGCCCCGCGCCCGCACAACTCAGGCCACCACACCATTGACGCCTGCGATGTGTCTCAGTTTGAGCTGCAAGTGCGCGCCATGACCGGCCTGCCCTTGGTTGACCCCGTGCTGCACAGCCCTTGCTACATGCTCAATTTGTTGGGTGACTTGTGGTTGCCTGCGGGCGCTACCCAGCAGCAAGAACCCGACTGGGCCGCCATTTTGGCGCTCAGCGGCACCCATCTGCACCTGTACGGCAAGACGCAAGCCCGCGTGGGCCGCAAGATGGGCCACCTGACGGTGACAGGCGAGACCCCCCAAGCCGCACACGCCGTGGCCTTGAAAGCCGCCGCCATTTTGGGCATCGAGCCGTTCTGACATGGTCGCCCACCCGACCCCTGCCGCGCATCTGCTTGACCCGGCCACCCAGCCCGACGCCATTGAGCGTGCCGCGCAGCGTTTGGCCGATGGCGGTTTGTTGGCACTGCCGACCGAGACTGTTTACGGCTTGGGCGCCCGCGCCGATGACGATGCCGCCGTGGCGCGCATCTTTGCAGCCAAAGGCCGCCCCGCCGACCACCCCTTGATCGTGCACGTGCCCAATCAGGCTGCAGCACTGGCTTTTGTGTCCGCCTTCCCGCCCGTGGCACAAAGGCTGACGGCCGCCTTTTGGCCGGGCCCCTTGACCGTGATCGTGCCGCGCAAGCTGGACATGGCCACCGCCGCCGCCGGAGGGCACGACACCATCGGGCTGCGCTGCCCGGATCACCCCGTGGCGCGCCAACTGCTAGAAGCCTGCGCCAAGCACAACATCTTGGGCGTGGCCGCGCCCAGCGCCAACCGCTTTGGCCGCATCAGCCCCACGCGCGCCGAGCACGTGATCGACGAGTTCGCGGGGCAGGGCGACAGCCCGGATGCCCAGAGTTCATTGAGTTCACTGGGTGTGGTCTGGGTGCTGCAAGGCGGCCCGTGCGAGGTCGGTATCGAGTCCACCATCATCGACTGCACCCGAGCGCAGCCCGTTTTGTTGCGCCCCGGCAAGCTGACCTTGGTCGAGATCCAAGCCGTTGCCGGTGTGGACGTGCTGTGGTCGCGCCCCGAGGCCCCCGACCCCAGCGCGCCCCGTGCGCCCGGCACCTTGCTGTCGCACTACGCCCCGCGCGCCAAAGTGCGCTTGATGAGCGACGCGCAAATCGCCAGTGCCCTGGACGTGATCGAACCCGAACTGACCGCCGCTTATTTGCTTGACCCCAGCCAAGGCCCGCGCATGGCCGTGTACTCACGCAGCCTGTGGGCCTACCGCGCCAAGCACAAAGCCATCGTGCATTTGTCGATGCCCGGTGACGCGGCCATGGCAGCGCACGACCTGTTTGCCGACCTGCGCGAGCTCGATGCCACTGGTGTGGACTTGATTTGGGTGGAGACCCCGCCAGACGACCCGGCGTGGGACGGCGTGCGCGATCGCCTGAACCGTGCCGCAGCGTCTTGATCGTCATCTTTACGTGGCAGACTCGGGCGCGTCCGCCAGCCCCGTTATGCTGGGTGACCTTTTTTGCCCTTTTTGATTATTTTGCCCGCCCCCGGAGAGTCCATGTTTCGTTTTGCCGCACACCCCCAGTCCAAGACCCCGCGCCTGCGCCAAATCGGTTTGGTGGCCCTGGCCTGCTCGGTGCTGATCGTCTCGGGTTGCGGCGGCGGCAACCGCAAAAAAGAATACATGCCTGAGCGGATCGTGTCTTTTGGTGATGAAAACAGCGCGATGACCACGGGTAATGCCAGTGGTACGACCATTCAAGGGCTGGTCTATACCGTCAATAATTTGGTCTCTTTGAATTCGATTTCAAATCCGATTAAATATTGCCTTGAAATCGGCGATAGCGCAGCGTGTGCGAGCAACAGTGCAGCTGGCCTGATTTCGTACGTCGCTAAGGATTTGCCGGGTGTTACGCCGCCGACGCCAACGACTTCGTTAGGGTTGGGGACGGGGGGGGCTACTTTTGACGGTGTGACACAGCCGAATTTCGTCACCTTTACGCAAATTGGCAATGGCACATACCTGTCGATCCCGTCGAACCCTTCGAGCCCTCAGACACAAGCAGACACGAAGCGCACGTGGGTACTTGCTTATAGCTGCGCCAGCAACAGCATCTGGACGCAGGTGATTGCGCACGGTTTTGGCAAAGGCTACCAAACGGCTTGCCCGCTGGAGGCTAATGGCAACGCAGTAACCTACGCCGTGTACGGGGCCAAAGTCGCCGGGCTGACTGCGCAAGTGGCACAGGCTGACTTGCGTGATGGCACCTTGGTGACCATCATGGCTGGCCAGAACGACATTTTGGAGCAATACGAGGCTGCCAAGGTTGGGACGATCACTGAAGCTCAAGCAATAGCTGAGTTGGAAGCGCGTGCAGAAGCCATGGCCAACATGGTCATCAACATCATTAACACGGGATCCAAAGTGGTGTTGGCCTTGACGCCCGATTTGGGCAAGTCACCCAAGGGGGCGGCCACGGGTGAGAACTCGACGATGCTGACTACACTGACCACAGCCTTTAATAATAGGCTCACCTATGGACGAAATGGCAGTAGAACGTGGCCTGGCGCCGGGCGCAGCATCACGACCGTCGACGCATCGCAAGTTACCCGCGGTCTAGTGGGCGTTGTTGATGGCGTGGCCTTGTGTGATCCAGCCAAAGCCATGCGCCCTGACGGCACGTTTGAGACCGCTCCAGACTTGCAGTTGCAATACTGCACTAACTTGACCAGCAACTTTGTTGCAAATGGCAGCGCGGCTACCTATATGTGGGCTGACAGCACGCACTTCGCTACCTTGGGCCATGTGCAAATCGGGTCTGCGGGCTTGTCCCGAGCTGCCAACCAGTTCTGACGCTCAAGGCCCGCGGTCACGCTGCGCCCACAAAATCAGTGCTTCCAAGGCGGGCCGGGCCGCTTCAGCTTGGGGGTGGTTCACCGTACCCACCAACACATAGCGGCGGCCTGAGTCGCCCTCCACCACACCGGCCAGCGCCACCACCCCCTCTATCGACCCGGTCTTGATGTGCGCCCGGCCTGCCACGCTGCTCAGTTTGCGTGCCGTGCCATCCACGCCTGTCACGGGCAGTGAGGCCACAAAGTCCGGCATCACCGGGCTGGCCCACATCACCTGAAGCCATCGGCCCAAGCACCACGCGCTGCTGCGCTCCAAGCGCGACAGGCCTGATCCATTGTCCAACACCAATGCCCCATCGCCACAAGGTGAATGGCCTGCCGCATCCAGCGTCGCAGCCTGCACCTGCTGGGTCACGACCTGTTGGGCGCGCGCCAAGGTGGCGGGGGCGCCAGCCAAGGTCAAAAACAGCTGCCGCGCCATCACGTTGTTGCTGAACTTGTTGATGTCTCGCACCACCACGCCCAAGGGGGGCGACACCCAGCTTTGCCACACCATGGCCTGATCCGGCCAATGGCCAGCCTGCACGTGCCCGCTCAGCTTGCCGCCACTTTGGCGCCAAGCGCTGCTCAGCAAGCGCGCCGCGTGGTCGCCGGGGCCGTCGCCTTGCCAAAGCAGCGGCCACTCGCGGTCTTCGCAAGCGCGGGGGTAGGGCCCGTTGACCTTGATCGCCCAACGCTGACGGTCCACTTTGTGCCCACCCGCGACGGGCTCAATCACCACGTTCAGGTTCTCTCGCCAATTGAGGCAAGGCCCAGATGCTTGCACGCGCAGGCGGCTGTCCAGCTGTACGCCGTCTAGCTCGGGCTCCATGCTCACGCGCACTTGGCCGGGCCGGGCTTGATCGGGCGCAAAGCGCAAACTGACCGCTTGGTAGTTCAGCAACAGCGCATCGGCGCCCGCGTTATAGGGCTTGAGCACCAGCCCATCAAACGCAGCCGGGTCATGTGGGGCCAGGTCAAACAGGCTGCGGTCAATCAGCAGGTCGCCGTGGATCTTTTTGAGCCCGCCCGCCCGCCAGCGCGACAACATCAACTGGACTTTCTCCATCACCAAGCTGGGGTCACCACTGCCGCGCATGTGCAGCGGCCCATCCAGCGTGCCGTTGGGCCGCAAGGTGCCGCCCAAAGCCACGTCGGTGCGCCAGGTGTAAGCTGGCCCCAGCGTGCTCAAGGCCGCGCCCGTGGTGAACAGTTTCATCACCGAGGCCACTTGCCGGATCACTTTGCCCTCGTGGTCTAGCCGCGCGGCACCACCATCGGCAGGCAAAACCAAGAAGGACACGGCCTCTGGCGGCACCCCACTGGTTTGCAATGCGCTGGACAAGGCCGCAGGCAGGGCGGCCCACGCAGGTGCCAACAGCCCCAGCAGGGCGGTCACCGCAAAAAGACCGTGGCGGGGGCGGTATAGAAGGCGCAGGCTGTTCATGCACCGATCATAGAAGCCCTACACTGCTGCCCATGCCCCTATCTGCACCCGTTTTACTCGTCTTGGATACCGCCACCGACCGCATCCACGCCGCTTTGGCCGTGGGTGATGCCGTGGGTGATGCTGCTTGTGGTGACGTTACTGTGCTCGATTTGGCAGGTGGCGCCCAAGCCTCGGCCACGCTGCTGCCCGCCTTGGCTGGTTTGCTGCACGGCGCCGGTTTGGTGTGGGCCGACTTGGATGCCATTGCGTTTGGCAGTGGCCCGGGCGCTTTCACGGGGCTGCGCACGGCCTGCTCGGTCACGCAGGGGCTGGCGCTGGGCTTGGATCGCCGCGTGATCTCGCTCGACACCCTCATGGCCGTGGCCGAAGACGCCCGCTTGGCCGCCCCGCATGCGTGGTCTGCGGGCGACACACTGTGGGTCTTGCAAGATGCCCGCATGAATGAGCTGTACGTGGGCGCTTTTGTGTGGGACGGCGGCGCTTGGCAAAGCGTGCAGCCCGCGCAACTGTGGGCCTTGAGTGAGCCGGCCACGCGCTGGGCGCCCGATGGCGTGCTGGCCGCTGGTTTACGCTGGGCCGGTAATGCGGCGCACGCCTACCCTGAGGTACTGGCTGCCATCGTGGGTGCGCAGCAGATGGGCGCATCCGCCTCGCACGCCGCACCACGCGGCTTGGCGCTGGCATCCTTGGCGCGCCAAGCTTGGTTGCGTGGTGACACGCTGGATGCCGCCTTGGCCTTGCCACGGTATGTGCGCGACAAAGTGGCCCAAACCACCGCTGAGCGCCAAGCCATTAAGGCATGATTGTGGACATGCCGATGCTGGACATGCTTCTTGTTGACCGCGCCATGACCGAGGCCGACATCCCGGCCGTCATGGCCATGGAGCACGCTGCGTGCCTGCTCCCGCTACACGCGTGGAGCGAAGACAACTACCGCTCGTCGATTCGGGCGGGTTACTGGATGCGCGTGCGCACCGAGCCTGAGACCGGCCGCGTGATCGCCGTGTGCGTGGCCATGGACGGCCCAGACGAGGTCCACCTGCTCAACATCGCGGTTGACGCCTCGCATCACGGCACAGGTTTGGCGCAAACCATCCTTGCTGATTTGTATGACCGCTGCCGCCAACGCCAAGCCGCCGTGGTTTGGCTGGAAGTGCGCCCCAGCAACGCCCCAGCCCGCGCACGCTATGTGCGTGAAGGCTTCACCGAGGTCGGCGTGCGCAAAAACTATTACGCCGCCCTCAATGGCCGTGAAGACGCGCTGGTCATGAAGCGCGACATCGATTTGAATGCGACGACTGAGGTGCCCCGTGCGCTGGACTGAGCGCCAACGCGCCATGCTGCGCGAAATCGGCATCCCCGCCTTTTGGCCGGTTGAGGCTGCGCCTGTTGATCCTGCGGACACTGTGGATGCTGTTGTGCCGCCAGCACCTGTATCAGCCCCTGCGCCAGCACAAGCCCCCAAAGCGTCCACCAGCAAAACGGCCACGCCCACTGCCGTGGCTGAAGCCGTGCTGAACCCGCTGCCCGATGGGATCGACACCATGGCTTGGCAACCCTTGCGCCAAGCGGTATCCAACTGCCAAGCCTGCGGCCTGTGTCACAGCCGCACGCAGCCCGTGTTTGGCGTGGGCCACGAGCAGGCCGATTGGATGTTTGTCGGTGAAGCGCCCGGCGAGCTGGAGGACACACAAGGCGAGCCCTTTGTAGACCATGCCGGGCAGATGCTGGACCGCATGCTGGAGGCCGTGGGCTTGATGCGCACTGAGGGCGAGCCCAGCCGCCGCGTCTTCATCACCAACGTGCTCAAGTGCCGCCCGCCCGCCAGCCGCAACCCGGTGGCTCAGGAGGTTGACCAGTGCACACCGTATCTGATGCGTCAAATTGCTTTGGTGCAGCCCAAAGTCATCGTGGCGATGGGGCGTTTTGCCGTCCAGGCCTTGCTCAAGTCAGCCGAGCCCATAGGCAAACTGCGTGGACAGGTGCACCACGTGGCTGGCGTACCTGTGGTCGTCACCTACCACCCCGCCTATTTGCTGCGCAGGCCCGTAGACAAAGCCTTGGCATGGGATGACCTGTGTTTGGCTCGCGAGATATTGGCCAAACCAGCGGTCGACTCATCGTCCTAATCGCCCAAGAACCGCTGGCGCCTGAACCACCAGAGTAAGCCGATGGCCACCAAGCCCATCAGCCCAAAAGCGAGCCACACGCCGATTGGTGAGTGGAGCAGGGGCAGCGCATCAAAGTTCATGCCGAAGATGCCGGTGATCAGGTTCAGTGGCAAAAAGATGGCCGTCAGCACGGTCAAGGTGCGCATGATGCTGTTGGTGCGGCTGCCTTGCGCTGAAAAGTGCATCTGCACGGCGCTCTCGGCGGAGTTCTCTAGCCGCCGCACATGCCCCAGCACCCGCTCAATGTGCTCTTGCACATCGCGTGAGCGCACACGCAGCAACTCGCGCTCTCGTGCTTCGGCGGGCTCGGCTGGGACCGGCCACTCCTCCAACGCGTCAATCCACTCTTGCACGGCGCTGCGCTGGTCTTCGCAGACATCCTCCAGCAAGTGCAGCGTATTGCGTGAATCCAGCAGCGCTTGCCAGTTGGTGAACTGATTGCGGTTGCTGAGCAACTCTTGTTGCAGGTAGCCAAACTGTTTGGTCAAAAGTCGGCGCAGATCCAAGTAGCTGTCCACCATGTGGTTGACGATGCGCAGCATCAGGTCGGCCGAGCTGGTGGGCATGCGCGTGGTGCTGCCACGGCCTTCATGTTTGAACATGTGCGCGGTGTCGCCGTCCCCTTCGGCGTCATGTTCTGTGCTGCTTTTGGCTGGTGCCGGAGCCATCTGGCTGAGACGCGCCTCGAAAAAATCACGCACCGAGCAATCAGCCGGGTGCACCGTCAGCAGCACCTTGTCAAACATCGCAAAGCCGACCGGGCTGGTATCAATCAAGGCCATGGCTTGGCGCGCGCTGGACGCCGTCCCCCGCTCATCATCAATAAACAGCCTTTGGGTGCCTTGCCCGGCAGCCAAGCGGCGAAACACCATCAGGTCATACCAAGACGTGTAGTCGTACTGCGAGGGCAGTTGCGGGTTGAGCAAGTCAGACAGGTGCAGGTCCACCAAGGTGCCGCCAGCCAAGCGCTGCAGGTGCCGCTGCACGACGCTTTGCTGAACCTCGAAAACCCGCCTGCTTGACGTGACCCATAAAAAACCATGCGCAGGCAAGGCCGATGGCCATTCTGGTAACTCGGTGAAGCTGTCGTTGATCAGGAAAAAACGCACTCAGGCTCCTTGCTTGGCGTCAAGCTTGGCGCAGTTTGGCTGCGGCATCCAAGGCGAAGTAGGTCAACACACCGTCGGCGCCCGCGCGCTTGAAGGCCAGCAGCGCCTCCATCATGGTGGCATCGTGGTCCAGCCAGCCGTTTTGGGCGGCGGCCTTGATCATCGCGTACTCGCCACTGACTTGGTAGGCGAAGGTCGGCACGCGGAAGGTGTCCTTCACGCGGCGCACGATGTCCAGATAAGGCATGCCGGGTTTGACCATCACCATGTCGGCGCCCTCGGCGATGTCCATGGCCACTTCACGCAGGGCCTCGTCGCTGTTGGCGGGGTCCATTTGGTAGGCCTTTTTATTGCTCTTGCCCAAGTTCGCAGCAGAGCCCACCGCATCGCGGAACGGGCCATAAAAGGCGCTGGCGTACTTGGCGCTGTAGGCCATGATGCGGGTGTGGATCAGACCTTGTGACTCCAAGGCCGCGCGGATGGCGCCAATGCGCCCGTCCATCATGTCGCTGGGGGCCACGATGTCGACCCCGGCCTCGGCTTGTACCAATGCTTGGCGCGTCAGCATGGACACGGTCTCGTCATTGAGGATGTAGCCGGAGTCATCAATCAGGCCGTCTTGACCGTGGGTGGTAAACGGGTCAAGCGCCACATCGGTCATCACCCCCAGTTCAGGGAAGCGTTTTTTCAGTTCACGCACCGTACGCGGCACCAAGCCTTCTGGATTCAGGGCCTCTTGGCCGTCCGGGGTCTTGAGGCTGACATCGATGACCGGGAACAAGGCCAGTACAGGCACGCCCAAATCCATGCAACGCTCTGCTGCGGCGAATAAGGGGCCTCGACCTAGCCGCTCGACACCTGGCATCGAGTGCACCGCTTGCGTCCCGTCATCCTGATCCAGCATGAAGACGGGGTAAATCAAATCCGCCGATGTGAGTGAATGCTCGCTGACCATGCGTCGTGAAAACGCATCTTTGCGCAAACGACGTGGGCGGTGTTGCGGGAAATGCTGAAGAAACGTCATAGGTGGTCAGCGTTAAAAATCTGTAAAGGAGTGCAAAGTCGGCAAAAAATGGGGCTTCGTGTCATTTTTTCGGACACGGCGTCAGAGGGCGGGCCCCTAACCCATCTATAATCGATCCTGAATGATACGCCGCAAGGCTTCATTCCCTGCTTTTCCTCCCTGAGCAGGTACCTTATCGTGATGACAGCGTTAAGGCTTGACAGCCCCGGCTCGCGCCGGGGCTCTTTTTTTTGTGCAACACACCGCCGCCCGAGCGTGCAGGCGTGGCCGCTGTTCATAATCGCCCTATGAGTCAAGCCTACCTCTGGGTCAAAGCCCTGCACATCATCTTCGTGGCCAGCTGGTTTGCGGGCCTCTTCTATTTGCCGCGTTTGTATGTCAATTTGGCGACTGTCCCTGCTGGTAGCCATGCTGAGCGTGAACGCCTGTTGATGATGGCGCGCAAGCTGTATCGGTTTTGCAGCCTTTTGATGGTGCCAGCCTTGTTTTTTGGTTTGTTGCTTTGGCTCTATTTCGGGATAGGCAAGGGGCCGGGGCAAATCTGGCTGCACTTGAAGCTCTTGCTGGTCATTGGTGCCGTGGGATATCACCACGTGTGTCGTCAATTGTTGCGTGACTTTGAAGGGCTCCAAAACCGGCGCAGCCACCGCTGGTTTCGCGTTTTCAACGAAGTATCCGTCTTGCTGTTTGCTGCCATTGTTTGCCTGGTGGTGCTCAAGCCCACACTAGGCTGACCGGCCTCATGTCGCTGCACAGAAGCTCAGCTTGGCCTTTGACGTGGGTTGCTGTTGCGCTCGTCACCTACGCCACCTTGCATCCGTGGGTTGGTTGGCAATGGCCCGGTGAACACGTCTTCACCTGGGTGCTGCCCAAGTTGTCACACGAGTGGGTCAATGACCTGGTCGCCAACATCTTGGGCTACCTGCCGCTGGGTTTGATCCTCTGTGTGGCGCACTTGCGCAGCGGGCGAGGCCCATTTGTAGCAGCATCACTGACTGTATTGTTTGGCTCGGCCATGTCCTACAGCCTTGAGTTGACGCAATTCATGCTGCCGTTCCGTGTGCCGTCCATCACCGATTGGGTGCTCAACACGCTGGGCACCGCTTGGGGGGCGCTGGGCGCGGTGACCATCCATGCTTTGGGCATTGTTGATGCGTGGCACCGCTTGCGGGCGCGGTGGTTCATCACGCAAGCAGGGCATGGCTTGGCCTTGTTGTGGCTCTGGCCCTTGGGTTTGCTGTTCCCTCCGCCTTTGCCCTTGGGTGAGGGGCAGTTGCTGCCCCATGTGCGCATTGTGTTGATGGAGTTGACGGCGGGCACGCCGTTTCAGCCTTGGGTGCTACCAGCCGATCCTTTGACTTTGTGGGCCTCCGTCCACGCGACTGTGGTGGCATCGGACTGGCTGCCCGTGGTGGAGGCCTTGACCACCGCAGCCGGTTTACTTGCGCCGATGTGTGTGGCCTGTGCCGTCACACGCCCTAGAACACTGCGCCTGATCCTGATGTCATCGATGGTGATGCTGTCGGTGGCTGTGACCGCATTCGCAACCGCCTTGAACTTTGGCCCCACTCACGCACTGACCTGGGTCACGCTGCCAGCCAGTGTGGGGCTGCTCGTTGGGGCGCTAGGGGGCGCTTTGTTGGTGGGGCGTGCGCGCACAACCTGTGCGGTGCTCGGTGTGTTGGTGGTGTCCTTGCTTGTGGTTTTGATTCACCTCGCCCCAGCAGACCCCTACTACGCCCAGACCTTGCAGGCTTGGGAGCATGGCCGTTTCATTCGGTTTCACGGTTTGTCCCGTTGGATGGGCATCTTGTGGCCCTATGCTGCACTGGTTTGGCTGATCGGTCGGGCGCTGGGCCGCGACGCCCACCTTCACGAGTCGGCGACTTGAGCGCCTAAAATGCCCCCATGAGTTATTACCAGCGACACATCTTTTTTTGCCTCAACCAGCGCATCAGCGGCGAGTCCTCCTGTGGCGACCACGGTGCCAAAGCAGGGTTTGACCACTGCAAAGCCCGCGTATCGGCTGCAGGGCTCAATGGCGCTGGACAAGTGCGAGTCAACAAAGCAGGGTGCCTAGACCGTTGCTCAGGGGGCCCGGTGGCCGTTGTCTACCCTGAGGGCACTTGGTACACCTTTGTGGACAATGCCGACATCGACGAAATCGTTGACCGCCACCTGATCAAAGGCGAGGTGGTTGACCGCTTGGTCTTGCCCGCTGACGTGGGCCGCTGAACGCAACGCATGCTCGGACGACCTGATTCCCAAACCATCGCTGGCCCAGCCGGGTTGATCGAAGTGGTGGTTGATGAACCTGCCGCAGCGCCAATCGGTTTGGCTGTGCTCGCGCACCCGCACCCCTTGATGGGCGGCACGATGGACAACAAGGTGGTTCACACCTTGGCCCGCGCCTTTGTGCTGGCCGGGTGGCGGGCGGTGCGATTTAACTTTCGCGGCGTAGGGCGGTCTGAGTCAGCGTGGGATGAGGGCCAGGGTGAAACGGCGGACATGCTCGCCGTGCTGGCGCACCATCACGCTGATCCGGCTGTCCGCGTATTGCCTGTGGCGCTGGCTGGGTTCTCCTTTGGGGGATTCATTGCGGCTCAGGCTCATGCTCAGTTGGTGCAGGCTGCAGCCGATCAGTCCGCGCTCACCGTGCCATCCCAGTTGGTGCTCATCAGCCCGGCGACCTCTCGTTTTGATGTGCCGACCGTGCCCGCCCATACCTTGGTGGTTGAGGGTGAGCAGGACGACGTCGTGCCCCTGTCCAGTATTTTGGATTGGGCTCGCCCTCAGCACCTGCCTGTGACGGTTGTACCCGGAGCTGGCCATTTTTATCACGGCCAATTGGCCCCGCTGCGCGAGATTGTGCTGCGCCATTTGCGGGCGGCCCGTTTGAACTGATTCGACGAGGCCGGCCCTTTTCTGCTGGCAGGCCTTGCATTCCTTGACTTCTCCTTCCATATTGCACGCATGATTCATTTACTTTCTCGCCGCACTGCGGCTTCCGTCTTGGCTGCGGCCGCTTGTAGCTTGGCTTTGTCCGGGCTGAACGTGGCCAAAGCGCAAACTCAAACCACCTCGGCGCTGTTCGTTGAGCCGTCGGCCGCCATGCCGCAGCCGCCTGAAGTCGCCGCCCGCGCCTTCATCTTGCAAGACCTCAGCAGCAAGCAGACTTTGGCTGCACGCAACGCTGATCAGCCGGTTGAGCCTGCGTCGCTGACCAAACTGATGACGGCCTACTTGGTGTTCCAAGCCCTGCAAAGTGGCAAACTCAGCCTGACCCAAGATTTACCTGTGTCCGAGCGCGCTTGGCGCACAGGCATGACCGGCGCCTCACGCTCGTTCATCAACATCAACAGCCGGGTCAAAGTCGACGACCTGATCAAAGGCATGATCGTTCAAAGCGGCAATGACGCGACTGTGGCGCTGGCTGAGGGCGTGGGCGGCACCGTAGAGGTGTTCGTTGAAATGATGAACCGCCAAGCGCAGGCGTTTGGCCTCAAAACCACGCGCTTTGCCAACCCAGAAGGCCTGACCGCCGCAGGGCATGTCAGCACGGCACGCGAACTCTCGTTCATTGCCACCAAGCTGATCACTGATTTCCCCAACTCGTTGCCCTACTACTCCATGAAGGAGTTCACCTTCAACGGCATCAAGCAGGGTAACCGCAACTTGCTGTTGTTCCGGGATCCAACCGTGGACGGCTTGAAAACCGGCTACACCGATGCGGCTGGTTACTGCTTGATTGCCACGTCCCGCAGGCCCACGCAAGGTGGTGACCGCCGTTTGTTGAGTGTGGTGGTCGGCACGGCCTCACCCGAAGCCCGCGCCAACGAGAGCCAAAAATTGCTCAACTGGGGCCACAGCGCCTTTGATGTCGTCAAGATTTTTGACGCCAACCAAGCGATGACAACCGCTCAGGTATGGAAAGGCCAGTCGCCTACCGTGCGCTTGGGCCGCACCAGCCCCGTCGTTGTCGTCGTGGCGCGCGGGCAAGCCGGCGCCATTAAAACCAACATCACACGAAACGATCCGCTGGTCGCGCCGTTGACGCAGGGCCAGACTGTGGGCTCGCTGGTGGTGACGGTGGGCGCGCAGCCTTGGCAGACTTTGCCCTTGCAGGCGCTTGACGCGGTGCCCAGTGCCGGTTGGTTGGGGCGCATGTGGGATGCCATCCGCCTTGCGGTGAAGTAAAAGGGTGTTTTGATGACCACGTCTGATCACACCCCGGTTAACTCGACGATCCCGCCAGAGCAGTCGCTCATCGAATACCCGTGTGACTTCCCCATCAAGGTGATGGGTTTGCACCACGAGACTTTCATCGACGCGGTGGTGGCCATTGTGGTGGTGCATGCGCCAGAGTTCGATGCCACTTTGATCGTGCAGCGCCCCAGCAGCACAGGCAAATACCTCGGCCTGACTGTCACGGTCACCGTCACCAGCCGCGAGCAGCTGGACAACATCTACCGTGGCTTGACCAGCCACCCGCTGGTTAAGTACGTTTTGTAGCCCTGCTAAATAGGGTCACGTCAGCCGCATACAATCGACCGGTTTTGGTCGTTGAAGGAATCTCACGTGTTTATATCTGAAGCTTTTGCCCAAACTGCGGCACCCGCTGCCGGCGCCGCCGGTGGTTTGATGAGCATGCTGCCTTTGGTGCTCATGTTTGTGGTCTTGTACTTTGTCATGATCCGCCCGCAAATGAAGCGGCAAAAAGAAACCAAGGCCATGCTGGACGCGCTCGCCAAGGGCGACGAAGTGGTGACCCAAGGTGGCGTGATCGGCAAAGTCACCAAGTTGGGCGACACCTTTGTCAGCGTGGAAGTGGCCAACGGCGTCGAGTTGCAACTGCAGCGCGTCGCCATTGTGCAAGTGCTGCCCAAGGGCTCTTACAAGTAAAAACCGAGTGATGCCGATGACCGGCATCACCATTGCGTTGTCGAGGACCTCATGAACCGCTACTCTTGGTGGAAGAACCTGATCATTGGCGTGGCCTTGGTGGTCGGCTTGATCTACACCCTGCCCAACTTCTTTGGTGAAGCACCGGCTGTGCAGATTTCCAGTGGCAAAGCCACGGTCAAGCTCAATGCCGATGCGGTGGCCAAGGTAGAGGCCATGCTCAAGAGCGGCGGCATCAAGGCCGATTTCGTTGAGTTCGATGGCAACTCCGTGCGGGCCCGTTTCAAGGATACCGACACGCAACTCAAGGCTCGAGACACGATTGCGCAGGCGTTCAACCCCGATCCTGCTGACCCCCATTACATCGTGGCACTCAATTTGGTGGCCCGTTCACCGCAGTGGCTGCGTAGCCTGCACGCCAACCCCATGTTCTTGGGCTTGGACTTGCGTGGGGGCGTGCACTTTTTGATGCAGGTCGACATGAAGGCCGCGTTGACCCAAAAAACAGAAAGCCTCAGCGGCGATATCCGCACGCTGTTGCGCGACAAGGACATCCGTCACAGTGGTGTGCGCAGAGATGATCAAACCATCACCGTGCGTTTTCGGGATGCCGCAACCAGCAAGGCCGCGCGTACCGTGTTGCAAGATGGCGTTGGTGACTTGGTATGGACAGACGGGACGGACGCCAGCACGGGTGACGTGACTCTGATCGGTGCTCTGACGCCTAAGTCGGCCAGCAGCATCCAAGAGCAGGCTGTCAAACAAAACATCACCACCTTGCACAATCGCATCAATGAGTTGGGCGTGTCCGAGCCCGTGATCCAGCAACAAGGGCTGGACCGAGTGGTGGTCCAACTGCCTGGCGTACAAGACACGGCCAAGGCCAAGGACATCATTGGCCGCACAGCCACCCTAGAGGTGCGCATGGTGGACGACAGCACCGAGGCGCAAGCTGCGCTGACCGGCGCGGGCATCGTGCCTTTTGGCACAGAGCGCTACTTGGATCGCGATGGCCAGCCCATCATCGTCAAGCGTCAAGTGGTACTGACGGGTGACAACCTGACGGACGCACAACCCGGCTTTGACGAGAACCAAGAAGCCGCGGTGCACCTGACGCTGGATGCACGCGGGGCCCGTATCTTCCGTGACGTGACCCGCGAGAGTGTCGGCAAACGCATGGCCATCTTGCTGTTTGAAAAAGGCAAAGGCGAAGTCGTGACCGCCCCTGTGATCCGAGGTGAAATCAGCGGTGGGCGCGTCCAGATTTCTGGGCACATGAGCAGCGCGGAAGCCGCTGATACCTCCTTGCTGCTGCGCGCTGGCTCACTGGCTGCGCCTATGGAAATCATCGAAGAGCGCACCGTGGGCCCTAGCTTGGGTGCGGAGAACATCGCTCAGGGCTTTAACAGCCTGATTTATGGTTTTGTGGCCGTCGCTGTGTTCATGATCGTGTACTACAGGCTGTTTGGTGTGTTCTCCACCGTCGCCTTGGCGGTCAATTTGTTGCTTCTGGTCGCCTTGTTGTCGATGTTACAGGCCACATTGACGCTGCCCGGTATCGCCGCCATTGCGTTGGCGCTGGGCATGGCCATTGACTCCAATGTGTTGATCAATGAGCGAGTGCGTGAAGAGCTGCGCAACGGCTCGGCACCCCAAACGGCCATTGCCGTTGGTTACGAGTCTGCGTGGGCCACGATTTTGGACTCCAACGTCACCACCTTGATCGCCGGCATGGCCTTGCTGGCCTTTGGGTCCGGCCCTGTCAAGGGCTTTGCCGTGGTGCATTGCTTGGGCATCTTGACGTCGATGTTTTCAGCCGTGTTCTTCTCGCGTGGTTTGGTCAATCTTTGGTATGGCGGCAAGAAAAAGCTCAAAAACGTGTCCATTGGACAGGTCTGGAAAGCCGAAGGATAAGAGGAGCACACAATCATG
This sequence comes from Aquabacterium sp., assembly GCA_030654395.1. Lineage (GTDB taxonomy): Bacteria > Pseudomonadota > Gammaproteobacteria > Burkholderiales > Burkholderiaceae_C > Aquabacterium. The sequence continues at coordinate 56,099 of JAURXM010000108.1, forward strand.
GAATTCTTCCGCTTCAAGCGCGACATCCCCTTCATGCGCCATGCGCTGGTCTTTAACGCCATTTCGTTTTTGACCTTCGCAGCCGCTGTTTTCTTTCTCATCACACGCCCGCTGCACTTGTCCATTGAGTTCACTGGCGGTTTGTTGATCGAGACGCAATACGCTCAAAGCGCTGATCTGATCAAAGTTCGTCAAGCTGTTGACGCCTTGAAATTAGGCGAGGTGCAAGTGCAGAACTACGGCACATCGCGCGACGTGTTGATCCGCATGCCGATCAATGGCAAGCTCAAGCAAGCCGAAGTGGTTAGCCAAGTATTTGGTGCTTTGTGTCGGGCTGAAGGTGGGCAAGTGAGCTCACAGTCGTTAGACAAAGGCCCTTCCGAGGTTTGTCAGGCGGGCTCAGTCCAGCCTGTCATGCTGCAGCGCAGCGAGTTCGTTGGGCCGCAGGTTGGTGAAGAGTTGGCGAAAGATGGGGCGCTGGCCTTGTTGGTCACCGTCATCGGCATCATGGTTTATCTGGCTTTCCGCTTCGAGTGGAAGTTCGCGGTCGCCGCGATCATCGCCAATTTGCACGACGTGATCATCATCTTGGGCTTTTTCGCCTTCTTCCAGTGGGAGTTCTCGCTGTCCGTGCTGGCTGCGGTGTTGGCGGTGTTGGGCTATTCGGTGAATGAATCGGTCGTGATTTTTGACCGCATCCGCGAAACCTTCCGCAAGTTCCGCAAGCTCAGCACATCTGAAGTGATCGACCACGCCATCACCAGCACCATGAGCCGCACCGTCATCACCCACGGTTCAACCGAGATGATGGTGTTGGCCATGTTGATCTTTGGTGGCCCCACGCTGCATTACTTTGCACTGGCCTTGACCATTGGCATCTTGTTCGGTATTTACTCTTCGGTCTTCGTGGCTGCGGCCATCGCCATGTGGTTGGGCGTCAAGCGCGATGATCTGTTGAAAACCAGCAAAAAAGACGTCGATCCGAACGACCCACACTCCGGCGCCGTGGTGTAGAGTCGTTGGCAGTTGAACTTCTGCCACCCCATGACCTTTGGTTCACACCGTGCGTTGGCCTTGACGGCCCGCGTGTGCTTCCTAGAGTCCCTCGCAAAAGGCGCGGGGGGCATGGTGCCAGCGTGTCTGGCAGGCGCCCGCGTACTGGCAAGTCAGACGGCTGAACCAGGTTTGCGCACACGCAGGCAGAATTTGGTGCTCGACTTGCCTCGCGCCATACCCGCTTGGCAGGCTGACATTGAAAAGCGCGTACAGCATGCCTTGCACGATCTGCGCATGGGGCAGCCCGTCAACATGCGCTCAGACGTGTCCGAGCCACAGCAAGTTGACATCCCGCTGAGTTTGGTCGATGACTTGGACATGGAGCGTGACCTGATCTCATCCAGGCTGGCTCAGGCCGTCTCTGATCTGACGGGTCAGGAGTACACCGACCTCAGTGCGCGATTGCAGTCGGTCAGCGGGCAAGCTGATGTGCCTGCGGGCCAGATCGATGTGCTCAACCCGCAATGGCTGGCACGCAGCGTGGTCGAAGGCTGGCTGCTAGGCGGCTTGAGTCTGGGGCATTGGGCGACGCTGCAAACGGTGATCCAAAACGAGGTGGCCCAATGGGCGCAGGAGGCTTATCACCATGCCAACCGCGTTTTGTTGGACCATGGCGTGCGCCCTGAGATCGACTTGAGGCCGTTCATCCGGCGGACCAGGGATGTGGGGGTGGGCTTGGGCGTGGGTGCCAGCAGCCACACGCAGAGTCCCGCCAGTCCAGCCTACGATGAAACGCGCTTGTTGACTCAGACGCCGGTTGTATTGCGTGCGGCGGCACAATCTCAAGCGGTGCTGGGCAAGCTCAACCAAGTTGTCGGTCGGCAGGTGCCCGGTTTTGCGCCTACAGCGGCCTCGCCCGAGCCCGCCAGCCAAGCGCCGCACGGGGTCAGTCCCGCCTTGGGGCAGGCCATGCAGGCTGTGGATCGTGTGGTGCGCAGCAACTCGCCTGCTGCTGCGCTGCAAGACCTGCAAAAGAGCAAACAGCAGCTTAAACAAGCCGCATCAAACCCGGTTGAGCGGGCCACGATTGAAATCGTCGCTTTGCTGTTTCAGGCCATCCTGACCGAGGAGCGGTTGCCCGCCACCATCCGCGTGTGGTTTGCCCGACTGCAGATGCCCGTGTTGCGCGTCGCTGTGAGCGAGCCCGACTTCTTCGCGACAACCAGTCACCCCGCACGCGTGCTGATCGACCGCATGGGGTCGTGTGTGATGGGATTTTCGACCCCCGAGCAGGCCTTGGATGACGCCCTGCACAGCGAGATAAGGCGCATCGTGCAAGTGGTTGAGGCCTACCCAGATACGGGCAGGCGGGTGTTTCAAACCGTGCTGACCGAGTTCGAGCGGTTTTTGGAAAGCTATTTCCGTGACCACAACGAGCTCAGCCGCAAGGGCGTGTCTTTGGCCCAGCAAGTTGAACAGCGAGAGACATGGGCCATTCAGTACACCATCGAGCTGCGCAAAATGCTCGACGGCGTGCCCGTGCACGAGGGTGTGCGCGCTTTCATGTTCAAAGTGTGGGCCGATGTGCTGGCGCACAGTGCGGTGCAAACCAGCCAGACCAGCGACGAGACCCGTGCCCTCAAGCGCGTGGCCGCTGATTTGATTTGGTCGGCCAGCGCCAAGACTTCGCGCGAGGAACGCGCCGATGTGCTGATCCGACTGCCGCCGCTGCTCAAAGCGATCAGGTCAGGCATGGGCAAGGTTGGCTTGACAACAGACAAACAAGACGAGCATATCCAGAGCCTCAATACCGCGTTGGCGGCCGCGTTTTCGGCGCGTTCAGCCACGATGTCGTCCGCTCACCTGAAGGCGGTCACAGACCGGCTAGAGGCGCTTGGCGATGTGCTGACTGACTTGGATGATGTGGAGTTGGATGAGCAGACCTTGCGGGATCTGTCTGGCCACGAAAGCGATGACCTTGAAATCGTGGCTGAAGGCGGCACCATGGCCACCCCAGCCATGTTGGCGTGGGCGCGTGAGTTGCAAGTAGGCGCTTGGTTCCAGTTGGACTACCGTGGTCGACAAGAGCCGGTGCAACTCGCGTGGCTCGGTGTGCAAAAGCAACTGGTGTTGTTTGTCGCGCCAAGCGGGCGAGGGGTGTTGTTCCAGCTGCACCGTTTGGCTGCTTTTTTGCAAGCGGGCTTGCTTGTGCCTGTCGAGGACGAGACCTTGACCACCCGCGCTACGCGCGAGGCCTTGGCCAAGCTAGATGCTGATCCAGCGCGCTTGCTGAGCTGACCTCAGCGGGGCTTGAGCCCTGCTGGTTCGAGAAGTACGGCACGAACCAGCTCTTATTCCTTTCACTTCGTGCAATCGCCTCTGTCAGCATTGACAGACAGGAGATTGGAGTGCGAGATGTTTTTTAAGCGCAAAACACAGGAAGGATCGCTGTGGACCGGGGTCGCCCGGGACGGCACGTCCGTGTGTGCCGCACAGGTGTCGCACCGTGAAGGCGAGCGCCCGCGCGTGCTGTGGCTTTGGCAGGAGCAGGCGCCCACCTTGGAGGAGGGCTTGCGTGCTTTGCAGGCGAGCAAGATCGTCAAATACAGCACCGTGGTGGGGCTGCTTGATCGCACGCAATACCGTTTATTGGCCACGGAGGCACCGCAGGACATTGCCCGCACGGATTGGCGTGATGCCATGCGCTGGCAACTCAAGGAGCAGGTCGACTTCCCCGTTGAGGACGCGGTGCTCGATGTGCTGGAGGTGCCGCAAAATACACAGCGCCGTCAGAGCTGCCCCGTGATGGTCTTTATGTTGCCGCGTACGGACTATGACGTGGTGGCTTTGGCTGCCGACGACGTGGGTTTGACATGGGCCGCACTGGAGGCCCCAGAGACCGCCTTGCGCAATTTGAGCGCATTGTCTGAAGAGGACGACAAGGCTCACGCCCTGATGGTGTTTGGTGAGGAGCACGGCATCTTGGTCATCACGGTCAAGGGCGAGTTGTTGATGGCCCGCCAGATCGAGGTGGCCTTGGCCTCTGTCACGGGCTCTAACGAGGTGCGCGGTGCGGCTTTGAGCCGGGCCGCGCTCGAGATACTGCGCACAATCGACACGTTCGAGCGCATGCACAGTGAGGTCGTCTTATCCGGCATGACGGTGGCATTGCCCCCAGGTTGCGGGGAGGACGTCCTCGAAATGCTGGCCGATTTGATCTATGTGCCGCTTCAAGCCTTGAAGCTGAGCACTTGGTTTGATTTGGATACGTTGGCAGACGAGGCCGATCACCTGAGCGATCACGCTACGTTCAGCCAACTTTGCGTTCTTGGTGCAACCTTGCGTGAGCCAGGCAGCGCCGGTGAGCGCCAGCAGCTGCAACTGCTTGATGCCACAAGCGTGTTGGGGCAGTCTGTACCGTGGGGCGCTTTATTGGGCGCACGCCTAGTGGGTGGGGTGTTGGCGTTGGGTACGGCGGTAGGATTGGGTTTGACCGCAGCGACATCGGCCTACAAGCTCAAAGGTGCGGAGCTGGATGCTGATCTGGCCGGTTTGCGTGCCACAGCCTTGGCGCACCCCATATCACCCGTGGTGCGGGAGCTGGACGGCTTGCGCCAGAAAGAGGCCCAACAGCGCCAGATGCAAGAGGCTTTGCAGGGCAGCATGACGTGGTCCTCGCAAGGCTACTCTGACTATCTGATGGCGCTGGGCCGTCAAGCCACACCAAGCGTTTGGATCAACCACCTAGAGATGACGGGGGATGGCCGCGACGTGGTCTTGGGTGGCCGCACCAATAATTCATCCGCCTTGCCGTCCTATTTTAAGCGGCTAGGGCAAGAGGATCGGTTCAAAGGGCGGCGCTTTGCTCAGCTTGATATCTCGGCCATCCCCAGTGACGGCAACTTGGCGGCCGGTGTGGTGCAGTTCTCGCTGCGCAGCGTGGGCGCCAATGCGCCGCGCAACGACCCGATGGGCAAGCTGAACCGCCAAGAGGCCTTGCAGGCCGTTGGCGGCACCCGATCGGCCACGGGGGAGGGGGATAAGAAATGATGGGATCGCTTCAGTCTCAGGTGTCGCTGGCCAAGGCGCGCTGGCGCAGGGGCCGCCGCCTGTTTGACAGCCGCCTGCTGAACGAGCGGCGCTTGCTCATTGTGGCTGCCGCAGCGTTTTGTTGGTTTGTCTTGGACAGCCTGTTGGTGACGCCCTCGTACGCCAGCTTCCATGCGGTTGACTTGCGCAACAAGGCCTCCAGCATGGCTTTGGATGCGATGCGCGCTGAGATGGAGCGCACCAAGCATGACTTGGCCTTGAAAGAGTCAGAAGCCGTCTTGGAGTTGGCGCGGGTGCGTGAGCGCATTGAGCACAGCAAGCAGGCCTTGGCGCAGCAACAAGCCATGTTGGTGCCTGCACGCGAGATGCGCACCTTGATGGATGGGCTGCTTGCTCAAAATGGCCGTTTGCAACTCACCAGCATGCGCACCATGCCCCCTGAGGAGGTCAAGTTCACCCCCATGCCTGGGCTGGCCATCTCGCAAGCCTTGCTTTATCGACAAGGGTTGGAAGTGGCTGTCTCTGGCAGCTTCATGGAGGGCCTGACGTGGTTGCGCAGCATCGAGGCCTTGCCTCGCAAACTGCTGTGGGATGGTTTAACGATGAAGGTCGATGACCGTGGCGTGGTCACCTTGATCTTGAAGGTGCACACCTACAGCCCGGACCGCGACCCCTTGGAGATTCAGCCATGAGCCGCATCAAGCTGTTGTGTTTTGCGCTGGCTATGCTCGCTGGCGTGCCCCTGCTGACTGTGGGTGCGCAGGAGATCGCGGGCATCACCGACCCGACACGCGCACCACCTGGTGTGCTGCTCAAAACGCAGGGCGGGGCGGGCCCATCTGGCGCTGGTTCTGGTGCTGGGGCTGAAGATGCGGCCATGGCGGCATCCGGGGCCGCGTCTGCTGCATCTGCGGCTGCGCCGCCGCCGGCCAAGATGGTGCTGGGCGCCATTCGCTATGACATCGAGAGTGGTATGGGTGTGGCTTTGTTAGATGGGCAGGCTGTGATGGTTGGCGCCAAGGTGGGCGGCATGACCGTGCTGTCGATCACACGCAATGAGGTCATGCTCAAGGGGCATGGCGGCATCAAGCGCCTGACCTTGATTGACGAGACTGACAAATCAGGGCCGCCTGCGGCCAAAACGGCCCGGCGCGGTCGAAAGGAAATCAAATGAAGTCACTGCCTACATTGCCGACATTGCCTACATGGCGGCGGGCCACGGTGTTGTGTCTGGGGCTGATGGGCGGGGGGCTGTCTCATGCTGCCTTGGACGAGGACATTGCGGGCATGGCGGCGAACATCGCCTCCTTGGCGGATCAGCCGCCAGCTGCTGGCCGCATGAGCACGACATTGGGCAAGCGCCATGGGGCTACCAAGCCCAGCGCACCGGTGAGCATGGTGCGCAGTTCTGACGCCACGTTTGACTTGGCGGTTCAAAACGCCCCGGCTGCCCAAGTGTTTTTGCAGATCGGACTAGGCAGTCATTACAACATTTTGGTGCCACCCGATTTGACGGGCAGCATCAGCATCAGTTTGAAAAAAACCACCGTGCCCGAGGCCTTAGAGACCTTGCGCGAGATGTTCGGTTATGACTACCGCATCACGGGCAACCGCGTGTTCATCTACGCCAATACGGTGCAAACGCGGCTGTTTCACATCAACTACCTGCCCGGACGCCGTGAAGGGGCGTCTGAGCTGAGTGTGGCCTCGACCTCGTCATCTGCTGCGGCCGCACCGGGTGCATCGAGTGGCACAGGGGCCAGCGCCACGGCGGGGGCGGCTGCGGGTGCTGGGGCCACGGCAGGCACGGTGAGCCGCGTAACCTCGTCAGTCAGAACCACCTCTGACACCGATTTTTGGCGTGATGTGCGCGAGTCTCTGGGGGCGCTGGTTGGCGCCAAAGAAGGCCGCAGCGTGACGATCAATGCGGGTGCGGGCGTCATTGTGGTGCGTGCCACCCCATCCGAGCTCAGGCAGGTGACGGACTACCTCCGCGCCATCCAAGTCACAATCGAACGGCAGGTGATGTTGGAGGCCAAGATCGTGGAGGTGCAGCTGTCCAAAAGTTCAGAAACGGGCATCAACTGGTCTTTGTTCCGCAACTTTGGCGACCCCAGTCGCAAGGCCACGCTGATCAATGCGGGGCCCGGCAACGCTTTGAGCAACACGGGCTTGCTCAGCAACGTCAACACGGTCATATCACAAGGCAACAGCTTGGTCACAGAGTCACTGGGTAAAGGCTTCTACGGCTTGGCACTGCAGTCTGCGACCTTCTCTGCGCTGTTGTCGTTCTTGCAATCACAAGGGGATGTGCAGGTCTTGTCCAGCCCCCGTATCACGGCACTGAATAACCAAAAATCGGTGCTCAAGGTGGGCAGCGATGAAGAGTTCGTGGGATCGGTGACCAACAACGTGACCGTGGTCAACAACACAGTGGTGAACTCGCCGTCGGTCACGACCAAAACGTACTTCAGCGGCATCTCTTTGGATGTGACGCCGCACATTGATGAGAACGGCACGGTGATGCTGCATGTCCACCCCGCCATCAGCACAGCCACCAAGAAAGACCTGTTGCTGCAACTGGGCTCATCTGGCACTTACAACGTGCCTGCGGTATCCGTGTCTATCAATGAGACAGACAGCATGGTGCGTGTTCAGGACGGTCAGATTGTGGCCATCGGTGGCTTGATGCAGCAAACGGGCAGCCGCAGCAGCAGCGGCATACCTGGCTTGAGTGAGGCGCCAGTTTTTGGTGGCTTGTTCAGGCAAAAGGCGTCCAGCAGCACCAAACGCGAGTTGGTGATTTTGATCAAGCCAACCGTGATCCGCGCCGATGGGGCTGATGGCGCAGGCGAGCAGCCCGTGTTACCAGACACGCCTTTGTTGCAGCCCGATAGCCAAGCCCATTAAGGAGCGCCAACATGTCGCGCCCACAACGTATCCGCATCGGTGACCTGCTTGTTCAAGACAAGCTCATCAGCGATGAACAGCTCAAGCAAGCCCTTGATGAGCAGCGCAGCAGTGGCCGCAAGCTAGGGCAGGTGCTGGTTGACCATGCTTGGATCACAGAGGCCCAGATTGCCAAAGCGGTGGCGAGGCAGTTGCGTGCGCCGTACATTGACTTGGCGCACTTCCCTTTGCGCCCGGACTTGGCGCAAATGTTGCCTGAGCCCCATGCACGCAGGCTGCGCGCCATTGTGCTGGATGACCCCTCTGGCAGCTTGATGGTGGGCATGTCAGACCCCACTGATATCTACGGCTTTGATGAGATTGGCCGCTTGCTCAAGCGCAGCGTTGATCTGGCGGTGATCACCGATACCCACTTGAACGCGGCGCTGAGCCGTGTCTACAACAGCACCGAAGAAATCGAGGGTTTGGCACGCGAGCTGACCTCAGAGTTGGCTGGGGCTGAGTCTGACTTGGGCGATTTGTTGGGCATTGATTCAAGCAGCAATGAAGATGCACCCGTTGTGCGTTTGCTGTATTCGGTGTTTGAGCAGGCGCTGCGCACCCGCGCCTCTGACATCCACATTGAGCCGCAAGAAAAGCAGCTGCGCATCCGTTTTCGCATTGACGGTGTGTTGCACGTGCAGACAGAGGCTGATGCCAAGATATCGGGCGCGGTGGCTTTGAGGCTCAAGCTGATGTCGGGCTTGGACATCTCTGAGAAACGCTTGCCGCAAGACGGCCGTTTTGCGGTGCGGCTCAAAGATGGCACGGTGGACATTCGGATATCGACCATGCCTGCGCAGTACGGCGAGTCGGTGGTGATGCGCTTGCTCAGTCAAAGCTCGGGCATGCTGGACTTGGACCGCATGAAGATGCCTGCGCCCATGCTGGCGGCCTTGCGCAAAGCCATCGACAAGCCCAGCGGCATGATCTTGGTGACCGGGCCCACAGGCAGCGGCAAGACCACCACGCTGTATGGCGCGCTCAATGCCCTGAACAGCACCGAGCGCAAGATCATCACGGTGGAAGACCCTGTTGAGTACCGCCTGCCCGGTTTGAACCAAGTGCAGGTGATGGAGAAAATTGACCTGAGTTTTGACCGCGTGTTGCGAGCCGCTTTGCGCCAAGACCCCGATGTGATTCTGGTGGGTGAAATACGCGATAAAACCACTGCAGAGATTGGCATGCGGGCCTCGATGACAGGCCACTTGGTGCTGTCTACCTTGCACACCAATGACGCCTCATCAACCCCCGCCAGATTGATCGACATGGGCGTGCCGCGCTGGATGGTGGCCTTGTCATTGCAGCTGGTGGTGGCGCAGCGTTTGGTGCGCACCATTTGCCAGTCTTGCGCCATCCCCCACACGCCATCCCCGCAAGAGTTAGTGTGGCTGCGCGGTCAGCTGGGCAGTGATGCGGATAACGCCACCTTCAAGTTTGGCAAAGGTTGCCCTGAGTGCAATGATTCAGGCTTTCGTGGCAGAACCGGCGTGTATGAGTTTTTGGAGATGACGCTGGGTTTGATCGACGCCTTGAACCACCCCGAGCCCGGTGTGTTTGCCAAAGCCGCCCGCGAAGCCATGGGCGGGCGCACCTTGCGCCGCGACGCCGCTGTCTTGGTCACGCAAGGGCGCACCACGATTGACGAGGCCATGCGCGTGAGCGCAGAGGTGGATGAATGAGCCGTTTCTCTTACGTTGCCAAAGGCCCGCATGGCCCGATCAAAGGCACGCAAGAGGCCTCATCTGCTGCAGCCGTGGCCAGTGATTTGCAAGCCAAAGGCCTGATCCCCTTGACCATCAAGGCCGAGGGCACATCTGCGTCAGCACCATCGAAGACGCCAGGTGCCCCGCCCGCTTCGGCGGCGGTCACCATGCCTGCCTTCATGCAGCCCAAAGTGCTGCCCATGGATGTGATGCTGTTCAGCAAACAGCTCTATACCTTGTTCAAGGCAGGCGTGCCCATTTTGCGGGCGCTGGCCGGTTTACAAGAAACATCACAAAACCCGACTTTGAAGGCGATTTTGCTGGACTTGCGCCGCAGCTTGGAGGGTGGCATTGAGTTGTCCGGCTGCATGGCCCAGCACCCCAAGGTGTTTGATGGCTTTTATGTGGCCATGGTCAAAGTGGGGGAATCATCCGGGCGGCTGGAAGAGATTTTTTTGCGCTTGGCTGAGCACATCCAGTTTGAGTTGTTCATGCGCCAGCAGGTCAAGTCGGCCTTGCGCTACCCCACGTTTGTGGTGATGGCGATGGTGGCAGCCATGGGCGTGATCAATGTGATGGTGATCCCCGCTTTTGCGGGCGTGTTTGCTGGCATGGGTGCGGAGTTACCTGTGCCGACCAAAATTTTGATGGCGACCTCGGCGTTCTCCATCGAGCATGGGTGGTCGTTGCTGGGCGGCATGGTTGTGGCCTTTTTTGCTTGGCGCAAGTGGAGCAAGTCACCCCTAGGTAGGCCGGTGTGGGACAAGTTTTTGTTGAAGATGCCTATTGTGGGCACCATCGTCAGCAAAGCGGCCTTGGCACGTTTTACCCGTGCTTTTGCCTTGTCTTTGCGCAGCGGCGTGCCGCTGGAGCGCGCACTGATTGGGGTGTCGCAAACCGCTGACAACGCCTACCTGACGATGCAGATCGACGCCATGCGTGAGCGCGTGATGCGGGGCGAGTCGCTGGCCCAATCTGCAGCAGGCACAGGCGTGTTCACGCCTATGGTATTGCAGATGATCGCCATTGGTGAAGAAACAGGCATGGTTGATGAGCTGTTGGACGAGGTGGGTGAGCTCTACAGCGAAGAGGTGCAGTACGCCCTTAAAACCTTGTCGCAACAGATTGAACCGATCTTGATCGTGTTCATGGGGGTGCTGGTATTGGTGCTGGCCTTGGGCGTGTTCCTGCCGATGTGGAACATGGGCTCGACCATGAAGCATTGAGGGTGTTCAAAGCGAAATAGTGCCGTTTTGGCTGGGTATTCAAGGCCCATCGCACCAGCAGCAATTGCATCATGTGAATACAGAGGCTGGCGCGGTGTGAAAAAAGTGCTCAAGACACAGCACCCACGGTCGATAACAGATGCATGCGGAGTTTTTTAATCTTTTAAGGGGTATGACGATGAAACGTGTACAAGCTGGTTTTACGATGATCGAGTTGATTGTGGTGATCGTGATCTTGGGTATCTTGGCGGCCACGGCCTTGCCAAAATTTGTGGACTTGCGCACCGATGCGGCGAAATCCGCAACAGAAGGCATGGCGGCGCAAATGGCCAGCGCGATGTCCATCAACTACGCCGGGTGTCAGGCTAAAAATAACGTACCGACAGCGGCTAACGTAACGCCAGTTGTTTGTACTCTAGTCAATAACTGCACTAATGCATGGAATTTGATTGCTGGTGGGCAGCCTGCTGGCAGCACTTTTACCATCAGCACAGGCCCTATCGCTGCAGCAGGCACGGTAGCGTCCTGTACTTTGACCAACTCGGTCTCCACACCGAATCAAACGGCCACATTCCAAGGGATTGGTGCAGGTTTCTGATTGTGACCTGACATGTTGAAGCCTCAGCGCAAACCCCTGCAACGAGGCTTCACCATGATCGAGTTGATTGTGGTGATTGTGATTCTGGGCATCTTGGCCGCAACGGCCTTGCCCAAGTTCATTGACCTGCGCAGTGATGCCTTGTCATCGGCTGCAGGCGGCATGGCGGCGGCCTTGGGCAGCGGCATGACGATCAACTACGCAGGCTGTTCGGCCAATGGCCACGTGGCCTTAGCGGGCAAATGTGTGACGGTGTCCAACTGCTCACACGGCATCAGTGTGCTGGCGGGCGGCGCATTCCCGACGGGGACAACCACCTATGCGATCACGCCTGCGGCATTGGGCTCAGGCGCGGCCTTGGCCAACAGCGTGACAGGCCCTTGCACCGTGACCGCCACACAAGGCAGCACAACGCAGTCGGCCACATTCACCGGTATCTCTGCTGGTTTGTGATGCTGCGGACATCGCAATCATTTTGCGGGATTGCGCATTACTTCTGGTTTGGGCCGTTTGCGACATCAGATGTAAGGCGATGTAGCTGCAAGATGGTAAAGATGAAAGGTGTCACTTCTTGGCACAAGGGGTTTTCACTTTGATCACAAACTGGATTGCCGTCAAAAAGCTGTTGTGCGCACTGTTCTTGATGTGCTGCATGCCCTTGTCGTGGGCAGGTTTGAGCGTGTACACCAATGGCGAGACATCGCCCCCCAACCCTGCTGCCAACCAGCGCAGCATTGACTTCAGCGGCACCACGCTGTCCTCTGAGCAAGCCGCAGGCAAGCTGACTTACAGCCAGTCGCTGGGTGATTGCAATCGCTTCTATCTGTTGTTTGTGGGGTGGCTTTGCAATATTGGCTCAGGCATCGGCAGCGTCTCTTATGGCAACCCGTTGACGCTGACATCCAGCACGAACACCAACGAGACATCGGTGACGGTGAACTTCACCAACCCCACGCCCTATGTGGGCTTCAACTGGGCAGTTGAGTTTGCCGCCCAAAATTCCATGTACGTCCGCCTGACCCTGGCAGACAATTCAGTGGTCACTTTGCGCAACTGCGTGGATACCAATAACAGCCAATGCGTTGGCAAGTACGTCGCCACGAACTGGTTGGTGAACGTGTTGAACTTCATCTTTGGCTGGGTTTTGGGTGACAACGTGGTGTACTACGACACCTATGTGCAGTACCAACCTGACAATGGCGTCAAAATAAAATCGGTGCAGTTCGTGACCCAGCAGTGCTGGTTCTGCGGCTTCTTGTCCTCCAGTACATCGCAAAACTTCAAGGTCGATAACCTGACCTATGTGGATGCGACGGTCGCCCCGCATCACATCGAGATCACCACCCCTACCAGCAGTGTGGCCCAAGGCTCTAGCATGGTCTACACCGTCACGGCTTGCGGCAACGCGGCTTGCACGCTGCCATATATATCGGGGATGACCGGTACGGTGTCCATCACAGGCTCGGGCATGACGCCCACGTACACCTCAGGGCCGGGGTTCACGATCCATGCCGGCCCGAACAACACGGCTACGGTCACCGCCAGCATCTCGCCAGGCGGCACGGCCACGGTGGGTTTGTCAGCTTATTCGCCTACGCCAACAAACTCGCCTGCGGTGTTCTGCGGGATCGGGGTGGCGGCGGCCAGCGGCAATGCGTGCACCTTGCCTGTGACGCAACCCTTGCACCACCTAGAGCTCACGACCAGCGCCAGCAGTGGTCTCACCTGTAACCCTGTCACCTACACGATCAAGGCCTGTGCCAATGCTGGGTGCAGCGCCCTGTATACGGGCGGTGCGGTGACGGGTAATTTGTCGGTCAGCGGCGGGGGCGCTACGGTGAACTACCCCACAGGGGCGGCCTTTACCATTGCCTCAGGCAACTCCAGCACCACCAACACCGCGCACATCACCACGGTGGGCACGGTGGCGGCGTCGTTGACGTCCGTGTCACCCACTGCAACGGGCAGCCCTGCTGTGTATTGCGGTATGGGCGTGGCGGCGGCCAGTGGCAACAGCTGTAACTACTCGGCGGCGGGGTCGGCGCTTCTTTTCAATGTTGGTAACCACGTCTCGGATGTGTCGCAAGCGGTGTCAGTCAGCGCGGTGCGCTCAAGCGACAACGCGACGGTGTGCACGCCAGCGTTTGCCAGCGTCAGCAAGAACGTGACCTTCAAATGCACGTACAGCAACCCGACTACGGGCACGAAGCCATTGCGGGTGGGTGGCGCGGCATTGAACGCCAGCAACAGCACGGCGGCGGCCTGCGATGGCACGGGGCGGGCGGTGAGCTTGAGCTTCAATGCCAGCGGGGTGGCGTCCACCACGGTGCAGTATGCAGACGTGGGCAACATGGGTTTGACGGGCAGCTATATAGGCTCAGGCACCGATGCGGGTTTGATCATGAACGGCAGCGACAGCTTCATTGCTGTGCCTGCGTCGTTCACGATCAGTGGGCTCACAACGAACCCGATCAAGGCGGGTAACCCGTTCTCAGCCACGGTGACGGCCAAAAACAATTCGGGCGCCACCACACCCAATTTTGGCAAAGAGACATCGGTCACGACCGACTACGTGCGGCTGGCGTGGACCAAGTACCAACCGACGGGGTTGGGATCGGCGCCGGGCACCTTGACTGGCACAGGTACCAGCGGCACGCCTACGCTGTCATCGTCGGCTTTCAGTGGCGGGGCCGCAACCGTCAGTAACCTCGCGTGGTCTGAGGTGGGCACGGGCGATTTGTCGGCATCTTTGCAGGGCAGTACCTACTTGGGTGTGGCGTCGACCGTGGTGACGGGCACAACAGGCAGCACAGGCGCTGCGGTGGGCCCTTTCATCCCGCACCATTTTAATCAACCAGACATCAACACCCCAACAGTTGTACCAGCTTTGACACAAGGTTGCGGCACCTTCACCTACAGTGGTCAGCCTTTCAAGCTGAAGCTGCAGGCGGTCAATGCCAGTGATGTGGTGACGGTCAATTACGATGGCACGGGCAGCACCACACCGAACTTCGCCAAGGCGGTGACGCTGTCTGATGTCACCAATGCGGGTACGGGTAGCTTGAACCCCGCGGGGATCCCGGCCAGCAGTTTCACAGCAGGCGTAAGCAACGTCGCTGTGCCCGTTTTCACGTTCACCAACAAGCTCACGGCTGCAACGTCTGTGACGCTGCGTGCCACCGATACTGACGGTGTGGACTCCAGTGCGGCAACGGGCCTCAATGCTGAGAAGGCCGTGGCCTTGCGCAGCGGCCGCATCAAGCTGTCTAACGCCTTTGGCAGCAATAAAACGACCTTGAGCGTGCCCTTTCAGGTGCAGTACTACAACGGCAAGGATTGGATCATCAACAGCGCGGATACGTGTACTGGGTCCGCCTTAGCTGCGTCGTCCGTGGCGTTCAGCAACTACCTTGACTACAAGGGCGCCAGCACCGCGGCATGGACAACATCGGTCTCAGCCGTCAGCTCAATAAGCAGTGGCAATGGCACCCTGACCTTGAGTGCCCCGACCTCGTCGGGCGCGGGCAGCGTGTCGCTCGCTTTGAACCTGGGTGCCACCACCACGGATCAATCGTGCTTGAGCAGTCACCCCAGCAGCACGGGCGCCAATATGAGCTGGTTGCGTGCGCAAAACGGCACAACTAACAGTTGTTCCGGGGTCACCACCTTTGATCGAGACCCCTCGGCTCGGGTCACATTTGGGGTGTATTCACCTGAAACACAGAAGGCGGTTTTCATCCGTGACATCCATTGACCTATCCCGGCGCGGCCGTCGAAGCCAGTCCGGCTTCACGATGGCCGAGTTGGTGCTGGTCATCATTTTGTTGGGCATCTTGATTGGCTATGCTGGCCCCAAGATGACTGGCGCCACCGGCATGCGTGATGATGCGTGGCACGATCAATTGCAAAGCGCTTTGCGTTTTGCGCAGTCAGGGGCGGTGGCGCGCAGAAGGCTGACCTGTGTCACCGTGAACAGTGCCTCGGTGGTCATCACCACGGCCGAAATCAACCCCGCTTTAAGCTGTCCGGTGAGTGTGCCTGGCCCCAACGGCAGCGTCAATTTTGCAGCCAGTACCAATACGGCTGCAGCCACGACGGTATCGCCTGCGGGTGTGCTTTACTTCCAGCCCGATGGCCGCATCACCAGTAACGCAGTGGGCACCAGCGTTTTGAATGCGACCATCACCATGAGCGGCGCCAGCGACATCCTCATCTACGGGGAGACCGGCTATGTTGAATAAGGCGCATCGCGGGTTTTCTTTGGTCGAGCTGATCATGGCCATCGTCATCATCAGCGTGGCGGTGGCCGGGGTCATGGGGGTGTTCAACCAAAGCGTGATGAAAAGCGCCGACCCCATTGTGCGCAAGCAGATGCTGGCCGTGGCCGAGGAGATCATGGAAGAGATCCAGCTCAAGCCCTACACCGTTGCGGCCAACGTGAAGTCCGGTTGTGTACGCAACAACTTCAATGATATTTGGGACTATCACAACTACACGACCAGCAATCAGATTTGCAACATCGACGGCACAGCGATCGCCGCTTTGGCTGGGTATTCATTGGGCGTGACGGTGCTGGCCACGAACTTGGCTGGTCAGACCGGCGCGGCCCAGATCACGGTGACAGTGAGCCGTGGCAGCGACAGCATCGTCTTGATCGGCTGGCGGACGGACTACGCATCGTGATGACACAGGCTGCCTCCACATCCTGCAGGTCGACCCAGCGCGGCTTCTCGCTCGTCGAGTTGATTGTGGTCATCGTGGTGACCGGGATCATCGCGGCCACCTTGACCTCGTTTTTAAAGCCAGCGATGGACTCGTACATCAACACGCGCTATCGGGCTGACATGTCATACCAAAGCGACATGGCATTGCGCCGCATGTTGCGCGATGTGCGCCGCGCCGTGCCTAACTCATTGCGTGTGCCAGATAGCCAGTGTTTTGAATTGGTGCCTGCTGTGGCCGGTGGGCGCTATCGCATGGGCCCCGATGCGGTGAACGACAGCCCTCCCCTTCCTGTTGGGTGTACGCCGACGAACCCGGCAAACAGTTGTGCGGCGTGGATTGACCCCTCTCAGACCAGCACGATGTTTGATTCTTTATCGACGCTGCAGACGGTGCCCGCTGTGGGTGATTGGGTGGTCATCAACAACCAAAATGGCAATGATGTCTACACCGCAGCCAACCGCTCTGTGATCACGGCGATCAACACACCCGCATTGACGCAAGGCAAACACCGCATCAGCATGTCGTCATTGCAGGTGTCGGTAGGCTACACAGGTGGGCGTTTTTTGACCGTGTCCAACTCAGAGCAGTCTGTTTTTTACATCTGCAGCGGGGCAACTGGGGTGAACACGCGCGGTAATGGCTCGGGCACCTTGTATCGCTTGGTTCGCCCTTTTAATGCGGCCTATCCCAGCGCTTGCCCGTCCACGGCGGGGGCAGTGGTGGTGGCGACCAATGTGAAGTCTTGCTCATTCATCTATGACCCCAACCAAGGGGCGACGCTGCAAAGCGGCTTCTTGTGGATGGACTTGGCCTTGTCCCGCAACAATGAAGCTGCGCACATGGCTGTGGGCGCACATGTGATGAACGTGCCATGAAAAACAATGACTTTAATCGCACGCAACGCGGGTTCGCCATGATCGCCGCCATCGTGCTGTTGGTGATGTTGACTGCATTGGGTGCGGCTGTTTTGCGCTTGACCTACACGCAGCAAATAGGGTCGGCCCAAGACATCATGGGTGCACGGGCCATGCAGGCGGCCAATGCGGGCGTTGAATGGGGCATGTACCGGGCCATCAAGGGCACATGGGCAGGTACAGCTTGCAATACAAGCACCCCCACGCAGACCTTGGATCTGATCGCTTTGACGGGGTTCAAGGTCACGGTCACCTGCTCCACGCAAAGCACAGCCTACAAAGAGGGGCAGAAAGAGCAGCCAGATACATCCATTGTTGACATCACCTTGCAGCTTTATGTGATTGATGCTGTGGCTTGCAATGGGTCTGCGGCCAGTTGCCCGGACGACTTGTCATCCGGTAGCAGCACCTATGTTGAGCGCCGCCGCCAGAGTGTGGTGTCCAGCATCGTGCCTGGCATGTGATGACCTAGGGGGCTAGGCGGTGGCGACAGCATGTTCTTGGCTGTGAGCCAGCAACAAGGCGCCAAAGGCCTCTTCGGTCAACGGTCTGGCCAGAAAGTAGCCTTGCGCTTCATCGCAACCGTGTGCTTTCAGGAAGTCAGCTTGCTCGCGTGTTTCTACGCCCTCTGAGACGATGGCCACTTCAAGGCGGTGCCCCATGGCAATCAGCGCGGCCACCAAGCGGCAGTCCCCAGCCGACTGCGGCACGCATGACAAAAAGCTGCGGTCCAGCTTGAGCCTGTCAACTGGCAACTCGCGCAAATACGCGAAGCTGGAGTAGCCCACGCCAAAGTCGTCAATCGCAATGCCCACGCCTTGCGCACGCAATTTGGCCAGGATGTCGGCCGCCCTGAGCGACTCGCGCACCACGACGCTCTCGGTGATCTCTAACTCCAGCGCGGTGGCGGGCAGGCCAGTCTCTTGCAGCACTTGGGCCACCAACGCAGGGATGTCTTGTTGATCAAGCTGCACAGCAGACAAGTTGACGGCGATGCGCAGGGGCCAGCCGGTTTGCTCGCGCCATTGCTGCGTCATCACGCATGAGCGCCGCAGCACCCACTCGCCCATGGCCACGATCAGGCCGGTTTCCTCAGCCAGCGGGATGAAGTCCGATGGCGGGATCAGCTTGCCATCGTGCTCCCAGCGCAGCAAGGCCTCGGCACCGGTGATGTGGCCTGTGGCGCAGTTGTATTGGGGCTGGAAGTGCAGACGCAGCTCATCGCGCTCTAGCGCTTTGTACAGGTCGTTCTCCAGCACCAGTGTTTCGGCGGTGGGCGACTGCATGGTATCGCTGTAGGTCTGAATGCGGTTGCGGCCCTCGCTCTTGGCTTGGTACATGGCCAAGTCGGCATGGCGCATCAGGGTGGCCGTGTCGGTGCCATGTGCCGGGTACAGGGCCAAGCCAATGCTGGGCGTGACCCGCAGTTCGTGTTGGCCAATGTGCAAAGGTGGTGTGAACAGATCCAGCACTTTTTGAGCCACCCGCTCGCCATCGGCGGCATCGGTGATCTCGGGCAGCAGCACGACGAACTCGTCCCCACCCAGCCGCGCGACGATGTCGGATGTGCGCATGCCGGTGCGCAGTCTCCGTGCGATTTCAACTAAGACGCTGTCACCGACGTGGTGCCCGAGGCTATCGTTGATTTTTTTGAAGCGGTCCAGATCCAGAAACATCATGGCCATGGTGTGCCCGGACTGCGCGGCCCTGGCCATGCAGGCTTTGAGTTGCTCTTGCAGCATGTTGCGGTTGGGCAGGGCGGTCAAGGCGTCGTGCAGGGCCATGTGCTGCAGCTGGTGCTCGGCATCGCGCCGTGATGTCACGTCGTAGGCCATCGCCAAGTAGCCGCTGTGCTGGCCGCTGTCATCTTTTAAATCGGTCACGGTGACTTCGGTGACCAGTGACCTGCCATCGGATCGGCATAGCGTCCACTCGGTTGGCAAGCCAGGGGACTCGCTGGTCAGCAGCGTCAGCACATCGTGCGTTTGCACAGGCTCGTTCAGGCGCAAGGCCAGCAGGCGGGCACGCTCGGCCACGGGCTCGGGGTCAAAAAACTGCTGCATGGTGCAGCGCCCGAGTAAGTCTTGCGCCTTGTGCCCAACAAGCCGCTCGCCCGCTGGGTTCACAGTCTGGATGACGCCGTGGGTGTTGAGCACAAAGATCGCGTAGGGTGCGTTGTGCACGATGACGCGCCGCATCTCGTCCACTTCATTGAGCTGGCGGTGCGCCTCAAAGACCACACGCTCGGAGGCCGCTATGGCCGTCAAGTCTCGGATGATGCCGATGCGCTGCGCCTGCCCGTTGATGGTCATGCTGCTGAGGGCCAAATCAACGGGGAAGGCTGCCCCATTGGCGCGCTGGCCGTGCGTCCTGAAGCCGATGCCGTCGATGGCTGTGCTCAGGCCCGCTTCACCGGGCAGGGTGTTGGGCAGCAGTTGGCTCAGGTGCTGGCCGACGAGGTCGGCCTCTGATCGCCCAAAAATCATGCAGATGGCTCGGTTCACCGTCAGGATTTGCCCCGACGTGGTCATCGTGACGATGCCGTCGATGGTGTTGTCCAGCAAGGCGCGCAAACGCGCTTCACTGTCGATGGCGGTGAGGCTTAATCGCGTGGCCAGTGCTGCGGCCTGTGCTTGTTGGTGGGCCGTGCTGCGGATGGCCCACCACAAGCCCACGGAGCCCATGAGGCACCCCAATAGCAGGGGCAGTTTGTCATGATCTCGCCACCAGAGGGCGGTGCTCAGTAACAGTCCAGCGGCTAATACGACCCACGCCGCTTTGTGCAGCCAACGGGAAGCTTCTTCTGTCTTGTGTATATCGTTCAACATCCGGGGCCTTTGATACACCTAGCGCCCCACCTAAAAACAGTGGGCGCGGAGGTGTTATCGGCTTTTGGCCCCCTAGCTTGATGGCTAAGTATGGCTTGACATGGCCCTCAGGCGTGCGACACGCTCTTGCATAGGCGGGTGGGTGGAGAACAAGCTGCGCAGCCCATCGCCCGACAAAGGGTTGATGATCATCATTTGGGCCGTTTCGGGGTGGGCCTCGGCGGCGGACATGGGCAGGCCTTGTGCGTGGCGGTGGATTTTCTCCAGCGCGCTGGCTAAGGCTTGAGGGTCGCCGCAGATCTCGGCGCCACCGCGGTCGGCCTCGAACTCGCGCGCACGGCTGATCGCCATCTGGATCAGGCTGGCCGCCAAGGGCGCGAGGATGGCTGTGGCGATACCGGCTATCGGATTGCTGGGGCGCCCCTCGCTGTCGCGGCCGCCAAAAAACATGGCGAAGTTGGCCAGCATCGAGATGGCGCCGGCCATGGTGGCGCTGATCGTGCTGATCAGGATGTCGCGGTGCTTGACGTGGGCCAGTTCATGCGCCATCACGCCGCGCAACTCGCGGTCAGTCAAGACGTTGACGATGCCCGTGGTGGCTGCGACGGCAGCGTGCTCTGGGTTGCGGCCTGTGGCAAAGGCGTTGGGCGCAGCCTCGTCAATCAGGTAAACGCGTGGCATGGGCAACTGCGCACGCTGCGCCAAGTCTTTGACCATGGCGTAAAAGCGCGGGGCGGATGTCTCATCGACCTCGCGGGCGTTGTACATCTTCAGCACCATCTTGTCGCTGAACCAGTAGCTGAAAAAGTTCATGCCAACGGCGACGACCAGCGCCAGCATCATGCCTGAGCTCCCGCCTATCATCCCGCCAATGGCCATGAACAGGGCTGTTATCGCGGCCATCAAAATGGCCGTTTTCATCATATTGAACATGCTGTTGATCCTCCGACACTATTAGATAGGGTCAAGCGCATCGGGTTCAAGTTAATGCGGCCGGAAATGGGCTACTTTGCAAAAATTCACGTGCGCTGATGCGCTTGCCGCCGGGTTTTTGTAAGCTGTGCAAGGCCAAGGCTTGATCGCCGCAGGCCACCACCAGCGTGTCACCCTCGGCGTGGATGATTTGGCCGGGCGCGCCTTGCCCTGGCACCTCGCTGGCGGCCCACACCTTGATCGTGTCTTGGTTCAGCTTGAAGGTGGTGCCGGGGAAGGGGTCAAACGCCCGCACGCGCCGTGCAATCTGCCCGGCTGGCTGGGTCCAGTCAATGGCGGCCTCAGCCTTGTCGATTTTGTGGGCGTAGGTCACGCCCTCGCTGCTTTGAGGGGTGCGCTGTAGCTGGCCTTTGGCGGCCAAGGCCAGCGCGTCAACAATCAGGCGCCCGCCCAAGCTGGCCAAGCGGTCATGCAAGACAGCGGTGGTGTCGTCGGGGCCAATCGTGTCAGACTCGATCAGCAGCATGTCGCCCGTGTCCAAGCCTGCGTCCATCTGCATGATGGTGATGCCTGTTTGGGCGTCTCCGGACTCAATGGCGCGGTGGATGGGGGCGGCACCCCGCCAGCGCGGCAACAGCGAGCCGTGGATGTTGAGGCAGCCCAGTCGAGGCAGGTCGAGCACCCACTGGGGCAAGATCAAACCATAGGCAGCGACGACCATGATGTCGGGTTGGGCTGCCAGCAAGGCATCCCGTGCGGCAGCGGCTTCATCTGGGTATTTGCCGTCAAGCCTCAAACTGTGCGGCTGCGCCAAAGCGATGCCGTGTTCTTGCGCCAGTTGCTTGACCGCAGAGGCCTGCAGCTTCATGCCGCGCCCGGCAGGCCTGTCAGGTTGGGTCAGCACCAAAGGCACGGTGAAACCGGCGGCCAAAATGGCACGCAGCGCCTCTTGGGCGAACTCAGGCGTGCCAGCGAAAGCGACCGTGATGGATGTCATCTGCGGCTCAGGCGTCTTCGCGGGCGCGTTTTTGCATTTTGGTGCGGATGCGGTTGCGCTTGAGTGGTGACAAGTATTCGACAAAAACCTTGCCCAGCAGATGGTCTAGCTCGTGCTGTACGCAGACTGCGAGCAACTCTTCGGCGTCAAACTCGTACGCGTGGCCATCGCGGTTCAGCGCACGCACCCTGACACGCGCATGGCGGTCTACTTGGTCATAGATGGTCGGCACGGACAGGCAGCCTTCTTCCCAGACGATCATTTCATCGCTGACTTTGATGATTTCGGGGTTGATCAGCACCAGCGGGTCATTGCGATCCTCGCTGGTGTCGATCACAACCAGACGCTCGTGCACATCAACTTGGGTCGCAGCCAAGCCCACGCCTTTGGCCTCGTACATGGTTTCGAGCATGTCGGCGATCAGTTGGCGCACGCGATCATCCACCTGCGCGATGGGTTTGGCGACCTTGTTCAGTCGGGCGTCGGGATACTGGAGAATGTGCAGCAGGGCCATGGTCAGTAGGGCAATCAACAATGTCGTTGTGGAAGTGGCGCAACGGCCGTGCCAGCTTGTGGCCGGCTTGATCTGGTAACTCGGGGCAACTTTCGTTGCGGCAGCTTGTGTTTTACGGGCAGAATCAAATGATCATTGACCCGATTTTATCGGTCGGCACACGGAGACTTTATTCATGACCCAGCGATCGTTGTCCTCTAAGGCCCCAAAGAGCCAAGCCCTGAGTGTATCGGCGCTTGGCCTGTTGGGTTTGCTTGCCGGGGGGCTTGTGAGTTCGTCCTGGGCACAAACGGCGCCTAACTTCCCTATCACGCCACAGCAAAAAGCCACGGCGCAGCAGGTGTCCCAAGCGGGGGTGCCCTTGTCCGAATTGTCGCCGAATGCGCCGGATTCGTATACCGTCAAGCGCGGGGATACCTTGTGGGGCATATCAGGGCTGTTTTTGAAATCCCCTTGGCGCTGGCCCGAGTTGTGGGGCATGAACATCCAACAAATCCGCAACCCGCATTTGATTTTTCCGGGTCAATTGGTTTATTTGGATAAAAGCAATGGCCGCGCCCGCCTGCGAGTGGGCCAGTCGGTGGGCTCAGGCGAGTCGGGCGGCACCATGAAGTTGTCCCCGCGCGTGCGTGAAGGCAGCTTGGATGACGCCATCAGCACCGTGCATGTGCACTTGCTGGAGCCCTTCTTCAATGAAGCCGTGGTGTTCGATACCAGCGAAGAGTTGCTCAAAGCCCCTCGTGTGGTGGCCACGCAAGAGGGCCGCGTGATGTTGTCTCGTGGTGAAACCGCCTATGTGCGTGGCGAGTTGGCTGGTGCCCGAGATTGGCGTTTGTTCCGCGAACCCAAGCCTTTGCGTGACCCGACCACCCGCGAGGTGCTGGGCTATGAGGCGCAGTACGTGGGCACCCTGACCATGACCCGCGAGGGCACAGAGGGTACGGGCGCCGATGGGCAGGCCTTGGTCATCCCGTCCACTTTTGTGGTGACCAGTCTGCGCCAAGAGGCCGCTGTGGGTGACCGCTTGGCCGCTGTGCCCCCGCGTGAGTTCAATAATTTGGTGCCGCATGCCCCTGCGCAAGACATGGCCGGGCAGATTGTGTCTATTTATGGGGACAGTTTGAATGCGGGGCAGAGCCAAATCGTGACGCTCAACAAGGGCGCCCGCGATGGCATGGAGCGTGGCCATGTGATGGCTTTGTGGCGTGACGGTGCCGTGACGCGTGACATGACGGTTGAGAGCAAGGAAACCATCAAGTTGCCTGATGAGCGCCATGGCCTGCTGTTTGTGTTCCGCGTCTTTGAGCGTGCGTCCTACGCGCTGATCTTGAACGTGAAAGAGCCCGTCAAGCCGGGTGACCGCTTCACGCAGCCTTGATATGGAACGTGAGGAACTGTGCGCTTGGTTGCGCTTGGTGCTGACGCCTCGCGTTGGCCCCAGCACCGCTCGCAAGCTGTTGGCGGCGCTGGGCTCACCCCAAGGCGTTTTTACCGCACCAGCCGGGGTCTTGGCCAAGCTGGTATCCAAGCGCGAAGCCACTGAACTGGCGCAAGAGCCTGAGGGTTTGAGCGACAAAGTGGACGCCACGCTGGCTTGGTTGGCGCAATCACCGGTGCTGGCCAATGGCCGTGTTGCACGCCACGTCATCAGTTTGGCCGATGCGGCTTACCCAGCTGCTTTGCTTGAATCAGCCGACCCGCCCTTGCTTTTGTTTGCACAAGGCCGTTTGGACTTGTTGGCTGCACCTGCCTTGGCCATTGTGGGCAGCCGCAGTCCCAGTGCGCAAGGTCGAGAAAACGCCTATGCCTTTGCGCAAGCTTTGAGTGCGGCTGGTGTGACTGTGGTGTCCGGTTTGGCGCAAGGCGTGGATGGCGCGGCGCACGAAGGCGCCTTGGATGGCCGACCTGGCGAGCCTTTGCAGGGCAGGCCGGGCAGCACCATTGCCGTTGTGGGTACGGGCTTGGACCGCGTCTACCCTAAAGCCCATCAGGCGCTGGCGCACCGCATCGCTGACCAAGGCTTGTTGCTGAGCGAGTTTGCGCTGGGTACGCCCCCTTTGCCGGCTAACTTCCCCAAGCGCAACCGCATCGTGGCAGCCTTGTCTCGCGGCACGCTGGTGGTCGAGGCTGCGGTGCAATCGGGCTCGTTGATCACCGCACGGCTGGCCAGCGAGATGGGCCGCGAGGTGCTGGCCATCCCGGGATCGATTCATTCGCCGCAGTCTCGTGGGTGCCATGCCTTGATCAAACAAGGCGCGAAATTGGTCGAGACCGCGCAGGATGTGCTGGAGGAGCTGCGGCTAGAGCAAGCTTGCTTGAGCCAAGTCCATGCCGACAAGGACGCAGCCACCGATACCGCCCCCGATCCTGAAGGAGATCAGCCCAGCGCACATGTGGACCCTGTTTTGTCTGCCATGGGCTACGACCCGGTCAGCCAAGAGGCCTTGTCTGCCCGCACCGGTTTTGGCCCCGGTGACTTGGGTGCCCGCCTGCTGGAGTTGGAGATGATGGGGCAGGTGGCGCGTTTGCCCGGCCAGCTGTTCCAGCGTTTGGCTGCCGCGTGAGCGTGGTCATCCGCAACCTTGGGCTGGCGCCCTATGAGGCGACGGCTGCGGCCATGCAAGACTTCACGCAAGCCCGCGAGGCCGATACAGCCGACGAGATCTGGGTGTGCCAGCACCCGCCCACGTTCACCCAAGGTTTGGCTGGCAAGGCTGACCATGTGCTGTTCAACCCTGAAGGCCCCGATCACATCCCCGTGGTGCAGACCAACCGTGGTGGCCAAGTCACTTATCACGGGCCGGGGCAGGTGGTGGCTTACCCCTTGCTGGACCTCAAGCGGCGTGGCTATTTCGTCAAAGAGTATGTGCACCGCTTGGAAGAGGCCATCATCCGCACGCTGGCGCACTTTGGCGTCACCGGGCACCGCATGGCCGGTGCACCCGGCATCTATGTGCGCTTGGATGATCCCTTTTCACACGCGGCGCTGACGGGGCCGCGCGATCCGCTTGATCCCTTTAAAGGTGTGGGCAAAATCGCCGCCTTAGGGATCAAAGTCAGCAGGCATTGCAGTTACCACGGCATGGCCCTGAACGTAGCCATGGATTTGAGTCCCTATGGCCGCATCAACCCGTGTGGCTACAACGGCCTGCGCACGGTGGACTTGGCCAGCATCGGCGTGGATGTCAGTTGGGACGAGGCCGCAGCCGTGCAGGCGCATCAATTGGATGTTTGGCTGTCACCTTGAGTGCTTGGGGCGTTCGGGTGGGCCCATATCCGCTACAGTGGCCGATACGCCGCATCTGTCACAGCCATGTCTTCTGAAAACACCCCTTACGATCCCAGCGCCAAGCAAAAATCGCAAGCCAAAACGTCGCGCATCCCTATCAAAGTGGTGCCCGCCACCGAGGTGTTGCGCAAGCCGGAGTGGATCCGCGTCAAAGCAGGCTCGCCCAGCACGCGCTTTTACGAGATCAAAAACATCCTGCGCGAGCACAACTTGCACTCGGTGTGTGAAGAGGCCTCGTGCCCCAACATTGGCGAGTGTTTTGGCAAAGGCACGGCCACCTTCATGATCATGGGTGACAAGTGCACCCGCCGTTGTCCGTTTTGTGATGTGGGGCATGGCCGTCCTGACCCGCTGGATGTCAATGAGCCTGCCAATCTGGCCAAAACGATTGCGGCGCTCAAGCTCCAATACGTGGTGATCACCAGCGTTGACCGAGATGACCTGCGCGACGGCGGGGCAGCCCATTTTGTCGAGTGCATCAAGCAAGTGCGTGAGCAGTCGCCGCAAACCCGCATTGAGATTTTGGTGCCCGACTTCCGTGGCCGAGATGACCGCGCGCTAGAGATACTCAAAGCCGCGCCGCCTGATGTGATGAACCACAACTTGGAGACCACGGCCCGCTTGTACAAAGAGGCTCGCCCGGGCAGTGACTACGCCTTCAGCTTGAACCTGCTCAAAAAGTTCAAAGCCCTGCACCCTGATGTGCCCACCAAGAGCGGCATCATGGTCGGCTTGGGTGAAACCGATGAAGAGATTTTGCAGGTGATGCGCGACATGCGCGAGCACCACATCGACATGCTCACCATCGGGCAGTATTTGGCGCCCAGTGGGCACCATTTACCTGTTCGCCGTTACGTGCACCCCGATACGTTCAAGATGTTCGAGGTCGAGGCCAAAAAAATGGGCTTCACCCATGCGGCGATCGGTGCGATGGTGCGCTCAAGCTACCACGCTGATCAGCAAGCGGCTCAAGCCGGTGTGGATGTTGGCGGGCAGTGACCCCCGATCCAACTGTAGCCCAGTGCGCCCACACACGCGACGATCAGGGCGATGCTGACCCAGCCGCCTATCCGTGAGAGGGGCCCGGATCGGGCCTCGCCCATGATGGATGCATCGCTGGCGAGTAAATGCAAGGCCAGCACATGCAAGGGCAGCATCACCGCGTTGACCACCTGGCTGGTGTAGATCAGGGGGATGAGTGGCAAGCCAGGCAGCGAAACCACGCTGACAGCCGCCACAGTCAGCCCCACAAACGCGGCATAAAACAGCTGGAAATGGCGTGAGTCCAGATCCAAAGAAGCGGGCGCCCCCACCCCTTCTGCAATCGAGTAGGCCGTGGCCAAGGGCACGATGGCAGCGGCCAGCAGCGACGCCCCCAACAGCCCCGCACCAAACAACACGGTTGCAAACTGACCAGCCAAGGGGCGTAGGGCTGCTGCCGCATCGCCCGCGTCCTCGATGTGCACACCTGCACGGTTCAAGGTCGCGGCACAGGCCACGGCGATGGCCAATCCAATCACACCTGTCAGCAGCGAGCCGATGACCACGTCGACGCGCTCCCAGCGCAGTTTGTCCACTGTGATTTTTTTGTCGACGGCGTAAGACTGGATGAAGGCCAAGCCCCAAGGCGCGAGCGTGGTGCCTAAGGTGGCGGCGATGGCAATCCAGCCCACGTTGTCGACAGGCATGTGCGGCACAAGCGAGTTGTGCCAGACCGCTGACCAGTCCGGCCCCGCCAAAATGCCATCGACGATGTACAAGGCCAGTGTGGACGACACAATCAGCAAGATGCGTTCAATGCGGTGAAACGAGCCCAGCACCACCAGCAGTGAAATCAACACGCCCGCTATGGGGGCGCTGACCCACGATGGGATGCCCACCAGCGAGCCCGCCGCTGAGACGCCTGCGTACTCCGCGCAAATCGTCCCGAAATTGGCAAACAACAGCCCGATCACGGCAAAGTAACCCCACACGTGTCCCCATCTCGATCGGATCACGCCCACAAAGCCTTGGCCACTGGCCGCCCCAATGCGCACAGCCATCAGGTGAAACTGCACCAGCAGCACGGTCGAGGCTGGGATGATCCACAGCAGCCGGTAGCCGTGGTCGGCGCCTAAGACAGAGTAGGTGGTGATGCCTGCTGGGTCATCGTCTGACAAGCCTGCCAAAAGGCCTGGGCCCAGTACTGCCAGAAAGGCCGCCAAAGCACTCAGCCCGGCGGCGCGAAAGCGTGCAAATTGAAGGGCAATACCGCGTTTGTGGTGCGCTACAGCGTGAGGGGGGGCTTTGCGCCTGTGTTTGGATGCCATGGACCAGCATATCTGACGGGCTCGGCTTGTTTTATGACGACGCCACACTGATACAGGTTTGATTGCGTCCTTGCGCTTTGGCTTGGTAGAGCGCCTGATCAGCCAGGTCCATCAGCTGTGCCAGCGTTTCCCCACCTGTGGCGCCGACGATGCCCGCTGAAAACTGAACCCGCAGCGCAGGGACGGCTTGAGACGCAGGGGTCTCCGCCAGCAAGGCACGCACGCGATCCAGCCCGAGCACACCCAGCGGGGCCGGGGCCGTGTCCAGCATGAGGACGACAAATTCTTCACCACCCCAGCGCCCGATGATGTCGGTCCCACGCAGTGCTTGCCCTGCAGCCAAGGCAAAGCTGACCAAGGCCTCATCGCCCACATGGTGGCCATGTGTATCGTTGATTTTTTTGAAGTGATCCAAATCGAGCAGCACCACGCTGAAGTGTGAGCCTGTGAGTGCGGCCCGATCACGTTCTGCCTCAATGCGCTCCAGCATGAATTGGCGGTTGGGCAGGCCCGTCAGTGTGTCGTGCAAGGTGATGCGTTTGATCTCAGCCAGGGCTGTGCGCAAGGCGCGTTTGTCTGCTGATACACGGCTGCGCATCGTCCCGAATTGGCCTGATTGCCAGGCCAGCAAACCCATGATGAAGCATGAGGCACCGACCTTCATGGCCTCGGATGTGAGGTCAAACGTGGGTGAGGGGTGGGCGGCCATGACCCACAACATCACCAATAGCATGACCATGCTGATGAAGCCTAGCCAGCGCGTCGCACGGGTGCGCAGCCCCAAAAAGCCGAACACCTGAATCAAGCACAGTGTTTGCAGTGTGACGGGTCGGACTGACTCCACGGTGACATAAGCGACGATCACAGCCGCGGTTGCCAGCAGCATTTGCGGCACAGCCAGTCCGGGATCTGACCAGTTGCGTGTGAGGCCGCTGCGCACCAGAGGGTAGAACGTCACGGATGCCAAGAAGAACAGCGCCATGAAGGCATGGCCGAGTCCGACAGACAGCAGGCCAGCCGGTAGGGCGATAAAGTAAATCACGGCGCACCAACTCAGCAGCATCACCGCAACCAAAAAAGCGATCCCAGCGGCCATTCTGATCTTGGTGTCCGGGCCCAAAATGGTGTCGCCTAAATCACGCCAGACATGGGGCTCACTCATGTTGATACTGCCTCGGGCTCAGGGGATGTGGGCGCAGCGCAGGTGCGGTCGCGGCCTGTGGATTTGGCTGTGTAGAGCGCCCCATCTGCCATGGCCAGTATGCGTTCGGGCTTGTCGTCCACGGTGTGTTGACTGACGCCAGCAGAGAACGTGAGGCGGAAATTGCCTGCATGCCGCTGCCAATCGTGCTTGTGCACGGCCAAGCGTATGCGCTGAAGGGCTGTGATCGCTTCGGGCAAGCTGGTCTCGGGCATCAAGATCAGGAACTCTTCGCCACCCCAGCGTGCTACCGCATGGCCTTTGTCCAGTGCACTCTGAACCTGAGCGGCAAAGTCGATCAGCACCGCGTCGCCGACGGCATGGCCCAAGCGGTCATTGACCTGCTTGAACCAATCCAGATCGAGCATGGCCACACAAAAAACGCGGCGTGTGCGTTTTTGACGGGAGACCTCCTCGTCAAGCAGTTGTTGCATGTGTCGCCGGGTCAGTGTGCGGGTGAGCCCATCGTGGATCGCCAGCATTTGCATTTGGCTTAAGGCCTCGGCCATCTCAAGGCGTTGACGCTCATTTTGGCGACGCAGGCGCCTGGCTAAGCCTGATACGGTGACCAGAACGGGCAGGGTGATCGCCGTCATGCCCATGTTGATCCACTCGCCCACCCGGTTGACCCCGGTGGTGTGCGTGAGCTGTTCGTAGCCGACGATGCCAAATAGTCCGGCCAATGCGAGTGCGGTGCAGGCCCAAATTTGGGCGGTTTGGAGTCGGTGCATGTCAAAAACCAAGATCAAGCACAGCCACTGCAAAGCCAGCGTCCTTGAAAACGGGATCGTGGCGTAGGCCAGCAAGACCGCACCGATGCTGAACAGCACCTGAGGGCACGCCATGGTTGGGCTGTTGTGGCGATGTGCCCAACCGCTTCGCAGCAAAGCGTAAAACGTGAGCCCCCCAGCCAAGATGTAGCCCCCCAATAGCCTCGCAGGTGCGGCGTCAACCCGATCAAGGTAGACGGCCAGCACGAGCGAGACCAGCACAAAAGAGTAGCTGCACAGCATCCACGCCAGGCGCAGTATGGCCCGCCTCATGGCGCTGGTGGGGCCTAAAAACGTGAGTGATATGAGATGCAGTGTGAGTTTCGCCATGGTCTGGCGTGGCTCGTTAATACGTGAGCAACGCCTCTAGGCATTACGACCAAGCTGGATCGAACTTGAGCCCTGACCCCGGTCAAACGGCTTGGGATAGCGCGTTTTCTTGCTCACGCACATAAGCGATGCCGGCCCGGAACAGGGTCAGCGTGTTGTGCAGCACAAACTCAAGGGGCGCTTGGCAGCCGGTAGACACCCATTGCGTGGCAATGCGGGTGTTGGCGCCGACCAAGCCATTGGCCAGCATCTTGAAATCAATGCGCCCTTCAGCCTCCAGTTTGGGGAACATGTGGCTCATGAACCCCGCTATCAGGTGCGCAAAATCCTGTGAGGCTTTGTCGGCCAGCAGGTTCATGCTTTCGCCGACGTTCATCGCATCAATCAAGGCCACGCGGGCGCGGTGAGGGTCTTGGCGAATGAACTCCAAGAAGGTTCGCAGCGCAGCCTCAGACAGTTTTTCGGGCTCAGGGGCGGTTGCTGCCAAAGTCATGAGGGTGGTTTGCATCAACTCGCGGTTGACGGCAACATAAACCGATCGAAACAGCGCTTCCATGCTGTCAAACGATTCATAGAAGTAGCGCGAGGTCAACGCGGCCTGTTTGCACACGTCCCGAACGGTTGACTGGTGGTAGCCCTGCTCACCAAACACGGCCAAGCCCGCAGCGATCAGTTTGGTCTTGCGTTGGCGCTGGCGTTCTTCTGAATCGATGCCGCCATAGCGCCGCCCTGTCGTCGCCGGTTCGGCTGGGGTTTCAGGGCTAACCCTTATTCTGGAAACACTCATTGTCAAATAATATTCTGAAATTGTGCGTTGTCAAATTGACCGTTGACTTGCAGGGTGATGGCTTGAGGAGTGGGATAGATGGGCGAGCGTTCAACGGTGCTGGTTATTGGCACTGGATTTTCTGGGTTGTGTACGGCGATCCGCCTCAAGCAAGAGGGCGTTGAGGATTTTGTTATTTTGGAGCGGGCTGCCGATGTGGGCGGCACGTGGCGTGATAACAATTACCCTGGTTGTGCCTGTGATGTGCAGTCTCACTTGTACTCCTTCTCGTTCGAGAAGAACCCGGATTGGTCGCGGCAATTTGCCACGCAGCCTGAGATCTGGGCCTACCTGCGCGGTTGCGCCGAAAAGTACAACATCTTGCCCCACGTTCGCTTCAATGCCAACGTGGTTAACGCGCGTTTTGACGAGGCCAGTGCCACGTGGGTGGTGCGCACCGAGGATGGCCGCGAGTTCAAGAGCCAGCTTTTGGTATCTGGCGCGGGTGCCAGCGCCATCGAGTTTGTGCCTCAAATCGCCTCTAAGGTGGCCACCTTGGATTACTTCCAACGCACGCCGCCGTGGGCCATGCCCAAGCCGGATTGGGTCCGAACGGCGATCAGAGAGGTCAAGCCCGATGGCGTGGTGACCACGGATGGCAAAACCCGCAAGGCTGATGTCTGGCAGGGGCAAGGCGGGCCAGAGGCTTATTTGGGCTTGGCCGTCAGTGGCTTTCCCAACCTGTTCTTTTTGATGGGTCCCAACACAGGCTTGGGGCACAGCTCGATGGTCTACATGATCGAGTCCCAAGTGAACTACGTGATCGACGCTGTGCGCACCATGAAGGCCCAGGGCCTTGCTGTGGTGGATGTGCGACCTGAAGTACAAGCGCAGTTCGTGAAGAAAACGCAAAAACGTCTGGCCGCGACGGTGTGGGGTTCGGGTTGCAAAAGCTGGTACATCAACGAGAGCGGCAAAAACACCACTTTGTGGCCAGGCTTTACCTTCCGCTACCGTGCGGCCACCAACAGGTTCACCCCGGGTGACTATGTGCTCAAAGCCAAGTAATCTGGCTGAGCCTTTGACAACGACATCGCTAACCGAGTAGACACATGAAAAACTTCAAAAATAAGGTTGCCGCCATCACCGGCGCCGCCTCAGGTATGGGCCGCACTTTGGCTCTGGAATTGGCAAGCCGTGGTTGCCATCTGGCCTTGAGTGACGTCAATGAGGCCGGTTTGGCTGAGACGGCTCAGATGGCAGGCAAGCTGGGCGTGAAGGTTACCGTCATCAAGCTCAACGTGGCGGACCGCGATGCGATGAACGCTTGGGCTGATCAGGTTGTGCTTGATCACGGTAAGGTCAACATGATCTTCAATAACGCAGGCGTGGCCTTGGGCGCCTTCATTGAAACCGTGACCCCAGCTCACTTCGAGTGGATCATGGACATCAACTTTTGGGGTGTTGTTTGGGGCACGCAGGCCTTCTTGCCGCACATCAAAAAGGCGGGCGAAGGCCACATCATCAATACCTCCAGCCTGTTTGGTTTGATGTCCGTGCCGACGCAAGGTTGCTACAACGCCAGCAAGTTCGCGGTACGTGGCTTCACAGAGGCGCTGCGTCAAGAGTTGGACATGGCCCAATGCGGTGTGAGCGCCACCTGCGTTCACCCAGGCGGCATCCGCACCAACATCGCCAAGGCGGCGGTGATGGACAAAAGCATGGACAAAGCCACGGGCGGCAAAACGGAGCAAGCCCGTGCCAAGTTTGACAAGATGTTGAACCTCACCACGGCTGAGAGCGCGGCACGCCAGATTTTGTCTGCGGTAGAGGGCAACAAGCGCCGTGTCTTGGTGGGCGCTGACGCCAAATTCCTAGATAAGCTGGTGCGCATCTTGGGCTCTTGGTATCAACCCGTCGTGACTTTGTTTGCCAAAAAAGGCATGCTGGGTTGATTTTGCGTTTACCGGAGTCTTCTATGTCAGCTGCTCAACGTGACCCCCGTGCGCAACCCGTGCAATCACACCCTGTTATCCGCCGTTATCAGCCCCCAGCAGGTTTGCAAGAGGCCTTGGTTGCTGCTGTGATGCGGGTGGCCTTGAAGGTCACGCTCAAGCCATTCTTGGGCCCACCTTGGCCTTTCTCGGTGCAGCGTGCTGCGCTGGCCATGGGCTCGTCTTTGATGCCGCAAGATAGCCGCGCTCAAGTCAAGGCTGACAAAATTGATCAGATCCCGGTTGAGCGTGTGACGCCTAAGTCTGGGCCTGCCAAGCCACGCCACGCCATCTTGTATTTGCATGGCGGCGCTTTTGTCGCGGGCAGCCCGCGCACGCACCGCAGCATCACACGCAGGCTGGCGGCCACGACTGGTGCCATGGTGTTGGTGCCTGACTACCGCTTGGCCCCTGAGTCGCCGTTCCCTGCGCAAATTGACGATTGCGTAGCCTGCTACCGCCAGTTGCTCAGAGAGGGCTATGCCCCTGAGCGCATCTCGATCGCAGGTGACTCTGCCGGTGGCAACTTGACCTATATGACGGCGATCGCAGCCATGAACGCGGGCATGCCTGGGCCCGCCTCCTTGGTGCTGATGTCGCCTGCGTTGAGCTTGCAACCGCAGGCCGGCTCGACCATCAGTGAGCGCGAAGCCCGTGACCCGATGATCCGGCTGGCTTGGGGTCAGGATATCGAGCGCGCCTTGAAGGTGCCGCCCGATCACCCTTTGGCCGACCCGATGGCGCAAGACCTGTCTCGCTTCCCCCCTTCACTGATCCAAGTGGGTGATGACGAGGTGTTGTACGACAACGCCGTGTGGTTGGTTGAGGCTGCCACAGCAGCAGGACGCACCTCAGAGCTGGAGATTTACCTCAAACGCTGGCATGTGTTCCAAGCCCATGCCTCCTTGCTGCCCAGTTCGATCAAGGCGCTGGACCGCCAGGTTGAGTTCATGAAGCGGCATTGGGCTAAGTAGATCAGCGTGCGTGTGCAAAGGTAAAAAGGCGCCTCAAGAGGCGCCTTTTTGTGGGTGCTACAAGCTGATCAACTGAAGTTGAAGTGCTCGTTGTCCATCTGCATGATGGAGCTGGTCGGCGCCAGCATCATGGCTTTGTGGCCATTGGCACGGGGCAGCATGCGGTCGAAATAGAACTCGGCCGTTTGCAGCTTGGCCTTGTAGAACTCAGCCGAATCGTTGCCGCCCTTGGCCAGCTTCTCGTTCGCCACGATGGCTTGCTTCAACCAGAAGTGACCCATCATCAAGTAGCCTGAGTACATCAGGTAATCATGGCAAGCGGCACTGACCACGTCACGGTCTTTGGCTGCGCGCAGCATGATGCGCACAGTCAAGATCTTCCATTGAATCGCGCGCTTGAACGACGCACGGGCCAACTTGCCAATGGTGCCGCCATCCAGTAAATGTGGTTTGGCTTGGGCGATCATCTCGTTGGTGAACTCCATGATGCACTTGCCGCGTGTTTGCAGCAGCACCTTGCGGCCCAGCAGGTCAAGCGCTTGGATGCCGGTCGTGCCTTCGTACAAGGTCGAGATGCGCGCATCACGGGCGATTTGCTCCATGCCGTGCTCTTTGATGTAGCCGTGGCCACCCAAAACTTGCATGCCGATGTTGGCTGCCTCTAAGCCCATCTCGGTGATGAAGCCTTTCAGGATCGGGGTGAAAAAGCCCAAGCGGTTGTCGTACTCTTCGTACTTGGCGTTATTACCCTCACCAATGGCGGACACCATGTTGTCGGCTATCTTGGCTGCGCTGTAGATCATGGCACGGGCGCCTTCCGTCACGGCGCGCTGGGTCAACAGCATGCGGCGCACGTCAGCGTGCCAAATCAAGGCGTCATTGGGGTGATCTGCGTCTTTCTTGCCGGTCAAGGCGCGCATCGAGCGGCGCTCTTTGGCGTAGGGCAGGGCACCTTGGTATGACAGTTCAGCATGAGCCAAGCCCTGCACGGCTGTGCCGACGCGTGCGGTGTTCATGAAGGTGAACATGGCTTCCAAGCCCTTGTTCTTCTCGGCGATCAAGTAGCCCACTGCGCCATCAAAGTTCATCACGCAGGTGGCGGATGCGCGGATGCCCATCTTGTGCTCCAGCGCGCCAGCTTTCACGCCGTTGCGCGCACCCAGTGAGCCGTCTTTGTTGACCAAGAACTTGGGCACGATGAACAGAGAGATGCCGCGGGTACCCTTTGGAGAGTCGGGCATCCGGGCCAGCACGATGTGGATGATGTTGCCAGCCATGTCGTGTTCGCCAGCCGAGATGAAGATCTTCGTGCCGGAGACCAAATAGGTGCCGTCAGCTTGGGGCTCAGCCTTGGTCTTGACTTGGGCCAAATCGGTGCCGCACTGGGGCTCGGTCAAGCACATGGTGCCTGTCCACTCGCCGCTGACCAGTGGCGGCATGTAGGTGGCTTTTTGCGCAGGTGACCCGAACTGGAACACGGTGTTCATGCAGCCCAAGCTCAGACCGGGGTACATGGTGAACGACCAGTTGGCCGTCCCCATCATTTCTGACTTCAGCAGGTTCAGGGACATGGGCAGCTCTTGGCCACCGAACTCTTTAGGGTGCGAGATGCCTTGCCAGCCACCAGCGACGTACTCGCCGTAGGCTTCTTTGAAGCCCTTGGGTGTGGTGACCACGCCATCGTTGATGGTGCAGCCTTCTTGGTCTCCTGACAGATTCAGGGGGGCGAGCACTTCTTCGCAGAACGTGGCGGCGCCTTCCAAAATGGCATCAACCATATCGGGGCTGGCATCTTCGCCATTGGGTTGGCTCGCGTAGTGCCCTGCGTAGTCAAACACTTCATTGAGCTGGAAGCGCATGTCGCGCAAAGGGGCCTTGTATTGCGGCATAGATCACCTTGAATGGGACTTAAAAAGGGCGGTTCACTTGAACGGGTGAACTTGTTTTTTTCAAACGATCGTTCTTTTCAAACGATCGTTCGAATCAGGCCGCATTTATACCTCAGACTGAGCCGCTTGTGGTGCTTTGTCCCTGATGAAAGTGCTGTTTCCGGCCTTTTGGGGTGGCATCCCCCCTGAATGGGAGGGGCTGCCATGCCTGATGCCGGGCGTGAGTCGCGTCTGTTGACGTGAGTTTGTTTTGCGTTAATCCGTTGTTGTTGTGTGTGAATGATGGTATTTGTTTGACGCAATTGGTGTGCGGTATATATCTGCGTCATCAGCATCTGCCATATTGTTCTGGTAAGGGGTAACCCATGTGCATGGGGCTGTATGCGTCATTTTAAAAGTAACCTTTGACGACATTCGTTTGATTACCAGAATAAACCCTGTTGGTCATATAAGCGACAACTCTCCAAACTGGTGTCAGTAGCCCGTCGGCTGCGGGTCACTTGTGGTGACTCTTGATTAAACTGGAGAGAAACATGAATCGCATGTACCTGCGTCAGTCGGGCCGCGCCGCATTGTTGGCTGCCGTCGCATTGGCTGTGTCGTCCGCTTATGCTGCACCCTCTGTTGGGCCAGATGGCCCGGCGTTTTACACGCTGCCATCGCCAATGCCTACAGGCACTCACGGTGATTTGCTGTCGTACAGAGTCGGTAGCGCCAGCTTAGGGCCCGGTGCGCCAAGCACCAATGCTTGGAACGTCTTGTACCAATCTAATGATGCGGTTGGTGCGACCAATGTCGTATCCGGTACGGTCTTGGTGCCTGCTGCGCCGTGGTCGGGGTCAGGCGCCAGGCCGGTTATCTTGTACGCGGCCAGCCTCCATGGCAGCGCCCAAGATTGTGCGTCTTCTCGTCAGTTTGAAAAAGGCAGTGATTATGAAAACTCCAATATCGTGGCCGCGCTGAAGGCGGGGTATGCGGTATTGGTATCTGATTATCAAGGCTACATCACAGGCGACGCCCCGACCACCTTAATGGGGCGCTCGCAGGGTAAGGCGGTGCTGGACCTTTTTAAGGCCGCGACAGCCATTCCCGCATCGGGCATCAGCGCCAGTGCCAAGGTGGCCATTTGGGGCTACAACCAGGGCGGGCAATCTGCCGCATGGTCAGCCGAGCTGCAACCCGCCTATGCGCCTGAGGTCAATCTGGTTGGCGTAGCCGCCGGAGGGGTGCCGCCCGATATGGTCAAGGTCGCACCTGAACTGGACGGCAACTTGGGTGCCGCCTTCTTGTTTGACACGGTCAATGGCTTGGCTCAGCAGTATCCCCGTCAGGTGCCTTTGAAGCTGCTCACGACCCCCGAGGGCAAGCAAGTTCTGGCCGATTTGAAAACGCAGTGCCTGTTCAAGCAGCTGTTTTATGTGATTAACAAACCGTTTTCGTACATTTCAGCTGACGCGACCCCGCTGTCCGAGGTGATTGATTTGCCGATGGTCAATGCCTCTTTGGATGCGCACACCTTGGGCAGGCTGCCCATGACGGTGCCCTTCTATCAGTACCATGGCCAAGCGGACGAATTCATCCCCATCTCCTATGGCTTTGCGCTTAAAAAGGACTATTGCAGCAAGTTCAAGAGCGTGACCTTTGACGTCTTCCCTGCTGAGCACATCATCACCCAGTTCCAAGCGGCGCCTTTTGTGCTGTCATGGCTGGCCGATCGTTTCGCGGGCAAACCGGCGCCGGGTAGCTGTGACATCACCAAGCCTGATCCGGTGTCGACGGCCAATCCGGGCAGGGGCAACTATGTTGTGTCACTCAAGAGTTGGCCGCTGACCGCCCGTGTCGGCTTGAAGACCTTGAACCAGACCATCAACCTGCCTGCTAGCTCGACCTTCACCGCTGATGCTGATGTCAGCGCAAAAAGGTTGACCGGCAGTTTGAACGTCCCTGAGTTCACGGCCAAAGTCAAAATATTGGGCATCACGACCGACATCAAGCTGGTGATCACACAAGTTGGCCCGATTGAGGGTACGGCCGAGCTGGACGAGAACGGGCTCTTGCATGTGCACGGCCATGCTTATGCCAACATGCGGATCAAGTCCGTTGGGATTTTGGGTATCAACCTGCCGTTTGGGTGCAAAACCTCTACGCCGATTGATTTCCCGGTCAATTTCGATGGACCCTTGTCTGCAATGGGTGATGGTAATTTGGGCTTCTCCGGTACGACAACTTTCCCGAAGATCACGGGCTGCGGTTTGTTCTCGCCGATCTTCAGTGTCTTGATGTCCGGTCCAGGCCAGACGTATTCGTTTGTGGCGGCGCCGCCCGCCCCGACGAAGTGGTGATAGCAGATATGGGTCGATAAAGGATCGGTGATAGGCTGTGTTTGCATCTATTTTGCAGTTGGATGCGTAGTGGCTGTAAGAACTGGCTCGGTGGCACGACTACTCAGTGTCCCGAGCCAGTTTTGATCTTGGGCGATGACCTTATCGATCCCTTTCACCTTGTTTCTTACGGAGAAATCACCATGACCCAACGTACTTCTGCATCCCTGGCCGCCGCTGCTGCTTTGATGGCTTTGTCTTCTGCTGTGTTCGCTGCTGACGCCCCAGGTGGCAGCTCTGGCGCAGCCGTTGCGGCAAGCGACAAAGTGCATTGCTACGGCGTGCACGCCTGCAAGGGCAACAGCGATTGCAAGACCGCTGAGCACAGCTGCAAAGGCCAAAACGGCTGCAAGGGCCACGGCTTCAAGGCCATGGATGCCAAGGCTTGCTTGACCAAGGGCGGCACCATCGGCGACATCAGCGCCAAGTAAAGTTTAAGCGCGCCATGAGTGTGAAACACGCATCACATGGCCGTTTGACGCAGCCTTCGCCCGGTTTCGGATTGGGGCTGCGCACGGCGCACTACGCTGATTTCTTGGCCGAACCGCAGGCCGTGGATTGGCTGGAAATCATCAGCGACAACTATCTGGTGCCCGGTGGCAAGCCCTTGCGCATGCTCGACGCGATCCGCGAGCGCTACCCGATGGCCATGCACGGTGTGGCCCTGTCTATTGGTTCGGTCAACGGGCCGGACGATACTTATCTGAATCAGCTCAAGCAACTGGTTGACCGCGTGCAGCCCCTTTGGGTGTCCGACCACCTGTGCTGGACGGGCGTGCATGGTCGCCAGTTGCATGACCTGATGCCGCTACCCTATACCGACGAAGCCTTGGCTGTGGTGGTGCGCCATGTGCGCCGCGTACAAGACTTTTTGGGCCGACGTTTGGTGCTCGAAAACGTGTCCAGCTACGTCAACTTCACCCAATCGCACATGAGCGAATGGGACTTCGTTGCTGCGGTATGTGAGCAGGCCGATTGCTTGCTGCTGGTTGATGTCAACAACATCTATGTCAGCAGCGTCAACCACGGCTTTGATGCGCACGACTACTTGGCTCGATTGCCTGTTGGCCGCGTGCAGCAGATCCATCTGGCCGGGCACAGCCACAACGGCGACCACATCATTGATACACACGATCACCCCGTCGCTGACCCTGTGTGGGATCTTTATGCACACGCTTGCCGACGCTTTGGTGAGGTAGCCACCATGATCGAACGTGACGATCACATCCCGCCATTGCCTGAATTGCTTGCCGAGCTGAACCACGCACGCGCCATAGCGGCCAGCACCTTGTTGGAGGCCGCATGAGCGTCCTTGCAGCAGACCAGACGCTGGCGGCCATCCAGTCGCGCATGCAGGCGCACGTGTTGGTGGGCGATCAGGCCGCGCTGGCCGATGTCAGCCAAGGGCCGGGCTTGAGCCCTGAGTGCCGACTGGGTATCTACCATCACGCCTATCGCGCACGCCTGATCGAAACCTTGGGTGACAGTTTTGGCCACACCTTGAGCTATCTGGGTGACGAGTGGTTTGAGCACTTGGCAGGCCTGTTCATTGAGGCGCATCCCTCCGCTCACAGCAATTTGCGCTGGTACGGACAAGCCTGGCCCGATTGGCTGGATGAGGTCTTGGTGGATGGATCTTCGCTCGGCGCACACCCCGAGGTGGCTGAATTGGCTCGGCTTGACTGGGCCTTGCGGCGAGCCTTTGATGCAGCCAATGCCACCGTGTTGACCTTGGCTGATCTGGCTACCATGACGCCTGATGACTGGGACAGCGCCGTTTTGACAGCGCAATCTTCAGCGTCTTTCTTGTCATTGAATTGCAATACCCTGAGCCTTTGGCATGCGCTGGATCAGGATGAGACCGTGCCTGCAGCGGCATTGTTGAGCGAGCCTGTTGGTGTGCTGGTTTGGCGCCGCGACGACAGCCCGCACTTTCGCAGTGTGTCGGCCATGGAAGCTGTCGCTGTTGCCGGTTTGCTTGCTGGGCAATCGTTTGCTGATATCTGCGATGCCTTGGCCGAGGCCTTTCCGGCAGAGGACACGACGCCTGTTGCTGGCGGTTTGTTGCGTCGCTGGGTTGATGACGGCTTGTTGGCAAAGGCAGCGTGACATTTGCACGTTTACCGCGTGCAGTGAAGGTGGTGAATTGTGTTGACCTCGCTCGGCTCTGCGAGGATAGGCAGATCAATATCTGCCCGAGGTTCAACCCCGCATCATGTGGCTACCTGACTCCATTTACCGAATACTGCCCGCAGCCTATGCTGTCACAGGTGTCGCCTTGGTGCCCCTTTTTGGTTTCAGCGGCCCAGCCGTGATCAGCTCGGCCATGCTTTTGGCCGCGGCTTTGCTCACCACGGTTTGGCGCTACACCCATCCTGAGCGCAAGACGCCGTCCTCAGCGCCCACAGCGTCTGATGTGCGAGATGAGTGGGCGCAGCGCCGCCTGCGCCGAGAAGAGAGCATGCGGGCCAAGCAAGGCTGAATCGGCCTCGCTGGCCAGAGGCCTATTTCACGCTCAAAGGCTGATAAATGCCCTGCGCATTGCCCAGCCTAGTTTGGGCTTGCTGAA
Organism: Aquabacterium sp.; assembly: GCA_030654395.1. Classification (GTDB taxonomy): domain Bacteria; phylum Pseudomonadota; class Gammaproteobacteria; order Burkholderiales; family Burkholderiaceae_C; genus Aquabacterium. Next base: position 97,007 of record JAURXM010000108.1, read on the forward strand.
TGAACCCAGACAAGGTGCGGTTTTGGTTCCAGCTGTCCAGCACCAAGAAGCCATTTTTTGCAATGGCAATCCGGTCTGCGACGGTAGACAGGTTGGTTGCGCCCACGGGTGATCGGATGATCAAGTAAGGGCTGGCAAAGGGCACCATCTTGTTGGTGCCAATGAAAATGTCGCCACGCAAGCCCAGTGTTTCAAGGCTTTGATTCAAGAGCCAAGCATTGAGCTGGGCCAGCGACTTGATATTGGGCTGATCCCACATGGCTTGCAGCAAGTAGGTTTGCTCGTGGATGCCAAATTGGATGGCTGCAGCCGTGGCCAATTTGTGAAACTCACCTGCGCGAAGCGGATCAACGCGCGCCTCGTCGGCCTGTTGCTGCAAAGCGTAGCCTTGGCGTGCCGCTTGAGTCAAGCCGGTGGCCTGGGCCATCGTGCCTGCCCCATAGCGCTTGTGTAGCAGAGACAAAGCGCCGATATTGGCCAAGACATTGCTTTGGCCTTGAAGCAAATCCGCAGTCGCATCCCCGGCCATTTTGGCTGCCGATTCAATCGACATGCCTGCCACTTGGATTTTGGCAGCGGTTTTGTCTACAGCCATCAAGGTATCCAAGGCGCCCTTCATGCTGAAGGCCAGAGCCAAATTAGAGCGAACCTCGTTGGCAGCAAAGACACCCAAGCGTGCCCAATAGAAATCGGGGTTGTAGCGGACGAAGGCGTCGTAGCTCATCAAGATGTAGGCGTTTTGAGCCATGGTGATCTTGGCTGGCACATTGCCGTAGTACGACGCGGCAATTTGGTGGGCCGCCTGCATGTGCGCACGGGCGTTTTGTTCGTAAATGGCTTGGCTGGCCACCGGGTCACCGTTGTCGCCAGCGTACAAGCCCGCCATGTCGTTGGCCACAGCGTGCAGGCGGGTCAACATTTGGACTTCATCGGCAGGCAAACTGCGCTGGGCCAGGCCATTGCGGATACCGTTGATCACGTTGGCCGCTTGGAGCGGACCGAGCACACGCGCTGGGAATGCCATCGTGGGCAAGGCCAATGCGCCAATCAGTGCGGCGACTTGGATGGCGCGGGACAGGGTGTACTTCATGGTGACTGCTTGTGTGAAATGACAAGCGGTTAACTCTATATGGTTGTGCCGCAGGGAGCCATTAGGGCTCCCTCTCACATCAGAACCTAGGCAATTCGGACAAAGCCTCGCGCAGCGCCGTTGTTTGGCCCATCGCTTGGCCGGGTGCGGGGCGCAACTCGCCGCACCGTGCCAGCATCGGGATGTTCTTGCCAGGGTTGAGCAGCCCGTTCGGGTCAAACGCCGCTTTGAAGGCCAGCATTTGCGCGCGCTCGCCATCGGTGAACTGCACACACATGGCGTCCAGCTTCTCGATGCCCACGCCATGTTCCCCGGTGATGCTGCCCCCTAACTGCACGGCCTTGCGCAAGATGTCATTGCCAAAAGCTTCAGCGCGTTGGAGTTGATCCGGGTCGTTGGCGTCAAACAAAATCAGCGGGTGCATGTTGCCATCGCCCGCGTGGAACACGTTCACGCAGCGCAAGCCATGGGTGTCTTGCAGGGCGTTGATGGTCTCTAGCATCGTGGCCAGCGCCTTGCGCGGGATGGATGCATCCATGCACAGATAATCGGGGCTGATGCGGCCCGTGGCGGGGAAGGCGTTTTTGCGGCCACTCCAAAAGCGCAGGCGTTGCGCCTCGTTCTCGCTGATGTCGATGCGGGTGGCGCCCGATTGTTGCAGCACCGCCGTCAGCCGCTCGATTTCTTCTTCTACTTCTTCGGCGCTGCCGTCGCTCTCGATCAGCAAAATGGCCGCCGCATCGAGGTCGTAGCCCGCGTGGACGAAGTCTTCCACAGCGAGCGTCATGGGCTTGTCCATCATCTCCAAGCCAGCAGGGATCAGGCCTGCGCCGATGATGGCCGCGACGGCTTCACCCGCCTTGCCCACCTCGGCAAAACTCGCCAGCATGCAGCGCGCCACTTGGGGTTTGGGCAAAAGGCGCACGGTGATCTCGGTGGCCACGCCCAACAAACCTTCGCTGCCAATGAAAGCGGCCAGCAGATCCAAGCCTGCGGCGTCCAGCGCTTCGCTTCCGAGCTCCAGCACCTCGCCCTCGACCGTGAAGCCGCGTACGCGCAGCACGTTGTGCACGGTCAGGCCGTACTTCAGGCAGTGCACGCCGCCAGCGTTCTCGGCCACGTTGCCGCCAATGGTGCAGGCGATTTGGCTGCTGGGGTCGGGCGCGTAATACAGGCCGTGGATGGCCGCAGCCTCGCTGATGGCCAGATTGCGCACGCCGCACTCCACCACGGCCGTGCGGGCCAATGGGTCAATGTGCAGAATGCGGTTCAGGCGTGCCAGTGACAAGGTCACACCGAGCGCATGGGGTAGCGCACCACCGGATAGTCCTGTGCCGCCGCCGCGTGCCACAACGGGCACGCTGAGCGCATGGCAGGCCGCCAGCACGGCGCCGACTTGTTCATGGGTCTCTGGCAGGGCCACGGCCAAGGGGCGTTGGCGGTAGGCGCTCAGCCCATCGCACTCAAAGGGGGTGACGGCTTCGGTATGCCACAGCACACTGCGCTCTGGCAGCACACGCAACAAAGCCTTGACGACTTCTTGCTGGCGCTTTTGGGCGGTAGACGATGTGGTGTGTGAGGGTGTGACGGTGGCATCCATCTGCGGCACTGTAAACCACCATTCAGGCCACGATCAAATCGGGTATGCAGCGCAGCAGCCGCATGTCATGTTTGTCGACCATCATGCAGTCGCCGTGTCCATTGAATCGATAGTGCCGACCCGTCACGGATGAGCGCACACTCAATGCGCCATGCCCCATGTACCTGACCGACAGGGGGGATGTTTTGTTTGCGGTTGAGATCGGCTTGATGGCTGCTATCTCTGTGGCGCACCAGCTAACTTGATGCGGCTTACCTTCGCTTTTTGCCAAATCGGCAAAAGGAATGGGCTGGCGACGACGGGTGGTGCGGGCAATCATGGGGGCTCCAACACGGTGTCCGAATTTGGACGGTATCCCGCATTGTGAAATGATCGGCGCTAGGCGGCCATCCCTAGGATCCAAACACGGTCAACACGCCTGTGTAGCCGTAGATGTGGTGTCGAGCGATCTCGCCTGCCGCGAACATGCCCACCAAGGGGATGTCATCACCCAAGGCCCGGGCGATGATCTCCATCTCTGCGTTTGGCGAGCCAAAATGCGGCCCACCACGGCCGGTGCAGCTGATGTAGATCGCACCTGCTGCCTTGTTCGATGCCTGCGCAGTGGGGTCGAATTCTTCGCGGATCTCGGCGCAAATGCGCACAAGGTCTTGGCGGGCGGCCTGCACCTGCCTGTGTCCAAAGGCGAGTTGCATGCCGGGCTCCACCACTTCGCTGATGGCCACACCGGAGCGAGAAGGGTCCAAACCGACCAGATGTCGCACACGGGTGTCGGCTCCAAAATGCTGTCCGTGGCTGAGCAGGTCGCTGTTGGCGTCCGTGAGCCCAACCAGGGTGGTGCGCACTTTGGGCAGCGCCTCTTCCAACCAATCTGCGTCGGTCATGTTTGCGGGCACACCCAAATCGCGTAGCAAGCAAGTCAAGGCGGGCAGGCCGTCGAGTTCATAGATCACGTTGCGGTAGGCACCTGTGATCTCTCTGCGAGGGCCCAGTGGCTCACACCCCTGAGTGACCCGTGAGACCAAGCGCACGCGCTCACTGAATGCCACGCCAGACAGGCCACCTTGCCAGACGCCGCTGGGTACATCCTCTGGTGTGTTGGCGTGGGGGTCTAGCGCCAAGTGCCGGCCTTGCGCTTGCCCCACGCTGACACCGCCGAACACAAGGCCTGTCGTGGTGCGAGCGGCCAGCTCCATGATCAGTTCAGGTAGATCAGGCGAGTGCCCATCCGCATGTACTTGCGCTGTGTGCGCGTGCCACTGCCCTTGGCGTGATGTCAGCGGTTGTCTGCCATGGAAGATGCGGAAATCGCGCGCTGGCATGTTGCTCAGCATCACGGCCAGCGCAGGCTCATCCATGTACTCCACACGGTTGGACAGTACACCAGCGCCGACACCACCCACCCAAGCCACATGCGGCAGATGTTGGCGCAAGCTGGCCATGATGACCTCAGCGCCGTCAGACAATTCATCTGTCAAATAGCACCAGCCCAATGTGGCCTCAAGTTGCAAAGCCCCTTGTGACACCAGTTGCGCCCAAACCAACTCCAGCGCCAACTCAGGTCGGGGGTGGGTGGCGTGCGCATGAAGAAAGCGCAAGGCAGGCGTGCTCACGCTGGGTCTTCAGCTTGCGGCTGGTTTTCGGCGTGTGGTCTTGCTGGCAGGCGCCTTCTTGGCGGCCACTTTGCTGGTCGCCTTTTTGGCTGGACTATCGGCAGATTGAGCAGATTCCGACGGTTTGGCGTCTCCGGCTTCACTCACGTTCTGTGCGGCTTGAGCAGCCAAGTGGGTGAATTGCTGCGTCAGAGTTTCCCACCAACGCAGGGGGTTGATCAGGTCAGGCGGCGCTTGCCCCGCTTCAGCGGCAGCCGAATTTGGCTCTGCATCGGAGCCCGGCGTGCCTGCTGATGTCGGTGCGGCAGCTGCTGGGTCAGGTGCGGCGGCACGCGCCTTCAACGATTCACGTAAGTTGTCCAAGGAGACATTCATGCCTTTGAGTGTCGTCAACGTCATGCGTTGCACTTCCAGGCCTTGGATGCTCATCGCGACCATGCGGCTGTTTTGCTCCAGCCAAAACTGCACCGTTTTGAGATCTTGGATGCGTTTTTCAAGCTCAGCAGGGTCCAGCGTGGGCATGCTCCATGCTGGCATGGCTGAGCCGGTCTTCCCGGCGTCACCTTGTAAATTGGGCATGGCACTGCCCGCGGCCTTCATCCAGTCTTGAAAGAGGCCAAAGCTGGCACCTAAGCCCGCGCCCAAACCGCCAAAGGGGTTGGCTGCGCTGGCATCGTTGGCTCCGGGCGAGTTGGGGGGGCGCGTTGACATGAGGGGCTCCTGACAAGGATGTGGTACGGGGTAGACAACACCATTGTGCCCTTGCTGCAACGCATAATCGGCGTCTTCATGTCACGCCGTCGCCTGCTCCTCCAGTTAAGTCGAACCGCTGCTGTCCTAGCTTGGCAGCAGGTCTTTGCGCCGGGCGTGCAGGCTCAAGCACCTAAGCTTGAGGCGTGGTCTGCGGCTGGGGATATCTTCACTTTGGGTTTGGCCAGTGGCGAGCCACGCCCCGATTCTGTGGTGTTGTGGACACGCTTGGCTCCCCATCCTCTTCAACCTGATGGCGGCATGCCGCCTCGCGCGGTGCCTGTGCAGTGGGTGGTGGCGGTTGATGCGGGTTTCAAACAGGTGGTGAAATCGGGCGTGGCTGTGGCTGATCCGGCCTCGGCCCACAGCGTGCACGTTGACGTGACCGGCTTGAGCCCTGGGCGCACCTATTTTTATCGTTTTGAATCCGGTGGGCAGCGCAGCCCGATTGGGCGCACACGCACCGCGCCGGCCCCGGGTGCGCAGGTGGATCGGCTGCGCGTGGCTGTCGCCTCATGCCAAAATTTTGAAGCAGGCACCTTCACAGTCCACAAGGAGATCGCCACGGCTGACGTGGACTTGGTCATCTTCTTGGGCGACTATATCTATGAGGTTGACGCACGAAGCTACCAACGCCAGCGCAGTCATCTGCACAAGTTCCCAAGCCGACCAGAGCACTTCACGCTGGCCGACTACCGCATGCACCATGCGGGCTACAAGCTCGACGCCGACTTGCGCGCTTGCCATGCTGCTCACCCGTGGTTGATGGTGTGGGATGACCACGAAGTGATCAACGACTACACAGGCGCGGACGCGTTAAAGATCCCACATCACGAGACGTTTTTGAACGTTCGCACGGCGGCTTACCGAGCCTATTTTGAGCACCTGCCGGTGTCGCCCAGCCGCGCACCTATTGGGTCTGTGATGCGCATGCATGAGCGCTACGAATGGGGCCAGTTGGCTGAGTTCTGGACCGTCGATGGCCGGCAGTACCGAGATAAACCCGTCTGTCCAGCCAAAGTAGGGCTTTTTTGGAACTGCAAGTGGGTGGATATGCGTGAGCGCACGATGCTGGGTCAAGACCAAGAGTACTGGCTCGCTGAAGGTTTGGCAGCGAGCACGAAGGCTTGGAAGTTCATCGCCCAGCCCACGCAGGTTGCGCCTGGCGTGTTGGGTACCCTGATGGGCCCCCTTGGTTATGCCGATGGCTGGGATGCTTTCCCTGCAGCACGCGAGCGCTTGATGGCGGCCATTGCACAACCCCGCGTGCCTGATGTCATCTGCCTTGGTGGTGATGTGCATCGGCATGTCGCCGCTAACTTGAGACTCAACCCGCTGGACCCGGCATCGCCCATTGTGGCCAGTGAGTTCGTGACCTCATCCGTGACAAGCCAAGGTTTAAGTGAGCTATTGAACGCGTGGGTCAAAGCCAGCAACCCTGATGTGTTGCACATGCGCAGTGACGAGCGCGGTTACATGTTGTTGGACATCACCCCCACACAAACACGGTGCACCTTCCGTGGCACAACCCACCCTGTCCGGGCTGATTCACGCCTGCGCAACCAAGCGGTCTATGTGGTTGATCGGGGCGTGCCGGGCACACGCAAGGGGTAATTCACCCCTTGAACAGGTGTAGGCACTAGCTAGACGGGTTATTGATGTTTACCCATAATGCGGCCCACTGTAACAAAAGGTTGGAGTCTCATGACGGTTCATCAAGGTTCTTTGCGTGCGGTTTTGGCAGGTGTCGGCATAGTGTGCGGCGTGTTGGTTTGTGCGGGCGCTTCTGCAGCAGGCGTGGACGACCAATACCGCCAAGGCTTGTATCAGCGTGAAACAGGCCAGCCCTATTCCGCCATTGAAACTTTGGATGCCGTCTTGGCTGCCAACCCAGGCTTGAGCCGGGTGCGTTTGGAGTTGGCTGTGGCTTACTACCGCACGCTCAATTACGCCAAAGCACGTGAGCACGCCCAGCGTGTGCTCGATGACCCCAAGACGCCCGATGCCGTGCGCTTGTCCGTGTTGTCCTTTTTGAAAACGCTTGAACTCGAAGAGCGCGCTGCAGTCGGTGGCGCCCATAAAGTTGACGTGGCCGTATCGACAGGTTTGCTGTATGACAGCAACGTCAACGCGGGCCCGGACACCAGTATTTTGGGCAATGGTTTGGTGTTGAGCGACAGCAGCTTGGCCAAGCCCGATTGGGGGTTTTTGGCTCAGGCCAGTTTGACCCACGCTTGGTTGTCCAGCGCACCTGTGCGTTTGGGCGAAAGCACAGGGCGCTTTGGTTGGACAAGTCAATTAAGTGGTTCACAAAAGACCTACAAGCGCCATAACGAATTTGATTTAGGCGTGGTCAGTGTGTCCACAGGCCCTACCTTGTCAGCAGACAAGCTTGGGCGCGCCAACCTCAATATGCAGATGGATTACCTCAATCTAGGTGGCGAGAACCTCGGTGTTTTTTCCTCCGCCAGCCCGTCTGTGACGGCGCGTGTGGGCAAAGACGGCGAGTTAACGGTTGACGCGCAGTGGTTGTATCGCAAATTCTCGCGTGCCATCGACAAAGACCGCAATGCGCATGGCAAATCAGCAGGCTTGAGCTATGGCCAGTTGTTCATGCAAGGCCAATTGGCTGTGCAAGGTGGCTACAAGCAATCGCAAGATGACGCAACCGACGAGCGCTTTAGCAGCCGATCTGATGAGCTGTTTGTAGGGGCACGTTACCGCGCATGGCAAGGTGGTGACCTGTTTGCTCGGTCGACTTTGCGCGTCAGTGATTTCAAGGGCTTGGAGCCGATCTTTGGCGTGGCCCGTCATGAACTTGAGCAGCGCTTTGAGTTGGGTGCAAGTCATCAAATTCAAGGCGGCCTACTCGATAAATGGCAACTGGGTAGCACGTGGACACGCGTGAGCAACAAAGCCAATTTGAGCCTGTACACCTATACCCGCGACACGGTGTTCGTCACCCTTGGTCGCAGTCTTTGACCCGGAGCTTTAACATGACATCACCCCAAACTCATTCGCGCCCGTCCACCCTGAGTGCTCTGGCACTGGCCATTGCGGCTCTGAGCCATGTAGGCGCCCACGCTGCTGCGTCGCAAGACGAGCTCAAGGGCACCAAGCTCTATGCCAGCGTCAGCATCGCTGACGACTCAACCGACAGCTGGGGCCCTTGGAGTAACTTTGAGCCACCTGCTGCTGGCCGCGACGTGTCCCCCGCTTTGCCCAAAGTCAGCACAGAGCTGTACCGGCCACTGGCACAGGTGCCGTCCCCGGTAACGCCCTCTTTTGGCCCCGCGTGTGTGGCTGGCGGTTTGTGCGGCTTTGGTGCCTTCCAAGGCAATGATTCGAGCAGAAACAATAACTCGTCGATGTCTGTTGCGCCGCATGCTGTGCAGTTGGCTGGCGTGGTGACGCAGACAGACGAGACCGCTCTGCCCAAGGCCATTCAGATGTACACCACAGCACTGACCCCTGGCGTGAGCATCTTGATGCCTGATTCAGGTGAGTTGCTGCGCATTGAGAACACGGATGGCAACTCTTACATGTCGGACTCTAGCGTCCAGTACAGCCGATCTAGTCAGTCGGAGTCCAATGGCGTTCAGCGCAACGAGCGGGTTGATTTGTATGGCAGCTCTAACTTGCCTGAGGAAACGCAGCTGTTAGATGGCTCGATGTATACGAACATCAGCAACTACACGAAGGGTGTGGAGGGGCAACGGGAGCAATTCTCATCCTCTCAAGGCAGGGGTGGCCCTGTTGTGTGGGGCTACACCACATCAGATGCAGACATCGCAGCCTTGCGTGCGGACAAGGCCAAGGCGAGCTATGACGGCTACGCCTACGGCGGTGCACCTGTTCACATGGATGTGGATTTAGGGCTTGGTACTTGGACGGCCTCTTGGAATGACGGCAAGGATGGCAAGGTTGCTGCCTATGGTGGCAAGGCTGATGGGACGGGCAAGGTGCTCTATGGTAGTGTGGGCTTCACCGCAGAAGGCACTATCAAGGGCGTGATGTTGCAGTCCACATCGGTCGGGACGAAAGATATTGGCGCGACCGTGTCGGGTCAAGTCAATGCCGCCTTCTACGGTATGCAAGCGGCCGCCATTGGTGGCGTGGCTGACATCACCAAAACCATGCCTGCATCGCCGAACTTGCAGCCTGCTAGCGTGGGGTCGCCCCAGTCCCCAGGCTATACGAATGCCCGGTATGTAGAGACGTTTACGGCTGTTAAGGTTGTGGATGTAAAGAGAGATTAATCGCCCCAGCCTTGGCCAACTGGCAGGCTAGCAAGATCATGTCCCCAACGGGGGCCTGATTCGCACGGGCCCAGTCTTGAATCAAGCAAGGCTGGGCTTTCAGTCGTTTTAATGCTTCTGTCAAGCGTTGTAGCTGTGCTGGGGTTGACGCCACGGCATAGTTGAACAGGGGGCTGCGCAGGGTGGCCAATACATCGTTGACCGTGACGGACGCATCGCGCCATTGCATCTGCGACAAAGGGCCCGCCTCGTGCGTGCCATAACCGGCGAACAAGCGATAAGGGTCTTGGCGGGCGGCATCGAAGTGGGGCGCTTGGGGAGCTTTGGGCACAGCAGCATCACGCCGCAAGATGTTCAATTCAGCCCACAGCGACAGGTAGCGCACAAACACCACTCGCCAATCAAAGTCCTGCGTTGCGCGCGCGCGGCCCTCTTGTCCCATGCGCTGTCTCAGCGCGGGTTGTTCGATCAGCTGCACCAAACGTTCGACCAGCATCTGCATGTCCATGGCCACGCCTTGGCAGGTCAGGCCGCTGTACATGTCAAAGTCCATGTTCCCCGTTTCAAGACTGGTGGCCCAGCCCTCACCGGCGCCCGGCGCTGGCATCCACGTTGGGATACGAAAGCCATCCACGCCATCGCGCACGGTGTCCTTGTAGCCATCCCAATCGCTGACGACAACGGGTAAGCCGCAGGCCATCGCTTCGAGCGGTGTCAGTCCAAATGTTTCTTGGATGTTGTCTGACAAGGATATAAACACGTCGGCACCAGCCCAGGCTTGTTGGCGTTGCGCTTCGGCTTGTCCATCCAGCCAAAGCGTGCGCACATCAGGGCAAAACTGCGCAGCACCTTCTTTGAAGGCTGCTTCAGTCAAATCACTGCCAAAGCGGCCACATTGCAGCAAGGTAATGGGCCGGCCTGTTTGCGCAGCAGCCGCTTGCAGGCCGACATACATCGCGTGGGGGTGGGCCTTGCTGTGAAACGACAGGCGCCCCATGAACAGCATCACCACCTCGTCAGCGCCGATGCCCAGTGCTGCTCTGGCTGCTTGACGGTCTGCAGGGGTGAACGCAAAGTCGCCAGTGTGTACACCCAGTGGGATGATGGGCAATTGCGGCAGTGTGAGTGGTGCCTTGACTCCGAGCCGCCAGCGCAGGTAGTCCTGTTCTTGTGCCACGACACGCTCAACGACTTGTCGTGCTGACGTCGATGTGCAGATCAACGCATCCCATGGCATCACAGGTGCACTGACCAGTTGTTTGATCGCATCCATGGACCAGTGGCTAGACAGTGTGTGGGTCACGCCGCACATGCTGTAGGCGGCAGGCCCGCGTCGCAGGCGTGCACGTGCCGCAGCCGCCAGCCCAGGGTCAGGGATGTAGAGCGCACCGATGCTGGCCAAACTGTCTAGGTGGTTGGCCGGCACCCAACAAGCTTTGGTGTTGGGGTCGATAGCGTGAACCGCAGCAGAGAAGGCTTGTGCCGATTGCTCATGCGGGGTGTACGCTGCCAATGTGCCGCCATCACATGCTTGCACCGCAGCACGCAAGAAGGCATGCCCTGCGGCTTGCCGTCCGACAACAGATGGGCCCGATAGGCTGTAGCCGTCAGGCTCATATTTGATGGCAGGTAGTTCGCGTGGCACAGGGGCTCCTTTAGCTGGCCCCCTATTGTCATCGCATGTGCTTGTGCCTCAGCCACGCAGCCTGCTGCTGGCTGGCACGCTGGCCAGTAAAAAATCCATTTGATCGGCCACGATGCGCCGCCCGCGCAAAATCATGTCCTCATGCAGACTGGGTTTGTAGGGCAGGTAATAGAGCTGCCACTTGAGCTCATTCAAGGTGCGGTCGCCTTTGCGCCCATTGCAGTTGCGGCAAGCGGTGATGCAGTTCATCCACGTATCTTGGCCGCCCCTTGATGTCGGGACAATGTGCTCACGCGTTAACTCATCAACGTGGAAGTGACCACCGCAATAGGCGCAAACCTGCCGGTCGCGTGCAAACAATTTGGGGTTGGATATGGCGGGTTCTTGGCGCCAAGCCCTGCTGGGGATGCTGCCTCGCACCGCGATGATGGGGTGCAGCTCAAGACGGGACTGCATGCCCGTGCGCCGCTGGATGCCGCCGCGCAAGACGATGAACGGCACACCGATTGTCCAAGCAATACCATCATTGGCATACAAGCTGGCCGCCTCCTTGGCAGATAGCCAAGACTGCGGACGGCCTGACACGTCAAGCTGTAGCACGTCCATGTCGACTCCAAAAGGGCCCTTTTCACAGGATAGTGCAGCTTGCGCGAGTTTGCGCAGACTTGGGCAAAGATCACGGATCAAATATGGCAGGACTCGCCTCATGCCGTCTCCATCCTTAGAATGGTTGCCGCCAGCCTGAAGGCTGTTTGCTGCTGTGATTTCAAGGGGACATCGCGGGATGCAATGGGTAACATGAAGAAGCAACCGGACAATCAGGACTGCCATGGATGAGGCTCAGCCTATCTGCCGAGACACGTGTGTTGATATTCGATCTGATGACCCACGTCTGACAGAGGCGACGATTCCGACGCACAGCTGGTTCGGCTTGGTCGGCATGGCTCAGTCCTGGGGTGTGAATGCCGAGCCTTGGTTTGCCGGTCAAGGGGTGAGCGTTGAGCAACTCAACCAAGCCAATACGCTGATCTCGTTTCGCCAAGCCGTCACAGTCATCAGGCGCGGGCTCAAGGCCCTGCCGCCCGGACCCTTGGGATTGAGCGTGGGATCCCGCGATGCCATGCAGACTTTTGGCGTTCTGGGTTTTGCCTTGATGTCTTGCCGCACCGTGCGCGAGGCTTTTGAGCTAGGCCTTCGTTATCACGAGGCCGCGGGCAGCATGATGGACTTTGGGGCAGAGTTTGGCCCCAGCCATGGCATCCTCAACTTGTATGAGCGGTTTCCTGAGCGGGATATCTTGCCTTTCCTGTGTGAGGGAGCCAGTTCCAGTTTGGTCATGATGGCGCGTGCCATGCTGGGGCCAGGTTTCGCTCCGTTGCGCGTGGAGCTGAGCTATGCCGCACCAGACCATGTCTCAGCCTACCGCCAGTTTTTCAAATGCCCGGTGCACTTCGGCGCAGGGGGCAATCGCATCCTCTTTGATGTCAAGGACTTGGATCGGCCGCTGCCATCTCACAATCCCGCCAGTCTGGCCTTGGCGCTGGATGCTTGTCAGCGCCTTCTGGCGTTGGCAGGGCCTCAGCAAGATGTACTTGCCTCTGTGGAGCGCCAGCTTCGCTTGAGCATGCGTGAGCGGCCCGGCATAGCGGACATTGCCCATGGCTTGAATGTCACCGAGCGCACCTTGCGCAGGCAATTGAGTGCCGCTGGTGAGCGTTTCTGTGACATCCGCGATCGCGTGCTGGAGCAGCGCGCACGTGCGCTGCTGAAAGAGACCAGCCTGAGCGTCTCTGACATCGCACTGGAACTGGGCTATGGCGACAGCCGGGATTTTCGCCGTGCGTTCAAGCGCTGGACGGGGCATGCGCCAGTGAGCCAGCGGTGACCCCTTGCGTGTCCGGTTTGCCACCCCTGTGATCCGGTTTGACCCTTTCTGCAGCACCTGTTTCAAGCTGAAATAAGCGCATCGCTGTGTGGCATGGAGCCTCGGAAGGTCAGACATGAAAAGCAAGCAAGTTCACGCGTTTTCAGACGACGCGCTTGGTTGTCTGGATGCCGTTGGCGTGGCGAGCGCCATCCGCAGCGGCGAGATCACCGCAGCTGAAACGGTTGAAGCGGCGATCCGACGCGTCGAGCAGGTCAACCCTGCGCTCAATGCCGTCGAGCTGCGCACCTATGACCACGCCCGCAACCAATCCAGTTGCTTGCTCCCGAATCGGCCGTTCGCGGGGGTGCCGTCGTTCATCAAGGACAACACCGATGTGATGGGTCTGGTGACCCGCAACGGATCAGCCGCTTACACCTCGCCGCAACCCGCCAAGAAGCACACACCCAATGCGGCGCATTTCCTCGATCAGGGCTATGTCTTGCTTGGTAAGTCGACCACCCCCGAGTATGGATTCCTGCCCAGTACAGAGGCGCTGCCTTGGCGCCCTGCAACGTGCAACCCATGGAATACGTCGCGCACAGCAGGGGGCTCATCGAGTGGCTCTGCGGCGCTCGTCGCTTCGGGTGCGGTGCCTCGGCTCAGATCCCCGCAGCCGTCACTGTTTATGAAATAGTCGGCACCAGAATGTAACCATACGTAAGCAGCAAGTCTGAACCCACAAGAGTCTCCACATGAAAAAAACCAAACCGAAAGCACTCATTGCGCTAGCCGTGGCAGCGGCCTTGGTTGGCTTATTTTTATATAGTTCTAAGAGCCAAAATGAAACCGGTGCGAACGCACCAGAAGCCCTTCAGCGCGCCAAGCAAGCAGCTGGTAAAAACTTTGATTTTGGCAAAGAAGATGGTACTGAGGCCAGTGCTCGGGCAACTGGGAGTAATGCGCCCAACGTGGATCCGTTGCAGAACGACCCAAAGTTCACGCGCGATGAAACGGAAAGCCTCAATGCAATGCTTGCCCATGCGGCTGGTCGAACGCCAAGCAAGGAAGAGCTAGAAACTGCAGAAAAAACGACCCTGTATATCAAATTCCAAAACAAAATCAACCCGATTTTGGAGGGTAAAAAACTGCCAGTCTCTCGTACTGATTATGCAGAGTTGTCCAAAGAAACGGATCGATTATACAAAGACAAGTATTTGTTGATTGCCGAATATGTGGGCGTGAAAACACGTCTGTTGGAGTCTCAATACACCGGAAAAGAGCTAGAGGCTAAACAGCTAGATTTAAAAAAAGAAGTCATGGATAGGCATAACGCACTAGTCGCGGCAGCGGATCCCGCCAAAGACCCGCGCAAACAAGCTTTCAAAGCAAAAGAAAAAGCAATTTTGGCAGAGGCCAATACCATGAAAACGTTTCCAGACAACATGACGAAAGAGCAATATATCCTTGACAAAGTTGGTCAGCTGACCTATTAAATTTTTGATATATATAAATTCTATTCATCCAGTAAACCAAGCAGAAAGAGAGAACATGAACTCACTCATCAGAAAAAAATTCGTTGCTACCGTCATCAGTTTGAGTCTCTTGACCGGTGCAATAGGCGTAAAAGCACAGGCCTTAGAAAACATCACACTCGCAAACGTTTTGCAGCTTAGTTTGTCATTCGCTGGCAACTTGGCAGAACAGGCCGTTCAGGCTGTTAAGCAATCGGATGTTTGGGGGGTGGAGCCTGGTAACTACAACTGGTGGACAACCGGGTTAAATATGATTTGGCCACAAAAGGTGGATGCCCCTTTAACCAGCGCGGACCAACAATTGCCGTATACCGTGCCGACTGTTTCGACAGGCGAGGTCAAACGCAATTTATATTATGTCTGGCAACAAGTCACTGTGCCCAAATCCACTGGTGCTGCGTGCAGCGATGGTTCGGAATATAAATTCTTTGTGAATTTAAGCCCTGCAAGCAATAACTTAAGCGTCTTTTTTGAGCCCGGCGGCGCCTGTACCACTTATGCCAACTGCGCGGCCATGAAGCCAACGCTGAATGAAGATGGCAGTGTTAAATACGACGCGAATGGCAACTTGGTTGAACATCCCACACGGATCACAGCATCGCATCGCGATGGCTTGAGTAATGACTTTATGAACTTATTTGCTGGCGGTGCTGGCGGCATCATGAGTCCCTATATGTCTAGGTTAGCTGTGGGTTCGCCTAAGAGATTGAAAACACAAGACTGGAACCAAGTGTTTATGCCTTATTGCACAGGCGATGTGTTTGTGGGCGACAATACACAATACCTTACGCGCATAGATGACAAAGAATCACTCATTTATCGACACAAAGGCATGCACAACGTGATGGCGGCACTGGGTTGGATGCGTACCAACTTGCCCAGACCTGCTCAAGTTTTCTCAAGTGGCATGAGTGCAGGTTCCATTGGCGTCGATATGCTTCGCCCTGTGGTTCGAAAAGTACTGAATCCACGAGATACCTTGTACACCATGGCTGATTCAGGGTTTGTCTTGGCAGATGACCCGATAAATCGGAATACGGATATTGCGCCAGCAGCACTGATGTTCCCCGGGTTTATCAGTGCAGGCTGGAACTATGACCCCGCTCACCCAGAGCGGAAAACACCGGCCAAATTGTTTCAAACTTTGATGCCGAGTTTTAATCCGAATGACATGAATACGTTTGGTCCGGCTGCGCATGCCTTCAACCGACAGGACCGCATGCTCTACGTATATTCACAATCGGATGTGATTTTATCGGCGTTCGGCTACGAGCTAAACCCAGCTCGTACTGTGGCAGCTAAGTTGGATGGTGATATCAATTTAGAACAACCTAAAGTTTTCAATTCAAACTTAGGTCGTTTTTTACGTGACGCAACGACGAAAGAATTAACAATCCTAAAAAATAATGTCGGAAGTATGAATCAAAATGTCGGATACTTTTTGCCAAGTGGGCGTAATTTTGGTCTATCGCACTGCCTGGCATTGTTGACTTATGAAGGTTCTTACAATGCCGAATCTGGTCACGATATTTACGACGCCATGAATAACTTGCTGAATCGAAACCGGCCAGCAGTTTGGCGAGAAATGGAATCAGATGGTTGGCGTGGACTGTTCACCAAGCTAGGGCCGACGTCCAAGGCGTTCGCGGATGTTCTCGGGAGTAATTTCTATATGCCGACCAACTGAGCAGTAACACCTAGTCTCAAATCCCACTTATTAGTGGGATTTGTTTAACGCATGTTTGTGACTCAGACGTGCTTGTATGGTGTTTACCCTAATTCGTGTTGGCTGGCGTGTCGAATTAGTCAAAAAAAACCTAGGGGTATTTCCAATTTTTGGAAAAACGTAGCAGTAAATCTAATCTGAATCCGTGACCTCAACTCACCCCACGAATATTCCCCCACAGATCCCCCATCAACCTCGCAACATCTCGTGATTGAACAGCCCAATATCGTACCGGATCCAAAAAGCGTGCAGTCCAGCGTGGTTAGGGCGCGATTTTTCGCTTGCCGAGCTACTTTGGGGCTCACCTATTCCTGCCCAGCGCGCGCGGGCACGATACTCGGCAATGGTTTTGGCAATACAACTTTACTACGCCGTGTGGATCCGCATGTCATGGCGCTCAAACACCGCAAAGGGAGGTGTAGAGACCAAAGCAGCCGCCATGGGCAAAGCCCTCTCAAAGTTGTATTCGCTCTCGGATGCCGAGTGCTGCACACCGGGGCGCAAGGCCAATTCCAGGCAATAGCCCAGACTACCCATGCACACCGCAAACGGCCAGTAGCCATCGACCCCGGCGTAGGTGCGCCCCATCAATTCATTCTCGGTGCCGCCGTTGTCCATGGCAAAGGTGTCCAAGTCCAACGGGGTGTAGCCACACGCCAGGGCACCGAAGTCAATTACGCACCCATTGATGCGATTGCCAAGGAGCAACTGGTTCATCTGGGGTGCCAACTCAAACCACGCCCCCGCGTGGGTGTCCATGCGCTGGCGCAGGGTGGGACTCGACGGCACTGCGTTCAGTCCCAGTGCACGCTTGAAGACGGCGTTGTTGCGAAAGCTCTCGATGGCGTCGAAGTCGCTTTTGCCCATGCACAAGAGGGCGAGGTGGCTCTTGAGAATCTCGCTGTTGGCCACCCCCGAGCGTACGGGGAACTTTTGATCGACAAGGGAGTTGACGTTAACGCTCTTGAGGTATTTACCGATAAAGGCAAGGCATGCATGGGAACTGAGGTCGCAGGGAAGCTTTCTGATAATAAAGTCGGTCATGTTTGGGTTCGCCTGCGGGGTGATCAGTACATGCCGTCTAAGTTGTTGATTTCAAAGGTGGAATCAGCTTATTTTTACTTTTAAATCACGGATTCAGGTTTATGTCTACACTACATGCATTTACAAACGATATATTAGGCCAGTTAGATGGTGTGGGTATTGCCGAGTTAATTCGTAAAAAAGAAGTTACCGCACTAGAAGTAACGGAAGCGGCCATTGCACGATCTCAGAAAATGGATCCATCCATTCATGCCATTTCAGAAGATGACTACCAAAGAGCACTAACCATCGCTAAAGCGTCTTCTCAAAAAGGTTTTTTTTCTGGCGTGCCAACATTTATTAAGGATCAAAGTAATTATGCGGGTATGGCGACTAGACTTGGCACCAAAGCTTTAGAAAATGCTCGCGTTTGCAAAAAAAGTGATGGCATTACCTCGCAAATATTAGATCAAGGGTTTATTGTGCTTGGAAAAAGTACCATGCCAGAGTTTGGTTGGACGGCTGTGACTCAATTTCCAAATGATTGGGTTCCGGCAACCTGTAATCCTTGGAATACGGCCCATACGGTTGGTGGTTCTTCCGGTGGTTCAGGTGCGCTTGTCGCTGCAGGTGTGGTTGCCATTAGCCATACGGCCGATGGTGGCGGGTCAACCCGTATTCCTGCGTCGGCTTGTGGATTAATTGGGTTAAAACCAACACGTGAAAGATTGCGTCGATCAAAAATTATGGAAGGCTCACCTATTGATATTTCAATGGATGGCGTGGTTACCCGTTCGGTACGTGATACGGCTTATTTTTATGCAGAAGCAGAAAAGTTTTACCATAATAAAAGTATGCCTAAAATGGGCCTGGTGACAGGGCCCACCAATCGCAAGCTGAAAATGGGTTATTTGTATCAATCACCAACTGGCTCTGCAGATGATCAGACCATTGCGGAATTGGAAAAAACCATCAAATTATTAACAGATTTGGGGCATCAGTTAAAACCAATCGACTTGCCAGTGTCGGAAAGCTTTGCCGCAGATTTTGAAATGACCTGGAAAATGAGTGCATGGGCAACCGCTAAATTAGGTCGCTTTATCCTAGACCCTTCGTTTGACAGTAAAAAACTGACTGACTTTACCCATATGCTGGCAGATGAGTTTAAGTTTGCTGCATTACCAGGCACGATGAAACGTATGAAAGGCTATAAGCAGGAGTTTAGTCAGGTACTTAAAGACAATGATATTGATATCGTACTGACACCAACCCTTGCGAGTGCACCGCGTGCATTGGCGCAAAACGTGTTTGATCTAAGTCCAAAAGGTCATTTTGACTACCTAAAATCATGGGCGGCTTTCACACCACTTGCCAGTGGTACAGGCGCACCGTCAATAAGCTTACCTATGGGGTTTTCTGCAGATAAAAATTTACCCATGGGTATGCTATTCAATGCAGACTTTGGGCAAGATGCGTTATTATTAGAGCTAGCCTATCAAATTGAACAAGCGCAGCCGTGGCGTAGAATCACCGGTTAGTGGTAGTTGTTGTTTATCGATAAGGAGGCATTAGCCTCCTTATTTATGGTCTAGCTACATGACAGTATGGCGTGATTAAATGGTTAATTGAAAATAAAGCAAATACAGAAGTGGTTGCCGTTTACTTGGCGGATATTATGTCATGGCAAGGGCATGCAAATGGATGCGCCGAGTGGATTGATCGACCTCTTGGTTTTGCCATTTGATGCCATAGAATGTGTTTTTTCAATACAGAAAAGTCATTTCTCACTCCTTTAGGCGGGGGGGGCGAAGGTTGTGTAAATATATCATATGAAAAATCACTATGGCCAATTATACTAGGCGGTTGTATTTTCTATGAAATAAAAATGGGGGGCTTTATGGGCTCTATCGCCAAAACCATTGCCGAGTATCGTGCCCGTGCGCGCTGGGCAGGAATAGGTGCGCCCAAAAGTAGCTGGGCACGCGAAAAATCGCGCCCTAACCACGCTGGACTGCACGCTTTTTGGATTCGGTGCGATATTGGGCTGTTCAATCACGAGATGTTGCGGGATTGATGGGGAATTTGGGGTCACGGATTCAGGGATGTGCTGCTGACCACTACGTTGAGCCATTCGGCACCGCCGTTTGGCTATTTTCACCCCGATGTGTCGCATAGCGAGCTTTTGGATCGTGTCGCCAACTGGATCAACATCACACCCATCAACAACGTCGCTGGCAGTCCGGCCATGGCTGTGCCGTTCGGCAGCGTCGATGGTATGCCCGGCTCGCTGCATTTGGCGGCGAAGCAGGGAGGCGACCGCACCATTATCGAATTCGCCTACGAGATTGAAGCCGCCAAGCCGTTTGCGAGCATCATGTGCGCTGGCGCAACGAAGGCATCCACATGACCAAGGCCGTGCTGCTCGCCTCTGCCATGAAGGTTCCCGCACGAGGAAGCATGTCATAAGTGAAGCCCTGTGTGTTCTAGGTCGCGACACTGGAATAAGTCGCTCCACCGAGAGAAATAACCGAAAAAACAGTTGATTGGACAGCCAGCTGCGGCTATGATTTCCAAAAATAGCACGATCGTTCGTTTTATTGTTGGGATGCCACTTTGTCAGATGTGATGCCGCTACACGCCAAGCCCGCCGCCGATGCCGTGCGCGAGCGTGGGCGCGGCGCGCACAAGGGTCAGCAAACCAGGGTGGCCATTTTGGAGGCCGCGCTGAACTTGGCGTCGCACATGGGCCTTGAGGGCTTGTCGATTGGCGCGCTGGCTGACACCACTGGTATGAGCAAGTCTGGCGTGTTCGCCCACTTTGGCTCGCGTGAGGAATTGCAGATATCGGTGATCCGCGAATACCACGAACGATTTGAAGACGAGGTCTTCCGCCCAGCTGTGCGCCAGCCCCGTGGTTTGCCTCGGTTGCGCGCCATGTTCGAGAACTGGGTTGGCAAAGTCACAACGGAGATAGATTCCGGTTGCATTTACATCAGCGGTGCGGTTGAATTCGACGATCGCCCCGGTCCTGTACGTGATGCGTTGGCGAGCATGGTGCTGCTGTGGCATGGTGCGCTGGGCCGTGCTATCCGCATGGCGGTTGACTTGGGTCAGCTGCGTGCGGACACCGATCCCATGCAAATGTTGTTTGAAATCCATGGCCTGATCCTTTCGCTTCATCACGATGCGCGCTTTTTGCGCTCAGATGGTGCGCAAGGGCGGGCTCGTAAGGCGTTTGAGCGCGTGATCCAGTTCTACGAACCGGGTACGCCAGCAACGACGTTTGGAACAGTGGCGCCTGTTGGCGCCGCTTTGGTTTGACCCCCCTTGTCGCCTGGCTTGATTAAGCAGGCTTTTCTTGATTAACGCGACCATTTAGATCTAGGAGCTTGACGATGCCTTCTTACACCCCCCCGCTGCGCGACATGCAATTCGTGATTCACGAGCTGCTTGGCGCTGTTGATGAGCTGAAAACGATCCCGGCCTATGCCGATCTGGACGTGGACACCGTCAACGCAGTGCTGGAAGAAGGCGGCAAGTTCGCCTCTGAAGTGCTGGCTCCTTTGAATCTGATTGGTGATGCACAAGGTTGCGTGCTGGACAAAGTCACCCACGAAGTCAAGACACCTGATGGCTTCAAGGCCGCTTACAAGACCTACACCGAAAACGGCTGGTCTGGCTTGAGCGCTGATCCAAAGTGGGGTGGCCAAGGCCTGCCACAGCTGATCAATCAAGCTGTGTACGAGATGATGAACTCGGCCAACCAAGCATGGACGATGTACCCTGGCCTGAGCCATGGCGCCCACGCTGCCTTGGAAGTCCACGGCACCGATGCCCAAAAGAGCATCTACCTGCCTAAGCTGACCAGTGGCGAATGGACTGGCACCATGTGCCTGACCGAGCCACATTGCGGCACCGACTTGGGCCTGTTGCGCACCAAGGCCGAGCCACAAGCTGACGGCACATACAAAATCACCGGCGCCAAGATCTTCATCTCGGCCGGTGAGCACGACATGGCCGACAACATCGTGCACTTGGTGTTGGCCCGCTTGCCTGATGCGCCTGTTGGCTCAAAGGGCATCTCTTTGTTCGTCGTGCCTAAGTTCAATGTGAACGCCGATGGCACCTTGGGTTCACGCAATGGCATCTATTGCGGCGGCTTGGAACACAAGATGGGCATCCATGGCAACTCGACCGCACAAATCGTGCTGGACGGCGCTGTGGGCACCTTGGTTGGTCAGCCTCACCGTGGCCTGATGGCCATGTTCGTGATGATGAACGGTGCACGTTTGGGCGTGGGTAACCAGTCTCTGGGTTTGACCCAAGTTGCTTACGAAAACGCCGTGAACTACGCCAAGGACCGTGTGCAAATGCGTGGCCTGTCTGGCACGAAGCGCCCAGACTTGGCTGCTGACCCGATCATCGTGCACCCTGATGTGCGCAAGATGCTGCTGACTGCCCGTGCTTACGCTGAAGGCGCCCGCGCCTTGGTGTACTTCGTGGCCGTTGAGCTGGACAAGTCACACAACCACCCTGATGAAGCTGTTCGCAAAGAGTCCGACGACATCGTCGCTTTGTTGACACCCATCGTGAAGGCCTTCATCACCGACAACGCTTGGTCTGCCACCGTGCATTGCCAGCAAGTCTATGGTGGCCACGGTTTCATCCACGAGTGGGGCATGGAGCAGTTCGTGCGCGACGCCCGCATCAACATGATCTATGAAGGCACCAACACCATCCAGTCACTGGACTTGTTGGGGCGCAAGGTCTTGGGCGATGGCGGCGCCAAGCTGACCAAGTTCGGCAAATTGGTGTCGACTTTCGTCAAAGAAAACGCCGACAACGCCGCGATGCAAGAGTTCACCGTGCCTTTGGCCGATCTGGGCAAGAAGGTGCAAGCCTTCACCATGGAAATCGGCATGAAGGGCATGCAAAACCCAGACGAAGTCGGCGCTGCTGCTGTTGATTACCTGCGCGTGGTGGGTCACTTGGTCTACTCGTACTTCTTCGCCAAGATGGCCAAGATCGCGCTTGAAAAGCAATCGGCTGGCGACAAGTTCTACATCGCCAAGCTGGCTACTGCACGCTTTTACTTCGCCAAATTGGTGCCTGAAGTTGAAACACTGATGATCACCGCCAAGGCTGGTCTGAAGCCCCTGATGGAAATGGACGAAGCCCTGTTCTAATCAACGGGTTTCTACGAAGGGGGGTGGGGTTACCTTGCCCCCTTTCACCATCTCCATAACCTGAGTTCTGCTAGGAGAGAACATGAGTCGATTCAATGTCCGCAAGGTTGCCGTGCTCGGCGCCGGCGTGATGGGTGCGCAAATCGCGGCCCATTTGGTCAATGTGAAGGTGCCGGTCGTTTTGTTCGATCTGCCCGCCAAAGAAGGCCCTAAAAACGGGATCGTGACGCGCGCCGTCGAAAACCTGAAGAAAATGAAACCAGCACCGCTGGGTGTGGCTGAAGACGCTGCACTGATCCAGCAAGCCAACTACGAGGAACACCTCGAAGAGTTGCGCGGCTGCGATCTGATCATCGAAGCCATCGCTGAGCGTCTTGACTGGAAGGAAGATCTCTACAAAAAGATCGCGCCTTTCGTCAATGACACGGCCATTTTGGCCACCAACACGTCGGGTCTGTCGATCACAGCCATGGCCGATGTGCTGCCTGAGCAATTGCGCTCACGCTTCATGGGCATTCACTTCTTCAACCCACCCAGGTACATGCACCTGTTGGAGTTGATCCCCACCCAATACACCAAGCCAGAAGTCGTCGACCAGCTCGAAACCTTCTCGGCCACCGTGGTTGGCAAGGGTGTGGTCCGCGCTTATGACACGCCTAACTTCATCGCTAACCGCGTTGGCGTGGCTGGCATGATGCTGACGTTCCGCGAAGTCGAGCGTTCTGGTTTGGGCTACGACATCGTCGACGACCTGACCGGCAAGAAGATGGGCCGCGCTTCATCGGCCACATTCCGTACTGCTGACGTGGTCGGTTTGGACACGATGGCGCATGTCATCAAGACACTGCAAAACGGCGCCAAGGACGATCCTTTCAACGCCGCGTTCGCCAACCCTGCCGCACTGGACAAGCTCTTGGCGCTGGGCAACTTTGGCTCCAAGACCAAGGCTGGCTTCTTCAAGAAGGTCGGCAAGGACATTCTGCAGTTCAACCCCGAAACCGGCGAGTACGTGGCTGCGGGTGGCAAGGCTGACAAGGAAGTCACCGACATCCTGCGCAAGCCAGCCGCCGAGCGCGTGAAGGCACTGCGTGAGTCCGCTCACCCGCAAGCTCAGTTCATCTGGGCTCTGCTGCGCAATGCTTTCCATTACGCTGCAGTGACGCTGGGCACCATCGCTGAGTCCGCTCGCGAAGTGGACTTCGCCATGCGTTGGGGCTTCGGCATGAAGCAAGGCCCGTTCGAAATCTGGCAAGAAGCCGGCTGGAAGCAAGTGGCCGAATGGGTCAAGGCTGACATCGACGCTGGTAAAGCGTTGTCGTCCGCTGCCCTGCCAGCTTGGGTGTTCGACGGCCGTGAGGGTGTGCACACGCCTGAAGGTTCGTGGTCTGCCAAAGAAGGCAAGTACATCCCTCTGCGTGACCTGCCTGTCTACAAGCGCCAATACTTCCGCGAAAACGTCCAAGGTGCCAACGCACCTGTGGCCGCTACCGCTGGCACGACATTGTTTGAAGATGCTGCTATCCGCTTGTGGACACTGGACGATGAAGTGGTCATCGCTTCGATCAAGTCCAAGATGCACACCATCAGTGGTGAAGTCACGGCCGGTCTGAGCAAAGGCTTGGCATTGGCTGAAGCCAGCTACAAGGGCTTGGTGATCTGGTCGCAAGACGGCCCGTTCTCTGCCGGTGCTGACCTGC
The DNA here is from genome assembly GCA_030654395.1 of Aquabacterium sp. Lineage (GTDB taxonomy): Bacteria > Pseudomonadota > Gammaproteobacteria > Burkholderiales > Burkholderiaceae_C > Aquabacterium. Next base: position 120,995 of record JAURXM010000108.1, read on the forward strand.
AATCGATGATGCCTGCTTTCATGAGCGGTGGCGGCAAAGCCATTGCCCCGTTTGAAAAGCAACTGCAAGACTTCATGCTGGCGCTGCGTTACGCCAACGTGCCAACCGTGGCCGCCATTCATGGCTTGGCTCTGGGCGGTGGTTGTGAGTTGGCTGTGCACGCTGCCAAGCGTGTGGCTGCCATCGAGTCCTACATGGGCTTGGTTGAAGTCGGCGTGGGCTTGATCCCAGGCGGCGGTGGCTTGGCTTATCTGGCTCGCCGTGCGGCTGAACAAGTTGAAGCGTCCAAGGGCGTGTCCGGCATGGTCGGCGCTGAGCTGATGGGCTTCATCAAAGAAGGATTCCAAGCTGCGGCCATGGCCAAGGTTGGCGTGTCGGCTCATGAATCACGCAAGTTCGGCTATCTGCTGGACAGCGACGTGATCGTGGCCCACAAGGATGAGCTGCTCCACGTGGCCATCGCACAAGCCAAGGGCATGTTCGAAGCGGGCTACCGCGCACCTGCCAAGCGTTTGTTCTCTGTGGCCGGCCGCAGCGTGAAGGCAACGCTGCAATCGTCACTGATCAACATGCGTGACGGTGGTTTCATCTCTGCACACGACTACCTGATCAGCTCTGCCGTTGCAGATGTGCTGACTGGTGGTGACGTGGATGCGGGCACCTTGGTGAGCGAGGAATACCTGCACGCCTTGGAACGCAAGCACTTCTGCGCCCTGCTGGACAACCCCAAGACGCAAGAACGCATCATGGGCATGCTGTCTACTGGCAAGCCAGTGCGTAACTGATCGATCGGAGCATCAATATGACTCAATTGAAAGACGCCTACATCGTCGCCGCTACACGCACCCCTATCGGCAAGTCCGGTCGTGGCGTGTTCAAGAACACCCGTCCTGACGACCTGCTGGTGGCCGTGATCAAGAGCGCCTTGGCACAAGTGCCTACGCTCGATCCTGCTGCCATCGAAGATGCCATCATTGGCTGCGCGATGCCTGAGGGCGAGCAAGGCATGAACGTGGCCAAGATCGCCGCGTTGCTGTCGGGCCTGCCACAGACCGTTGCTGGTGCGACCGTGAACCGCTTCTGCGCGGCCGGTATCACCGCTGTGTCGATGGCCGCTGACCGCATTCGCGTCGGTGAAGCCGAGGTGATGATCGCCGGTGGCGTGGAATCGATGTCCATGGTGCCTATGGGCGGCTCCAAGCCTTCGTTCAACCCCCAAGTCGCTGACTTGGACGAGAACGTCGGCATTGCTTACGGCATGGGTATGACGGCTGAGAAGGTTGCCGAAAAATGGCAAGTGACCCGTGAAGAGCAAGATGCATTCGCAGTGGAATCCCACCGCCGCGCCATCGCAGCTCAACAAGCGGGTTTCTTCAAGGCTGAGACTACCCCGATCGAAATCGAAGTGCGTATACCGAACCTGGAAACAGGCGAAGTCACGATCACCAAGAAGATGATCACGCAAGACGAAGGCGCACGCCCTGATACCAGCTTGGAAGGTTTGGCCAAGCTGCGCACCGTGTTCGCTGCCAAGGGTTCTGTGACCGCTGGCAACAGCTCGCAAACGTCTGACGGCGCTGGCTGCTTGATCTTGGCTTCGAAAGAAGCTTGTGAAAAGTACGGCCTCAAGCCATTGGCTCGTTTCGTCAGCTTCGCCGTCAAGGGCGTGCCACCTGAAGTCATGGGCATCGGCCCCATCGAAGCCATCCCCTTGGCTTTGAAGTACGCTGGCCTGAAGGCTTCTGACTTGGATTGGATCGAGCTGAACGAAGCTTTTGCTGCTCAATCCTTGGCTGTGCTGAAGGACTTGGATGCCAAGGGCTATGTGCTTGACCGTGCCAAGGTCAACCCGATGGGTGGTGCGATTGCCTTGGGTCACCCCTTGGGCGCCACAGGCGCGATCCGTGCTGCAACCGTGGTTCACGGCCTGCACCGCACAGGTGGTCGCTATGGCATGGTGACCATGTGCATTGGCTCTGGCCAAGGCGCTGCTGGCATCATCGAACGTCTGTGATCCCTTTGGGGTTCAAGACACGCTAGGCCTCAAAAGCCCGCATGGGGATGCGTCCCTTGCGGGCTTTTTTTCAAACACCATGGACACACTCAATATCTTCACGGACGATGGCCACATGTTGGCTGCACGTTGCTATCGTGACCACGGCGCCGCAGTGCGCCGCGTGGTGATCATCGCGTGTGCGCTGGGTGTGCCACAGACTTTTTATGCACGCTATGCCTTGTGGCTGGCCAAGCAGGGCTGTGTTGTTTATACGTTTGATTGGCGGGGTATGGGTTTGTCTGCGCCGACACGTTTGCGTGGATACCGCGCCAAGCTGACGGATTGGGCTTTGCATGACGCGCCTGCCGTCATGGGCAAGGTGGCGCAATTACATCCTGATTTGCCTATCAGCTGGTTTGGTCACAGCATGGGCGGCATTTTGTTTGGCCTGATGCCGCAGCATCCGCACATCGACAAAGTCCTTACCATGGGCAGTGGCAGTGGTTTTGGCTCACATGTCTCAAGGCCATTGCGCTATGTGATGGGGGCGTTCTGGCACCTCATCGTGCCCCTGAGTGTGGCGCGCCATGGCTACTTTGCTGGCGACCGCATCCGGGCCGTGGGCGATTTGCCGCGCGGCGTGGTGGCGCAATGGAAGCGATGGTGCTTGCACCCGCTGTTTGTGCTCAGTGAGGGTGATGACGTTCGCCAAGCGTATGAGCGTGTCACGCTGCCGATCACCGCCGTGGTGTTTACAGATGACACGATGGCCACACCTGAGGGGGTGCGTGCCATGCATGCACCTTACACAGGCTCGGCGGTGACGCAATTGACGATTCAACCTGCAGACCATGGCCTGCGAGCAGTAGGGCATTTCAACTTTTTTCACAGCAAGACGGGGCCCAAAGGGTGGGCCTTGAGCCTGCCGTGGCTGGGTCTGACAGCATGAGCGCCGAAACCATCCACATACCCGCACGTGACGGCTACCCCTTGGCTGTGACGCACTACCTGCCTGAGCAATCCGTGCAGCGTGCCGTGTTGATCGCCAGTGCCATGGGTGTGCCGCAGCGCTTTTACACCGCTTTTGCGACTTGGTTGAGCGAGCAAGGCGTGGCCGTGATGACCTTTGACTGGCGCGGCATGGGTGCGTCCGCTCCGGTTAATTTGAGGGGATTCAAAGCCAGCATCACCGACTGGGCGGAGCAAGACTTGGCCGCCATGATGGATGCATTTTGTGCGAAGTGGTCCGATGTGCCTCGCACCTACCTAGGTCACAGTTTGGGTGGTCAGTTGTTTGGCTGGCTTGATCATTCTGATCGTTTCGATCGTGTGGTGACTGTGGCCAGTGGCAATGGTTACTGGCGGCTCAACGCACCGGCGACACGCAATCTGGCCCCGATCTTGTGGTGGTTTTTGGCGCCTGTGGCCATCACCGTGGCGGGCTACTTCCCGGGTAAGCGTTTGGGCACACTGGGCGACTTGCCTGCTGCAGCCATGTGGCAGTGGCGTCGATGGTGCTTGCACCCCGACTACCTGGGTTCAGAGGGCGACGCGGTGCGTGGCCGTTATGCACAAGTGCGCACGCCCATCACCGCCGTGATATTGGATGATGATGAGCTGTTGACCGCGCAAGGCATCCGCAAGCTCTATCGCTTGTACGCGAACGCCAACGTCCATTTTGAACACCTGCATCCCCATGAATGGGGCATGAAAAACATTGGCCATTTTGGCTTATTCAAACCTTCATCGGTTTCGACCTTGTGGCCCCGTGCGCTGCATTGGCTCGCAGCCGAACCTGTCTCACCTTGAGGACTAAACCATGACCGACTCGATTCTTGTTAACCGCGAAGCCGCGGTGATGACCCTGACCTTCAACCGCTTGACCAAGAAAAACGCCATCACCACGGCGATGTACGCCAGCATGGCGCAAGCCCTGGAAGAGGCCGCTGTGGATGACAACGTCCGTGTGGCGGTCATTCAGGGCGCAGTTGAGATTTTCACGGCCGGCAATGATTTGGTTGATTTCATGAGCAACCCTCCGGTCAGCGGCCCCAACGGCGAGTTGCCGCCTGTTGTGCGCTTTCTCAACATCATCCGTGACTTTCCTAAGCCCTTGCTGGCAGCAGTTGCGGGCCCGGCTGTGGGCATTGGCACCACCTTGTTGTTGCATTGCGACTTGGTCTACGCAGGTGACAACGCGGCTTTCAGTCTGCCATTTGTGAACCTTGGTGTGTGCGCTGAGGGTGGCTCCAGCTTGCTGTTGCCTCAATTGGTGGGTTACCAGCGGGCAGCAGAAAAACTGCTCTTGGGCGAAGCGTTTTATGCCGAAGAGGCCTTGGACATGGGCTTGGTCAACCGCATCGTGCCGCCCGCTGAGGTTAACAGCTACACACAAGCCCAAGCGCTGAAGCTTGCCGCCAAACCGGCTGCATCCCTGCGAGCAACCAAGGCATTGATGAAGTTGCCCCAGACGCAACTGGCAGGCATCATGACCGAGGAAATCAAACAGTTTGCCAGCCTGTTGAGTGGCCCCGCAGCCACGGAGGCCATCAGTGCGGTCATGCAAAAACGCAAGCCTGATTTCTCTAAGCTTTGAATCAAACAAAGGGCTCAAACCACTGGCCTAAATATGCGAAGTGGTGATAATCGTTGGATACATAACAACGGGGTTGGCGGTCATGTGCATCACGTGGTGCAAGTTGATGCGGTTTTTTGTGCTGCTGGCATGGGCCAGCGGGGTGAGTGCAGCCAACCCGACCAGCATCACGGTCGTCCTGGATGACAACTACCCACCCTACATCTTTCGGGATCAGGCTGGGCGCTTGCAGGGTATTTTGAAAGACACTTGGACGCTCTGGGAGGCGCGTACAGGCGTCAAGGTCAATTTGCAGGGCGTGGATTGGGGCAAAGCACAAGCTCAGATTTTGGCTGGTCATGCTGATGTCATCGACACGATGTTCGAGACGCCCCAACGTGCACAGTTGTACGATTTTGGCCCGGCTTATGCCGACATCGACGTCGCGATATTTTTCCATGAAAGTATCTCCGGCATCAGCGGTGTCGAGTCCCTCAAAGGGTTCACGGTTGGCGTGAAAGACGGCGATGCCTGTGTGGATGTACTGACACAGCGCGGTTTGGTGTCGTTCAGAAAATACCCTAGCTACGAGGCTGTGATTGATGCGGCGGCCGTGGGTGATGTCAGGGTGTTTTGTGAAGATCGCCCGCCTGCTACTTACCTCTTGATTCGCAAGCAGTTGGATAAGCAGTTTCGCAGCACGGCACCTTTGTATACGGGACAATTCCATTGGGCGGTCAGCAAAGGCCATGCCGCCACCTTCAAGCTCGTTGAGGACGGCTTTGCCCGGATCACCGATGCTGAGCGGCAAGAGATAGAAGAGCGGTGGATGGGTGCGCGGATACAGGCGGGCGGCTTGCACCCTTATGTGCGTGCCAGTGCCTATGTGCTGACTGGCATCGCCGCCTTGATCGTGTTGTTGGGTGCTTGGAATGTGAGCTTGCGTCGTCGTGTTCAAAATCACACCAGAGAGATCTCCTTGTCGCTCGCTCAGTTGACACAGGCCAAGCACGATACCGAGCAAACCTTGGCTCAGCTGAATGCGACATTGGAGGCCATCCCCGATTTGCTGTTTGAGCTCGACATGGATGGCCGCTACGTGGACTACCGCGCGTCCCGAAGTGAGTTGTTGTTTGTGCAGCCCGTTCAGCTCATAGGCCGCAGTGTGCACGATGTGTTGCCAGCTGATGCGGCCGCAGTCGTGATGCAGGCTTTGCACGAGGCCTTTGAAAAGGGCGCATCCAACGGCAAGCAGATCTATTTGGATTTGCCTCAAGGCAAGCGCTGGTTTGAGCTGTCTGTGGCACGCAAACCCATTGACGCAGGGGGCGGTGACCATTTTGTGATGTTGTCCAGAGACATCAGTGACCGCAAGCTGGCCGAAGAGGCCCTGGCGCGCCATGGTGATGAGTTAGAGCAGATCGTGCACGAGCGCTCAAGGCAACTGGTCGAAGCACGCGATATCTCGGAGCAAGCCAGTCGAGCCAAGAGCGAGTTCTTGTCCCGCATGAGCCATGAGCTGCGTACGCCCATGAATGCGATTTTGGGCTTCTCCCAGTTGCTCGATTTGGACAAAGAGACCACGCCACGTGCCAAAACTTTTGTGGCGGAAATTTTGCGCGCAGGCAAGCACCTGCTGCACCTGATCAACGATGTGTTGGATCTAGAGCAAGTGGAATCGGGGCGTTTGACGCTGGTGCCCGAGACCATCGTGCTGTCTGATTTGGGTGCTGAGCTGATTTCCTTGATGCAGCCCTTGGCGGACCAGCAACAAGTCAGCCTGAGCATGGGCGATGTGGGCGATGTGGGTGATTTGGCCGTGCGTGCCGATGTGGTTCGGGTCAAACAGGTGGTACTGAACTTGTTGTCTAACGCAGTGAAATACAACCGCATTGGCGGACAAGTCTGGCTCGACGCTTGTGCGTTGAGTGAGCAGGTCGTGCGCATCACTGTGCGTGATAACGGGGTGGGCATTGCTGAGCGATATCTGTCGCAGCTGTTTCAGCCCTTTAACCGCTTGGGCGCCGAGGCGGGCACCATTGAGGGCACAGGTATTGGCTTGAGCCTGTGTCGGCGCTTGGTCGAGTTGATGGGCGCCGACATGGGCGTGCACAGTGTGGAAGGCGAGGGCAGCACATTTTGGTTTGACTTGCCTCGTGCTGTCCCGCAGGCGCTTGCAGATCAAGGTGCCTTGTTGGCTGAGTCAGAAGGCCTGGTGAGCACTGGGTTGGGCGCCACAGGGTTGTGCTTGCCATCGCATCAGGCGGTGCTGCTGTACGTGGAGGACAACCCGGCCAATTCCGCATTGATGGAGCAGATCGTGGCACGCCATCACGGCGTCACCTTGATGACCTCGCCAGAGGGGCACTTGGGGCTGGCCCTCGCGTTGGCGCATCGACCTGATTTGATCTTGCTTGACATCCATCTGCCCGATACCGATGGCTATGCTTTGTTGGCGCAATTGCGACGCGAGCCGACCACACGCGATACGCCCGTGATCGCTGTGACGGCCAACGCCATGCCCATGGATGTGCAGCGTATCCGCGATGCGGGCTTTGATGACTACGTCGCCAAGCCGATCCAGATCACCCGCATGGACAAGATCATTCAATCCCACTTGGGGACAACACTTGCTTGACGATCCAACCGAGATAAGGGGGCTGAGTGCACAAGTGGCGCATGCGCGTTGGGTACAAGATGGCCCTAACGCCTTGCCCCGCGCGAGCAAGCGCACCTTGTGGCGCATCGCGGGTGAGGCGGTGCGTGAGCCCATGCTGCAACTGCTGTTGGGCGCAGGTGCCATCTATTTGGTCTTGGGTGATGTGGGTGAGGCCTGCATGTTGCTGGCTTTTGTGGCGGTGACCTTGCTCATCACACTGGTGCAAGAGGCACGCACGGAGCGCGTACTGGAAGCGTTGCGCGATCTCAGTAGCCCGCGTGCACTGGTGATTCGCGATGGTGTGCACTGCCGCATCACGGGCAGTGAGGTGGTGGTCGGTGACATCCTCGTCTTGGCCGAAGGTGACCGCGTCGCGGCTGATGCGCGGTTGGTGTCTGCCCATGATTTGCAAACCGATGAGTCCCTGTTGACAGGTGAGGCCGCACCCGTGCGCAAAGCGGTGGCGACGACACAAGCCTTGACGGGGCGGCCCGGTGGAGATGACTTGCCGTGGGTTTACGGTGGCTCAATGGTGGTGCGAGGGCAGGGCTTGGGAGAGGTCACGGCCACGGGCCCGCGCAGTGAAATCGGCCGCATTGGCGTGGCCCTTGATCAAATTCAAGCCACCGCGACCGCTCTGCAAGAGCACACCCGGCACTTGGTGCGTGTGTTTGCCGTTGCAGGGCTTGCCCTGAGTGTGCTGGTGGCCTTGTTGTATGTCTGGACAAGAGGCGATGTGTTGGCGGCGGTGCTGGCTGGTATCACTTTGGCCATGTCCATGCTGCCGCAAGAGTTTCCCTTGATCCTGACGGTGTTCATGGCCATGGGGGCATGGCGTATTTCTCAGCAGCGCGTGCTGGTGCGACGCAGCAACGCCATTGAGGCCTTGGGGACGGCCACCGTTTTGTGCACCGATAAAACGGGCACGCTCACGCTCAATCGCATGTCTATTGAAGCCCTGCATGCGCAAGGCCAAACGTGGCATGCAACAGGCGTTGGTGGCGAGACCTTGCCTGAGGCTTTTCATGCCCTGCTGGAGGTGGGCATTTTGGCCAGTGAGCGCGCCCCCTTTGACCCGATGGAGAAGGCCTTCTGGACCTTGGGCGAGCAGCACTTCACGCCCGACTCCACAAGGTGGCACCCGGATTGGCAACTCGCGCATGAGTATGCCCTGAGCCCGGCATTGCTGGCCATGTCCCATGTCTGGCAGCCGCCCGGTCAATCAACGGCAACGGCAGCGGTTGCGCATGTGATCGCAGCCAAAGGCGCACCAGAGGCCATTGCCGACTTGTGTCATCTCAACGCGCAACAGCTATTGGATGTCCGCAGTGCGGCGCAAGACATGGCACGTCAGGGGATGCGGGTCTTGGGGGTGGCTCGGGCGCATTACCAGGTCTGTGGCGCCTCTGTGGGCTGGCCCGCCATTCAACATGATTTTGATTTTGTGTTTCTGGGGCTGGTGGGTTTGAAGGACCCTTTGCGGCCAGCTGTGCCAGCTGCTGTGCGCGCTTGTCGTGAGGCGGGCATCAGTGTCGCCATGATCACAGGTGACTACCCCGCAACTGCCTTGGCCATCGCTGAACAAGCAGGACTAGATGTGAGTGGTGGCGTGGTCAGTGGCGAGGACATCGCGATTTTGTCGGATGACGCTTTGCGTGATCGCGTGCGCACCGCGTCGGTATTCGCCCGAGTGATGCCTGAGCAAAAGCTGCGCATCGTCAAGGCATACCAAGCTGATCGTCAGGTGGTGGTCATGACAGGCGATGGCGTCAACGACGCGCCCTCGTTGAAAGCGGCTGATGTGGGTGTGGCCATGGGTGCCAGGGGGACCGATGTGGCGCGGGAAGCTTCTGCCATGGTGTTGTTGGACGATGACTTTGGTGCCATCGTGCAGGCGGTGCAGCTGGGGCGCCGCATCGACGACAACCTGCGCAAGGCCATGGCCTTTGTATTGGCTGTGCATGTACCCATAGCGGGCATGTCGTTGTTGCCCTTGCTGATGGGGTGGCCGATTTTCTTCTCGCCCGTGCACATTGCATTTTTAGAATTGATCATCGATCCGGTGTGCTCGATCGTGTTTGAGGCCGAGCCCGCAGAGCTGGGCATCATGAGCCGGCCACCACGCCAGCCTGGTCGCCCGCTGTTAACGCGTGAAGCGATGATCTGGGGGCTGCTGCAAGGTGTGCTCGCTTTGGGCGTTGTGGCGGGTTTTTATGCCTATTTGCTGCAAGCGGGCTACCCTGAGGCCAGTGCGCGTGCGGGTGGCTTTGTCGCCTTGGTGTCGTCCAACGTGGCTTTGATCCTGAGCAACAGATCCTTGGGGCGCAACTTGCTGGCGTCGTTGATACGGCCCAATCGGGCGCTGTGGAATATGTTGACTTTGACGGCCATTTTGATGAGCTTGGTCATGGCCTTGCCGCCTTTGCGCGCCTTGTTTCAGTTTGATTTACCTGTGCAGCTTGTGCTGTTTGAGGCCGCCCTAGCGGGTATGTTGACCCTGCTGGCATTGGAGGTACTGAAGATGGTGCGCATGTGCAGGTCAATTTGAGTAAAATGGTAGGGCTGCACATTTTTACAGTGTTTTATCTTTTGACAACTTGGTTTGATGCCCGCCCCCTCTGCTCAAACGCCACCCTCTGATCAAGAGGCATTGCTTGATGCTGTTCAAGCGGTGCTGGCACCCTTGGCTGAATTGGCTGTCGCAAAGGGGCTTGTATTCGCCACGGTTGAAGAGGCGCTTAAGCAAGCTTTTGTGCGTGCGGCGCAAGATGCGCAGTTGGCCCAAGGCTTGCCCGCGCATCGCCTTGTCAGCCGTGTCACCGCTGCAACGGGCATCAACAGGCGCGAGGTGACACGTTTAACGCAATCTGACTTGGGCGCACCCAAACCAGCCACGGTGTCCCGTGTGTCTCAGCTTTTCACACGCTGGGTGTCTGATCGCAAGTTGCGCAGCAAAGGCAAGCCGCGCGTGCTGCCTCGGCAAGGGGTTGCGCCAAGTTTCGAGTCACTGGCCAGATCGGTGACGCAAGATGTGCACCCCCGCACTTTGCTGGACGAGTTGTGCCGTCTGGGTTTGGCCACATGGGATACCGATAAAGATACGGTGAGCCTCATTCAAGACGGTTTCACGCCGCGTGGCGATTGGCAGCGCATGGTTGGCTTGTTGGGGGACAACGTGGGCGACCACTTGCGTGCATCGGTGACCAATGTGCTGGAGGCCACGCCCGCTCATTTTGAACAGGCTGTTTTCGCCCAAGGCTTGTCCGCACAGTCGGTGGAGATGATCCGGGTGCTGGCGCGTCGTCACTGGCAGTCGCTGGTCACGGAGGCGGTGCCCTTGCTTGAGCAACGCATTGAAGCTGATGCGCAGGCCGACGATGACGCAACCCAGCGGGTGCGCCTTGGCCTGTTCACCTTCCACAGTGAGGCATGACATGCAGATGACGCCACGATATGTTTGTTTGGTACTGGCCTTGGGTTTGACGAGCGCTTTGAGCAGCTGCGGTGGCGGCGCCCCTGGCGATGTGCAGGCCAATGCCAACAACACCGGCGGGGTGGGGACAGGCGGGACGGGTTCGTACACCAATGGCCCGATCTCTGGTTTGGGCTCCATCATTGTGAACAACGTTCGCTATAACGTGGCGGGCGCAACCGTCATCAGTGATGACGAGCTGGCGCATGATGCCAGTGAGTTGCAGCTCGGCATGCGCGTTGAGGTCAACGGCTCTGAGGTGGTCTCTGCTGCGAACGGCAGCACACCACAGGCCACGGCTGATAAGGTGCGGTTTAGCAGCGAGTTGATCGGTCAAATCAGTGCCACCGATGGCGTCAACGCCACGATCACCGTGCTGGGGCAGACGGTGCGCATCAACAGCAAGACTGTCCAACCGCTGTCGTTGGCCGTCCATGATGTCGTGGCGGTTTATGGCTTGAGTGATGCGACAGGTTTGATCGCCACACGCATCGACAAGTTGCAACCCACCACGGACACCTTCAAGCTGGCCGGTGTGTTGGTGTCTAAGGATGCGGTCAACAAAATTTTGTACATTGGTCAGGGCAGCGGTACTGCAGTGTCTTATGTGAACGCGGGTGACTTGCCTGATGGTTTGTCTGCTGGCCAACGCGTTCGTGTTTGGTTCAGCCACACACAGCGTAGTGGGCAGTGGTCAGCCACACGTGTGCGTGTGGACAGCGCTTTGGTGCAGTCATCACAAGAGGCCAGCCTAGAGGGCTTGATCACCCAACTGCCTGATGTGAATCAGGTGATGCGTGTCAATGGCGCATTGGTCAACATCAGCGGGCTGCCACGACCCTTGCCTACCTTGGTGATGGGTCAGCGCATCCGTGTTGAGGGGCCGCTGCTAGGCGGTGTGTTGATGGCCAACGAGTTCTCAAACGAGGATGCCAGCGAGATTGAAAACCAGTCGGTTGAATTGCACGGCCAAGTGGGGCAGCTGGACACACAAGCCTTGACCTTTGTTTTGCGTGGCGTGGCCGTGTCGTACACACCTGCGGTTGTGCATGGGGGCACCTTGTCAGACTCGGTCTGCGTTGAGGTGCAGGGCAGGTCTTACAACCCTAGTCGTCAGTTGATCGCGACAGAGGTTGATATCGACGATCATTGCCCTTGATCTCAAGGCTTGATCCACACTGATACTGAACGCATGCGAAGCTGGGTTTCACTGATGGCGGCCTGTGGGTAGTACCAACCCAAGGTGCAGGCAATCAGCAACCAGTTTCGCAAGGTCAGCTTGATCAGTTCGCCTTCAGGTACGGTGCTCTTGAAGTGGATCTGTTGGTGCGCGGTGTTCGACCACAGGCGGTTTTGCAAGCGCACGCTCAAGTAAGGGTATGGTAAAGCCATCATCATCACGATGCCCAAGAAGAGGCCTGGCACGAGTACCAACGCCAAGCGGGTGCTCTCTGCACTGTGTTCTGTCTGTTTGAGTCGGGTCACTGTTGCCCAATCCAGACCAACCCAGTTTGATAAACCCCAGACCAAAGGCAGGATCACCAACATCAAGCACAACAAGGCCAAAGCGCCTGTGCGTAAAGTCATTTGGGTTGCGTCCCTGCGATGCAGGTCTTGACCCTGTTCATTGCGCCAGTCACCCAGCACAGCAAAACGATGTTGATAGCGCTTGTACTGCACGTAAAGCCACGGCAAGGCGATGGACAGCACCGCTGCCGCCAGTGCCGCCAGCCCATGTGACAAGCCGCGCTCTGCGCCCATGCCAGCGATGACGGACCACACGGCCAGCACACCGCCCACGATGTAGAGCAGGGTTGGCAAACCCATGGCCTTGAAGGCGTCCTTGGGGGTGGCAGCCAAGCGCAGCCGTTGCCCGCGCCAGCTGGTGTGCATCAGCTGGAACTCCAAGAAGCCGTGCAGGAAAATCGGCAGCAGGGCTGCAGTGAGGATCTGCATGGCGCCGACACCCACCATCTGGTAAGGGCCGGTCAGTGAGATGCCGTAGTAGATGGCATTGAGGATCAGCGTGCCGATCACGTTCCCCCAGAACATCTTCCAGGGATTGGCGTCGAAATCAAGAGGGGCACCGGCCACGTGCGTGTGTTGATAAAAATAACGCTGCTTGCCCACCATGGTCCAAGGAAAGGCAAAACCAGCCGTCAATAACAGCAGCAGCATGTTCTTGCGCCAGATGGGCCGGTAGCTCTCGATATGGCCGGTGAAAGTCACCTCGAAACGGGTATGGGACATCTTGAGGGTGCACTCGGACAAGGGGCTAAGGCAGGGCTAAGGCAGGGCTAAGGCAAGTCTTCCATTGTCCGTTATGCGCATCGTGGCCCGTCGTGGTGTATTCCCCTGATCCCTTGTGGCTCAGCGCACAGGCTCGGTGATCTCAATCTGGATGTCTTTGGCGCCCAGCTTGACGGGCGCCGATGTGCCTTGGAAGTCACCTGTTTGCGGTGTAGCCTGACCGCTCTTGGAGATGCGGGCCCCCACGGTGACCTCAGCAAAGCCCGACAGCTTCATCTGGGGTGACATGGCCATGGCGTCGGTCAGCGAGAACTTAACAGGCAGATCTTTGACCTGCTTGCGCAAGACGGCCAGGGGGATCTTGGGGCCTTGCGCAGCCTTAGCAAAGATGAAAACTGTGTCGTCTGGCGAGACTTGCGTTGCCAAAGCCTTGGACAAGGTCACGACACCGGCAACCTGCACCTCATCGCTTGATGTGGCGTTGGCGTTTGCTGTGGAGGCCACCTCCGGTGCGAGTGCAGGCAGGCCGGCACGCTGACGGGCGACATCCAGTGCTGATCGCACGTGCTTGCCCAGCTCAGGGTTGTCTGCAGGGGCGTGCTGGTTGGCTCGCGCCCACAAGTCAGCGGCAGCCTTGAAATCTTGTTTGTCAAAGGCGATGGTGCCTGACAGAAACAAGGCTTTGAAGTTGTTGGGATCAAGCTTCAGCGCTTTGTTGATCAATGCGGTGGGCTCTCCATCCAACTTGCGGCCGTTGGCGACGGCCATGGCGTCGGCATAGTCGGCATGAATCTGTGCATCGTCGGGGCGCAGGCCCAATGCCTTTTTGTAAGCGGGCAGTGATTCGCCGTGACGGCCCAGTGCGGCATAGGTGCGCGCCAACATGGCCCAACCTTCGGCGTTGTTCGGATCTGTTTTGAGCTTGGCAGCCAAGCCATCCACCATGGCACTGATTTGCTCAGGCGTCATCTTGTGCTGGCCGTTGTCTGATGAGGCGGTGGCGTCGCCGCCCGCCTCGCTGGCTTCAGGGACGTTGGATGCCCCATTGGGCCCCACATGCCATGCAGCAGGGTTACCCACCCAAGCATAGCCGCCAGCGCCCATGACCACGACAAAGGCCACCATGCCCCAGATCAGTTTGCGAGAAACCTGTGCGGTCGGCTCGCTCACCTTGCCCGTCAGCACGGTGTCCACCAATTGGCGCTCTAGCTTGGCTTTGGCTGTTTGGTACTGGTCGTCAGGCAGCGCGCCGCTCTGCGCCAGTTCAGCCAGTTGAGACAGTTGTTGCTTGAGTTGTTCAATGCTGGGGGTCATGGTGTGTGGGCAGTCAAACTTGGTCACTGCCGTCTGGCAGGTCGGGGTCAAAGGCATCGGCGCTCATGCGGGCGCGGCGGCGCAGGATCAGCCAAAGCGTCACCAAGCCAATCAAAGCCAGCACGCCTGGGCCGAACCACAGCAAGGCGGTGCTGTTGTTGACGGGCGGGCGATACAGGATGAAGTCACCATAGCGGGCGGTCATGTAGTCGCGCACCTGTTGGTCGCTCTGGCCTTTGTCGAGCAAGCTGCGGATCTCTTTTCGCAGATCGACGGCGAGGCCTGAGTGTGAGTCAGCAATGGTTTGGTTTTGACAGACAAGGCAACGCAATTCGGTGGCAATGGCCAGCATGCGGGCCTCAAGGACAGGGTTGTCAGCAGCCGGTGTGGCTTCGCCAGCCCATACAGCTGTGTGGAGTCCGCAAGCGATCAATAGCAGCAAAAAAGTGCGTTGCAGCGTGGTGCGCATGAAGGTGGTGCCAAGCTTATCCATTGAGTTGCCTCAGCAGGGGTTCGATTTTCTTTTCAAGCACCTCGGGGGTGATCGGGCCAATTTGCTTGAACCTGATGACACCGGCCTTGTCGATGATGAAGGTCTCTGGCACGCCATAAACGCCGTAGTCAATGCCGGTGCGGCCATCAAGGTCAAAGAGGGATTCAACATAGGGGTTGCCGCCTTCTTGCAACCAGCGCTGCCCGTCCGCACGCTCATCCTTGTAGTTCAGGCCATAGATAGGCACTGTTTGGCGCCGTGCAAAATCAACGAGAACGGGGTGTTCCTGACGGCAGGCTACGCACCAAGACGCCCAGACGTTGAGCATCCAGACCTTGCCCAGCATGTCTTCTTTGCGCACGGTGCGCGCGCCATCAGCCAAGGTCGGCAGCGCAAAGGCGGGGGCGGGCTTGTTAATCAGGGGCGAGGGCACCTCGCGTGGGTCGAGCTTGAGGCCCACGCCTAAAAAAATCACCAGCGCCAAGAACAGCCCCAAGGGCAGTAAGAATCGCTTCATGCTGCCACCTGTTTGGGCCTGTATCGCCTGTCGGAGGCTGCCAAGATGCCGCCCATCACCATGATGACGCAGCCCCCCCATATCCAGTTGACAAAGGGTTTGTGGTAGATCCGGATGATCCAATCGCCCGTATCTAGTTGCTCGCCCATGGAGACGTACAAGTCGCGTGTGATCCCCGCGTCAATGGCCGCCTCCGTCATGGGGTTGTTTTGAACGAGGTAGACGCGTTTTTCAGGGTACAGCGTGGTGACCGCTTGCCCGTTGTGGGTAATGGACACATCTGCCCTGGCAGCGGTGTAGTTGGGGCCTTTGACCTCGCGTACGTCGTTCAGTGCGAACACATAGCCGCCAGCCTCGGTGGTGTCACCGATCGCCATTTTCACGTCACGCTCGGTTTCGTAGGTTTTGACCATGCTCACACCAAAGGCGAACGCGGCCACCCCGAGATGGGCCACCATCATGCCCATGGTGGCAAGCGGTAAGCGGCGCAGTTTGGTTAGCACTTGGCTGATACGACTGACACGACTGTCGATTGCACCGTTATGGATGGGTTTGATTTTTTGCCAAAGGTCCAGGGACACGGATGAGGCGATCCAGAATGTCATCCACAGGCCGACTGTGGTGGCCAAATTGATCTTGCCTGCCAGCCAACCTGTTAACAAGGCAGCGACAACGGAGACAACCAGCGCCCAGCGCAGTCTCAGGGCCAGTTCAGGTAACTCGGATTTTTTCCAGCGAGCCAGTGGGCCCACCCCCATCAGGAAAACCAAGGGGACCATCAGCGCAACAAAGACGGTATCGAAGTAAGGCGGGCCAACTGATATTTTGCCTAAACCTAAGGCATCGAGAAACAGGGGATAGAGCGTGCCCAGCAGCACAGACGCCGTGGCGACAATCAGCAGCACGTTGTTGGCCAGCAGCAGGCTTTCTTTGGACAGCACGGCAAAGCGTTGGCCCATGCCTACGGATGGGGCGCGCCAAGCGTAGAGCAGCAACGAGGCACCGATCACAATCACCAAAAATGCCAAGATGAACAAGCCGCGTTTGGGGTCAGACGCAAAGGCATGGACGGACGACAGCACGCCCGATCGAACCAAGAACGTGCCCAGCAAGGACAATGAAAATGCAGTGATTGCCAACAGGACGGTCCAGTTTTTGAAGCTGCCGCGCTTTTCTGTGACGGCCAGTGAATGCATCAAAGCGGTGCCAGCCAACCAAGGCATGAAAGATGCGTTCTCAACCGGGTCCCAGAACCACCAACCACCCCAGCCGAGTTCGTAGTACGCCCAAGCACTACCGAGCATGATGCCGATGGTCAGGCACACCCAAGCGGCTGTCGTCCAAGGCCGGGTCCAACGTGCCCACGTGGCGTCGAGCTGGCCACCTAGCAGGGCCGCGATAGAGAACGCAAACGCGACAGAGAAGCCGACATAGCCCATGTAGAGCATGGGTGGGTGCACAACCATGCCTGGGTCTTGAAGCAGGGGGTTCAGGTCTTGACCCTCGGCGGCCATCGGCAGAAGTCGGTCAAATGGGTCAGAGGTGCCCATCATGAACAGCAAGAAGCCAAAGGTGATCATGCCCATGACACCCAAGGTGCGTGCCAACATGACTTGCGGTAGGTGTTGACTGAACTGCGCGACAGCCAGCATCCAACCGCACAACATCAACACCCACATCAGCAAAGAGCCTTCATGGCCACCCCAAACAGCCGCCATGCGGTAGGCCACTGGCAGGGCGCTGTTGGAGTTCGATGCCACGTACAGAACCGAGAAATCGTTCTGTATGAAGCAGGCTGTCAGGGCGACAAATGCAGCACACACCATCAAAAATAAGATGCGAGCGAGTGGGCGCGCCAAGGCCATTTGGCCTGTGTTATTGCGGTAAGCCCCCCACATGGGGATGGTTGACAGCAGGATGGATACGGCGAGTGCCAACGCGAGGGCCAGTTGGCCCAGTTCCGGGATCATTTCGGCTCCTTGTTTTGCCCGGCGATGATGCGGGCGTTGGCTTCAGATGCGCGTTTGAGTGCTTCGGCGGCCTCTGGTGGCATGTAGTTTTCGTCGTGCTTGGCCAGCACTTCTTTGGCCACGAACACGCCGTTGGTATTGAGTTGGCCTTGTGCCACCACGCCTTTACCCTCTTTGAAGAGGTCAGGCAAGATGCCCTCGAAGCGCACGGGGACGGATCGGAATGTGTCCGTGACAGCAAAGTTGACATGCACACCATCGCGTGCCACGGAGCCTTGTTGGACTAACCCGCCCAAACGGAAGGTGCGGTCAAGTGGGGCTTCTTTGGCCACGATCTGAGATGGCGTGAAGAAAAACACCAAGTTACTTTGGAAAGCGTTGAGTACCAAGGCGACGGCGGCCCCCAGTATGGCCAGCCCGCCCACGATGAGGCCCAGGCGTTTTTGACGCGGTGTCATATCAGTTGTCCTCTAGAGAAGGGGAGGCATTGAGCCAAGCCTGGCGCCTGCGACGAATGGCCAGTACAGGCTCGATCAGCATGCACGCCAAGGTGACGCCGTAGGCGCCCCAGATGTACAGGCCACGGCCATCCATGGCTATGAAATCAGACAAACTTTGCCATTGCATGGTTTATTCCTTGGCCGGTTGGGTGAGGGCGGTGACCCATTGGGCGCCACGTTCGCGCTCCACGACGATGGCACGGGTGCGGGTGAACACGACGGCGAAGGCATAGGCCCAAAATGAGAGCGTCATCAGTAGCAGGGCGGTCAGCATGGTGGCGGCCATTTTGGGGGCGGCTGTCATGCTGATGGTTGAGCCTTGGTGAAGGGTGTTCCACCAAGTCACCGAAAAATAGATGATGGGCACGTTGACTGCGCCGACCAAGGCCAGCAGTGCGCCAGCGTGGTCGCCTCGGCGTGGGTCATCAATGGCTTCTACCAGCGCGATGTAGCCCAAGTAGAGAAACAGCAAGATCAGCTCTGAGGTTAGTCTGGCATCCCACACCCACCAAGTGCCCCAAGTCGGTTTGCCCCACAACGCGCCTGTCCAAAGGGCGATGAAGGTGAACATCGCGCCCGTGGGGGCAATGGCACGAGACAGCATGGACGCTAGCCTGATGTTGAAGGCCCAGCCTATGCCCGCCCAAAAGGCCATGACCAAGTACAGCACCATGGACATCCATGCGGCCGGCACGTGGATGAAAATGATGCGGTAGGCTTGACCTTGCTGGAAGTCGCTCGGGGCGATGATGAAGCCTTGGTACAAACCTGCCACCGCAGTCAAGATGCTGACGGCCCATAGCCAAGGTATGGCGGCTGCGGCCAAGGGCTCGAACCGCGAGGGGGCTGCAAAAGTGGTCCAACTCAAACGAGACATGATTTCAATCCAGCGCAATTTTCAGGGCCGCTGCGGTGGCCCAAGGCGCACCCAATAGCGTCAGCAACAGCAAGGCGCCCAACAACGATAAATGGCCTTGGGGTGACAGTCCTGCAGATACCGCGCCGACCGCGCCAGCGCCAAAAATCAGCACGGGTATGGCCAGCGGCAGCACCAGCAGCACGATCAACATGCCGCCACTGCGTAATCCTAGTGTCAAAGCCGCCCCGACCCCACCCAGTAAGCTCAAAATAGGTGTGCCCAGCAGCAGACTGAGCACCAAAGTTGTTAATTCAGGGCCACGCACATCAAACAGCAAACCCAGAATGGGCGAGGCGATCACCAGAGGCAGGCCATTGACCGCCCAGTGCGCGATGGCCTTGGCCAGTGCCAAACCAGCAAGGGATCGACCCGAGAGCAGCATTTGCTCCAAGCTGCCATCCCCGTAGTCGCTGCCGTACAAACCGGTCAAAGACAGCAGCGAGGCGAGCAGGGCGCACACCCAAACGACGCCGGGTGCCATGGTTCTCAGCATTTGAGGCTCGGGGCCCACGCCCAGCGGGAAGAGGCTGGCGGCAACCACAAAAAACACCAGTGGCAGCAGGGCTTCTGTGCGGCGCCTGCCGGCCAGTTGCCAGTCTCGGTAAATCAAGGCCCACATGTGCGCTTACCCCTTGCCCGGTGCGTCAAGGTGCAAATCGACCAGCTCGGGCAGATTGGCAGCTTGGTGGCTGGTGAGGATCACGGATCCGCCTGATTGGCGGTGGTCGTGGATGAGCGTGTTCAACGTGGCCACACCTTGGTCGTCTAGGGCATCAAAGGGTTCATCCAATATCCACAAAGAGCCGGGCGGCGACAGCGCCAAACGTGCCAGCGCCACCCGTCGGCGTTGGCCTTGCGACAAGGTGCGCACCAAGGCGTGGCGCCGCGCCTTGATCCCCATGCGGTCTAGCGCTTGCACCATGGAGGCCTCATCTGCGGCGTCATCGTGCAGTCGAACCAGAAAGGCCAGTGCCTCCAGTGCGGTCAGATCGTCTTTCAAGGCGTGTTGATGGCCTAGGTACACAAGGCGTGTGGATGTGGTGATGCGCCCTTGTGCGGCCTGTGACAAACCGGCCAGCAGACGCAAAAGACTGGTTTTGCCACGCCCGTTGGGGCCACGCACCCAGATGGCTTGCCCAGCTTGAATGGACAGATTCAAATGCTGAAACAGCAGGCGCTCACCACGCCTGCAGGCCAAATCCTGAGCGTTGAGGAGGCAAAGCTGTGAATCAATAGTCGTAGCGGTAGCCAAGGAAATACGTGTAGCGTGTGCTGATATCGGTCGTGGTCACGCCAACAGTGCGCGTGTAGTCCACATTCAAATTGGACTCCAGTGTGACAGATGGGCGGGGTCTGAATGATGCCTTGAAACCGGGGCCCCAAGAAGTTGTCGTGATGTCCATGTCCGTTGTGAAGTCTTTGGTGACGTTGCGTTGCCACCGCAGGCCGGGCTCAATCTGCCACGAGTCGCTCAAGGGGGTCATGTTGTAGTACGAAATCTGACGCACATTGAACTGGCTGCTGTTGGTCAGTGACGCGGCAATCACGTTGGTGTCGTGTTGAGAGTATAAATTTGAGCCAATGGCCTGCAGGCCTAATGTGCGCTGTTGCCCACTGGCGGCTTGGCCGGTTGGCAAGACCTCATTGGGGGCGATGAAGCCTGTGCGATTGAGGTGTACGTCCACACCAACCAACCACTGCGCGTTCAGTGGCGTGGTGATGGACGCCATCGAATGTGTCCAGTAGGACGTGTTGTTGCGAACCAGTTCTCGCAATTGGGCCACGGAGTAGCCGCTGCGTTTGAGGTCGTTGATGGTTTGGGGCAGGATGCTGGCCTCAGCCAGTTCCTTGAATTGGAAGAACAAGGTTTGACCCAGCGATGCGGGCGACAGACTGCGGCGTTCATACAGGACGTTCACCGTGGTGTTGCCTTCACCTAAATACATGCCCTGCAAGCTGGCAACGTTGAGTTTTTTGAACAGCACGTCGTAGTCGCTGGTGGCCATCACCGAGGCGTTTTGGGTGAAATAACGCAAATCAGCGCCAACGGAGCGCCTGTCCACCTCACCATCGATCATGCGTTGCACGGTAAAGGCCGATGCGCCGATATTGGGCGTTAAGGCATCCGCATCAACGGACAGTCCGACGAACTGACGCTTGGCTTGGGCCAGCACATCGGTTGGTACGCCTGCTGCCACCGATGCTTTCCATTTGGGCTGGAAGGCGTAGCTGGCTGATCCGCCGTCATAGCGGCCTTCACCACCCCACATGGCGGATTGCCGGCCCAACCGGCTGCGCAGGCCATTGTGTAGCCCCTGGTAGTCCATGTAGGCCGCGGTCAGTCTGTTGCGGTGACGTGTTTTGCCGCGCAGCTTGCTCTCATCCAACATGTTGTAGTCGTACTGATCACGTACGACCAACTTCAGGTCTTTGTCTGCATCGCGGCTGCGCCATGTCGTATCCATGTTGGTGGACAGCAGGCGTTGATCCGTGGCGCTGATGGGGCTTTTGCTGCGCTTGTCGATTTCATCGGGCGACAGCAGCGTGCCGTCTGTGTCCCGCACGGCCTGAGACTCGAAGGTCGATTTGCCCCCGTAAAAATACTGCGATATGGAGCCTGTGACCGTGGTGACGCTCTCCGGCTTGTTGATCGCCACGGGCGCGACGTCAGGCTTGACCTCGGTTGGGCTCAAGCCAGCCAGCACAGCCCGGACGCGCTCTGCACCGGGTCCAGTGGGGAACTGTTTGAGGTAGGACTCGAACTCGGCTTGGGCTTTTAGGGTGTCACCTTGTGCCAGCCGCGCCATACCCAGCATTTCCTGTGCTTCAGGCGTGAGGGCGGATGCGGGCAGCTCCAGCAGTTGGTTCAGCGTCTTGACAGCGTCGTCGAGCCGTTGCTGCTCGTACGCCTGCCGAGCTGACAGCAACCAATCCTGAGCTTGTTGTGCGGGGGGCTGGATGGGTGCTATTTCAGCGATCGGGGTCTCTTTTTGCGAGCTCACGTGACCTTGATCCGGCATGATCGATGCCCCCAAGCCTTCCAGCACCAGTTCGATCTGGCGGTCACTCCTGCCCATGCGTACTTTGAAGCGCGTGGCTTGGCTGAACTTGATCACCAGCCGTCGATTGGGATCTTCTAGGTTGTCAGAGCGAACTGGCTCATCATCCACGGTGATGGTGGGCAGGCCATTCGTTTTGATCACGCGGCGCTCGCCAGCCACATAAACGGGCGGCGCATCACCTCGTCGAACTTGATAGTAGGCCTGTGTCAAGTCGTTGTTGCGAGACGATGTGGCGCGCAACAAGCTGACAGGGGATGTCATGCGGATCTGGACAATGGCGTTGTTGCCATCGCGGCGTACATAGACCTCGTCCATGATCTCTGCGTGAGCAGGCCATGCAGCAGCGACGAGCACAGATGCGATAAGCCGGGTGAGTGCTGTTTTTTTCATAGGTTCTCGGATGGGTGGCGCAAGCCTTGTCTCAATCCCAGTTTCTGTATGTGGCGCCTTTGGTGCCGAGCGGGCGGTGGCAGCCGGACTGTGAGCAGTCGGTGACGCCCGTCTTTTTGTTGTGGGTCAAAGACTTGCGTTCCATATTGCCCAGATAAGCTGAGCCTGCGTTGTGGCAGGCGTAACACCAACCGGCACCACTGCCTTGGCTGTTGTTGTGGTTCATCGCCGATGAGCCAAAGCCACCCGCGTTGGTGCTGTTGTGGCAGGCCTTGCAATCTAAGGTTGACCCGTTTAGCAACTGGGCCTCGGGGATGTGGTTGTTTGGCTTGGCGGTGGCGCCTGCACCTGCATAGGCTTGTGTGTGGCACGTCTTGCACGACTGCGTACTGACGGCTGTGTGGTTCACCGTCACGCTGGTCGCCCACGCCTGTTGCGACTTGTGGCACGAGTCGCACTTCACGCCACCCACTTGCATAGGGATGTGGTTGCTGGGCTTGCCGGTTGCTGTGGCCCCGTTGTGGCAGTTATCGCAGCTGCCTGATCCCACCGCATTGGTTGGCGCGTGTGTGTAGACCACCGATGTCCATGACATGGCTGACTTGTGGCACGACTCGCAGTTGTTGGCGATGCCTGCGTGTACGGCGTTGTTGGGTTTGCTTGTTAAACCATAGGCAGCGCTGAGGTGGCAGGTGGCGCACTGCCCCGTGATGGTGACGTTGCTGTGGAAGCGACCGGGGTTCCATGCGCTGTAGCCGCTCTTGTGGCAGCTGTCGCAGTTGGTGATGGCGGCGCCAGTCAGTGCTTGGTAGGGGATGTGGTTGCTGGGCCGGCCATCAGCAGGTGGGAAGGCGCCTGAGTGGCAGCTTGAGCATTGACCTGATACGGTCACTTGGGTGTGGTTCCACTTGGTGGGTGTCCATGTGTTCACGCTGTGGCAGCTGATGCAGTTGGCTGTCACAGGGATGTGGCTGCCAGGCTTGCCCGTGGCGGCGCTGTTATTGTGGCAACTGGTGCATTGCGTGGTGGCGTTGAACTTGCTGTGGTCGACGCGTGCACCTGACCAGCCATTGGTGTTGTGGCATGACTCGCAGCCGCCGGTCACGGTTGCGTGGACCGTGTTCGCTGGCTTGGATGTCAAACCATAGGCTGACGTCATGTGGCATGTGGCGCATTGACCGGTGATGGTGACATTGGCGTGGAAGCGACCGGGGTTCCATGCGCTGTAGCCGCTCTTGTGGCAGCTGTCGCAGTTGGTGATGGCGGCGCCAGTCAGTGCTTGGTAGGGGATGTGGTTGCTGGGCCGGCCATCAGCAGGTGGGAAGGCCCCTGAGTGGCAGCTTGAGCATTGACCTGATACGGTCACTTGGGTGTGGTTCCACTTGGTGGGTGTCCATGTGTTGACGCTGTGGCAGCTGATGCAGTTGGCTGTCACAGGGATGTGGCTTCCAGGCTTGCCCGTGGCGGCGCTGTTGTTGTGGCAGCTGGCGCATTGCGTGGTGACGTTGAACTTGCTGTGGTCGACGCGTGCACCTGACCAGCCATTGGTGTTGTGGCATGACTCGCAGCCCCCGGTCACGGTTGCGTGGACCGTGTTCGCTGGCTTGGATGTCAAACCATAGGCTGACGTCATGTGGCAGGTGGCGCACTGCCCCGTGATGGTGACATTGGTGTGGAAGCGACCGGGGTTCCATGCGCTGTAGCCGCTCTTGTGGCAGCTGTCGCAGTTGGTGATGGCTGCGCCCGTCAGTGCTGGGTAGGGGATATGGTTGCTGGGCTTGCCATCAGCGGGGGGGAATGAACCGGAGTGGCAGGTAGCGCATTGCCCCGCGACCTGAGTCTGTGTGTGGTTCCAGCTTGTTGGGCGCCAGTTGCTGACGCTGTGGCAGTTGCTGCAATTGGTCGACACAGGTATGTGGTTGCCCGGCTTGCCTGTGGCCGTGCCACCGTTGTGGCAACTGGCGCATTGCGTGCCGGGGGGGAACTTGCTGTGGTCAACCCTAGCGCCAGCCCATGCGGAGGTGTTGTGGCAACGCTCGCAGCCACCGGTGACGCCACTGTGGATGCTGTTGTTGGGCTTGGATGTCAAGCCGTACGACGCATTGAGGTGACAGGATGCACACTGGCCACTGACGCTCGCATTGGCGTGGAAGCGGCCCGGGCTCCACGATGCATACCCCCCTTTGTGGCAGCTGTCGCAATTTGACGCCGCCACACCTGTTAAGTTTTGATAGGGAATGTGGTTGCCCGGCTTGCCATCTGCTGGGGCGAATGCACCGGAGTGGCAGGTTGAGCATTGCCCGGATACCTGCGTTTGCGTGTGGTTCCACTTGCTTGGCTTCCAACTGTTGGCGGTGTGGCAACTGATGCAATTGGCCGACACGGGGATGTGTGCCGATGATTTGCCGCTTGCGGCCGATCCGTTGTGGCAGCTGGCGCATGCCGTTGCGGCATTGAACGCAGCGTGATTTGGTTTGGCGCTGTTCCACGAGTTGGTGGTGTGGCAGGTGTCGCAGGCCGCACGTGTGGGCATGTGCGAGGCCGTTTTACCTTGGGTGTGCAAGCCGTCATGGCATGCCTGACAACTTGTCCCCGGTGGTGTGCCCGTTGTGTGGCTAAAGCGCGCACCAGTGAATGACTGCGTGCCGTGACAGGTTTCGCAAGTCTGTGTATTCAGGTTGGTTGGGATATGGTTGACTGGCAGCACCACGTTTGCGCGTGAAAACCGCGACCCCGTGGTATGGCACGTTTGGCAATCTCGGGGTGTGCCTTTGAATACGGCGTTGGCGTGGCAGGACTCACAGCGCAACGTGCCGTGCGCACCGCTGAGCGGGAAACCTGTTTTGACGTGATCGAAGCGCGTCACTGTGTTTTGCGCCCGTGCCGCGCCAGGCCATGCACCTATAACCACACCAATGACGAGCATCAACACGCATAAAGCAGCTGATCTGATCCATTGGCAGTGGCGGGGTGAGGTGGTCATCTGTACAGCACGTGTTCTGTAAATGTGAAATTTGCACATTCAGTATAAGGCGTGTCGTGCTGTTGTTGGACTCAGTGTTTATCAACTTGTATCCAACTTGCTGTGCTGTGGCATTGCTCGCAGCGGCCACCAAACTGCCCGTCATGCGGGTCATCCTTGTTGTGGCAGTCCACACAACGCTGGCTTGTTTGCGCAATGGCCTTGCCTCGTGGAGCTGGTTGTTTGTGGCATGCGTCACACTTTGTCCGCAAGTGGGCGCCAGTTAACGCGTATGACGTCTGCTTGGTGTGATTGAAGTCCCATGCCTTCCAGTTGCGTGCGTTGTGGCAGGTCTCGCAAACTGAGCCCAATTTGCCTTTGTGTTTGTCCTCTTTGAGGTGGCAGGCGATGCATTCCCGTTGTGTATCTTTGAAACGTTTTGTTGCATGACAGGCCTTGCATTCGACCTTGCCATGGCTGCCCGTTAAGGGAAAACGGGACTTGCCATGGTCGAAGACAGCGGCATTCCAGTCTCTGTCGCCGTGACACTGCTCGCATTGATGACCCTGGGTGCCATCGTGCTTGTCGTCTTTCTTGTGACAGCTATAGCACGCAGTGGCTGTGCCCTTGAAGTGGGTGGGGCCACCTTGATGGCAGTCGGCGCATTTGATGGTGATGGATGCGTGTGCGTTGCGCAGTGCGAACCGGGTGCGGTCGTGGCTGAAGCGGCCTGCTGTGGACTTCCAGTCACGCTCGCTGTGGCAGTCTGAGCAAGCCTTGCCTAAGGTGCCCTCGTGTTTGTCATCGCGTTGATGGCAGGCGTAACAATCCATGGACGCCTCCTTGAACAAGGCGCTCTTGTGGCAGTCCTTGCAGCCTGCTTTGATGTGCTTGCCCAGCAAAGGGAATCGGGTCTTTTCATGGTCGAAACGTGCGGGGTCCTTCCAGCCTGATTCGCTGTGACACGAGGCGCAGTCCTTGCCCAATGTGTCCTTGTGCTTGTCGTCTTTTTTGTGGCAATCCCAGCATGTCTGAGGCAGCTTCTGACGGTAAAGCGCACCGGTATGGCAGTCGCCACAAGCCGTTTTTCGGTGTTTGCCGCGCAGCACGTAAGACGTGTCGCTGTCGTGATTGAACTTAACGTCCTTCCACAGATTGGCCTTGTGGCAGGTCTCGCACTTGGTGCCGAATTGGCCTTTGTGCTCGTCATCTTTCTTGTGGCACCCGATACAGGTTTTCGGGGTGTCCTTGAAGCGCGCATTGGCATGACAGTCATCGCATTGCCGTTTGGCGTGCTTGTCCTCTAGCGTGAAATGGGTCTGTTTGCCGTGGTCGAAGTCAAGGTCTTTCCAGCCTGTTTCACGGTGACAGGTGACGCATTTGGCGGTGATGCCACCCTTGTGCACGTCGTCCTTTTTATGGCAGCTGATGCACTCAGCAGGGGCTTGCCAGTACTTCTTGCCCGCGTTGTGGCATTTGTCGCAGGCCACACTGACGTGTTTGCCTTTGAGCAAATAGTCTGTTTGTTGGTGATCAAACCGCTTGGTGTCAAGTTGCACGATGCGGGCGGGGCGGCCCTTGTGGTCCGTGTGGCAACTGCGGCATGAAGGTTGACCTTTGAGTCGACCATGTAAGCCTTGGTGCAACGCCACATCTTGCCCAACTTCTTTGTGGCAGGCCATACACAAGGCATCTTGCCCTTTTGGATTGAAGCGCACGTGGCAGTTGCTGCACGATTGCTCAATCTTGGCGTGGCCCGTGATGACATCACCTGGCGCGAGCACCGACTCGATTGATTGCGCCTGTGCGCCAGGCACCATGCCAAAGCACAGTGCGAGCATGGCCAGTAGCGCAGCAAAGCACCACCGACGTAAGCTCATCGCGGCGTGGCGCTCAATACGCATGGACCGCCACGACATGGAAGATGGCGCAAATCACCATGATCCAAACGAAGGGCACATGGGCGATGTGCCACATGGAGAACAAGCGCTCAAAAGTTTGAAACTGCGCGGCACGTTGCACCGACATGGCGTAGTCCTCAATTTGAGTGCAGCTATTGCGGTAGTGCATCAAGGCCACACTGGACGGCCATTTCTCTTGTTTCGCCCTTTGCTTGATGGTCTGCTTGACCTCAACTTTGCAGGCGTTGACGACGTGATGGCGCTGCAAGGGGAGGGCGAACAGGCGCCAAAGATGGCGTGTACCTTGCTCTGCAGGGGATAAGGCCAGCTGTTCGAATGTGTGCAAAGCGTCCAGCACGGATGGCGCTGTGTTGAGTTGGGTGCTCACGGCATGCTGTTGTGCGCCCATGGCTTGACGAAGGCTGGCGACGGACGCCTTCTCTCCACGCAGGTCGGCATGAAGGCGCACATACAGGAAGCGACCGATGACACCGCTGAGGGCCACGATGAGCATCGAAAAAAGTGCCACTGCGGCATTGGTTGAGCCAATGTGGAAGGTGGAATGCAGCAGGATCAACCACGGCCCCGCAATGCCCAGCACCATGTGTGCGATGAACCAGTATTTGGATGCGCCCCAGTTGTAGGTCACACGCCAGCGTTTGCGCAAGGGATAGGTGAACAGCAGCAACATCGCTACGCCACCTGAGACGCCCAACCAGTAGCCCGTTTGCGACCATGGCGTGAACCACCCCTGAGCGGAGACCCACCACGCAGACAGTGTCAGCACCAGCAGCGTCAGATAGATGAGCAGGTCTGAGCGAATGCGGATGCGCGCTATACCTAGGTTGGTCGCAGGGGCGGTCAATGTCGATGCGGGGGTAGCCATGTCAGGCGGGACTCTTGTTGATGGGTGCGTTTGCGGCGCACGTGGGCTTTGTTTGATTCTATCCAGCCAAGCCTTGTTAAAATGTGCAATTTGCACACGTGTAACAATGTTTACTTGCTTTTAGCGATGCGGGCGTGCGTTGACTGAGCGTGGGCTTCATCATCGTGGGCCACTTACCCCATTCTCATGTTGTCTCCTGTCTATTTGAGTGTTTACGCTGCCGCTGCTGGCATTGCTGTGGGTTTGCATCTGCTTTTGGCAGGGCGCAAGCGTCAAGCCGCCGAGCGTGCTTTGTCTGAATCCAAACAAGCCGGTTTGCATGAGCCTGCGTCTTTGCATCCTGTTGTAGATCCGAATCGGTGCTTCGGGTCTGGTGCCTGCGTCAAGGCCTGCCCAGAAGAGGCTTTGGGTATCGTCAATGGCAAGGCCACCCTGATCAACGCGGCCGCCTGCATTGGCCATGGCGCTTGTGTGACGGCGTGCCCGACTCAGGCACTGTCACTGGTTTTTGGCACGCAAACACGTGGCGTGGACATCCCGTCACTGAGCAAGGAGTTCGAATCCAGCGTACCGGGCATCTTCATCGCCGGAGAGTTGGGCGGGATGGGTTTGATTCGCAAGACAGCTGAGCAGGGGCGCCAAGCCATGACGGCTGTGCGAAAGAGGGTGGCACAAAGCCAATCTGCGGCCCCCTTGGATGTGGTCATCGTGGGGGCAGGCCCTGCAGGTATTTCTTCAGGCCTGAGCGCCATTCATCACAAGCTCAAGTACAGCATCCTTGAACAAGAAGCTTCATTGGGCGGCTCGGTTTATCACTATCCGCGCAACAAGATCGCCATGACTGCGCCCGTCAAGCTCGATGTGGTTGGCAGCATGAGCTTGGGCACCGAGGTGCAGAAGGAGGCTTTGCTGACGTTTTGGCATGACATCGTGGCCAAGACGGGGCTGACGTTCAGGTTTGGTGAGCGCTTAGAGTCGATTGATCAACAAGAGGATGGCAGCTTCTTGGTGCGCAGCAGCAAGGGGCAGTACCACGCCAAAGCGGTGCTGCTGGCCTTAGGGCGAAGGGGGTCACCACGAAAGCTCGATGTGCCAGGTGAGGAACAAAGTAAGGTGGTCTACCGGCTCATCGATGCGGAGCAATACCGTGGTCAGCATGTGCTGGTTGTGGGTGGTGGTGACAGCGCGCTGGAGGCCGCGATCGCGCTCGCAGAGCAGCCTGATACCACGGTCACCTTGTCTTATCGCAGCAAGGCTTTTGGGCGTGTCAAAGACAAAAACCGCCAAAAGCTCAAGCAGATGCAGGGCATGGACAAGGTCAACGTTTTGCTGGAGTCCCATGTGCTCAGCATCGAGGCCCACCAGGTGTGTCTGAGCGGCCCCGGAGGGGATCTGAGTTTGCGCAATGACAGTGTGATCGTTTGTGCGGGTGGGGTGCTGCCTATTCCGCTGTTGCAGTCCATCGGTATCAAATTCGAGACCAAGTTTGGAACGGCCTGAGCATCACTTGATCTCTGTTTATTGAATGGTATTGCGAATCATTCGTATTTAATGTATTGTGTGGGCATGGCTGATGGCCGCTGAACACGCTTTACATGATTTCGATATGTCTATCTCCTAGGGTGACTGTCCCCACCGTTGTGACGGTGCTTGTGGTCTTGGCGCATGGCTTGGCGCTTGCTGGCCTGTTGATCCGTGCAGAGGCCCGTGAGCCTGCTGTGGCGCTGGCCAGTGACAGCCCGGTGGTCTTCGTGACACAGATCCCATCGAGGTCGCCAGAGGTCGAGCCACAGCACATGCCGCCAACGCGGCCCTTGCCCCATATGGCGGATGCCAGAGCGCCCGTTGCGGGTGTAGTTGCACCTGCCGCAGTCGTGGCCGAAGTGGCGGACGCCGCACAGCCACTGACGCCGGTCTCCGCGCCAACTCACGTGACATCCGAACCAGCACAAGTACCAGCACCCTCGCTCATCCCAGAGTCCGCTGTGCAATACCTGCAAGCGCCGGTATTGGTCTACCCACGGCAGTCACGGCGCATGGGTGAGTTTGGCCGGGTCACCGTGCGCGTACTCATTGACGAGGCTGGGTTGCCGGGCACCGTGCAAGTCAGCCGGACATCGGGTTTTGCGCGCTTGGATGAGGCGGCCTTGGTGGCCGTGCGGCAGGCGCGTTTCAGACCCTATTCCCAGAACGGCCAGCCGACTGCCGCGTGGGCCTTGATCCCCCTTAATTTTGATCTGGAGTCTTGACATGACGACGCCTGATGCCCTTGGCATTGAACATTTCATCACGCACGGCGATGCGGTGGGTACGGCCTTGATGGCCATACTGGCTTTGATGTCGGTGGCCTCTTGGGCCATCATTTTGGTCAAGGGCCTCACGATGCTGACGAGGCAGCGCCGCAGTGCCGTGTTCCTCGCCTTTTTTTGGGATGCGACCTCTTTGGATCGTGTGGCCGAGCAGGTCACGGATCACACCACCCACGATCCCTTCTCCCATCTCACTAGCCATGCCTTGCATGCGCAGGCCCATCACGCTCGCTACGGCGCGGCCAAGTTGGCCGATGCGGGCACGTCTGGTGAGTTCATGGCACGCACCATCAAGAAGGTGCTCGATGAAGAGACCACCCGCATGGACAACGGCTTGGCTGTGTTGGCCACGGTTGGGGCAACTGCACCTTTTGTGGGGCTGTTTGGCACGGTTTGGGGTGTCTACCATGCGCTGCTGGCCATTGGCGTGAGCGGTGTCGGCACCTTAGACAAGGTGGCTGGGCCCGTCGGCGAGGCCTTGATCATGACGGGCTTTGGCTTGGCAGTGGCGATCCCTGCCGTCATGGGTTACAACTGGTTGACGCGGGCAAACCGGGTGGTGTCAGCCCAGCTCGATGCCTTTGCCTATGAGCTCTACACCTTCGTGTCGATGGGCCAGCCGCTTCGCGTGGCGGCGTAAGGGAGCACAGCATGGCCTTCGCCAGTTTTGACTCCAAACACGCCAGCGCACCCATGGCCGAGATCAACATGGTGCCCTTGATCGACGTCCTGTTGGTCTTGTTGGTGATCTTCATCGTCTCTGCGCCCATGCTCACGCAGGCCGTGAAGGTGGTGCTGCCCACGGCCAGCTCACAGGTCGTGGATGTGCGTCCCACCAAAATCGAATTCACCATCGATCAGGCTGGCGCGCTGTACTGGGGCGGCCAAGCCGTCACCCGGGCTCAAGCCATCAGCCGCTTTGAGCTTGAAGGCCGCAAGCAGCCGCAGCCTGAAGTGCACTTGCGTGCTGACCAGCGTGTGGCGTACCGCCATGTGGCGCAGACCGTCTCTGATGCCTCCAAAGCAGGCTTGTCCAAAGTGGCCTTTGTGACTGAGCCCTGAGCCTTTGTTGAGCTTTGACTGCTTTCCCGTTTACTTATCCCTGAGATCACGACCATGACATCCTCCATCAAAGTCCCTTTGAGCCTGCGCGCTGCCGCATTGGCTCTCGCTTGTGGCGCAGCCCCAGCCGCATCCATCGCGCAGAGTGAATCCACATTGGGTGAGATCAAAGCCACCGCATCACGTGAGCGTGACAACAGCAAAGCGTCCATCGGGGGCAAAGCCGATACAGCGGTGCGTGACCTGCCGCAAACCATCACCGTGCTTGAGCGAAAAATGTTGGATGCGCAGGCGGCGACATCGCTCAAAGATGCGCTGCGCAACGTGCCTGGCATCACCTTGGGTGCGGGCGAGGGCGGGGTGATTGGTGACAACATCAATTTGCGCGGCTTCTCTGCCCGAACCGATGTTTACTTAGATGGCTTGAGGGATCGCGGCCAGTACGCACGCGATGTGTTCTCGCTCGAAGCGGTAGAGGTGCTCAAGGGCGCTTCTTCTATGCTGTTTGGCCGAGGCTCCACGGGCGGCGTCATCAACCAGGTCAGCAAAAAACCGCGCTTGGCTGACACGACGGAGATCGGCGCCAGCATCGGCACAGATGGCTATTACAGGGCCACAGCGGATGTGAACCGCCAGTTGTCGGACACCACGGCCGCAAGGGTGTCCGTGTTTGCGCAGGACATCCACACGACCCGCGATGTCGAGCACCTCAAGGACTTTGGCGTGGCCCCTTCCGTGAGCTTTGGCTTGAACACGCCAACCGAGGTCACCCTCGCCGCCTTGATTCAACGCAACCACGATGTGCCTGACTACGGCTTCCCCTTGGTGAGCAGCAACGGTTCAGGCGCCACGCGCAAACCTGTGTCAGCGGCATCCAACGTGTTCTATGGCTATGACGATGACAAGTTCAAGCAGTCCGTCAATGTGTTCACGGTGGCCTTGCAACACAAGCTATCGGCCGAGACCACACTGCGCAACCGCACCCTGTTCAGTGACAACCAGACCGATGCATCCCCCTCTCCCTTAGGTACGGTGGTGAGGGCCGGTGGGGGCACGCCTTCATTCAATGACCCTTTGAGTATCTTGAGTGCGCCCCGTCAGGATCGCGACCGCGTGCTCAAGGACCAATCGTTCATCAATCAGACCGATTTGATCATCAAGATCAAAGAGGGCGAGCGTGCGCACAAGGTGACCTTGGGCTTGGAGTTAGGGCGAGAGCGCAGCAACGAGGACCGCTATGTTTGGAATACCTCAGCAGGTGCGGCGAGCGTCAATTTGGCTAGCCCTGTGAATGGGCTGCGCACAGGTGATCGGGCCCTGTCTCGCACGGTCAAGACGCAAGCCGATACGCTGGCGGTGTATGCCAATGATGAGCTCACATTGACGCCACAATGGAAGCTGGTGGGTGGGCTGCGAGGTGAGCGCTTCAAGGCCAGCAGTGCGCTGCAGAAGTTCGCATTGCCGAGTGGGTTCACGGCAGATACCACCGTGGCTGCTGCGCCCAAATCAGAGACGCTGTGGAGCCCTCGTGCGGGTGCGCTCTATCAGCCCAACGCGCTGCAGACGTGGTACCTCTCATACGGCACATCGTTCAACCCATCGGCTGAAACGGTGTCTCAAAGCGCAAGCACCGCGCAATTGGACGCCGAGAAAAACAAATCCTATGAAGTCGGCCTCAAGCAAGAGCTCATGGACGGTGACCTGACCTTGAATGGGGCACTGTTCCGCACCGATAAAACCAATGCACGGGTGCGCGATGGCGCAGGTAGCCTTCAGGTCAACGCTGGCCTCATCCGCGTGCAGGGTGTGGAGCTGGCTGCGACGGGCCGCATCAACACAGCTTGGGATGTGTTCGCTGGCTATACCTACCTTGATGGCCACATCGTCTCGTCACCAGAGATCGGCACCTCACTGGATGCGGGGGTGGCGGCCCAAGGCAAGCGGGCGCCCAACACCGCACGCCACAACCTGACCGTTTGGGCAACAGTTCGCCCTGCCGCCATGTTGGAATGGGGCGGTGGCCTGCTGGCGTCTTCAGCGCGCACCTTGAACAATTTTGGCTCAGCCGAGGTGGGTGGTTTTGTTCGATTCGATGCGACCTTGGCCTATGTTCAGAAGGCTTATGAAGTGCGCTTGAATCTACAAAACCTCACCGACAGGCTGTACTTTGAAAGCGCCAGCGGTGGGCGTGCCACGCCTGTGCGAGGCCGCACGGCCTTGGCCAGCGTCACTTACCGTTTTTGAGTTGGACCATGTTGTTGCATATCCCTGGTGTGCTGAGCACCGAACAAGTCAAAGCCATGCGCCATCGCCTTGATACGGTGGGGGACTCAAACATAGAAGGGTGGGTCGATGGCCGCGTCACGGCGGGGCACCAAGGCCAGTCTGTCAAGCGCAATCAGCAACTGGCCGAGCAATCTGCCTTGGCTCAAATGCTAGGGGGCTTGATCTTGGCTGAGCTGGAGCGCCATCCGCTGTTCATCAGTGCCACCTTGCCAAGCCGCGTCTACCCGCCCATGTTCAATCGCTATGGGCCAGGCATGGCCTTTGGCAACCATGTGGATGGGGCGATCCGTTTGATGCCCGGCACGGGGGTGAAGCTGAGAACGGACGTGTCGGCCACCCTGTTTTTGACTGACCCCAGTGACTATGACGGTGGTGAGTTGTTGATCGAGGACACCTTCGGTGCGCAGGCCGTCAAGCTGCCTGCCGGTGACATGGTCATCTACCCGTCTAACAGCGTGCACCGCGTGTCGCCCGTGACCAGAGGGGAGCGTGTGGCCAGCTTCTTCTGGATCGAAAGCATGGTGCGCGATGACGCACAGCGTACGCTGTTGTTTGATCTGGATCAGGCCATTCAAGGCCTGAATCCAGCCTGTGTGCAGTTGACCGGCACGTATCACAACCTGTTGCGCATGTGGGCTTCAACATGATGATCAAACGCGCTAGATTGATCAAGTTGTTGCGCAAGGTGCACCTGTGGGTCGGTTTGTGGGCGGCCTTGTTGGCCTTGTTTTTTGGTTTGACCGGCTTTTTACTGAACCACCGCAGCGTGTTGAAGATCCCGGCGGCGCAAACACAAGAATCAAGCCTTGAGCTGGCTTGGCCCAGCCCAGCGCCAGCCAATGCGAGGGAGCTGGCTGACTGGTTGTCGCGCGAGCTTAAGCTGGATCAGCCTGCCCAGCGTGTGCGCAGCGAGGCGGCCAAGCCAGTGCCATGGGGCGACAAAACCCACCAGCAGCCTGCGCATTGGATGGTCAGTTTTGTGTCACCTGCCAGCCAGGTGCAGGCTGACTATTGGGTGGGCAATGCCTACATCACGGTCAAGCGTACGGACAACAACGTATTTGCCATGCTCAATGCGTTGCACAAAGGGGGCGGTTTGGGTGTGTGGTGGATACTATTGGCAGACAGCTTGGCCGTCAGCCTCGTCATTTTGTCGTTGACCGGGATGTGGTTATGGGTGTTGATGCGAAAGCGTCGTTAGTTAGTCGACCAATCAATGGGCATCATGAAACTCTTCATCGACTCAAATTACCTGTCGCCCTACGCCATGTCGGCGTATGTCGCGCTTCGCGAGAAGGCCATGTCATTCGAGCTTGTCTTGGTTGATTTGCAAAGCGCAGAACATCAAGCGGCCTTCTATGCCGATATCTCGAACACCCAGCGTGTACCAACGTTCAGCGATAACGGGTTCCATCTTTCTGAATCCTCGGCCATCTGTGAGTACCTCGAAGACTTGCAACCCAGTCCGTCAATCTACCCCTCTGATCCTCAAGCCAAAGCAAAGGCGCGAGAAGTACAAGCTTGGCTGCGCAGTGATTTGATGCCCATTCGACAGGAACGCTCTACGGAAGTTGTCTTTCTCAAGCGCTCTCCACCGCCGCTTTCAATTGACGCACAGACTGCTGCCGACAAGCTCTTCAAAGCCGCTGAGCGTTTGCTTCCCGAAAACAGTCAAACGATTTTTGGGCAGTGGTCAATCGCAGATACAGAACTGGCGCTGATGCTCAATCGCCTCGTCTTGGCTGGTGACAAGGTACCCGTTCGTCTTGCGACATTTGCCACTTTGCAATGGCAACGTCCAAGCGTACAGGAATGGGTCAACATGCAACGGTCTGTGTGACGAGGGTGTCGGATGCGCCATGCATCACTCAAACCGGCCCTTGAAACCGCCCACGTCTGAAGGTCAAAACCAAGGTATCACGCCAGCCGTGATCGCCCACAGGCTGGATGGGCGTTGATTCGTGGATCACCCGTTCATCATCGAGCAGCAGGGTGCTCCAAGGCTCTTGCAGCGTGAAGCGCACGCCGTTGGGGCCGTCGGCCTCAAAAACGCGGGTTTCACCGCCTTTGACCTGGTGGCGCTCTAGCATCAGCACGGCCACAAAGTCGACGCCATCGCGGTGGGCGCCTTCAGGGGTTGGCCGGCCAATGCCGCCCGTGGTGTCGACGCGGAACTGGTGCGCCTCAATGAACCAAGTGGGCGTGGGCTTGGCTTCAGCCAGCAGTGAGCCAATTTGGCGCAGCAGTCTTTGCCAAACCGGGTGTTGGCTGACGGCGGGTGTGATGGGCTCAAACCAGCGTTCAAAACCGCCATGCAAGGCGTTGTAGGTGATCGGTTGCCAGTGCGCGCGGTGCGGTGTTTGGGTGAGCTCACCCGTGACCGTGTCCAGCGTGAAGCAGCTGTGACGGCGAAAGCGGTAGTGTCCGCCATCACGCAGGTGCAGGTCAGGCGGGAGGTCATGCCAGCTCGCGTGCAAGGTGTCGGCGGTGGCCTGATCTGTGTGCAGCCCGTTCAGCAGGGTGGCGGCGCTGACAATGGCCCAGCCTTGCTGACGCAGTGTCGAGGGGGCCTGGTCCAGCGAATCCGGATTCAAGGGGTTGTTCAAAATCACATTAAGGTGCGAGTGTGAGGTTTTTGCCGGACACATTGACTTTGGCACCAACGGCCATTTGGCGTCCGATGGTGTAGTCGTGCGTGGTGCCATCGTCTAGTTTGACGGTGGTTTTGTACAGGGTGTGCTTTTTGACGTTTTTCTCAACCTCGTTGCCAGCGTAGCCACCTGCTACGGCGCCGCCCACTGTCAACAAGGTGTTGCCTGCGCCCTTGCCCATTTGGTTGCCGACCAAGCCGCCCAGTACGGCACCGGCTACCACGCCCGCGCCACTGCCCTTGCCTTTGACCTCAACGGCGTGCACGGCCTCAACGGTGCCGTGTGTGGCGCTGGCCTTGGATGCCGCTGGCGTCGCTGGTTTGGCTGTGGTGCCCGCGTGGGCCTGGCTGGCTGCCATCAAGCTGCCAACGACCAAGGTCAGCCCGACCAGCGCCCCGACCACCTTGATGACCAACTGCTGGCGTTGTGCCTTCGCTGCTGCAGCGCGTGCTGCAGCCGTTTGGCGCGAGGGTGCTAAAAGCAAAGCGGAGCGATACGACATGGTTGCGCCTTTAACAGGAGGATGTTGCACAGTTTGACACGTTCAGCTGGCGCGAACCGGGCGCGGCTTGCCATTGATGTCAATGGCGACGTAAGTGACCTTGGCCTCCGTGACCTTGACCAGCAGGGGATCAGCGGGACGGCGTTCAGCCCAGACCTCGACATGCACGCTGACCGATGTGCGGCCAATGCGCTCGACGCGGGCGTAAAAGCTCAGTAAATCGCCGACGGATACCGCATTGCGGAAAACGAACTCATCGACCGCCACCGTGGTGACACGGCCGCGCGACACACGCTGTGGCAAGACGCAGGCGGCCAAATCGACCTGCGACATGATCCAGCCGCCAAAGATATCGCCGTTGCCGTTGGCATCTTTGGGCATGGGCATCACCCGCATCACCAGCTCCATCTCTGGGTGCAGGTCAGGCGGTGTCAACAGGGTATTGGGGGACGGGGAAACAGTCATGGGACAAATCGGTCAACAATGGACGATTACAACATCAGAGCCAGCATTGTTTCAGAATGCGCCACTACATTCCCGCCCCCGCCGTCGAAACCCCGTCATCTGCCACGGAAATACCCCGTTCAGACAAAGACACACTCGCCCATTTGTGGCCCTATCTGTGGGCCTATAAGGGCCGGGTGGTGCTGGCGCTGTCCTTCATGATTGGGGCCAAAGTCGCCAACGTGGGCGTGCCCTTGCTGCTTAAAGAACTGGTTGACAAGTTGGCACCTGCGGCCAACAGCGCCCAAGCCATGCTGGTCGTGCCAGTGGGTTTGCTGGTGGCTTATGGTTTGCTGCGTCTGTCGACCTCGTTGTTCACAGAGTTGCGGGAGCTGGTTTTTGCCAAAGCCACGGAGGGCGCGGCACGCAGCATCTCCCTCAAAGTGTTCGCGCACCTGCATGCGCTGAGCCTGCGCTTTCACCTTGAGCGCCAGACGGGCGGCATGACACGGGACATTGAGCGCGGCACGCGTGCGGTTCATTCACTGATCTCGTATTCGCTGTACAGCATCATCCCCACTTTGATTGAAGTGACCTTGGTGCTCAGTTTGCTGGCCATCAAGTTTGATGCGATGTTTGCGTGGATCACACTGACCGCGCTGGTTTTCTACATCAGCTTCACGGTCACGGTGACCCATTGGCGCACGCGTTTCAGGCGTGAGATGAATGAGCTGGACTCCAAGGCGCACACCCGTGCCGTTGACTCGCTGCTGAACTACGAGACGGTCAAATACTTCAACAACGAGGCCTTTGAGGCGCGCCGTTATGACGAGGCGCTGGAGCGCATCCGTGTCGCTGGGGTGAAGACGCAGCAAACGCTGTCCCTGCTCAATGCGGGGCAGCAAACCATCATCGCCATCGGCTTGATCACGATGCTGTGGCGAGCCACTGAAGGCGTGGTGGCCGGGCGCATGACCGTGGGTGACTTGGTCATGGTCAACGCTTTCATGATCCAGCTCTACATCCCATTGAATTTCTTGGGCGTGATTTACCGCGAGATCAAGCAGTCCCTGACTGATTTGGACAAGATGTTCACGCTGATGCAACGCGACCGCGAGATCGCAGATGCCGTCGATGCCAAGCCGCTGATGCACAAGGGGCCGCCGTCCGTGCGGTTTGACCATGTTGATTTTGCCTACGACCCGGCGCGCCCCATTTTGCATGACGTGAGCTTCGAGATACCGGCTGGCCAGACCGTGGCTGTGGTCGGCCCATCAGGCTCTGGCAAGTCCACCTTGGCCCGTTTGCTTTATCGCTTTTATGACGTGCAGGGCGGACGCATCACTGTCAATGGTCACGATGTCAAAGGCCTGACACAAGACAGCTTGCGCCGCAGCATCGGCATCGTGCCGCAAGACACCGTGCTGTTCAATGACACGGTGGCCTACAACATCGCTTATGGTCATACTGAGGCATCGCACGAGGCCGTGATCCAGGCCGCACAAGCCGCCCGCATCCACGAGTTCATCAGCAGCACGCCCAAGGGATACGACACCATGGTGGGGGAGCGCGGCTTGAAGCTCTCCGGTGGAGAGAAGCAGCGCGTCGCCATCGCACGCACCTTGCTCAAAAACCCACCTATCTTGGTGTTTGACGAGGCCACATCGGCACTCGACTCTGCCAACGAGCGCGCCATACAGGCCGAGCTGTCAGCCGTGGCCCACGGTAAAACGGTGCTGGTGATTGCACACAGGCTGTCCACCATCGTGCACGCACACGAGATTTTGGTGATGGAGTTGGGCCGGATCATTGAGCGCGGCACCCATCCACAATTGCTTGCCGCTGAGGGGCGCTACGCCCAAATGTGGCGACTGCAGCAAGCCGGTGGTGCAGTTGGCTGATTGACGGGGCGAGAGGTCGGCACATGCGTCATCGTTCACGCGAATGGCATGCGTGTGGCGGGGCCACCTTGTGCTCGCAGGGTTGGGGGGTTACCGTGTCAGTGCCTCCCCAACTACAAAAAGCTCTGAAAGTGGCAAGTCATGTCAGCACAGGCCAGCCCGACACACCCTCAGATCGCTGACACGGCGCCGAGCCCATCACCTGAGTGGATCAGGTGGACGCAATGGCATGCATTGACCGATACCTTGACGCCTTTGTTGAACGACCCCAAGCAGTCGGCTGACTTCCCTGGTGAGATCGGACAGGCCACGCGCAGCTTGATGGACTTGACAGCACAATCGCCGGACATGGCTCTGTTCTTCCTGTTCCATGAACGAGCCGATCCGCTCGCGCGCTACAGCGTGCTGCACGCCATGCACACCGCCATCTTGATGACCTTGATTGGGCGGCGCAAAGATTGGGGTGGCGTGCGCACCGCTTGCGGCGTGTCTGCTTCACTCACGATGAACCTGTCAGCGATGGGTTTGCAGGATGTCTTGGCGCGCCAAGTTGAGCCCTTGAGCACTGAGCAACAGGCCCACATGCAAGCCCACCCGCTGGAGAGCTGGCAACTGCTGCAAGACTTGGGTGTTAGTGACCCTGTATGGCTGGAGGCCGTGGCACAGCATCACGAACAGGCTGATGGCTTGGGCTACCCCAAGGGCCTGCGAGCTGTGCACCCTTTGGCTGACGCCATCCGAACCTGCGATGTGTTTGGTGCCAAAGTCAGCTCACGTGCCTCGCGCAGCAGCATGCCGACACCACACGCTGCGGCTGACATCTTCCGTCAGCGCAGTGCTGGCTACATCGGCGCGAGCATCATCGGCGAGGTCGGCCTGTATCCGCCGGGTAGCGTCGTGGCCTTGGCCTCGGGTGAGCAAGCGGTGGTCGTCGCTCGTACCAGCAAGCCAGAGCAGCCTCAGGCTGTGGTCATCCGCGATGCGGCTGGGCAGCCGGTTCAAGCATTGGCACGTTGCATCACAGCCGTGGCCAGTTCGCGCCGCATTTTGGGTGTGGCGCGTGATCAGGCCTGGATTGATTTTGTCAAGCCTGAGGCTTTGATTGATCAAATGTAGGTTCTCGCCAGCTTGATCTTTCTCAATGCGGTAAAAGGGATGCAGTTCTAGTATGAGCCACTTCACTCATTCACAGGGACTGTTGTGCCAAGTGCGCCGTCGAAACGATCTGTTGCTGTACCGTCCGCCAAGACCTTCGTGGGTCCGCTTGTTAACGCAGCAGGCGTGCTGCGCCAGAGGCTGACATCTGAGGACTGGCAAGCCACCAACACCTTGGCCATCAAGACGCTGGAATTGGCGGGTAAGTCGGTGGAGCGCATTTTGCAAAGAGAGGCGGCGCAGACTGGTACGTTGCTGTGCGCGTCATGCGGCTCTGATCCTGGGATGCCTCGTGATGCTGTCGATCAGATGCGCAAGTACGCGCGCAGCGCCAATGGCCGCAAGCTCTTGGCGATAGCAGCGCAAGAGCTGAGACAAAAGCCCGCTGATGTTGCTGGCTGGCTTGCTGATGATGTCGACAGCCTCGCGCGGGGCGAGCCCCTGTCGGCGCGCCTGCAGGGCCTCAGTCAAGTGAGTACGCTGGTCACCGGCGACCCCATGTGGCCTGCGACGACCGTGGCCGTCGCGACACGCAGTCTGCTTGTGTTGTGCCACTGCGAGTTCAACACGGCATTCCGTCGCGCGGCCAAGGCGAGGTCAACGAAGCGCTCGGCGCTCGGACTCGCCGCACACGTTGCCGCCCTGAATGCGCAAATTGGGCGGCTAGAGACGGGCATCCGAAAGGCCGCAGATGCGGGCAAGGATGACCGTGTTCGCGGCGCGCTGCAACGTGCCTCGGTGACGCTGGCGCGATTGCTTCCGAAGCTGGCTGGCCGCATTGCGCCTGCTTCGTATCTCGCTCGCGTCAGCCGCAATGGCAGTGTCCACGCACCAGAGAACCTTGCGCTGGGTCGATCTACGCTAGAGGCCGCCAATCTGCTGCGCGAGGGCATCGCGGCTTACTGCGCCTGCATTGAGTTGCTGACAAGGCCAGATCGGCTCAGCGTACTCAAGCAGCTCGCAGCCTTGCCGTTTGAAGACGGTGAGGTGAGGTCGAGTGCTCTGTCTGAGTGCGGCGAGCCCGTGCTGACTGCGTGGGCAGACGAACTCCGCTCGGGCAGCGAAGTCGTGGTGGAAGGGTATGTGACCGGCACGAGCACGTGGCGCGGCAGCGATGGCAAGTTGCATTCGATGGTTCAACTGCTGGCTGCCAATGGTGATGAACGCATCACCGCTGTCTGCCTGTATCTGCACCTTGCGCACAGAGGCATCGCGTCCGGCGCTTACTGTCGGCTGGCGGGCATCTTCAGGCGAAGTTCGACATACGCCAAAGGCCGCCCAGCGATCGAGATTGGTCGCTGGGACGATGTGCGGCAGAAGCGAACGGCGAGCTGGCACAACGGGTTTGTGGCGCTCGCCGATCACTGCTACCCGGTGTTCCCGAACGGCGACATGATTGCGTGGGCCTTGAGCCCGCAGCGTGTCTCAGTCGATAAAAAGGGCCCAGATTTCTGGGGTGCTGGCGAGGCGGTTTGGGCGCCGTTGGCTCATGGATGGAGCAAAGACTATGCCGGGTAATTACGAGCCTTGTACCGAGTACTACACCGCGTGGCTTGCCGCGTACGAGAAGTGGCAGACCGCCTACAACGAGGGTACTGCTTTGTTGTTGGACTGTGATCGTGACTTCAACGATGCACTGGACAATTGTCTTGATGCCCCATCGAACCCATTGAAGGGCATCGTCTGTGCCAAGCGATTGGCCACGTTTTGGGCCTGTATATCGCGTGCGGCTTCGGCTGCAGCGAAGGTCGCCGAATACAAGGCGCAGGCGGATGCGCTGGCCACGCAGTTGTGGGCATGCATTGCGGCCCACACAAATTCACGGGCGATCTTGCCGCCCGACCCCGATGAGGCGGAAGAACTTGACGAGCCGGGCATGACCTTCCCTCCCATGGACCTCAGTGATTGAGATGGCAGGCTCTGGGGGTGTCATGCAGGGCGTGCGGTTTCTTGTCAATGCGCGGTTGGCGACGCTGCGTGCCGATTTCCTTGTTGGTAGCAGGCCGCAAGGCTATCTCGTTCCGCCGGACTACGCATCGAAGTCCGTGCGCGAGCAACTCGGCTTGCTGCCCGCGAAGCACCGACGCTATCTGTTGGTGGATAACGGTCGTTTCGACGATCTGGCGCGCTTGCGAAATGAAGCACAAGAGCAAGCGCGGGACGTGGCGGCGCGTCTGAAAGCGCTTCAGGTGAGCACGGGAGAAAGTCCAACACGAAAGGCGCTGTCCGTAGAGGCGCGCAGGGTGGTTGACCAATTCGCTGCGCAGATTGAAGGCGCGGCTCATGCTTCGACCGGGATTGGGCTTGCTGCACAGCTTGAGTTCAAGCCACATGGCGTGGTCGGTGAAGAGGATATCCTTGCCGCGCTGTGGTACTCGCTGGGTCTAGAGCCTTCATTCCTGCTGCGCGGGTATGCGCGTTTGGTTGCACTCAATCGACGCGTGGCGACGCGAACCTTGCAGCGTCGCGCTGACGGTGAGTTGGGCGCAGTGGACGATCTGCCTGTGGTCGCCGCTGTGGACTACCGCAGCGCGTTCGATGCCGGTGCGCTCTATGCGCAAAAACGCATCACCCACTTGTGCCTGCCCTTTGGCGCGCTGATGGCCGACGACCGTTGCGCCCATGCCTACGTTGGGCCCAAGGGCCTTGTCGACATGGATTCGTCGGTGCCTGTGCGGGTGCTGCGCGCGACCCTCGTGGCGCGTGGCCTCATGGATGGCTGGCGCAGTGTGCATCGAACGCCGCCCGCGCATGTGCACCTGCTCGGCTTGGGTCAGCCGCTGATCTTGGCATTGGTGGCGAGCGTGTTTGAGCGCGTGCCCTTGCTGACTTGCGATGCCACCAGCCCTTTCAAGGACGCCGCTCAAGGGACGCTCTACACCTCGGTGCCGGTGTTTCGCCGATTGGACGTGGGTGCCGTTGCGGCCAAGCTGCTGGCACAGCCCGCGGGCCAATGGGATTGCCCGTGTGCACACTGCGCTGGGCAGCTGCACCGACAAGACTGGGCCGCCGCGCATGGCCTGTTTGCAAGCATGTCCCCTGCGCAACGCCAGCCAGCCAAGCTGAAGCTCGGTCGGCAAGATCCACTCGGACGCTTGTTGCCGATGCTCACCGTGAACCCTGATCCAGAGGCATTGGCCGCGCGCATTGGCCACAACCACGCTACCTTGCAAACTTGCATTGACGCTTTGCATCGGGCCAAGCAGCGCGAGGGGGGGCTGGCACGCATCACGCGAAAGTGGGTCGCTGCTTACCCCGTCGGCACGCAAGCCAACGCTTTCCAGCGTGCACTCGATGCGGCACTGGCGCTGCTGTAAATGCACGGTGCTTGAGGCTGGATGGGTGGTTTCTGGTGATACAAACGCGGTTCAGTTCAACCGCTGTTGTGGCTCACCACAACCCCCATGACCGCCATGCCCCGCCTGATTGTTTTCAATAAGCCCTTTGACGTGCTGACGCAGTTCACAGATGAGGCTGGCCGCGCAACGCTGAAGGATTACCTGCCCATTGCGGGTGTCTACCCGGCGGGCCGACTTGATCGCGACAGCGAAGGCTTGCTGCTGCTGACCGATGACGGCAGCCTGCAAGCGCGCATCGCTGATCCCAAGCATAAATTGCCCAAAACCTACTGGGTACAGGTCGATGGCTTGCCCACAGCAGACCAGTTGCAGCAATTGCGCACAGGGGTGCAGCTCAAAGACGGCATGACCTTGCCTGCACAGGCGCGTGCGTTGGATGACCCTCAGTTTTGGCCACGCACACCGCCAGTCCGGTTTCGTCAACATCTGCCAACCAGCTGGTTGGAGTTGGTGATTTGTGAGGGCCGAAACCGCCAGGTCCGGCGGATGACCGCTGCCGTTGGTTTGCCCACTTTGCGCTTGGTGCGTGTGCGTATTGGCCCGTGGGCTTTGGATGGTTTGATGCCGGGCGAGTGGCGCGAGGTCCCCGCCCGCTTGGCTTAACTGGTTGGACTCAATTCGGTGCCTTGACCTTGAACCACGAGGCATACAAAGCGGGCACGAACACCAGCGTCAATGCCGTGGCCACCACCAAGCCGCCCATGATGGCAATGGCCATGGGGCCCCAAAACACACTGCGGGTCAGCGGGATCATGGCCAGCATGGCTGCAGCAGATGTCAGTACCACGGGCCGTGCGCGGCGCACAGTCGCCTCCACGATGGCTTGCCATGGCGTGCTGCCTTGGTCAATGTCTTGGTCAATTTGGTCAACCAAGATCACAGCATTGCGCATGATCATGCCGGCCAGTGCAATGACGCCAAGCAAGGCCACAAAACCAAACGGCGCCTGAAACACCAAAAGCGCAGGCACGACGCCGATCAGGCCCAAGGGCGCCGTCATGAACACCAGTGTCATGCGGGCAAAACTTTGGAGCTGCGCCATCAGGAAGAACAGCATGACCATGAACATGACGGGGAACACCGTGAACAGGGCTTCATTGGCCTTGTCGCTTTCTTCTACGGCGCCGCCCACCTCAATGCGGTAACCATCAGGC
Source organism: Aquabacterium sp. (assembly GCA_030654395.1). Taxonomy (GTDB): domain Bacteria; phylum Pseudomonadota; class Gammaproteobacteria; order Burkholderiales; family Burkholderiaceae_C; genus Aquabacterium. Next base: position 165,684 of record JAURXM010000108.1, read on the forward strand.
AGGCCGTCGATTAAGGGTTGAAGCGTTGCGCGAATTTTGCCGGAGGCATAGGGGGCTTGCACACCGTCGGCCACGTCGCTGCGCACGCTGATGGTGGTCTCGCGGTTGCGGCGCATCAGCACCGGGTCCTCGAAAGTGGCTTCCACACGGGCCACTTGAGACAGCGCGATGGCGGTGCCTTGCGGCCCGATGAGCTGGATGTCACCGAGGTGGTCGATGGCTTTGCGCTCCGCTGTGGACGAGCGCACGACCACGTCTACCAGCTCCTCGCCCAGACGCATTTGGGTCACAGGTGCACCTTGCAATACCGTTTGCACGACCTGCGCGACATCGGTGCTCGACAAGCCCAGTTGGCTGACCTGATCTTGGTCGACCTGGATGTGCATGGTCCGCACTTGTTCTCCCCAGTTGAGCTGGGTGTCCTTAACCAGTGGGCTTTGGGCGACCACCTGGCGTGCGGACTCGGCAATGCGGCGAACCTGATCGGCATCGGGGCCGATGACACGGAACTGAACGGGGAAGCCTACGGGCGGGCCGAACTCCAATCGGCTGACGCGGCCACGCACATTGGGGAATTGCTCATTCTTGGCAAACATGGTGATCAACCGTTGGCGAACGGCCTCACGTGCGGCGGTGTCCTTCGTCATCAGCACGAACTGCGCATAACCGGGGTTGGGCAACTCGGGTTGCAGTGACAGGTAAAAGCGCAAGGCACCTTGGCCTGTATAGGCAGTGAAGTAGCTGACATCGGCATCAGCCTTGAGGACGCTCTCCAGTCGGCGCACTTCGCTTTGGGTGGCCGCTATAGAGCCGCCTTCACGCAGCCTGAGTTCGACCAAAAGCTCGGGTCTGGATGCCGTTGGGAAGAACTGCTGTTGCACCAAACCCATGCCTGCGGCGGCGGCCACAAAAGCCAATACGGTGGCGCCAATGACCTTCCATTGGTTGGTCACGCTCCAGCTGATCCATTTGCGCAAACGCACATAAATGGGCTTGTTGTAAGGGTCTCCATGGTTGTGAGAGGCCAGTGTGTCGGGCAAGAGCTTGAAGCCCAAGTAGGGAGTGAACACGACGGCGACGAACCATGACACAACCAAAGCCAAGCTCACGATCCAGAAGATGCCGCCCGCGTATTCGCCCGATGTCGATTTGGCAAAACCAACTGGCATGAAGCCCGCTACGGTCACCATCGTGCCGGTGAGCATCGGGAAGGCTGTGGAGGTATACGCAAAGCTGGCAGCCTTCACGCGGTCCCAGCCTTGCTCCATTTTGACAACCATCATCTCGACGGCAATGATGGCGTCGTCTACCAACAGGCCCAAGGCAATGATCAAGGCACCCAGTGAGATGCGGTCAAGGCTCCAGTCCATGATGTACATGACGACGGCCACCAAGCCCAGCACCAGCGGGATGGATGCGGCCACGACCACGCCAGTGCGCCATCCCAAGAACAAGAAGGACACAGCCAAGACAATGGCCAAAGCCTCTAAGAAGGAGCGCTCGAACTCCCAGATCGACTCATCAACCACTTTGGGCTGGTCTGCGTATTGCTCAATGCTCACGCCCACAGGCAGATCGCGGCGCACTTGCTCGATGGTGCTTGACAGCGCAGCGCCTAGGTTTTGGATATTGGCGTTGCGGGTCATGGTCACGCCCAGAGCCAGCACGTCCTCGCCATTGTGGCGAATCGTGAAATTGGCCGGTTGCTCATACCCGGCTGTGAGTGTGGCTACATCGGACAAACGCACAACTTTACCGCCCACATTGAGGCGAATGGCCGCGACATCATCGATGCTGCGCAAGGCACCGCTGACACGCACAAACACACGGTCTTCGGTGGTTTCTGTGTAGCCAGCAGGGGTCACCTGATTTTGTTTGGCCAAGGCTTGCAACACTTGTTGCGGCGCCAAACCCAAAGCCGCGAGTTTGCGGCTGGAGAACTCGACAAACACCTTTTGTGCTTGCGCACCGAGCAGGGTCACCTTGCCGACGTTGGGCACGGCCTGCAGTCGCCGTTTGATGCTTTCGGTGACTTCCTTGAGCTCGACCATGCTCAGGTCGGACGCGCGAACGGCATACAAGGTCGTGAAGACGTCGGTGTATTCGTCGTTGTAGAAGGGGCCGCGAATCGCGTCTGGCAGCTCACTGCGGATGTCGTTGACTTTTTTGCGTGCTTGGTACCAGGTGTCTTCCAGTTCACGCTTGGACAAGCGCCCCGCCATTTGCATGGTGATCCCGCCATAGCCTTGGCGTGCAAAGCTGTTCATGGCTTGTACGCCACCGAGGTCTTGCAAGGCTTGTTCGATGCGGTTGAGGACGTGGTCTTGTACCTCGCGTGCTGTGGCGCCGGGCCAGACCACCACCAGGGTCATGGCCGGGATGTTGAACTGCGGGTCTTCAGAACGTCCCAGCTTGGTGAAGGCGTATAGCCCGGACACCAAAGTGGCTATGATCATGAACAAGACCATGGCCTGATGACGCAAGGCCCATTCGGATAGGTTGAACGACTTCATGGGATGCCTTGATATCAGTGCGTTGGGCGTTGGGCCACGCGCACGGTCATTTGTTCGTTCAATAGCTGTGCACCAACCGACACCACCTGGCTGCCTTCTGTCAGGCCGCTCAAGATGACGCCATCACTGGTGAAGCCCTCTACGGTCACAGTCTGCCGATGGAGTTGACCTGTTGCGGGGTTGGCTATCCACACAAACGCCGCACCATCTCGTTTGACCAAGGCGCCGCTGGGCAAGGTGATGCCTGTTTGCAGCGCAGGCGTGGAGAGGTGCACCTCTGCGCTGCGGCCCCAACGCAGGGTGGGGCGCAGCGCGGCTGGGATCGCGCCCAGCGCGTAGCGGGCACGCACCACGCGGCCGGCAGGCAAGGATACCGGTGACAGCTCGCGCAGGCTCAAGGGCCATGTGCCCGCTTGCGCCTGATCGGGCAGGGCAAGGTGGGCTTGCCATTGGCGCACATCGGTGGCCATCTGCTCGGGCAGGAAGACCTGCACTTCCACATCGCCTTGACGGGCCATGCTGACGACCACTTGCCCTTCGTTGACGACCTGGCCTGCTTCTGCGTGCCACTGTGTGATCACGCCTGCATAGGGCGCTGTCAGTTGCCCGTAGCCTTGCCGGTTGCGTGCCAAGTCCAATTGGCTTTTGGCTTGCATGACGTGGGCCGATGCGGCTTTCAACCGCGCTTGTTGGCGCTCCAGATCAGCTGATGCGACAGAGCCATCGGTGCTCAAACGTGCCAGCCTCTGCTCGTCGGCTTGTGCCTGATCAGCTTCAGCTTGGGCGGCTTTGACTTGTTCTTGTGCGGCGGTCACACCCAAGGTCAGATCGGCTACATCTAGCCTCGCGAGGACTTGTCCTGCTGCAACCGATTGGCCGACTTCAACCAGCCTGCTGCTGATGCGCCCTGCGCTCAGGAAGGCCACTGGCGATTCAACCCGAGGCTGCAAGGTGGCCGTGAGCATGCGCTGTTGTGCTGACGCACTGGCCTTGACGGGGCTCACCCAGACAAGGGGTTTGATGGGCGGGGGCGCAGCGGGGCGTGAACAGGCTTGCAACATCATCAGGGCTGACAAGGCAGCCAGAGAACGCCAATGGGGTGTCAGGTACGTCATGGTGTTGTGTGCAAAGAGGCTGAGGATGTGGGGGCTGACCAGCCTCCGCCCAAGGCCTTGTAGAGTTGAATCAGGTTGAACGCTTGTTGGGTGCGGGTGTCGATGCGCTCAAGCTCAGCGGCTAACTGCCCACGCTCAGCCAAACGCACATCCAACGCGCTGACCTGGCCTTCTCGGTAAAGACTGGTTACTTGCTTCATGGCGGCTCTGCGGGCCGTCAGGGCCTCGTTGATGGCCATGGCGCGCAGGTTGTCTTGTCGCCACGCGGTCAAGGCGTTGTCGACATCCTCGATGGCCTGGCGAACCGATTTCTCATATGCCAGCTCGGCGATGTGGGCTTGTGCAGATTGGACTTCGATGTTGGCCTGCACACGCCCGGCGTTGAACAAGGGCAAGGTAAAAGCCAAAGCGCTTTGCGTGAAAAAAACTGGCGCCAAGTCCAGTGCATTGAGCTTGACGTCTTGTCTGCCTGTGATGGCACTGGCAAAAAAGCGAGGCAACAAATCGGTGCGCGCGGATTGCTCACGGGCCGCTTCAGCCAGCCACTGTTGGCGGTTGGCCATGACATCTGGTCGCCTTGTCAGCAGCTCTAAAGGCAGGCCAACGGGCGGTGCTGCACCAAACAAGTCGGCGGGTGCGTGGTCAGTCAACCAGACAGGGGTGGTTTGTGAACCCAGTTGCAGCTCGCTGGTGCGTGTGGCCAGCAACATGGCCAAGCGGCTTTGTGTGACCTCAATCAGCGTACCCAAGCCCGGCTCATTCGATCGCAGTTGGGCCAAATCTGCTTGCGCTGTTTGTAAGGGCAGGTTGCCTTCTAGGCCCGCTTGGCGGCGTTTGGTCAGGATGTCCACGCTGCTTTGCTGGGCCGCAATCAGGCTTTGCACAAGGCGCAAGCGCTCGCGTGCAGCTTGCAAGGTGACGTACTGTTGGGCGACTTCGCTCATGACCATCAACTGGGCGCCGTACACGCCAGCTTGCGCGGCCAAGGCATCATGCTCGGCTGCCTCTGCGGCCACGCGGTTGCGCCCAAACACATCGAGCTCCCAGCTCAAATCCAGCCCCGCACGCAGCACACGCTTGTCTGGCGCACCTTGTTTGACCGCATCCGGGAAGCCTGTGCGCTCATTGGATGCCGATCCTGTTAAGGCCAAGGTGGGCCACAGCGCCGATGAGCGGGCGCTTTCACCCGCACGCGCTTGTCGCAGGCGTTGCAGGGCTGTGCGTACCTCGGTGTTGTGGGTCATGGCCTGCGTCATCAGGGCGGCTAACTTGTCATCGCCAAGTGCCGACCACCATGCCGCATCTGTATAGGGCTGCGTCGTCGTGGCATGGCGAAAAGCAGCTTGCTGGTTCAGCGCCGCTTTGTCTTCAGGTGGCACATGGGTGCAAGCACTGAGCAAGCTAACCAAGACCAAACACCAAGTCAGAGAGAGACGCCGGGCTGGGGCCGGATACGTCATGGGCATGCACACCTCATTTGCTGTACTGTACTAAACTCTATTTATTCATATATTTACAGTACTGTCAAGTATCGTAAATAAGGGCGTTCTGCAGCATGAGGCACGCTACCATGGCGTGTATTGCTAAAACGTGACCCCATGAGCGCTTCTGACCCCCCCACCCCTGCAGCCAAAAGAGGTCGTCCGCGTGACCCCGATCGGGTGCGCCGCGTATTGGATGCGGCTATCCGGCAGTTTCATGAAAACGGCTTAGAGCGCACCAGCATGGAGTCCGTCGCCAAAGAGGCCGGGGTCTCCAAGATGACCATTTACAGCTACTTCCCCTGCAAGGGGTCGTTGTTTGCTGCGGCGTTAACCGAGGTCACGGAACAAATCATGGCCATGGGTGACATGATCCAGCTGGATCCGATGGCGCCTGAGGCCATGCTGATGGCGGTGGGCGAGGCTTTTTTACGTTTGCTTCGCGATGAAAAATGCGTGAGCCAGCACCGCGCCTTGTTTTGCGCCAGCGCCGAACATCAGGACAGCCGTGAAGCGTTCTACAAGGTAGGCCCTGAGCGTGTGAACAAGCAACTGTCTGCCTATTTGAAGGCGGTCGATGCGGCAGGGGCTTTGCAGATCGCAGATGCTGACATGGCTGCCGAGCAGTTTTTGGCCATGTTCCTTGGGACGGGGCATTACCGGCTGTTGCTGAACCTTGAGCCACCCACCGCAACGCAAGACGCCCGTTTGCTCAAAGCCAATGTGGCCTTGTTCATGAAAGGTTATGGGGTAATCTGATGATCCACATCACTTTCACCACATGGGATTTTCAATGACATTGACCTACATGATTCGCAGCAGTCTGGCTGCATTAGCAGGCGGTTTGGTGCTGGCCTCCGCCGCACAAGCCGAGGCCCCTCAAGTCAAAACCCAAGCGCCTGGGTTCTACCGGATGCTGCTGGGTGACTTTGAGGTCACTGCGTTGTTGGACGGCATTTTGGATCTGCCACCACAAAAGTTGCTGACCAACACCACGCATGCACAGGTCAGCAAATTGTTGACGCGCTCGTTTCAAACAGAAACGGTGCCCACGTCGGTGAACGCCTACTTGATCAATACGGGCACCAAACTGGTGTTGGTCGACGCTGGTGCGGCGGGTCTGTTTGGCCCCACGCTGGGTCAGTTGCTGGGTAACCTCAAGGCGGCTGGATACCAGCCCGAGCAGGTAGATGAGATCGTCATCACCCACATGCACGGTGACCACGTAGGGGGCTTGATCTCGGATGGCAAATTGGCCTTCCCTAATGCGACGGTCCATGCCGATCAGCATGATGTAGATTTTTGGCTCAGCCAAGCCAATATGGACAAAGCACCCAAGGAGATGAAAGATTTCTTCAAGGGCGCGCAAGTCTCAATGAACCCCTATGTGGCCGCGGGCAAGTTCAAGGCCTTTGATGGTGATACCGTTTTGGTGCCCGGCGTGAAGGCGGTTGCGGCACGTGGGCACACCCCCGGGCACACCGTTTATGCCATCGAATCCAAGGGCCAAAAGCTGGTGTTATGGGGTGATTTGATGCATGTGGCCGCGGTGCAGTTTCCGCAGCCGAAGGTGACGATCACGTTTGATGTGGACTCCAAAGCAGCCGCTGCACAACGCCTGAAGGCCTATGCCGATGCAGCCAAAGGGCGCTATTTGGTGGGCAGCGCGCATTTGCCTTTCCCGGGGATCGGTCACATCCGAGTCGACGGCAAGGGCTACACATGGGTGCCCCTGGATTACAACTCTGTTCGTTAAACGTTCTGGGATATGATGAACCGGCCTTTTGACTTGCAGGCCGCCTCATCATGCAGACACGCAGCACCGATCCGATCCACGCACCTCGCACACTCCATGCGGCCTATGCGCGGACTGTGCTCAGTCACTTGCTGGCTGTCAAACCATCGGTAGCGCAGGTCTTGGCGCCAGCGCACTTGAGGCATTTGGATGATCTTGACCCCGCGGGCCGTTGCACTCTGCAGGAGTGGCATGGTCTGATGGACATGGCCTCACAGCATCTGGGCGGACGAGATCTGGTGCCAGCGCTGTCTGAGCAATTCAAACCCTGGCACACCGGTTTATTGGGCTTGACCTTGATGACCTGCAGCAGCGTCGTGGATGTGGCCGGTTTACTCCAACGCTTGCACCCCTTATTGGATGATGTGTTCACCATTGAGCGCGGCGTGGTTGGTCAGCGCTTTTATTTGCGCTTGCATGCCACCACAGCCGAGGCATCACCCCAGTTGGCGCGTTTGTCTCTGGCTGTTTGGGTGCACCGTTTGCGTTGGCTGACTGGGCAAGCTGATCTGCTGATTGATGTGAATTTCGAAGGCACCGGGCCTGTCGATGTGAACCCGTATCAACGCATCTTTGGTGGTCAAGTTCGTTTTGATCAAGGTGACAACACCATGTGGGGCGATGCGGCATGTCTGAATATGCCGATCATGTCCCGCGACGCCGTCAGCCACAGCTTGTTGCACGGCCAGGCGGTCAAGCAGCTGAACTTGCTGTCCAACGGCAAAGACTTGCTCATCGATCAATTGCAGCGTTTGATCAAGGCCCAATTGACCTTGGGCAACGTCACCTTGGACACCATGGCTCAGGCGCTCAAGTTGCCCTCGCGCACCTTACAGCGTCGCCTTGAAGAATCCGGCTTGAACTTTCGGCTGCTGGTCGATGATGTTCGCAAGACGCAGGCTCAGCACCATTTGCGTGACACCTGTATGCCCGTGTCTGAGTTGGCAGGGGCTTTGGGTTTTTCTGATCCGACCAGTTTCAACCGCGCGTTCAAGCGGTGGACGGGATCATCGCCTGGCGCCTATCGCCGCTCGGGTGCTTAGCCTGCTCAGATCAGCCTCAGGGCTTGATCGCTTCTTGCGCTTGCTCAGCCTTGTCAGACAGGGATAAGCCGCTGCCCTTGTTCTGGCTCATCAAGTTGATCAGCTTGGCCGATGTTTCTTCTTCTTGTTCGAACATGACGCGGGCGCCATCCACACCAAAATACTGTTGACGCAGATCGTGCAAACCTTTGAGCTGGCGTGAGACCTCTTCGGTGCTGCTCACGTTCTGATCAGGTGGGACGGTTTGCGCCACAGCCTGCGCATATTGCGCATATTGCTGAAACAAATCCCTGAGCTCGCGCTGCGCTTTGGCAGGCAGCTCGGCTGAGAATGCGGCCAATTTTTGCGTGGCCTCGTCGCGTTGGTAGAGCGCGTAGACACGCTCGACATCGGTGCGTGTTTGCGGATCAATCACCAGTGAGCCTTGTTGGGTGGCCCGAAATACAGGTGGCGCCATGCTGTCAAGTGGTGAGGTGGTGGGCTGCCCCGCATTGACCGCATTCGCATCCGACGCACGACCGGCTGGCGCCACAGCGCCTGGCACCGTGGCTGTGAACAAGCCGGTCGTGTTGATGCGTCGGAGGACCCATGTCGGGGTGACGTCTTGACCGTGCAAGTACAGGCCCCAAAAGGTCACGGCACCTGCCAGTGCGGACACCACCCACCACCTCGTTGGGCTCATTTAGAACGGGCCGTTCGATGTGAAGCTAGACCATGCGGCATCTTGGCCCTTGAGGAAGGGGCTGTAGCGGGTGTCGCCATCAGCAAAACGCTTCATCCAGGAGATGTTGGTGTAGCTGGTAGGCTCGCTGGCTTTGGTTGGGAAGAAGTGGTCAGCGCCGGTGATGACAGCCAGCATTTTCTTGGTTGTGCTGGGGATCGCGGCATAGAATTTTTGCGAGTGCGCTGAGACCGAGGCCACGGTATCACTGGAGCCGCCGATGATCGCGGTGGGCACTTTGTTGGTCTTGAACTTGCTGATCGCTGTATCCCATGGGGCAAAGGCCACTGCGGCAACCAAGCCTAGCGTGGCGCTGGCCGCCTCTAGCGTACCGCCACCACCCATGGACCAGCCCGACACGGCTTGACGTGCGGTGTCGATCTTGCCGACTGCTGGGCCTGTTGTCACAGCAGCCACGGTCTTGAGTGCAGCCAGCAATTGCGTGGCGCGGCTGGATGGGAAGTCAAGCAAGGTGTTGGTGGTGATGGCCACGACGACGAAGCCGTGGGTGGCCAAGCGCTTGCTCATATCGGTCATCGAGCTCTGTGCAGAGACGAAGCCAGGGCACACGGCCACCAAGGCGTACTTGCCTGCTGTGGTGGGCGAGTACACGGTGCCGCCGCCGAAGCCACTGCCTGTGACCGTTTGCGAAGCGACGGCATAAGGGCCATCTTTTTGCAGGTCAGCCAGCGTAGGCGCAGGCCCATTTTGCACAGCGTGTGCAAGGGGTGCAAGTGTCAGCAGACCCAAGGTCACGGAGGCCAAGGTGTGTTTGAGATTGAACATGCGGATGATCCTGTCAATGTGGAGGAAGGTGATGCCACATTGTTCGGTGGATGAGCCGATGCGTCTTGTCCCAACACGCGCCACGCTTTGCTCATGGCGCCAAACGCGGGTATGCCCTGCTGGGATTTTCGATAGGGGTAGTAGGAAGCGGGGCTGGGTCACTGCACCTCAGTGGGCTGAGAGCACTCTTGGTCGCTGGGGTTGAGCTTGCAGCGGATGCGTTTGAGCAGCTTGAGGCCTTGCTTGTTGTAGATGCCCTGATCGGCCAGTTCAACACGTGTGTCACGCAGAAACTTGGCATACAAGGGCGTGTTCTCTGCCGACAGATCCATCCAAGCAGAAGCTGGAATGTCTGCTTCAGCCTTGTTGGTGCGTGCCAGCACTTCGTCGAAGTGACGCAGCCAGTACTGGCGTGAGGCATCGGCATAAGTGCTGGGGAACTTGCTGCGCTCGATGATGAGTTGGAAGCTCGCAATCATGAAAGGAAAGCGCGAGACCGCGCCGTTGGGCCCCATGCCCTTCAGCAGCTCTAGGGGCTTGAATGCAATCGCTGGCGCAGCAGCCATGTCCGCCATGCCATTGTTGAACTTGTTGGCAAAGTTGGTGATGTCAGCCATGACGGGTTGTGCACCCGATTTTTGAATCATGTAGGCCTGTGCCTTGTCGTGGTCAAAGGCCATGATGCGTTTGCCTGCCATGGCTTCGGGGGTGTTCATGCGGCGGTCATGCACCACGGCGTAGACGGCGCCTACGTCGATCAGGCCGGCCATCTCGTACTTGCCTTGGATCACCATGTTGCTGGCCGCTGGTGACGCGAAAATTTGGCTGGCCATGCGGACGACTTCGTGTCCCGCTGCATGGTCCACTTTGCCCTGACGAAGGATCAAGGTCGCACCAAATGAATCGGTGGCTGCCGTCACGGGGTTGAAGGCGCGTGTTCGAAAGGCCGTGGCCAACACGGCATCGCAATGGCCTGTTTTGAAGTCGTCAACAGCCACGCGCTCATCAACGTAGGACTTCAATTTAAGTGTGGTGCCACTGGCTTGCATCGCCAAGGCGTAGTCTTTGGCGGCATTGAACATCTCGCCCGTGGCCCCGAGCAAATCAAAGACACACAGCTTGGGATCAGCTGCATGGGTCAAAGGGGTGGCCAAAGCCAAGGTCAGGCTGATCAGCCAGTTGGTGCGGGTAAGGATGTGCATGGGGCTAGACAGTAGGGCAGGTGCCCCCGCTTGTCTAGCCGCATGTGTGTGCGTTTGTGAGCGCGCGCTTTTGAATCAGCCTTGACGCCGTTTTGTAGCCCAGCCTGCACACGCGATGCCGACCAACAGCAGTGTCAGACTGTTGGGCTCTGGTACGACAGCCACGTTGCCGTCGACGTAGGTGACCGCCACCGCGTTGGCGAACTCATTGCCAAACGGGAAGGAGGGCGACTCACTCAAGGCGATACCCGATGTGCCGCCACCAATGGCCGTGAACTTCAAGCTGGCTGTCAGGAAGTCGCCCTTGATGGGGGCGCTGAAGGTGTTGAAGTACACATCGCTGACTGTGCCCGCGGCAGGGTCCAGCAAGCCGGTTGACACGGCAAACTCCCATGACGCGGGGATGACGATGCCATCGAGCTTGAGGATGGTGGGATCAAACGCGAGGTTGAATCCCCCACCAAAAATCTTATCCGGAAAGCCTGTTGCCAAGATGTCGACCGAGAAGCTGTCGCCCACGGTGACGTTGGTGTGGGGCGGGCTGACAGAGACTGTTTGTGCATGTGCAGTCAAACAAGCGAGCAGGGTGACCGAGGCCAGCAGGGTGTGGTGCAGTTTCATGTTGATGTCCTAAGAGGTTGGTTGGGCTGGGTTATTGCTTGATGAGGGTCTCAAGGTGCCACGCTGAAGGCCCTGGCGTTTTGCCAAACAACTTGGCGAACAGGCTCACATCCAGTGAATTCACGATGCCGTCCCCATTGAGGTCGCCCACCATGCCGCGCTTGCCAAACTGCTGGCGCATGGCCGCTAAATCGAGCGAATTGACGAAGCCATCGTTGTTGAGGTCAGCGTCACAGGCGTTGCCGTAGCCGTCAACGTCGGTGTCGAGTTGCGTCTTGTTTGGCACCAAGGCGCAGTTGTCTCGGCTGTCGGGGATGCCGTCGCCATCGGTGTCGGTCTCGATCGCGGCCGCTTGCGTGGTGGCGCCGTCAGGTGAGGCCACCCGGATCAACACGTTGTTGCCACGGAAGTCGCCCAAGTCCACGGAGCCGTCACCCTTCTCGTCGATCAGTCCGCGACCCAGCACCTCGCCCGTTGTGGGATTGATGGCGATGGCGGTGATCCACTCCGGTCTGAGTAAGTTGGGTGGGCAGGTCAGGCAACCGGGATCAATGGGCACTTTGATCTTGGCGATGGCACCTTGCAGCAGCACCGAGGGGATGCTGAATTTCCACGGCGGGCTGACGCGCAGCTTGACGGTAGGGTCGCCCAGCAGGTTGTAGATGTTGACCTCTTGCCGCAAGTTGACGATACCCGGGCGCGTGCCCGTGCTGTCGAGCGGATGCTGATTGGACTGCGCACCACTGGCCACATCGTTGATGTAGGACTTGGCATAGTTCAGCAAGTCGCCCAAGCGCTGCACAGGGCTCGCGGTGCCAAAAGTGCTGATCAAGCCAGGAAAGACGCCATCGAACAGGCCGTAGGTCAGCTGGTTGTTGTCGATGGTGCTGCTTTGGCGGCTGTCACCGATGACCGCCAGTGCGCCGTCTGCTTTGCGCAAAAAGGCTTCTGCCCAATACGTTGTGCTCATGGACATGCCATAGCCCAGCCCAATTTTGTTGGCTGCCAGATCGACTGTTTCGTTGTCAAACACGCCACTGGCGCAGTTGATGCTGAAGACGACAGGGTACTGGTTGTTGGTGACTGCCACCAAGGACAGGTCGCTGGTGCTGAACGATGGATCACCCCAGCCATCCCACCAACCGTGATCGCGGTGGTAGACCAGTGCGGAGCCCACATTGATGGCATTGGCAATGTCGGTGCGTGTGGCATTCCACGCCAGCGTGGGCTTGTTCAGGGCAGCAGGCATGGCTGCACCGCTGTTGTAGAACAAGGGATTGGATGCCAAAGAGGCTGTGTACAAGCGAGGCACGCTGTAGCCCGCACCCACTGCGAGGTCACGCACGCGTTCGGTGGTCTCAACGAACCAGCGTTGATCGGTGTTGCCACTGCCCTGGAAGTAAGACGCAAAGGTCAGGCGGCTATAAAAGTCCTGCCCGAAGATGGCGTTCAAGGGAGGGGCGTTCTCAAAAGCGATGACCTTCGAGACAATCGTGTTGGCTTGCGCCAGCGTGTCTACAGGCAGGCGACCAATGCCAAATGGTGGGATGGTGGTGGCTGTCGCGCCTGGCAGGAACTGGCCGTACCACATGTCACCCGCGTTCTTGGCGCTGTCCCAGATGTTCTGCAAGTCGTAGTGGGTGGGCAGGTATTCTGAGTCGCCTACAAACAGCACCCACTTAGGCCGCACGAGGTGGCTGTTGTAGTAGCTGCTGATCCAATTGCGGATCTGTGTTTCTGTGGCGGCCGCGCCTGCGCCCGTGATCTCGCTGGTGGTCACCACCCGTGTCGAGATGCCCAAGGCTTGCTTGTGTACTTTGAGTGCATCAGCAGCGGCTTTGAAGTTGGGGTGGGTGATGATCAGGTAGCGCACCCCGAAGATCGATGGGTCAATGGTGATGGGTGGAGGGCAGGTCAGCTCGGCCAACAGGGACTTGTTCCGTGCAAATTGAACGGCGGGTAGCAACAGTTTTTCGATGCGCTGGTCGATGCCATCAAAGCCTGCTTTTTGGGTGCTGCCTAAGACGTTTTTCAACTGCAGACGGTCATACTGAAAGCACCTGCCAGGATGCTTCACCGTGATCAGGTAGCTGGGGTAGTAGGTGATCAGCTGTTGAAGTGGGTCGTAGCCATACGGGCGCATTTGGTAGCCCTGCACCGTTGCGTCACCTCGGAACACCGCATGCTCTCCTTGGTTCTGGCCGGGTGTATGCCCACCCTTGGACCAGACGTCGGCATTGAAGATAAATTTAGGGGTACTTTGGTCACCCAACTTGGCTGACAGAGGGGCTTGAATTGGGTAGAGGCGTGCTTGTAGGCGCTGGATGTCACCTTCAGGCGCTATATCGATCACCCCGCCTTTGCCATCTACAGGCAAGGCCAGTGTGAAGCCTGCGACAGGCAACTCGGGCAGCCCGACATCGCCGCTGTCTTGGCTGCTTGAGCCCCCGGTGCCACGGTGTGAGAAGCGCTGAAATGCGCCGCTGTCGGTCTCCACGCTGACAAGTGTGGGTTTGGGCACCACCACCCGCAGCACGGTGGCGTCGGGTGTGATGGACACGGTGTCAATGCGCACGCCGGGTGCAGTTTGGGCGATGGCCGTGTGGCTCAGCGTCAAATAGGTGAGCAGTGCGACGGCGCTGGAGGCCAGTTGCTTGCCTGTGGTCATGTGTCTTCTCCATGAAGGGCTTGTATGCTGAGCACAACCGGGTTGGCTGGATCAGCACGCGGAGACTAAAGAGGCGACCAAGTCCACGCAAGCGCCTTGTGCGCCACGTCCCTAAGGGTGGGGGTGTAGGCCCCTACTGTTAGGGGTGTTTGGCTGGACCCTGAGACAATGAGAAAATCCCACTTTTAGTTGACACCCGACTGGCTGCCATGACTTCTTCCGCGCAAAACACCTTGGTTCTGACTCGCCCTGATGACTGGCACCTGCATGTGCGTGACGGGGCCGCCATGGCTGCCGTGGTGCCCGCCACGGCACGTCAATTTGCGCGTGCCATCGTGATGCCCAATTTGCGTCCTCCTGTCATGACGGCCGAGCAGGCATCGGGCTACCGCGACCGCATCCGGGCTGTCGTGCCAGCAGGCGCGCGTTTTGAGCCTTTGATGGTGCTGTACTTGACCGACAACACCCCTGCCGATGAGGTCGTGCGCGCCAAGGCCATGGGTGCAGTGGCCTTCAAGCTTTACCCTGCCGGTGCCACCACCAACAGCGATGCCGGTGTCACTGACCTGCGCAAAACCTACAAGGCACTCGAAGCCATCCAGCGCGAAGGCTTGGTGTTGTGCGTGCACGGTGAAGTCACTGATGGGGACGTGGATGTGTTCGACCGCGAGAAGGCCTTCATTGATGACAAGCTGATCCCACTGCGCCGCGATTTCCCCGAGCTCAAAATCGTGTTTGAGCACATCACGACCCAAGAGGCTGCACAGTACGTCAACGAGTCCGATCGCTTTGTGGGCGCCACCATCACGCCGCAGCATTTGCTCTACAACCGCAACGCCATTTTCATGGGCGGTGTGCGCCCGCATTACTACTGCCTGCCGATCCTCAAACGTGAAGTGCACCGCTTGGCCTTGGTTCAGGCAGCCATCAGTGGGGATGCGAAATTCTTCTTGGGGACGGACAGTGCACCCCACGCATCCCAGCTCAAGGAAAACGCCTCAGGTTGCGCAGGCTGCTACACGGCGCCTTGCGCCATCGAGTTGTACGCCGAGGCGTTTGAGGCCGCGGGCGCACTCGACAAGTTAGAGGGCTTCGCCAGCTTTTATGGTGCCGACTTTTATGGCTTGCCGCGCAACACCGACCAAATCACCTTGGTGCGCGAGGACTGGACGGTGCCTGAGTCACTGCCCTTTGGTGAGGCTGAGATCAAGCCCCTGCGCGGCGGTGAGGTCTTGCACTGGCGTTTGCGTTAGTCGGTCTTTTTGGTCGCCTCCATGCTGTCACGCAGCAGTGCGATTTCTTGTTTGACGCTTTTGAGCTGTTGGTGCATGTCGTGCAATATCTCGCGCTCGATCTTGCGCTCTTGCGAGCCCACGAACATGGCTGCCACACTGGCTGTGACCAGTGACAGCACGCCATAGCCCAACAGCACCACAAACACAGAGAAAATGCGCGAGGCGGTATTGCTTGGTACGACGTCGCCATAGCCCACAGTGGCTGCCGTGGAGAAGGCCAGCCAAAGCCCCTCACCCAAGGTGTCGACGTCGGGGTCTATCCAGTAAAAACCGATGCCGCACAAGCCCAGCACCCCGGCGGCCAAGCCCATTAATCTGGCCAAGCCGGCACGCTCAAAAAAAGGCTTGCTGAGCAACATCAGGCGAAGCAAGGTGAACAGCGCCACCACCATTCGCCAGCTTAAAGCGCCGATGGATTGGCTGCTGTGGGGCAGTGCAGCACAGGACAATAATGCCAAACCCAAGAGCCAGTCTTTGCCCTGGCTGGCGTGATGGCGCGGCTGTCGCCAAGTCGATAGCCAGACCAGCAAACCACTGAGCACATACATGACCGCAGCCCAAGGTGCAGGTGTGGGCATCAGCGAGTCATAAAACGCAGGGATGCTGACCATCATGGCCGTCAGCATGGGCCAAGGCGATTTGGCTGAATCGTGTGCGTGGTGTGTTTGGCTTAGATTTGGCATCGGCGCTGCTTCTGGTGCGGGTGGCGTTGTCAAGCAGGCAGGTAGCCGTCCACAGACAGGTAGCGCTCACCCGTGTCGTAGGCAAAGCCCAAAACGCGGGCGCCGGCTGGCAGCTCAGCTAGCTTTTGTGAGATGGCCGCCAAGGTGGCGCCGGACGAGATGCCGACCAACATGCCTTCTTGACTGGCTGCGCGGCGGCCAAACTCGCGTGCATCTTCTGCGTCCACCAAGATCACGCCATCGAGCAATTCGGTATACAAGTTGACAGGGATGAAGCCCGCACCAATGCCCTGTATCGGGTGGGGCGCTGGCTGACCGCCAGAGATAACCGGCGAGGCTTTGGGCTCGACCGCAAACACCTTCAGATTGGGCCAAGCTGCCTTGAGCACCTTGGCGCAGCCCGTGATGTGGCCGCCCGTGCCCACGCCCGTGATGATGGCGTCCAAGCCTTCAGGGAAATCTGCCAAGATTTCTTGTGCAGTGGTGCGCTCATGCACCGCGATGTTGGCCGGGTTCTCAAACTGCTGAGGCACCCATGACATCGGCGTGGCTTGGGCGAGTTCTTGCGCGCGGGCGATGGCGCCCTTCATGCCTTTTTCGCGCGGCGTCAGGTCGAACGTGGCGCCATAGGCCAGCATCAAGCGGCGGCGCTCAATCGACATGCTGTCGGGCATCACCAAGACCAATTTGTAGCCCTTGACCGCCGCCACCATGGCCAAGCCGATGCCGGTGTTGCCCGATGTGGGCTCGATGATGGTGCCGCCGGGCTGCAGGGCGCCGCTGCGTTCAGCGTCTTCCACCATCGCCAGTGCGATGCGGTCTTTGATCGAGCCGCCGGGGTTGCTGCGCTCGGCTTTGATCCACACGTTGGCCTGCGCACCGAACAGGCGGTTCATGCGGATATGCGGCGTCTGGCCGATGGTTTCGAGGATGTTGTTGGCTTTCACGGGGGCTCCTGATTCGCCAAAAAGGCGCACGGCAAACAGGATACGCCGGAGACGGGCAAAATGGCATCCATGACCTCTGCCAATTGGATTTTTGCACCACGTCGTTTTTTGTCGTTGATGCTGCTCATGGTTTTGTTTGTGGCCGGCTTGGTGCAAGCACAAAGCTTTATGCCGCCAGACAAAGCTTTTCGCTTAGCTGTGCAGGTATCGGGCACACACCAACTTCAGCTTGACTTCACGCTGGCCCGCGGTGTGTATCTTTACAAAGAGCGCATGGCCGCCAGCGTGGAGGCTGTGGCTGGTGCGGCGCCTATGGCATTGACAATGGATTTGCCGCCGGGCCAACCTAAGCATGACCCGACCTTTGACAAGGTGCTGGATGTGTATCACGGTGATGTGACGGCTTCGCTGTCTGTGCCCGCTTCGCTGCGTGGCGTGCAAACCTTGACGGTGGTCTACCAAGGGTGCGCCGATGCGGGCTTGTGTTACCCGCCTCAGAAACGTCGATTCAGCTTGATGCTGGGCGATCAGGGCGAGCTCAAGGGTGTGCAGCCGCTAGCCGATGGGGCTGCGGCCCCCAGTGCGGCGAATCAAGCTGTCAACGACGCGGGTAGCGATGCAGTCAACGAGACAGGCGCCATCACCGGTGCTTTGGCCACAGGACAGTGGTGGCGTGTGGTGCCGGTTTTTGCGTTGGCAGGTTTGCTTCTGTCTTTGACGCCTTGCGTGTTGCCGATGGTGCCCATCTTGTCGTCCATCATCGTGGGACAAAAGGGGGTGGTCAGCCGAGGTCGAGGGTTTGCGCTGGCGCTGAGCTACTCACAAGGCATGGCGCTGGTCTACACGGGCCTAGGCGTGGCGGCCGGTTTGTTAGGCGAAGGCTTGGCTGCCTATTTGCAACACCCCTGGGTGGTGTTGGTATTTGCGGCCTTGATGGTGCTGCTGGCGCTGTCCATGTTTGGCCTGTATGAGCTTCAGTTGCCTGCAACGGTGCAAAGTTGGCTGGGGGCAGGCGCCAATCAGCTACCGGGCGGCAAGTTCATCAGTGTGTTTGCCATGGGGGTGGTCTCGGCGCTGGTGGTCAGCCCTTGTGTGTCGGCACCTTTGGCGGGGGCATTGCTCTACATCAGTCAGACCCACAATGTGTGGTTAGGGGGCGCCGCTTTGTATGCCATGGCATGGGGCATGAGTGCGCCCTTGCTGCTGGTCGGTTTATCTGCTGGCAGTTTGTTGCCACGGGCAGGCTCGTGGATGACCGCTGTCAAAGCCCTGTTTGGTGTGCTGATGCTCGGGATGGCCGTGTGGGTTGCGCGGCCGGCGTGGCCCTATTTGCAATCGCTGGTAGGCCACGCGCCAGCCGTGTCCGCCCATCAAAGCGCCTTGCCGTTTGAGCGTGTGCGCAGCGTGGCCGAGCTGGACGCTGCCGTGGCCAAGGCGGTATCGCAAGGCAAGCCCGTGATGCTCGACTTTTATGCCGACTGGTGCGCAGCTTGCGTGGAGATGGAGCACAAAACCTTCAGCCAAGAGGCCGTCAAAGCCAAGCTGGCTGGTGTGGTCTTGCTGCAAGCTGACGTGACCGTCAATACGGCGGATGACCGTGCA
Organism: Aquabacterium sp.; assembly: GCA_030654395.1. Classification (GTDB taxonomy): domain Bacteria; phylum Pseudomonadota; class Gammaproteobacteria; order Burkholderiales; family Burkholderiaceae_C; genus Aquabacterium. The sequence continues at coordinate 184,156 of JAURXM010000108.1, forward strand.
CTGTTACAGCGCTTCAAGCTGTTTGGCCCTCCGGGCATCATCTTTTTCGATGCACAGGGCCGCGAGTTGACCAGCTCACAGGTGGTGGGCTTTCAAAAGCCAGACGACTTCCTGCGCAGCTTGAGGCAGGCGGGCCTGTAAACCAGCGATAATCACCCCCGTGAAGTCGGCTAGACCGCCGCTGGTGCAACCGCCGAAAGGCCGCACTGGAGGAAGGTCCGGACTGCATAGGGCAGCGTAGGAGGTAACACCTCTCCACCGTAAGGTGAGGATCAGAGCAACAGAGACGAGCCGGTTAAGTCCGGATGAAACGGGCAATCTCTACGCGCAGCAACACCAAATAGGCACACGCAGAATGGCATGGCTTGCCATGTCGTTCTAACCCTGGCCCGGGGACTGTGTGCGGGTAGGTGGCACCGAGCCGCTCTGGCGACAGGCGGCCCAGAGGAATGGCGGTCACGGCCCTGCGTCGCAAGACAAGGGGCTGCACAGAATCCGGCCTATCGGCTGACTTCACACTTTTTGCACAACAGCATGCAGGGACGGCTTAAGTTCCTGCCTGTTTGGGTCGAAATCTCAGGCGTGTTGCGGAGATTCGATCATGTATTTAACCCTGTCTGACAGGCTTGCCCCTGTTTTTGCGCTGGCTGCCAGTTTGGCCCTTGTGATGAGCGCCTATGCCGCTGATGGCCATGGCGAGCGCGCATCTGAGCCAGCCGCTGAGCATGGGGAGGCCAAAGAACCCCGTCTCAAGCCTTCGCTCAAGCCCGATTTGAAGGCCGAAGCCAAAGAGGGCCGCGATGAGGGGCGCTCAAAACAAGCCTCTGGCGCGCAGCCCAAGGCCGAGGCGGCTTCTGAGGCGCGCACCAGCGTACCGATGTCCGAGCTGCGAGACCTGATCGACCAGAAAATCGCGGAGGTTCGCTCCAAGCGAGAAGCAGCGCCTGTGGTGCGTTTGCGCCCGAAGCCGCGTGCGCCGGTGCGGTTGGATCACGCAGAGAAACTGGCCGCCATCAGCCCGCTCATGAATGACACGCAAGGTGCGTTGTTGCCATCAGGGGCCCACGGCTCGGCTGCTGGGGCGCATGCAACCGGCCACGACATTCACTGGGCGTACACCGGTGCCACGGGGCCGGAGAGCTGGGGTCGACTTAAGCCTGAATTCCAGCAATGCATGCTGGGCAAGCGTCAAAGCCCGATTGATATCCGCGATGGCATTGCCGTACAACTTGACCCCATCCAATTTGAATACCGACCATCAGGTTTTCGGGTGATCGACAACGGCCACACGGTGCAAGTCAATGTGGAGTCCGGAAACGGCATCGTGGTGCAGGGGCGTCGGTATGAGTTGCTGCAATTTCACTTTCACCGCCCAAGCGAGGAACGCATCAACGGTCGGCAATTCGAGATGGTGGCTCACTTGGTCCACAAAGACATCGACGGCAAATTGGCCGTGGTGGCGGTGTTGATGGAGAACGGCAAAGGCCATCCTCTGATCCAGCAGGTCTGGAACAACCTGCCCCTAGAGAAAAACACAGAGCAGGCCAGCATGACGCAGATGGATCTGAACCAGCTGTTGCCTGAACAGCGCCAGTACTACACCTACATGGGCTCGTTGACGACGCCACCGTGCTCCGAGGGCGTGCTGTGGATGGTGATGAAAAACCCAGCGTCGATGTCGCGCGAGCAAATTGGTGTTTTCAGCAAGCTCTATCAGATGAATGCCCGCCCGATACAGTCGCCATCAGGGCGACTGATCAAGGACGGGCAATAGGCTTGGATCAGGCAGATTTGTTGGCACGTCGGCGCGCTATGCCGCCGATTGTCAACAGGCCTGCTGCGACCAAGGCGTAGCCTTCTGGCTCAGGCACAGGGGCCAAAGACGCGGAGACGTCCAAGGTGGTGCCTACGCGCTCAAACTTGCCGATGTAAGTGCCAGCAGACGTCAGCGCCGTGACTGTGGCGCCGAGGAAATCCAAACCTGTCGCGCCATAGGCAGGGTCGATGGCAGAGTCCGGATCCCACGAGAACTTGAAGCTCTGGAACGTGCTGAAGCCCGTCAGGTTGAAGCCAAACACCGCGCCGCTACCAAAGAAGGTGGCTGAGCCGCCAGCAGGTGGCGTGATCAGGGTGGGCAAGCCATCAATGACGATGTGGCTGCCATCCGTGGTGTGGCTGGCCGTGAAGTCAAACGTCAGCTTGGACACGTCATAGCTGGAGCCATTGAACGCCAGCGTGTTGATGGCGAAACCATCGGCGCCCGGTTCTGTGACAAAAATCGACCCAGCCGGTGTGGCATGGGCTAAACCTGCTGCCAGCAAACCCGCAGCCAGGACGAAGGATTGAATGCGTTTCATGTTTGATCCACCTTTTTGTATGACGATATAAGTTGACTGACGTAGGCTAAATGGCCCAGCAGAACAACGCAAGTAAGCGATTGTTATGCCCCCTCGAACAGGGGGTGGGTCGCCTAGCGCGCCAAGCGCTGGATCTGTTCTGGCAGCGCCCACTTCTGCCCCAACAGGCGTGCCCCGTCATGGCTCAGGTGCCCGAAATCACGGTAAACGGGCGTGCCGTCGATGGTGGTGGCGCACAGGTCACCGTGGCAGTTGAAGGCATCGAGTTGGATCACGGGGACATCGGCGCGTCGTTCTAGTTCAGACAACACGGCGCGTACTTGCTGTTGTTGGGCATGTGCTGCACGCAGCGAGAACGAGCAGTCCGCATGGGTCGATGCCATGACGGTGATCAAACCCAGCGCGTGCCGCTCGGTGCACAGGCCCAAGTCGATGCCCGGGCCCCACAGCGCGGGGGGCGAGACCACGATCACTTTTTTATGCAACTGACGCAGCTGGCGCACCACCTCTTGCATGGACCGGGCCAGATCCACCGCGCTGGGGTGCACAAGCTGACCTTGCGCGTTGACCACAGGGTCGTCAAAGTAGTATTGCCACCGCGAGGACAGTACGACGTAGCGTATCTCGGGGGTGTCGTGCAGGTATTGCAGAACCGACTTGTTGAAGGCCAGGCACTGCGCACCACGCCCTGCGGGGTCGCCGGGGGCTTGCCGGGCATAGTCCAGCATGGGGGTGCAGACGCTGCGGGTCGCTTGCACCACGCCCCCTAAGCTGGCTTGACCTTGCAGGGCCGGGATCAGGTGCATGGCATAGCTGTCACCCCAGACCATGGTTTGTGGCTGAGGTGCATCAGCGCATTTATCCCGTGGGGTGAAGTCGGTGTCGTACTCGCAGGCGATGCCAAAGCCTTGGTTGGGTCTGAGCAGGTGCGCCCAGTCGCGGTCATCGTGAGGGTGGAGGCGTTGCCACATCAGCCCGGAGGCGATCAGCAAAGGCAGGCCAATCCACAGCAGACGCTTGGCCAAGGCGCCAGCGGTTTCAATGTGCCGAAATGGTTGCTCGACCAAGATGTAGAGCACATGCGCCAAGCCCAGTGAACCCAGCAGCAATGCCACACGAACCGGGCTGGGCACGCCGGTGATCCAGATGCTTTTGGCCAAGGCGATCAGCGGCCAGTGAACGAGGTAGAGCGAATAAGAGCGGTCGCCGATCCAGTGCAGGGGGCGCATCCACAGGCGTGTTGATTGGAGGGCGTGTGAAGGCCACAAGATCAAACCTGCGGTGCACAGGCACACGAGCACAGCATCGCCGCGTGGGTGAACGGCATCCACGCCCCACAGCAGGCCCAGCGCCATCACACCCAGCATCACCCAGCCTGTGTCCACCTTGGGTTGAGCCAGGCGTTGCATGGTCGGCAAGGCGCACAGTGAGCCGATCATCAGCTCCCACGCGCGGGTCGGCAGCAAATAGAAGGTGGCGCTGGGGTCTTGCGTCAAACCCCATTGGCAGAGCACCAGGCTGGCGAGCATCAGCGCCAGCAAAACAGGTGCCCGCCAGCGTGTACCCGCCAGCACCAGCACCAAGGGCAGGGCAAAGTAGTACTGCTCCTCCAGCGCCAGTGACCACGTGTGCAGCAAAGGCTTGAGAACCGCCACACCATCAAAGTAGCCACTTTGTTGCCACAGCACGATGTTGGCACTGAAGCTCACGGCCCCCAGCAGTTGCGCGGCGTAGTCACGCAGCATGCCCGTGGTCAGCACAAAGGGCGCGACGGCGGTCACCATCAGCAGCATGGCAAACGCAGCGGGCAGCAGGCGGCGTGCGCGGCGCAGGTAAAAGCGCCCGGCTTGGAAGCGGCTCTGATCCATCTCACCGATGATCACACCGGACATCAGGTAGCCGGAGATGACGAAGAAGATGTCGACACCCAAGAAGCCTTGCTTCAGGCCGGGTAGGTCGAAGTGATACATCAGGACAGACAGGACGGCGATGGCACGCAGGACCTGGATGTCGGCTCTAATATGGCGCATCGGCGGCATTATCCGCGTGACTGGATCTGATGGCTTATCCCATTTCATGGCGTGCGTGTTTACTGGCTGCAGGATGGCTGGTTTTGTCCGAGTTGTCTTTGGCGGCTTCATTGGCCTCAGAGCCCAGCGCTGAACCATCTGTAGACGGTGAAATTGTCCCGGCTGAAGAGGAGGCTGCGACAGCGGCCGTGGTGCAGCATGTGCGTGATTCGGTGCAGGCGGGCTACGACAAGACGGGCAAAGCCTTTCGGGATGCGCACCGCAAAGCACACGGTTGCGTGCAGGCCAGCTTCACCGTGCTGGATCAGCTGCCGCCCAAGTTGGCCCAAGGGCTGTTTGCGGCGCCGCGCAGTTACAGCGCCATCGTGCGCTACTCCAACGGGTCGGGTTCATCGCAAGACGACCGCAGCGCCGATGGCCGGGGCATGGCGGTCAAGGTCACGGGTTTGGCGGGGCCAGTCGACACGCAGGATTTTTTGATGATCAACCACCCCGTGTTTTTTGTGCGTGATGCGGCTGACTACGTGGGGTTTCAAAACGATGTGGGCGGTGGTGGGTTGGCCGCTGCAGGCTGGTTGCTCAGGCACCTGTTCCACGAAACACGCATCATCGTGTCGGCTGCGACCACGAAGGTGCTCAACCCCTTGAACTCGCCGTACTGGAGCATGACGCCGTACAAACTGGGCACCGAGCAGATGAAGTACGCGGCCAAGCCCTGCGCAGGTGGCACCTTTTATGAAAAATCCGACACGCCCAACCGCTTAGGCGACAACATGGCCATCCAACTGTCCATGGGCGGCGCGTGTTTTGACTTCATGGTGCAGACCCGTACCGTGCCCGCTGAGATGCCCATTGAAGACCCCACCATCGAGTGGTCAGATGTGCTGTCCCCCTTTGTACCCGTGGCCCGCATCGTGATCCCCTCGCAAACGCCAGAGGCGGCCGAGGTGTGTGAAGCGCGGTCTTACACACCATGGCACAACCTGCCCGAGCACAGGCCACTGGGCGGCATATCGAGGGTGCGTCAAGCGGTGTATGAGGCGAGTGCCAACTTGCGCAAGCAACTGAAATGAAGAAATACCTGACGGTCGTCTACACGATCAATGATGACGAGGCATCAAGCTGAAAAGACTGGTGCATCTTCGGCCATGATTTCAGCCATGGCTTGACTCAAGGGGCGGCTGTAAAAACCGATGTCCCGCTCTGCTTTGGTATTGTCTACACGCAGGCCCACAGGCAAGGGCAGCGCCAGCACACGTGGGCCACGTCCACAAGCGGTGACCAAGGCCTTCATGACATCAGAGAACTGGTGCATGGTGCCACCCACGTTATAGGCGTGGCCGATGCTGGCGTCGTTGCGCAGGGCGCCTGTCACTGCATCGGCGACGTCGCCTGCATAAACAAAGGGGAGTGAGATGCTGGGCAGTGGCAGCACCGGCAGTTTGAGGAACTTGTAGAGCGTGCGAAGCAGATTGAAGTCGCGTGCGCCGAACACCGCCGTGGGCCGCAAGGTGGTGACGTCTAAGCCCAGCGAGGCGGAGAATTGCCAAGCCATGGCCTCGCTGATTTGTTTGGTTGCGCGATAGGGGCCACCTTGCTTGCGCTCGCCATTGATCTGAGGTGTGGTCTCATTGATGGTGCGCAGGGGCCACCACTTGTAGACGCCAAAGGTGCTGATGTGGACGATGCGCTTCACGCCTGCTCGGTGAGCGGACTCGTAGACGTGACGTGTGCCATCGACATTGGCCTTTTTGTGATCGGCTGTGGCCATGAGGAATTTCATGGCCACATACATGGCCGCGTTCGAGACCACGGCATCGCAGCCCTTGAAGGCGAGCGTCAGTGCCTCAGGATCATTCAAGTCGGCGGTGCGAAATTCGACCCCTTCGGTCGCCAAAAAAGCAGCCTTGGCAGGGTTTCGCACCACGCCCACCACATGCGCCCCCGCTTTCAGCAAGCTGCGGCAGATGTACACGCCGATCATGCCCGAGGCGCCTGTGACCGCCACCGTTTTGCCTTGTAGAGAGAACGTGCGATCAGCTGTGGACGTCATCACTGTGCCTTCGTGTTGTTGGATATTAAAGAACCATCGGTCTTTAATTTAAAAGACTGATGGTCTGTTGTCAAGTGCTGCGCGCTGACTCGGCTATGCTTGACGGGCTTGCAACGTGCTGATGAAGGGTGAGCTTTGTGATGCGTGATGAAGGTGGCTTGTTTGTCCGGGCACGAAAACCGGAGCAGATCGCCCAGCGCCGCGAGGCGATCTTGGCGGCGATGTCGGTGCTGCTCCAAAGCGAGAAGCCTGAGCTGATCAGCCTCAACCAAGTCGCTCGTCAAGCTGGCCTAGCGAAGTCCAACGTGTACCGCTATTTCGACAGCCGAGAGGCCATCATGCTGGCCTTGTTGCGTGAAGATGGGTTGCGGTGGATGGCCAGTATCGAGTCCGCACTGGAGCCCCTGCATGGCAGCGAAGACGTGTCCGCCGTAGCGCAGGCCTTGGCCCGTGTGACGGCATCTGAGGTGCGCCTGTGCCAGTTGATCAGCATGGCGTCCAGCGTGCTGGAGCAAAACGTGTCGGATCAGGCCGTGCTGGACTTCAAGTGGCATACCCATGCGTTGATGGGCCGCTTGGTCATGGCACTGGGCCGCACCTTGCCCGGTCACCCTGTTGAGCAACTCACGGGGACCATGCACCTGTTCATTGCCTTGATTGCTGGTTTGTGGTCACAGAGTCACCCCGTTGAAACAGTGCGCAAAGCCCTGCAGGACCCTAACTTGGCGGTGATGAGGGTGGACTTTGAAGAGGCGCTCGGGCGGGCCATGTGCCTGCTGTTCAAAGGGTTGCAGCCGGCTCATCCAATGAGGCTGTACTCATTATGAACAGACAGCTCTGGCTCTTGGCCGTTTGTCAAGGTCTCTTCTTGACCAACAACGTCACCTTCATCGCCATCAATGGTTTGGTTGGATTGAGCCTGGCGCCGCAGGGCTGGATGGCGACCCTGCCAGTGATGGGCTACGTGGTAGGTGGTGCCTTGTCCACCGGCTTGGTCGCCCAAACTCAGCTGAGGTATGGCCGAAAGCGCTCGTTCCAGTTGGGCTTGGCTGTGGCCTTGGTATCTGCGCTCTTGTGTGCTTATGCAGCGATCAACAAGGACTTCTGGCTGTTGTGTCTGGCCACGGTGGTGGCTGGGTATTACAACGCCAACGCCAACCTCTATCGATTCGCAGCGGCAGAACTGGCAGAGCCTGCGTGGCGAGAAAAGGCGGTCTCTGTGGTCATGGCCGGCGGCCTGATTGGCGCCGTTCTGGGCCCGAATTTGGCGACGCAAACGCGCGCATTGACTGATGTGCCCTTTGCCGGCGCGTACGGGGCGCTGGCCGTTGTGGCGTTGCTGGCTTTGGGGCTCTTGTCTTTGATCGATTTCCCTGCGCCAGTCGCCAAAGTGGCGGGGGCCGGGGGGCGGCCTCTGGCTGTCATCATGCGCCAGCCAGCCTTCATGGTGGCAGCAGCTGCAGGTGCCCTAGGCTATGGCGTCATGAACTTGCTGATGGCGGCAACGCCCATTGCCATGCAGCGGTGCGGCCTGCCATTTGGTGATGCTGCGTTCGTACTGGAGTGGCATGTGATCGGCATGTTTGCACCCGGTTTTTTCACGGGCCATTTGATCAAGCGTTTTGGCACGTTGACCATCATGGGCGTAGGCGTCGTGCTGAATGCACTTTGTATCGCGGTGGCGCTGACAGGCGTTGACCTTCATCAGTTTTTGGGTGCGTTGTTTCTGTTGGGCGTGGGGTGGAACTTCCTGTTCACGGGCAGCACCACCTTGTCTTTGCAAACTTACACGCCTGAAGAAAAAGACCGTGCCCAAGGCGCTCTGAACTTCTTCGTGTTCGCTGTGTTGGCCGTCAGCTCATTGGCGTCCGGCGTGTTGGTGACCACGGGTGGCTGGTTCCTTCTGAATTTAGGCTCCTTGCTACCTGTCGCTTTAACCGGAGCTGCCTTGATTTGGTTGGCACGCCAACAACGCTGCTGAGTAAGCAGACCTAGTGTGTCGCGGCCTCACGCATGAACGGTGGCACCAAGGACAAGATTTGCTCTTTCAACCAGAGCAGGCCGGGCGCGTTGTCCTGATGGCGATGCCAGATGAGGCTGATCTGTACACCAGGCGCGTCCATCGGTAGGGGCGCTGTCTCCAAGGCATAGGTAGAGGCGAACTGGTGCGCCATCAGCATGGGCACAACCCCCAGCATGTCGGTCTGGGCGACGATGGCCGGTATCGCCAGGTAGTTTGGCAAGTACAGCTGCACGTCACGGCGCGCTTTGGCCGAGCCCAGTACGATCTCCAGCGGCGAGCCGCGTCCCGCACGGGGCTGGATGGACACATGACGGCTTTGCTGGAAGCTGTCCAGCGTCAAGCCGCCATCAAAGGCAGGGTGCCCCTTGCGCCCAATGACCAGCACGCGCTGCTCGATCAAGGGCTCGTAGCGCAGGTCGGGGTTGTCAAAGTACAGGTAGTCAATGGCCAAGTCCAGTGCCCCGGTGGCCAGCTTGGTGGCGATCGCTTCGGCCTCGACATCCAAGACCGACAGGATCACCTGTGGCGCCACACTGTTGAGCTTGGTCATCAGCAGCGGCAGTGTGTAGGCCTGCGCAACGTCGTTCATGCCCATCTTAAAAATGTGGGTGCTAGACAGATCAAACTGGTCGCGCGGCCCCAGACCAACCTGCAGCAAGTGCAAGGCCTGACGCACGGGTTCATGCAGCGTGTGGGCCTGCGCCGTGGGCACCAAGCCCTTTGATGTGCGCTTGAAAAGCAGGGGCTCGTCCAACTGCTCACGCAAGCGCGCCAAGGCGTTGCTGACGGCCGACTGGCTCATGTGCAAGCGTTCTGCCGCTCGAGAGAGGTTCTGCTCCTGCATCAGGGCGTCAAACACCAGCAGCAGGTTCAGATTGAGTTGACGCAAATTCGATATCATGAATATCGTACATCACAAATATCAACTATCTTAATAATCTATACCCCGTTAGACTGCGCCTGATACACATTGATACATTCTGGCGAAATCATGGCTCACGATACAGTTGCATTTCGTACTCGCTACCGAGCTGGCATCAGCCCTTGGTACAACCCATGGTTGCATGGGGGATTCATGCTGGCCTTTGGTTTTGCCAGTATTTGGTTTTTCAGCCGCAGTCTGGATGCCGTTTTGCCAGTGGAATGGCTGACTGTCCTTGTGACCGTGGTTTTGTTTAACTTGGGTGAATACACCGTTCACAAAGAGCTGGGGCATGTGAAGCGGCCCTTGGCTGCGCTGTTTTATCGGCGCCATACGGGCGACCACCATAGCTTTTTTGTGGAAGGCCAGATGGTGTACGAGACCCCACAGGACTGGCGCGTGATTTTGTTCCCGCCTTGGCTTGTGGTGGTGTACAGCGCAGGTGTGGGCGCTGCGTGGGTGCTGCTATCTGGGCTGAATCAGAACGTGGCCAGCTTGTTTGCTGTGACGCTGCTGGCTGGCTACATCAGCTATGAAACACTGCACGTTTGTGAGCATCTGCCTGTTGATCACTGGATAGCACGTTTGCCCGGTATCCGTCAGATGCACCGTTTGCACGCACTGCATCACCGACGCGACCTGATGCACACGCACAACTTCAACATCGTGCTCCCTTTGATGGACGGGGTGATGGGTACGCTGCACTGGGAGCCGGTTGAAGATGACATTGACATTGCAGCTTCCACGGTCATGCGACACGATGTGAAGATTGCAGGTAACCCTCAGCAGGTGTTGGCGTATGCGAGCACGGCCACGCGTTGGCCTGAATGGCACCCGTCGTCCTTGCAAGTTGACGGCATGGCCGGACCGATGCTGGCTGGCACTCGATTTGAAGAGCGCATTCATGCTGGGGGCGCGGCGGGGCACTTGCGATGGGAGGTGCTGGACAACACGCCCGGCGTGCGCTGGCAGGCCAGGGCGTGGGGGCAGCATGGTTTGAAGCTGCTGGTGACTTATGAGGTTGAGCCTTGCGCGTCTGGCACGCATTTCGTTCGCACGCTGCACTATGAGCTGCCGGGTGTTTTTCTCAAACTGCTGGATGTGCTGCTGCTGCGCAAACGGATCGCATACGAGTCGGAGCTGTCTATGGCGCAATTGCGCATGGCCTGTCATCACAGCGATCAGCTTGCCAGCAACGGGTGATGGGTTCAGTGGGTTTGTTCAAAATCGACAATCTACCGTCAAGCCGTGCGAACAATTTCGTACTGCTTGGGGAAGGGTGTGGCATGGAGCCCGCGTCTCAGGGGTTTTCACCGCCCCCAAGTGTCGCTCCAGTCCTCCCCCTGTCGTCTCAATCAGTGGACGAGTCAAGACGCCATCAATAAAGTGATTGGACTCCTTGACTTACTCTCATAACGACCATGCTGATCCGATCAATCCTCATTGCCTCTCTCTTGGCTTTTCAGGCACATGCTTCGACTCCTTCTCTGCCGGACTTTGCCAAAGACCTCGCGCCCTTCGACACGGCAGGTCGCTGGATCTTGGACCGTCATGGCCGCGTGGTGATCTCGCATGGATTGAACTCGACCAATAAGTTCGAACCCTACTTGTCGATTTTGCGCCCAGAGGATGCCGACACCATGGCCCGCGAGGGCTTCACCAACGTGCGCCTGGGCATCCAGTGGTCAGCAGTGGAACCCCACCCCGGTCAGTACGACGAGGCTTATGTGGATGCAGTCGTTCAGACCATCCGCATGTTGGCCGACCGGGGCATTTATACGCTGGTGGTGTCGATGATGGCCAACTACACGGAGCAGTTTGAAGGTCACGGTGCACCCGAATGGGCCGTTTTCACTGACAACGTCCCCGACACAGTGAACAATAACTACGCCAATGCCTTGTCTAACCGGGCCTTGTGGCGCGCCTATGAGAACTTCTGGAAGGATCGCCCAGCCCCAGATGGCATCGGCATCCAGGAGCACTACACGCGCGCAATGGCCCACGTGGCCTCTCGCCTCAAAGGCGAGTCTGGGGTACTGGGCCTAGACTTGATGAACGAGCCTCAATGGGGTGACATCACGCCCGTATGCATGGCTTTCGGGTTTTTTGGCTGCGCAGCAGGTGATACCAACATCACGGCCTTCAACAACAGGCTGGAGAAAGCCATCCATGCAGTAGACCCACAGCGTCTGGTGTTCTTCGAACCGGCCTATTTGTCCGACGTCGGGTATGCCTCAGTCGCCACCCTGAAGGCCCCGCGCACGGTGTACTCCTTCCACCCCTATTGCCCCACCATGATCATGCGTCAGTTGGGCTTGCCGTATCTGGCGCCAAGCCAGACCCTCGGTGGCTGCCAAGGCTTAGAGAGCTACATGATGAACATTCATGTCAACAAAGCCCTGCGCGAAGGCAATGCGGTGATGATGAACGAGTTCGGTGCCACCGAGGACATCAAGGACATCAGCCACATGGTCACCACAGCCGACAAACTCATGCTGCCTTGGACGCACTGGGCCTGGTGGGCCAAGGACAAGCCTGGCACGAATGACGACGGGATCCGCCGTTGGGAAGGTGTGATCTACGACCCCACGTTGCCTCCATCTGGCGACAACCTGGCTCAAGGCAAGTTGGATGTACTGGTCAGGCCTCATCCGCTGGCGGTGTCAGGCACGCCCACGGGTTGGAGCTTTGACCCCAGCACGCGTGCCTTCAGCTTGAGCTATCAAACTGCGCGGCCCAAAGCCACAGCCAACCCTGCTTTGCTGACGGAGGTATTTGTGCCGCCACGGCAATACCCCAATGGCTACACCGTGAAGATCACAGGCGGTACGCAAGCCTCGGCGGCTGATGCTTCCGTGCTGCGGGTACGTGCCATGATGGGTGTGCGTGCTGTTAAGGTCAGCATCACGCCCAAGCGCTGATAAAGCGCGTTGTTAGCGTGATCGATATTGGATCGGCGTCATGCCGGTCCAGCGTGTAAAAGCGAGGGTGAAGCCAGTTCGATCGGCAAAGCCCAAGCGCAGCGCCAGATCTTCCGTTTTCATTAACTTGTCCTGCTTGAGTCACTGATCGGCCAACTGGAAGCGTGCTTGATCCAGCACCGCGCTGTAACTGCTTCCTTCGGCTTTGAGTCGTCTTTGTAAAGTTCTGTGGTGCAAGTCGAGTTGATTCGCAATAGCCTGCACATCTAGACAGACCAGCGCGGGATCATTCATCATCTTGTTCATCAGCGTTGCAGCCATGCCCATCTTAGGATCTTCACATTGCACGACTTGGCGTGCCGCATGATCCTGTAAGCGCAGCGCGGATGAGCTGTGCGCCACTTCGATCGCACCCCTCAGACGACGATCCATTGCAGCACGGTCAAACCACATCGCATCGACTGGCTGCTCATATTCAATCGGTTTGCCAAAGAAATTTTCACAGGCCTCATGTCCCTGATGCTGCGCATGCCGAAAGCTGATGTGTCTGTGGTTCTCTGTATGTCCCTGAAGCGTGCGTGACAGCTTGGTGCACAACGCAAAAGCGGTTTCAATGAAGGGGTAGCTGATCTCGATGAGCTCACCAGGCTGGGTGTAACGCATGGCTATGCGGGCTTGCTCGCCTATCTCGGTCAGACTGAACTGCAGAGCACTATCAAAAAAAGCAGGCACCACGTCCAGCGCCTTGACCGCATCACGCAATGTGGGGGCGCTCGACACGAACATCGCCATGTCAGGCATGTAGTCGAAAGCAAAGGTATCGGCCAGCTCAAGCGGGAAGTGCTGGCCGGCGCCGCGCGCCCAAGTAGCCTTCACACAACTGTGCATGATGCGCTCCAAGCGCACACGCTGTATCTCGGCCGTTTGCGGCTGGGTCAGCAAGCCCTCGACACCCGCTTGGCGAAGGATGCTAAGCAAATCGATGTCACACACAGCCGCAGCGCGGACCCAATGGGTCACTGTGCGAAACGACAGTAGATCATTCTCAGCTTGATCGTGTAAAGGCATGTTCAATTATGTGTCGGAGCCGATTCAAATCTGACCAACGGGAAGCCGCGTCCGTCATCTGAATAGTAGTCCGTCCGCAAGTCTCCCGTCCCGGATTTGGGTCATTTGGCCGTTTCCGTGGACATCCGTCCGAACAGGAACGACCCCGGAGAGCAGGTTTCGATGTCTGAAACTGGCTACCAATCGGCACTCAACCTTGCGGCTGCTCGGCCCCAATCAACCGGCAATGCATTTGCATTGCCATGGCAAGGCGATTGCATTACCATACACGGCATCCCCTCTTTGATTGGAGAACGCCATGGCGGCCACCCTCGAAGTCGAATCCACGCTGACCGACCGCTACCAGACCACCGTGCCGGAGACGGTGCGCCGCGCCCTTCGACTCGGCAAGCGCGACAAGATCCAATACACGATCCGCCCCGGCGGCGAAGTCGTGCTGACGCGCGTCGAGGCCACCGAAGTTGACGACCCGGTGCTCGGTCAGTTCTTGGGCTTCCTGGCGCGTGACATCGCCAGCCATCCGGAGCGCCTGCAAGCCATCGATGCAACCTTCGTGCAGCGCATCCAATCGCTGACCGGCGGCATCGTGGTTGATCTCGATGCGCCCTTGTCTGCGGACGATGAATGAGATCAAGCAAGCCCGAACCCCTGCTCATCCATGGTTGGACGGTTTTCGCGCACCCGCTGTTTCTCGCGCAACTTGAGGCCATCGTCCAGCAGGTCGAGGGTCTGAAGGAAAGAGACCCCGTCGGGTATGTAAGGAAGAACGGCACCAAGAGGCTGGCAGCAATCGCCAAACTGGCCTTCGATGTCATCCCGCAAGACCCGACGAGGCCGGAGTACAGACAAGGCAACACGCTCGGCGACGACTACAAGCACTGGTTCCGGGCCAAGTTTTTCCAGCAGTACCGCTTGTTCTTTCGCTACCACGCGCCCAGCAAAGTGATCGTGCTGGCCTGGGTCAACGATGAGGACACGAAGCGTGCACATGAAAGCGGGGACGATGCCTACCGGGTGTTTCGGAAGATGCTCGCCAGCGGTCACCCACCCGACGATTGGGATCAGCTACTGAAAGAGGCCGAACCTGCTACCGGGCGACTGCAGCCCAGCATGGCGTCACTGAAGGGGTTGGAATGATGAATAACAGCCAGCAGACCAAGGAACCACAGGATCAACTTCTATTCACCGTCGACGCCGAAACTTTCCGGCAGTTTTGCGAGCTGCAAGATGCCCGGTCAAATACAACCCGGTGCTGGCGCGACTCATGATGTTGACGCCAACACCATTCCCAACCCGCGTCGCGTAAACCCGCATGAATACTGGATTCGGGGTCGAAAGCGCTCGCGAGGCAAACAGAGAAACGAGCGAGGAGAGAGGCTGAAAAAGTGCAGAAACTGGCGCAGTCGTGGAGGTACCGCGCACGAGGCAATGGCCCGGAACCGCGCCAACACTGGCGCTCCGGGCAAAAAAAATCCCAACCGATCAGGGTTGGGATTTCAAATGGCGGCGGGAATCGAACCTTGGTCTATTTCTGATATATCAGTCATTTACTGTTTACCTATGCTATTTCAGTGTCAATTTTGAATTGTAAGTCTAAATTTATTTAAAAGGAACATCAAGAAATTATAGCAAGATTCTTGAATCTGGAGATTCATTACTCAAAATAGTAAGTTTTATGTTGTTAGAAGGCTTTATAAATTTATTAAGCGAATGAGACTAAGGTGCGCTTTTATTATGCCATTCCAATTGTAAGGGAATATCAACAGAAATTTCTTGGTAATACTGGTAAATTTGCTCTGGACTAAGGTTTAGTTTATTTGCTACTTTTTCTATCCTGATTAAAGTAATAGATTCAATAGGATCAAGCCAGGGAGGTCGATTATCTAAGTCAATTGACAATAACATTTTTTTGATACTGTTATCATATTTTAAAATAGCTAAAGCTTGAACCGCTGCTTCGCGTACATCGCGATCGTTATCTTGTAAACACTGTTTTAACAGCGGAAAAGTTTCTTCGTGAACATGATAATTTTCAGCTAAAGCTGGAACTGCTGCTCGGCGTACATCGCTATCGTTATCTTGTAAACACTGTTTTAACAGCGGAAAAGTTTCTTCGTGAACATGATAATTTTCAGCTAAAGCTTGAACCGCTGCTCGGCGTACATCGCTATCGTTATCTTGTAAA
>JAURXM010000112.1 GCA_030654395.1 Aquabacterium sp.
ACCCCGGTCAACCGGATCGGCGGCTACTCCGCCGATGTCACGCACTTGTATGGCGACGGCTTTGTTTTGCTGGGCAATGCCGGGGAGTTCCTCGATCCGGTGTTTTCCTCCGGCGTCACCATCGCCTTGAAGTCCGCATCCGTAGCGGTCCCCCTCGTGGACAGACACTTGCGCGGTTTACCGGTGGATTGGCAGGCCGATTATGAGCAAGTTTTGCGCAGGGGCATCGAAGTATTCCGCGCCTATGTGGAAGCTTGGTACGACGGGCGCTTCCAGCGGCTTATTTTTGAAGAGCGCCAGCTGGCTAACATTAAAGCCATGATCTGTTCGATACTCGCCGGGTTTGCCTGGGACGAGACCAACCCGATGACCCAACGTTGCAGCAAGAAGATCGAGGCCATCGCCGATAGCTGCCCGCCTTTGTGAACGCCGTTTACGCTTGGGATACAAGCCTTTGTATCTGAATGATTTAGGGATAGTCTGCGCGTTGGGTAGCCACAAGACCGAAGTGCTGTCCGCATGGCTCTCGGGCCAGTGTCCGGAAGCGGTTCCTGCCCCCTGGCTGAGTTCAGACATTCCCTCGCTCTGTGTGCGCATCGCCCTCCCCACTATCCCGCAAAGCCTGCAACGCTACGATTGCCGCAACAACCGTATCCTGCTGGCGGCCTTGGGACAAATCGAAGCGTCCGTCAGGGACATGATCGAACGTTACGGGGCAGACCGCATCGGTTTAGTTCTAGGCACCAGCACCTCCGGAATCGCCGAAGGCGAGCAGGCCATTGGCGAGTTGCAAAAAACAGGACAGTTGCCGTCCACCTACCATTACCAGCAGCAGGAATTGGGCGGTGCGGCGGAGTTTATGTCCAGCTATCTAGGAATCCAAGGCCCGGCCTACACCGTTTCGACGACCTGCTCGTCCAGCGCCAACGCGTTGGCCTCAGCCCGCCGCCTGTTGCGCTTGGATGTCTGTGATGCAGTGCTAGTTGGCGGTGGGGATGCCTTGTGCCGCACCACCTTAGAGGGCTTCTCCGCCTTGGGTGCAGTCAGCAATACCCGGTGCAATCCGTTCAGCAAAAACCGCGACGGCACGGTCATCGGGGAAGGTGCGGCCTTGTTCCTGATGAGCCGGGAGCCTGCCCCCATCGCCCTGCTCGGTGTGGGAGCCAGTTCCGATGCCTATCATATTTCCGCGCCACGCCCCGACGGCGCCTGCGCCTATACGGCGATGCAAGCCGCCCTCCAGGATGCCGGCCTCACTCCCGAACA
>JAURXM010000118.1 GCA_030654395.1 Aquabacterium sp.
ATGCGGCTGGAAGAAACCGTGATTCTCCCGGTCGCGCAAAGGGTGTTGAATGATGCAGACTGGGAAGAGCTCGACGCAGCCTTTGCCAGAAACTGTGACCCCCTCACCGGCAAGTACCCGCGTGACCCGGCCTATGACCGGCTATTCACACGTATTGTGATGCGGGCGCCCGCGCCCATTGGTTTGGGCGAGGGCTGATCCGGTTTCCGGCCAGCGCGGAATAGTCGGTGTAGCGCTTCTGTGCCACCGCCCGTAAACATGGTGCGGTCAGGCGTGTTGTGCGCCTCACCGTCACGTGGCGCCGCATAGTCAAACAGGCTGGTCACCCTGCATAGGGTCGCGTTCGTCATCGGCTACTGAGACGATGTGGGCATAACGGGCGTCATCGCTGTCGGACACGGAAAAGAGAACCCCCAGCGTACCGGCCAGGAAGGCCTGAAGTTGGAGAATTTGCAGACGGGTTTCGTCCACGTCACCATGTGGGAAATGATCGACCCAAAAACACCGCTCAGGCTCATACCGCGTTGGATAACGTAAAATCTCGATATATGATATTATTATCAATAATATGAAATTAAAAAAATAAAAATAGAATATCTCAATGGTTCGTTTGAGAAAGAAAAGGTTGATTTTTTTCAAGTTGGATTTTGAGTTTGGCGGCATTTAAACAGGCTATCCTGTTTGTTTTTTGCTCAAGTTCAGACGAGATCAGGATCGACTCAAGCCCGCCCGGTAACAACAAAAGGAGACAACATGAAAGTATTGAAAAATACCGTTTTGGTAACTGCGATGGCTATGTCGTTCGCGGTTTGCGCGCCCGCTAGCGCCCAAGGCAAAGACCTGAAGGTGGGTCTTTTGCTACCTTTTTCGCAGGTTTTTGCCGTGTACGGCGAGGCCATCAAGGAGGGTTTTGACCTTGCCATCGAAGAGGCTGGTGGGCAAGTCGCGGGCAGGAAGATCGTGGTCCTCAAGGAGGACAACAAGGAAGATCCCAAGGTCTCGCTGCAGATGGTGCGCCGCTACACCAAGGACGACAACGTTGATTTCATCGTTGGGCCGATTGCTTCGCACGTGGTGGCGGCCATCCGCGACGAGGTGCACCGTTCCAAGACCTTCCTGCTGGTGGCCAATGCCGGCAACAACGAGATCACCGGCAAGAACTGCAGCCCGTACATTGTGCGCACCTCGTTCTCGAACTGGCAGGTCAATCACTCGATGGGTCAGTACGCAGCTGAAAACATCGGCAAGTCGGCGCTGACCGTCAGTGCCAACTACGATTCCGGCCGGGAGCAGGCGGGGGCATTCCGCCAGGGCTTTATTGAAAAGGGCGGCAAGGCGCCCCTGGAGGAGTGGCCGGCCTTGGGCACGGCTGACTTCGCGCCGATCATCACCAACATTCGGGCCAAGCAGGGCGACATCGACATGGTGTGGTCGTTCCTGGCCGGTAGTGCGGCGCCGCGATTCATTACGCAGGTTACTCAGGCCGGCGTGCGCGGGCCCAAGCTTAAGCTCATGGGCCCGGTCTACATGGCCGATGAACTGTTCTTCCCCGCGATGGGCGAGGCGGCGCTCGGCGTGCTGGTCAGTGGCCATTACATGGCCAGCCTCGATACGCCGCGCAACCGCGCCTTTCAGGCCCGTTTCCAGAAGAAGTACAACAAGGTCGCGCATGTCATGCACGTGCAGGGTTACGACACGGCGAAGCTGATGCTCGCCACCGTGGAGGCGCTCAAGGGTGATTTGAGCGACAAGGCAAAGGTGCGCAAGACTTTGACCAGCATCCAGGTGGACAGCCCGCGCGGCTATTTCCGCATCGACCCGAGGACTGGCAACGTGGTGCAGAACATCTACATCGGCGAAGTCATCAAGCGCGCTGACGGCACGCTGGGCCACAAAATCCTCAAAACCTACGAACAGGTGGCCGACAAGGGCGAGGGCTGCACGCTGTAAGGCAGACAAACTGGAACCCCGCGCCGACGTTGCCGACCTGCGCGGGGTTCGGCCCTGAATACGTCAAATTACCATGCAGATCATCATCGAACAGATTCTCAACGCCTTGCAAATGGGTGTGCTGCTATTTCTCATCGCGTCCGGCCTGTCGCTTATTTTCGGCCTGATGCACGTCGTCAACCTCGCGCATGGCGCGCTCTATATGGTGGGTGCGTATTTCGGCATCACGATT
>JAURXM010000130.1 GCA_030654395.1 Aquabacterium sp.
TTATTATGGCGCCTATACCATCAATGCTCATACCGATGTGCCGCAAATTCCCGAAGCGACCCATACCGTCAACTCGGCCCTCGCTCGCAGTGTCCCGGTCGTATCGAGCGTTCAGATGTTGACTTGGCTGGACGGCCGCAACAGTTCATCGTTCGGAGCGCTGGCGTGGAACGGCAGCAGCCTGAGTTTTGCAATTACACCGGGTGCGGGCGCCAATGGACTGCAAGCCATGCTGCCGGCAAACTCCGCCACAGGCGTCCTCCTTGGCCTCACCGGGCCGAATGGCTCTGTTGGGTATACGATCGATACCGTCAAAGGCATTCCGTATGCCTTGTTCGCGGCGGCGGCAGCGGGAACCTACACCGCGACTTACGGGGCAGACACGACGCCCCCAACGGTAACTTCGACCTCCCCCGTAAGCGGCGCTACCGGCGTAATTCAACAGCCTACCGTCACGGCCACCTTTAGCGAATCTATCGATCCGGCGACCGTCACTACGTCCAACATTCAATTGCAAGCCGGAAGCAACCCGCCGGTGTCCGCAACGGTCAGCTACGATGCCAGCACACGCACCGCGAAGCTGACGCCCAGCACCTTGCTGGCAGGTTCGACGCTCTATACCGCCAGGATTCTGACCGGCATCACGGATTTGGCCGGCAATGCCCTGGCTGCCCCTTACACCTGGTCCTTCACGACGCAGGCCCAGCCGTGCGCATCTGCTACACCCTGCAGCGCGTGGAGCAGCTCAACCATCCCAAGCACTCCGTCCGTAAACGATCCGAGTGCCGTCGAATTGGGTGTTAAATTCACCGTCGATCTTGACGGCTTCATCACCGGCATCCGGTTCTACAAGGGCAGCACTAACACCGGTACTCACGTAGGACATCTCTGGACCAGCGCCGGGGTGCAAATGGCAACGGCGACCTTCAACAACGAAACCGCCACGGGTTGGCAGCAAGTGAACTTTAGTTCGCCGGTACCGGTCACTGCCGGTACCGTGTACGTCGCCTCGTACTACGCGCCCAACGGCAATTACGCCGCAACAAACAATCCGGAGTTCGGTACGTCGGGGGTTGATGTCGTCCCCGTACATTTGCTGAAAAGCGGCGTGAGCGGTCCAAACGGCGTGTACTTATATGGCGTCGGAGGCGGTTTTCCGTCGAACAGTTTCAATTCCACAAACTACTGGGTGGACGTAGTGTTTACGTCTAACACCGGCCCCGACTCAACGCCGCCGACGGTGACAACTCAAAGCCCTGTGTCCGGGGCAAATGGAGTCGCGACGAACACAACCGTTACCGCGACGTTTAGCGAAGCGATGGATGCGACCACCATTACGACATCGACCTTCGAATTGCGTAACGCCTCGAATAGCCTTGTCTCGGCGACGGTCAGCTACAACACAACCAACCGCACGGCGACCTTGACTCCCGGCAGTGCGCTTGCGGCAGGTGCGACCTATACGGTCACTGTCAAAGGCGGCACGACAGACCCGCGCGCCAAGGATTTGGCGGGCAACGCACTGGCTGCCAACATGACATGGTCGTTCACGACAGCATCGGGTACAGCGACAGGCTGTTCTGGAGGCACCACCTCCATCTGGCCCAGCAACCCAACGCCGACAATCATCGCTGATTCAGACACCTCCTCGGTCGAACTCGGGGTGAAGTTCAGGTCCACTGTGAACGGCTTGATCTGCGGCGTTCGTTTCTATAAGGGCAGCGCCAATACCGGCACACATATCGGCAAATTGTGGAGCAGCACGGGGCAATTGCTTGCAAGTGCCACATTCCAGAACGAGACTGCATCCGGTTGGCAGCAAGTGACCTTTGCAACGCCGGTAGCGGTCACCGCCAACGTCACTTACGTGGCGTCATATCTGGCCCCAGCTGGACGGTATTCGGCAAACAGCAACTATTTTACCAACGGGGTAACCAGCGGGTCGCTCTATGCTTTCAATAACACTGAGAGCGGCGGCAATGGGGTGTACCTGTACGGCGCCGCCGGCGGATTCCCCACGAATACCTACCAGTCAAGCAACTATTGGGTGGACGTAGTCTTCACCAGCAACACGGGGCCGGACACCACGCCGCCGACCGTCGCATCGACATCGCCGACCGTAGGCGCTACAGGAGCTAACCCGGCTGCGCCCGTGACCGCGACTTTTAACGAAGCAATGGACTCGGCGACCCTAAGCACCGCGACCCTTGAGCTGCGCGACCCGACTAATACTCTTGTAGCCGCGGCGGTGACTTATAACTCGGCCACCAATACGGCAACGTTGACGCCCACCACTACATTAACGTCATCAATACTTTACACGGCCAAGGTGAAAGCCGGAACGAGCGGCGTCAAAGATATTGCAGGCAACGCACTTGCGGCGGACTTCACGTGGTCGTTCACCACCGGCGTCGACCCTTGTTCGCCCGGAGGCAACCCGATCGTGTGCGAGAACGGTAAGCCCGGCAACCCTTCGAG
>JAURXM010000097.1 GCA_030654395.1 Aquabacterium sp.
TGCAATCTTGAATGGCATTGGCTATACGGTTTATAGTGAATGGCACAATACGACGGTCACCCTAAATTGGGCTTACTCTACTGCGATGCCCCGTATATTTGGCATTGGACTGTCGCCTGTAGCGCAGTGGTTAGTTATTCCAAGCTTCGTTTTCTGGTGGATACACCGGCGATGGCTGGCGGCTGCACAAAGTTAATTTGTGGGCGTCCAATACTTGACAACTTTGAGCAAGGGTTGCGGGACCTCTAGATTCACTCAACAACGCTTCCGTGGGTACTTCGATGCACTGGTGAATGCGAACACGACTTTATTAACCTGTTTACGACGCCAATTGCACAGAATACCGACAGACTTTATTTTTTGTCGACAGACTTTATTCCTCGCCATCAGTAGTGACCCACAGGTGGAAGATTTTCAAAGACGAACACATCCCAGTCCTCCTCAAAAGGAACGCTCTAAGAAAGACACGCAGAGCCTCTATGCGCACGACAATTGGCTTCTTGGCGGAAAGAGTCTTAGAGCTTAAGAAGCTCGGCGCTACTGGCCGTCAACCGATAGGTCTTGAACGGATGTTGCGTATCCCCCTCAGCCAGTACCGGTTCAAACTGGTCGATTTGTCGTGCGAAGATCCTTTGTACAGTTATGTCGGCCTGCGCCGTATCTCCCCCAAATAGGGGATGGCGCCGTCCGCCAATCTGCCTATGATCGCTGTGACTTCAGGAGGAAACCATGAAGAAGGTTACGCTATGGGGGGTTCTGGCGGCGGTCACAATGCCGCTATGGGGCTGCGGCTCCTTGCATCTATATGACAAAGAGGCGGACACCGCGGCCAATGCCGCCAAGGCCGACTACGACGCCAGCAAAATCACCGAAGCGCTGAAAGCCGGGCGTGCCATGCTCGATGCGCTTGAGAAGAAAGAGGTCGAGGCTTTCCGCAAGGTGACCCTCGCTGGCCGCGACATCGATTTGTTGTCGCTGCTAGATGAGTCGGGCACAGCGACCGGCAAGACCATCGATAACGGGTTGATACCTCGCTTCAACAAATTGGTGGATGCGCGGCTTTCGGAACTGGCAGGATCACCCACCGGCGCCGACATCCTGACGCGAAAGTTGCAGGAGGCCAAATCGGCAATGCGCGCCGCCACGCAGCAAGAAAAGAATGCCAGAAGCCAAATGCTGACTTTTCACGAGAAATTCGCTTTCTTGCCGGCTTGCAGTCTACCGATCGCCGACCTCGAGAAAAATCCAACGGCCGATGCCATTGCCAAGGTAATGAAGGACCCGGCTTTCAAGCCCTCCACGATTCCCACCTCGGTTGCCTGGGGGACTCCTATCAAAACACTTGCCGCGACTTGCGCCAGGCTGCTGAAAAGCCGCGGCGACATGACTGCGGCTCTGACAGCGGCAGAGAATGGCGAACTGGCCAGAGCCACCATACTGGCCAAAACCTACCAAACAGCCCTGAAAGATCAGCAGGCAGAGGCCGAAAAAGCAGGCAAAGATCTGAAAAAAGCATCGAAGGAGTTGGCCGCCGCGCAAAAGGCTGCCACTGCCGAGGCCAAAGCCTTTGACCTGACCTGCGACGAACAACAGCCTAAAGCGGGCGCCGCCACTGCTGCGGTGAAAGCGACTTCCGCCACCATAGCTGCTACTGGGTCGGTCGCAGACAAGAAGAACAACTTGTGCGAAGCACTGGCCAAGCTGAAGAATCTGGGCGACTCCGGCGTCAAGGTGATCTCGGAAGAACGTATCGAGAAAATCAACGGTATCCTCGCTGCCATGAGCGGGCTTCCTCCCGCAACCGGCCAGGACGCTACCGAACCCGGCCTTGCGCTGCTGGGCGCCACGGCGCGATTTAGCCAGGCGTTGCAGCAGTACCAGTCGGCTGGCAAACTGCCGGCCCTGGAGCCCTTGCTTATAGAAAAACAGCTGGCCACGGCGCAGCTTGCTTATTCGACGGCTGGCGAGGAAATAGCCAAAACGCGCGTAAGCTTGGCGGAAGAGTCCAGGGACGCGACGTTGCTGGAGATGGACCTTCTGCTGAAGGCCAAGGCCACCATGGGCGGCTTTGGCACCGTGCCGGCGAGCGGCACACCGTGCACCACGCAAACGGCGGTGTTCTGTGCTTCGATGCAGCACCTGCAGAACGCCAAGGCGCTGCAGCGCCCTGCAGACCGGTCCAGCGAGCCGGCCAACCGCATGGCCTACCGGTCGCTCGCGCTGCTGTCCGAGAGCTATACCGTCGCCCGCGACCGCCAGCAGACCGCCGAACTGCAGATGGTGCTGACTGAGTACGGTGAATCGCTGCTGCGTTCCGAAGCGGCCATCGCCGCGTGGAACTCAGTTATCTCCACGCCCATCGACCAACTCAAGGCCTATCACGCCGGCGGTGTCACGCCGCAAGACTTTGCCCAACTGCTGCAAGCGCTGGGTGTGGTCGGGATCGCCGTACGCGTCAAGTAAGGGACAGCCATGAAATTCTCCATTGCATTTGCCGTTGTCCATCTCTGCGTCGTGGCTGGCGCCGCCCAAGCCGAAACGTCTGCGCCCGCGCAAGCGGCCGATCTGACGGCCATGAACATCGCGTTAGTCTCTGCTTCGCTTGGGCAGTACCAGAAAGGCGTCAATGAAATCGTCGCGTCTCGGGTAGCGTTGATGCGGTCTGTCCACCGCATGGCGGCGGAGGCCCGGATCGCCGTGGACCGCGAAGTGGCCGTGCTGAAGCAGACCGGCGGCGCCGACTTGGTGAAGCTGTTCGATGCTTTGCGCGAGCACGGCAACCAGGCGGCTCTGGTCCAGGCACAAATCAATGCTGTGGAAGCGGCCGCCAAGGCGGACATTGCTGCTGCTTACGCGCCGCTGGCCATCTCCACGGAAAAGCTGGACCAGGCTGCGCAGAAGTTCGCGGCACTTGCCAAGCAGCAAACTGGCAAAGAGCGGGCGCAATTCGACCTGCAGTTCCTGAAGGATACAAAAGCCGAAACCGACAAGCTGCAGATGGACAGCGCGCAGAAGAAAGAAGCCGGCAACGCCAAGCTAGATGGCAAAGTGGGCGGCACGACCTTACCTGAAGCTTCGAAAGCAACCAATTAGACGAGGAGAGACGAAATGCCCAAACTGGCTGAATTCCAGGCCCGCATGAAGGGCCCTGACGCGGACGATGCGCTCAAGGCCGCGACCGACCTGGCGAACTACTACATCATCTACAACGAGGAATACAACACCCTCATCGAGAAACAACAGCAAGCGGAGATCGCCCTGTACAACGTTACACACAACCCCACCGGCGTTGACCAAGCTGAAGCGCTGCGACTGCAAGGCCTTATTTTGTGGTCAGGGTCGCGCATGAAATTCCTTGACGAGAAGATGCTCGCCTTCCACGCCAGCACGGTATCCATCAAGCCACCCAGCAAGACACTCGTCGAGCAAGTCAAGCAACTGACCGCCCAGATCGCGACCCTGATCGCCAAGGACCAGGCCATCAAGGGCATCATTGGCGCGCTTACTGAGCTTTCGGGGTTGGTAAACAAGACGCATGGTGCCTGAGCCGTGCGCAACACAAATTGCTATGGGGGCTAGCCATCGACAATAAGTAGCGATCGATCGTTACAGCAATGGTCTACTAGGCTTCGCTGAATAAGTGCCGTCACAACGGAGATACGAATCGAGATGGGCGAACTTCCTGAAAACGGGCTTCAAAAAGCCCGTTTTCGCGGCCGGTTTGGCCCTTCTTGTGGGCTTTGGTCGATGTCAACTGTCCTGACCGCTCGGCGACAACTACCTAGCCGCTGAAAACGGGTCAAGTCCAAGTCATTAACTCGCTGATCAGCCTATCCGCAGGTGCTTCCAGCTACCTGGCGAATCATACGAAGATACTGAGACCATAGCGTATTCACTGCTATGCACCGCCTCCAGCACATTGGCTCGCACATTGTCCGAAGCTTCGGACAGCGGAACACCAAAAATTGACCCAGAAGAGTCCGTTGGCAGGGTAGGTTTGCTCGCTAAGTCTCTGACTAAATTATCACCTAGGGCGGTTTTGAGAATGTGAAGCATAAACTCTCCTCGTTTCATGCGGACGCAACGTTCAATAATGATACCAAACCTTTGTCCCAAAAGGCAGTGAAGTGTTCCGCTGCGGTAGGCACTGCCAATCCGTGCTGGCTGATCGCATCCGAAATCCCTATTCTAATAAGGGCTAAAGGTACGGCGCCTGGCCTGGCAGATAGCTCGCGTACTGGCAGTACAAACAGCCACCGCTCACTTGGTAAGACTCCCGCTTCCAGCGCCTGCGCATCTGGTTGAATGCCAGCTTGGGAGAAGCCGATGCCGTCTCCATCCCACCAAGCATGCAGGTAAACGACTTCCTTTCCACGTAAGCTGACGCATTCCGGGGGGATCTGCTGCACTGCGCGGCCAGCAGTCACGTGAGCGATGCGTCGAACCATTGGTGTACCCCCGCTTGCCTCTTCCGGAATGTACAGCGCGGCCGATACCAAGTCAGCCCAAGGCGCGGCCTGTATACCGGCGAGGAACGCATTGAGTGCTGCGTTCGCTTTGACTCGAAGTATTTCTCTCATTTCCATAGCCCGTGGCGTCGCGCTAGGACCATCGAGAAGCTGCCAAGCCATGAAGTATCGGAAACCGGTCATTGGATAGGGGACCGACAGACTGAGGACGCCTGGCCCCGATGTACTCAGATGC
Organism: Aquabacterium sp.; assembly: GCA_030654395.1. Lineage (GTDB taxonomy): Bacteria > Pseudomonadota > Gammaproteobacteria > Burkholderiales > Burkholderiaceae_C > Aquabacterium. The sequence continues at coordinate 4,705 of JAURXM010000097.1, forward strand.
TCTTTCAGATAGGCCCGTTCCACAGGAGGCGTGTTCTTCGACATGTCCTGCACAAAAACCTTGACGTTTTCTCCGCCGACGTTGGGCCAAAAGCCGGCGGGCAGATGTGCATGCAACTGGAACGCGCGCAGATCATTGGTGACCGATATCGCCACGAACTCGTATCCTTCTTCCCTAAAGAGCCCTCGCTGCCCCTGCGGATTGAGTTCTAGGTCCTGTCGACAAAGTCGGGCTCCGTCAATCCATTCATAGGAAATATCAATGTGAAGCGCTAGCGTGGGACTAGGCGTCGACAACCCCAAGCGATAGATATAGCAACCGGGTTCATCAGTGCGCTCGAATCCATTCGGTGATATTGGCCTTACTTTGATATTAATCGGCAATGTCAGTTTGATCTCTGGCTCTACTGGGAAACCGGAACGATTGCGGGTCGCGATGCCGAACTCACCTCCCTTGATAAGCCAGTCATTGCGCGTTTCATGAACCAGCGCATCTCTTTGCGGCGTGAATCGCACATGCTTGATTACTTCGCTTGTCGGTGGAAAGCGTTCGCTGCCCGCTTTGCGAAAGAACTTACTCCGGCGCAACCCAAGTGTCGGGACAATGCATATCTCGGTTTCGTTGTGTACGGACCACCCGCCCTCAAAGCGCAATTCCTTCACCCAAACGCTTTGATCCTCACGTAGCTCAATAACATTCGCAGACGCTTTATTCAGATCGCAATGGCCGAATGTCACGACACCTGTGGAGGATCCTGCGCCCATCACGACCGTCTCTGCTTGCCCAGAACCGAATGTCGCATATCTGGCAAGGTTGCGCTGGTGCTCATGACCGTGAAGAACCACATTTACTTGTGAGCGAACCATGGTTGCCAAGGTCATGCCTGCATTTACGACCGTTGTACCCGCTACGATGCCAGTGACCGATTGTGCGATTTTTTCGTTGGCCGCAATCGGCAGGAGGTGATGGTGCATGAGGACGAAGACGGCATCCACGTCACGAGTCTCTTGTGTCAGGCATGACAACTTCTGCAGGTCTTCCGGGGTGACAAACCCTTGCGCCACATACTTAACGTTGATCGCACTGTCGACACCAGCGAATCGTATGCACCAGTCAAAGCTGCCGACACGGAACCGTAAGTCCTCGTACTGGTCCGGCTGGCTCACGTGACCAGCAAAGGCTTCCGTAAACCAGGGCGCGGCATCTTGAGCTTTTTTAAATGACGAGAACCACCGTGTAAACGGTCCGGTCGCATTGCCGCGCCAGTGACGATCATGATTTCCCGGACAAACCAGAAACTTCCGGGGATGTCGCGACTGAAACTGATCAAACTGCTCGCGGGCAAGCTTGAAGTTTTCTTTTGTGGGTGAGTCGACGATGTCACCAGTGACAACGATAAGGTCTGGGACGTCTTGGCTTAAATAGTCCTTCAGTGACTTCCACACCGCCATTTGGCCATCTGCACCAAAATGCAAATCACTGAGATGGACGATCGTGCCTGGATTCATGTTTTGACCTCCACTTAACGCGCATGCCTTGGTGGCGGAGTCTTAATATTGACCGCCTGTACAAAATGAACTTTTACCAGGGGATACAGCTAACGTTTTGAATATCAACTAGCATAACTATAGGCTTTTTTTCGTTGTCTCCTTTTACCCTAGCTGTTGGGTGAATCTGATCAGCGAAGTTTTGGAACTCCTCAACACCCTGCACACCTCGCTGGATAAAACCGTGTCCCACAAGACACGGCACGAACGCGCCCAGTTCCTGCAGCGATTCTTTCGTGACCTGAAAGCCAAAGCAGGATTCAACACCATTCCCGATCCGCGCAACCTGGGACAGAAACACATCCATGCCATGGTGCAGGTATGGCAACGGGCGCATCTGGCACCGGCCACGATTCAGACTTACCTGAGTTTCCTGCGTGGCTTGGGCATGTGGATGGGCAAGCATGGCTTCGTGCGGGGGCCAGCGCATTACGGCCTGAACGCGGAGGAATACCAGCGGCATGAATATGCGCAGCGGGACAAGA
>JAURXM010000014.1 GCA_030654395.1 Aquabacterium sp.
TATGGGGCAGCGTCAGCCGTCAGGTTGAAGCCAACACCGGCAATGCGCAGGCCAGCGCGGCCACCTTGCAGGCTTTGCGGCTGTCCAGCCAGGCGACATTGGCGGGGAATTACTTTCAGCTGAGGGTGCTGGATGCGCAAAAAACGATGCTGGATGAAATCGTGGCCGTTTACAGCAAAACCCTGCAAATCACCCAAAACCGCTATGCAGTCGGCGTAGTCGCCAAGAGCGATGTGGTATTGGCCGAAACCCAGCTGGAATCGACCCGCGCACTCGCCATCAAGCTCGGCGTACAGCGGGCGCAACTGGAGCATGCGATAGCGGTATTGATCGGCAAAACCCCGGCGGAGCTGTCCTTGAGTCCCGCGCCGCTGGACGTGCAGCCGCCGTCAATTCCGGTCAGCCTGCCTTCGGAATTGCTGGAAAGGCGTCCGGATATTGCCGCCGCCGAACGCAAAATCGCCGCCGCCAACGCCCAGATCGGCGTGGCCAAGGCGGCTTATTATCCCAGCTTGAATCTGGCCGCCACCAACGGCTTTCAGACGTCCACCCTGGACACTCTGTTCAAGGCGGCCAGCCGCTATTGGGCGCTGGGACCGGCCGGTGCGGCGCTGACGGTGTTTGACGGCGGCGCCAAAAGCGCCCAATACAAGCAGGCCATCGACGGTTTCGACGCCAACGTCGCCGCTTACCGGCAAACGGTGCTGACCGGTTTTCAGGAAGTGGAGGACAATCTGGCCGCCTTGCGGATACTGGACGAAGAGAAACAGGCTCAGGACAAAGCGGTCGCCGCAGCCAACCAGGCACTGGCCCTGACCATCAATCAATATCAGGCCGGAACCATCAGTTTGCTGAATGTGATGACCGCGCAAACCGCGGCCTTGTCCAACCGGCAGACCGCCGTGCAACTGCACGGCGAACGGCTGGCCGCTTCGGTGTTGCTGGTCAAGGCCCTGGGCGGCGGCTGGAATGTGGCCATGCTGCCGAACCCGGATGAGGCGGGCGGCGAAGTCAAGTGGACGGATTATTTGATATTTCCGGTGGATTGAGAGCGGACTACACCGTATAGACCAAGCTCGATCAACGCGTTAGGGGTGTATTTTTAGTTTGCCTGATAGGTTGCTATCAATTAGAGATTAATATAGCATCTTGCCTAACGGATTGCAGGAGTTGCGTTATACACCTGTGATTGAAAATCAATATACACCTTTTAGGTGTCTACTTAACATTAGCCACACATGGAAACCAAACCATCTCTCATTGCAAGCGATAGCGCATACATTGGCCAAGTATTGATGGCAATGGCCGAGTGTACTAGCGCGGGCTTGTCCAAGTTCTCCGGGTGGATGTTGATCGGGTATGCGGCGATCCTTGGTGCGCTACTTGCAAACCTCGATTCAGCCGCAAAATTCCTCGCCTCTGGCACGCTTAGCAGGCTGGCCTTATTGTTTTCAGTGGTTGTCCTTCTAAATCTTTTGCAGCGCTACTCTGCCGCAGTGGTTTCCTCTAACGCGGAGGTTGGCAAGAAAGTCAAAGAACAGCCAATTCCTCCAAACATGGATATCACCGTGTTTCTGACGGAACTAGAACACGCCACGCTTTGGCCTGCACGATTGATGGTGCGTCGCTCTAATCGCAAACTTCTGGCAGGTGATCTAGCGGCCGGAGGCCGACTGCTTTCTACGTTTGCTCAAGTCGAGGCTTGGTTGGTTTTTGCACAAGTTCTTGTTTCCGTCGCTGCAACCTTGGTGCTTGCTTGTGGACTGCGCGGCTAACACTGCGGTGCAGGGGACGCTGCGCGATAAAGCGTCGCGCAGCGTCCCTGACCTTGAACGTTCGGCATCATAGGCACATCATGGGCTTCACTGTCTTCTTCACGGTCCTTTCCGGCGTCATCACGTTCGTGATTGGTCAACTTATCGTCAAGCTGCTTCTCGATCCTGTTCAAGACATGAGGAAGACCATTGGGCTGATCTCACACACGCTCGTAGAGCGTGCCAACGTAATATCCAATCCAGGTGTACCCGAGAAAGAGGTCATGGATGAAACGTCGGACGAACTTCGTAGGCTGTCCTCTCAGTTGCATGCTCACCTATACCTCGTCCCGTGCTACGACACGACCTCAAGAGTCTTCCGCCTTCCTTCGAAATACAAGCTACTCGCAGCGTCAAGCGCCCTTATCGGGCTCTCCAACAGTGTCTACAGAGCCGACGACAGGGTTTACGAGTCGAATGCGAAGCGGGTTGAGCAGGTGAGCGATCGCTGCGAGACAGGAGTCGAGTAGTCCCCAGAAGCGATAGTGCATGTGTTTTCACGAAGCGCTTTTTGCGAAGTGAAAATGCAGGCTTTACGAAATCGCGTCGAGTCATTGGAGAGCATGTGAGCTACCCCTTGTTGGG
>JAURXM010000016.1 GCA_030654395.1 Aquabacterium sp.
CAATTGGTCGAATCCCTCCGGCTGCATTTGCAGCCAAACATCGCAACTCAAACCCAAGCACCAACGAAGCAGGATCAGTTAACCTGCAAACCCTTGGACCTCTCTCCAACTGATTGGTATGGCCGTAGGGGGCAGGTCACATACGCCCGCAACTACTGTGAGGTCGGATCTGGAAGGTCGAAGGCGAAGGCTTAATCAGCGAGTACGGCGAGGTGGGCACAACCGTAGACTGCGCACAGCAATGACCACCCCTGCGCTTACATTCCCTGTCTGATATAGGCTCGCCATCCGCCAAATGCAGTGATGTCCGTTGCACCCGTCAGCCCATAGGGCTCACAAATAAAACCTGCCACCATGCTGCCATCTGCCAGCGTGGTTCTACCGATACCCAGCGGCGCAGGAATGCCGTTCACAAAGCTGCCAAACTGGCTAACTGGAAGCTCCCATACTTCGACCTCAATCGCTGCCCCACCTTCGTCGACGCGGATCAGGCCTGGACGACGGCCATCGGGTAAGGCATACAAGCGGTACGCCGCTGCCGTGGTGGTGCACTGCATCAAACGAGCACCCCGGCTAGTAAGTTGGTGGTTGAGGGGTTGACCTTGCAAATGCGCGCCGCACACGGCCACCTGAACTTGGCCTGACGCCACAGCGTTTGCGGCATCAGAAGGCACCGCAGCATGGCCTGTTGCACCCAGCATGGCCGCTGCTCCCTGCTGAGCACGCTGCCAGCGTTGCGCCAAGTGCAGCAGTGGCTGGTCTTGGTGGGCTTGGGCAACAAACGTCACACCAAATGGTAGGCCGTCAGATCTAAAACCTGCGGGTACGGCGATGGCCGCATAGTCCAGCAAGTTCACAAAGTTGGTGTAGTAACCAAAGTCGCTGTTGCGTGTGATGGGATCGGCCAGCAGCGTGGCTATCGTGTGGATGGTCGGAGACGTGGGCAACAAGATGCAGTCGATATCAGCCCATACCCCTGCGCAACGTTGCGCTAACGCACGCAAGCGGTACTGCGCAGCAAAAGCATCCGCCGCCAGGGGTTTAGCACCCTGCATGGTGATTTCGCGTGTGACGGGGAAAACAGCCTCGGGGTGGGTGTCGATGAACGCCCGAATGGCCTGGTAACGCTCAGCGACCCATGGCCCTTCATACAACAACTGCGCGGTTTCCGTAAATGGGGCGAAGTCGATTTCTACCAACGTTGCGCCCAAGGCCTGAGCATGATCCTTCGCGTCGGCATAGCACTGTGCATACGCGTTATCGCCGAAGAACCTCAGTTGATCCGGTCGTGGCACACCCACGCGCCAATGGGCCGCTCGACCAAAATCAAAACCGTGCGGCTGTGCCGGGCGTGAATAGGCGTCCTTCGTGTCGTAGCCATGCGCAACGGAAAACACCTGTTGTGCGTCATCCGCCGTGAGGGCAAAAATGGAAACAACATCCAACGAGCGACATGCAGGCACCACACCATGTGTGGACAATAGCCCTAGGCTTGGTTTCATGCCAACCAAGTTGTTGAAGCCAGCCGGTACGCGCCCTGACCCTGCCGTGTCGGTGCCCAGTGAGAAACTCACGTGTCCCAAAGCCACTGCCACGGCAGAGCCTGAGCTGGATCCTCCCGACACATAGGCGGGATTGAAGGCATTGCGGCAGGCGCCATAAGGAGAGCGCGTGCCGTTTAAGCCAGTGGCAAACTGGTCCAAATTGGTCTTACCCACGGCAATCGCACCGGCATCCAGCAGGCGCTGCACCACGGAGGCACTGCGTGCAGGGATGTAGGTGTAATCGGGGCAGCCTGCGGTGGTTGGCGCACCCTCTAGGTCAATGTTGTCTTTGATCGCAAAAGGAATCCCCCAGAGTGGCAGCCCCACAGGGCCGCGCTCAACCAGCACGTGCGCTTGGGCACGTAAGGTACTGGCGTCCACGCGATGAATCCACGCCTTGTGTGGGTCATCACCGATGGCTGCAACGACAAAGTCCACCAGCTCCACGGGGGTCATGCTGCCGTCACGGTAAGCCTGCTGCAGGGCTGCAATGCTCAGCGATGGATGGGGCTTCTTGCTCATGCTGTTTCTCCTTGAATGACCACCACGTCTTGGCCCGCTGCGACGGCACTGCCTTCGCTGCAGGCCAAGCGCAACACCTGTCCGGCGCATGGCGCCGATACCGTGAACTCCATCTTCATGGACTCAATGACGAGCAGGGCGTCGCCTTCTTTCACCACATCACCTTGAGCCACCAACAGCTTCCACACGCTGCCAGGGACGGCAGTGGCCACTCGGTGGGATCCGGGAGGAAGGTCCTCGGCGGACAGCGCTGACTCCTGCACCTCCACCTCACCAACATACTCAGCCTGCCCCGCCACACGCCAACGCTCGCGCTCGTCCTCAAACGCCTGACCTTGCTGTGCGCGGAACGCGGTAATGTCGGTGGCGTTGTCCCTCAGGAAACCACGGTACTGGTGCAGGCTGAAAGTGCCCTCCTCCACCCGCAGCGGGTAGCGCCCCACCGGAAAATCGCGGCGGATTTGCAGCAGCTCCTTTTCACCCACCGGATAGAAGCGGATCTGATCAAAGAAGCGCAGCAGCCACGGCTTGCCCGCCTCAAAATCTGGGGCACCACTTGTCGCATCGCGCCAGCGGTTCCACATCTGCAAGGTACGACCGACAAACTGATACCCGCCTGGCCCTTCCATGCCATAAACGCACATGTAGGCGCCACCAATCCCCACAGCATTCTCAGGGGTCCATGTGCGGGCTGGGTTGTATTTCGTGGTGACCAGGCGGTGTCGTGGGTCCATCGGCGTGGCCACCGGCGCACCCAGGTACACGTCCCCCAAGCCCAGCACCAGGTAACTGGCCTCAAACACGGTGCGGTACACCTCGTCAATATCAGTCAAACCATTGATGCGGCGGATAAATTCAATGTTGCTCGGACACCAAGGCGCATCGAGGCGCACCGACTGCATGTACTTTTGAATCGCCAATCTGGTAGCGCTGTCGTCCCATGACAGGGGCAGATACACCGTGCGACTGGGCACGACCAGATCGTCGGTATCACCCAGCGCATCGTCCGCGGCAAAGATGCAAGCAAGCAGATCGACGAGTGCGAGTTCTTGGGGCTCGAAATGAATTTGCAATGACCGGATGCCGGGCGTCAAGTCGACAATGCCCGGCAAATCCTGCGCCTGAAGCGATTGCATCAGGCCATGCACGCGCATGCGCAGGGCGATGTCCAGTACGGCGTCACCAAATTCCGCGAGCACGTACCGGTCGCCGGCTTGACGCAGTACCAATGCCGGCTGCTCGTTGTGCGCTGCACGCTGCGCAAGAATGGGTGAACCTACGGCCTGCGTGCGCTGAGCAATGGTGGGCTCATGCCACACCAAATCGGCAATGCGCTGCGCTTGAGCCTCCTGCAGGGCCAAGGCTTCGTCTGCAGTGACGCAGCGAAAACGCACCGTATCGCCCGGGCGCAGTTGGCCCATTTTCCAACGCTCGCTGGCCACCACCACGGCCGGGCAGACAAAGCCGCCCAAACTGGGCCCGTCAACCCCCAAGATGACAGGCATGTCGCCGGTGAAGTCGATTGCGCCAATGGCGTAAGCGTTGTCGTGGATGTTAGAGGGGTGCAAGCCCGCCTCACCGCCGTCGTGCCTGGCCCACTCAGGCTTGGGTCCGATCAGACGCACGCCGGTACGGCTGGAGTTGTAATGGACCTGCCAGTCGGTGCCGAAAAACATGTCCACGTCGTTTTCGGTAAAAAAATCGGGTGCACCGTGGGGGCCATAAAGCACGGCTATATCCCAATGGTTCGAGTACACAGGCACGATCGCATCAGGCAATCTAGCCAAGGGGACTGATACCGCATCAGAGCCGATGTGCAGCATGTCGCCGGTGAGCAATGTGCGTCCACCATGGCCACCAAACTGACCCAGCGTGAAGGTGGATCTGCTGCCCAAATAAAACGGCACATCCAATCCGCCACGCAAAGCAAGGTAAGTTCGCGACCCCGCCCCTTGTACTGCGCCCATTTTCAGCACGCTGCCCGCCTTCACTGTGTGCGACTGCCATGGTGGCAACAGCACGCAATCGACGGTCACCGCCATGTCTGCGCCACAGACAGCAATCACGGTGTCGTGCAGGAATCGCAAGCTGGGCCCGGCTAAGGTGCATTCCAGCGCCGCAGCATCGGGCGCGTTGCCGACAAGCCGGTTTGCCAGGCGCATGGCCAAGTCGTCCATCGGGCCGCTCGGGGGCACACCCACCGCCCAGTAACCAACCCGACCAGGGTGATCTTGTACCGTGGTTTGCAAACCGGGCTCCAACACTTCTAGCGCCTGAGGTTGGTAGCGAATCTCGGCAAGGCTACAGGTATTCATCCGGCCTTGCACAAACAAGGCGTCGGCCACAACAGTACGCAAATAACGCAGATTGGTCTCAATCCCAGCCAATTGCGTGGCGGCTAGCGCGGTCTGCAACTTGACCACCGCATCAGCACGGTCTCGGCCTGTGACAATAAGCTTGGCGATCATCGGGTCGTAGTGTGGAGACACTTCACTGCCACTTGCCACCCAGGTTTCAATTCGTGCATCGGCAGGAAACACGACCTCCGTCAAACCGCCAGCACAGGGCTGAAAATTGCGCACAGGGTCTTCGGCATACAAGCGCACTTGAATGGAGACCCCATGGGGAGGGGGCACAGACAAAAGGAAATCATCTCCACGTGCTAGGCGCAGCATCCACTCAACCAAGTCAATGCCGGTCACTTGCTCGGTCACACCATGCTCCACCTGCAACCGGGTATTGACCTCCAAAAAGTAGAACGCGCCAGTCTCTGCGTCCAGCACATACTCCACGGTACCTGCAGATCGGTAGTTGACCGCTTCGGCCAGACGCACCGCGGTTTGCTGCAGCGCGATGCGTGTCCCCTCAGGCAAACCAGGAGCGGGGGTTTCTTCGATGACCTTTTGGTTGCGTCGCTGTGCAGAGCAATCGCGCTCACCAAGTGACACCACCTGGCCTTTGCCATCGCCAAACAGCTGCACTTCAATGTGGCGTGCGCGCTCCACAAACTTCTCAAGAAACAGGCCTGCGTCTTTGAAGTTGGCCTGGGCCAAGCGCTGCACGGCCTCGAACGCCGGAGCCATCTCAGCATCACTGCGAATCAGCCGCATGCCAATACCACCACCACCTGCTGTGCTTTTGAGCATGACTGGGTAGCCAATGCGAGATGCTTCACTTTGTGCTTGAGCGAGGTCGGTCAGCAAACCGCTACCGGGCAACAAGGGCACCCCCTGTGCTTGTGCAAGCGCCCGCGCAGTGTGCTTAAGGCCAAAAGCGCGCATCTGCTGCGGCGTCGGGCCGACAAACGCCATACCAGCGTCTTCACAAGCCTGTGCGAAGTCTGGGTTCTCTGACAAAAATCCGTAGCCAGGGTGAATGGCTCCGGCACCAGTGAGACGGGCGGCGTCCAAAATGCGCTGAGGATCTAGGTAGCTTTGGGCCGCAGGAGCTGGGCCAATGCAGATGCTGATGTCGGCCATGGCCACATGCAGCGAATCGACGTCTGCTTCGGAATACACCGCAACCGAGCGCAGACCAAGGGCTTTCAAACTGCGAATGACGCGGCAGGCAATGGCGCCGCGGTTGGCGATTAGAACGGTATCAAACATGGGGGTGATGCCTCATGGAGCGGGTCGTCCCGCCATGTGATGCAGCGCAACGAGTCGTCCCGTGCGGTGTTCAAATATCCCAAACAAATGAGCATTGAATGTATTTCGCAAATCAATCCCAGACCAGTAGACGTATCGGCGTCGGGTTGTAGCCGTTACAGGGGTTGTTAAGTTGCGGGCAGTTCGAAATCAGTACCACCACGTCCATCTCAGCCCTCAGCTCCACGTACTTGCCAGCAGCGGAAATGCCATCAGCAAAACTCAGATGCCCATCAGGGGTGACGGGTACGTTCATGAAGAAGTTGATGTTGGGCGCAATATCACGCTTACCTAAGCCCAACGCACCCGCCTCTCGGCAGTGACACAGCGCGTGCATGAAACTATCGCGGCAACTGTGCATGTGACGCTTATCCAAGCCGTAGCGCACGGTGTTGCTCTCACTGGAACAGGCACCACCCAGCGTGTCGTGACGACCACAGGTGTCAGCCACGATGCGGAGCATCACGCGCCCTGCGTTGGAGTACAAACGCACCCCTAAGCCCAAGTAGAGCTGACCGTTGCGGGCAATGGTGTCTGCTGCGCTGTAACGCTCGGCGGCGTCATCGGCGCTGTAGAAAAGCGTGTCTACAGCTTGGTTGCCATCCAAGTCCAGTATGCGCAAGGTTTGCCCGGCTCGCACTGTGGCCATCCAGGGATCACCCGCCTGGCAGATTTGATCCAGCACTGCGTTGCCTGGGACCAATGTGCTTTCGCGCAATTGACTCATGCTGCGACCCCACAGTAGCGTTCTGTATTGATAAAGGCCCGGCCGTTTTGCGGGCATTTGAGGCGGCAAGCATCGTCTGATGCTACGGGTTCTGCACGGTAGGCGCTGAGTTGCACATCAGCGGGGGCGTACCCATCGCGTGCATCTAGTGGGTGTGGCGCGCTGCTCAGCACCACCAAGGTGTCCATCTCGAAGCGCAAATCGACATGACTCCCAGCCACGCTGTGCCCTTTGACATGACTCAGCACGCCATCGGCATCGGGCACCACCTTGCTGAAGAAGTTCACGTTGGGCACCAGATCGCGGACCCCTAGGCCATGCTTGGCCAACTCAATCAGCAAGCCGTCGCGCCCATTGCGATGCATGGCGTTGTGGTGTTCTGCGTAGCGCTTTTCGCCATATTTGGCGAGCACCATGGCAGCATCACTCACGCCACACCATGTGTCGTGCCAGCCTAGGGTGTCTGCTGTGATGGAGCACAGTACGCGTCCCATATCCGATTGACAAACGTACCCTGCGGTCAAAAACGCGGTGTGTTGCGACTTCAGCGTGTCTGGCATGCTGTACCGCTCCAGCATGTGATCCGCGTTATAAAAAAGTGCAGCAACGTTGGCACCGCCTTGCTGATCAACCATGCGCAACACAGTGCCGCGTCGCAGACGAGCCGACCAATGGTTGCCACCGGAGAGTTGCTCCTCCCACAACATGGGGCTGGCAGGTGTGGTGTTCATGGCATGCTCCCTTCTTCAGCTATTTGCGTGAGCCGCTCTAATTGTTCTAGGTCAGTTTTCATGCCCGAAGTTTCACGAATGCGATCTAGCAATTGACGCTTAAGCCGTGTGAACTCAGGAGACAGCTTCATATCCTGCTCGCGCTTTGCAGGCAAGGGCACGTCATAGACCGAGTCAATACGCCCTGGACGCGGCGCCATCAGTACCACCCTGTGCCCCAGATATATGGCTTCTTCCACGTCATGGGTCACAAAGACAATGGTGGTGCGCTCCAGCCGATGCACATGCAGGATCAGGTCGTGCATGACCTCGCGTGTCTGCGCGTCCAGCGCACCAAAAGGCTCGTCCATCAGCAAGATGGGGGGCTTACCCATCAATGCACGGGCGATGGCCACACGCTGTTGCATCCCACCCGACAGCGTATTGGGGTAGGCTCCGGCCGAAGTTGTCAGCCCCATTAGCTTTAACAAGGCATCAGCTCGTCCTGATGCGGACTCCACGTCTGCGCTGGTGCGGTTCTGCGTATGGAGACTGAGTTGGCGACAGAAACGGATGTTTTCCGACACACGCAACCACGGGTAGAGACTGTAGTGTTGGAACACCATAGCTCGGTCCTGCCCCGGTCCCTTGATAGCTTGTCCGTCCACCAGCACATCGCCCATGCTGTGTGTTTCCAGCCCGGCCAAGGTGCGCAGCAACGTGGACTTGCCACAACCGGAGGCGCCCACCAAGGTGATGAACTCGTTATCCGAAATACCTAGGTTGACATCTTGCAAGGCGGTGATTCGATTCGATTCTTCACCGAAAAACTTCCAGACGTTTTGACATGATATTTTCATGGCGATTACCTTCCATGCAGCCAAGGAAAGGCGTGGCGGTGCAGCAGGCGAAACAGTTGGTCAATGGCCAGGCCGATGAAGCCAATCAGCAAAATTCCTGCAAATATTTTGTCGGTTTGCAAAAAACGCTGAGCTTTCAAAATAGCGAAACCAAGACCCGAGTTGGCCGCCACCAGTTCTGCCACCACCAGATAGGTCCAAGCCCACCCCATGGTGATGCGCAATGTGTCCAAGACCGCAGGCTTGGCAGACGGCAGAATCACTTTGTCAAGCACCTCTAGCCGGGTTGCGCCCATGGTTTGAGCGGCCTCGATCTGCGCCATGGGGACGCTGCGCACGTCCTCTGCAACCATCAGCACCATCTGAAAGAAAGTACCGATGAAGATGATGGCCACCTTCGCGCCCTCGTCAATACCCACCCACAACATCACCAATGGAATGAAGGCGACAGCGGGCATGTAGCGAATGAAGTCGGTCAGCGGTTCAAGCAAGGCCTGCACCGCACGCCAACTCCCGATCAAGAGACCCAACGGCACGGCAAGCAACGCAGATAGGGCCCAACCGGCCACAACTCGCATGGTGCTGATGAAGATATCCCCCATCAAATCATCCTCCATGGCCCAGGTTCCAATTCGCGTCACCACGGTGATAGGGCCAGGCAAAAATACTGGATTAACACCAGCATAGGCGCTGAGCAAAGACCAAGACAGCAGGGGTAGCAACAAGCCCACCAGCGCCAACACCCCATAATTGCGACGTGAGATCGCCAACCGAATGGACCACATGGTCAGCCCCCTTACTTGAGCGCGTCTTGCAACAAGCTGCCGTCAATCCCTTTGGCTGCGTCGGGCTTGCCCTCTATCAGCTTGTGCTGAGCCAAAAAGTTTGCAATGGTGGGCGCAGTACTGGACAGTGAGAGCGTCTGTTTGGCATCAAAGGCAAGCGTGTTAGCCGCGGCGTCAAAGAACTTGGTTCCAGGCAAAAATACGGCGTACTCTGTGGGCGTCATGTTGACCACCTTGGCCATGATTTTGGTCGCCTCAGCCGGTTGTTCACGGATGAATTTTTCGGTATCGAACCAAGCCTTGATCATGCCCACCAGCTCTTTGCGCTTGGTCAAGATGGCCTTGTCTTGAGCGACCAACAAGTCAGGCACCAAACCTGGCATGTCTTTGGACGTAAACAAGGGCTTGCCTTTGCCGCTCTTCTCAATCTGGCTGACCCATGGGTTCCACAACACGGCAGCGTCTACCTTGCCACTGATGAATGCGGCTGCCGCATCACCGGCGGAGAGGTTAACTATCTTCACGTCAGACAGCCTCATACCGTTCTTGGCGAGTGCCGTGGCCAAGACGAAATGCGAAATACTGAACTGCTCCAGCGCAACTTTCTTGCCCTTCAGCTGAGCAAAAGATGTGATCTTGGGGCTCACCATCAGCGCGTCATTGCCGGCCGAGTTGTCATTGACCAAAATGGCTTTCAGCGGCAGGCCTTTAGCGAGCGGACCCAAGGTATCGGACCAAGTCTGGGAGTTGGCATCCAACTGCCCCGAAGACAAGGCACCAATCGAATCTGTGTAGTTTGCAAACCAGACCAGCTTGACATCGGCGCCATGCTTCTTGAAGAACCCCTTTTGCTCTGCCACGTACCAAGCAACCCAGCCCGGCCAGTCGGACACGCCCACTTTGACTTCAGCCGCAGCGGGCATAGACACAGCCATTGCACCGACACCAGCCAAGACCAAGCATGCGCTAACCACACGGCACTTGAACGAACGACAGATCGAGAAGAGAGAAGCAGACATAGCAAGACTCCAAAAAGTGGAACAGGCGCGGGAGACCACCTCGATCGCGAAGTGCTATCTCCCGGGCTTTTGTCCCGCCGTGGAGCCTGCAGTCACAGTTGCAACTGCTGGCCGGCCGCTCTCGGACCAGACATTCCTTGGTGACAAAGAATCGGAACCCTAGCGTCCATTTGTTGAAAGCAATCTGAGTTGGTTGCCCGCTACTTGTCATTAGCATAAGGCGTGCCAATGAACTAGCACCCCACCTTGCCAAGTCACCGTCCCACCAGCGGGTTCAGCGCACTGCGCTGGTGCACCACACACCAATAAACGCACAACATGGGTCTACATGTGCGCGAGGTGGTTCCATGTACGCCCAGAGGTATCAGCGGCTGAGCCGATTCAGCCACTGCTTACGGTAGTCGCTGGGTGCCATGCCTCGCCATCGGCGAAAAGTTTGCGAAAAACTGGACGCATCAGCAAAACCCAGCTGCTCAGCAACTTGAGCCAAGGTCATGTGGGTGGACGTGAGCAAGTGCTCGGCACGGGTGCGCAAAACTTGCGCTCGTATGGCCGCATACGATGAGCCCTCTTGTGCCAACAAACGCCGGAGATGACGGATCGAATAACCCATGTGATCTGCCACATCATCGAAGCTGAAATGCCCTGAATTGCCACGCATGATCAAGGCCTCAATTTGAACTGATATGGCGCCCGACCCAGGGGGATCCAAACTCAGTTGCGCATCACATGCTGCCAAGCTCATGGCATGGGTCGTCATCGAGTGGTGGCAATTGGTTTGCGCCAACATCCCAACATCGAAGCTCATGAAGTTCAGCGTTGATTTCAAATCCACATCACAGCACAAACAATCATGCAAGCCATGCGCTTGTGAAGCCTCGTGCAATTGCAGGCCGACACCCAAGTAAGGCATCGCTTGGCCTCGTAAATCTTTGAACACCGTGTCAATTGCAGCCATGTCTCGACACACCAAAAAATCCCGCAAATCACTGGGCACCTGCGTTGCGTCAATGGTGATCACGAGTTCATCGCCACTGTTCAGGGCCTCAAAGCGGCACCAAGAGAAATTCAAATCTTGATAGCGCATGGCCACTTGGATGCTGTCCCACAGCGTCTTTGCTGTCAGCATGGCCACACCCAACGCGCCGAAAACAGCCAAGTGATAGCGCTTGCCTGTCGCAACCGCCAACTGATCGACATGGCTGAGTTGTTCACGGTATTGGCGAATGAACGCCAATTCAGCCGCGCCGGATAGCCTGACCGATGGGTCATTGAGCATGAGCTCGGAGAGTGCCGCCGCCTTGAGTGCAGGAGCAGGGTCACACCCCATTTCACGCATCAACTGACACATCAACCGGACACTCTCAACATTGAAAAATCGCATTAGAGACATACCCGCATGGCCGAAAATATAATGAATTATGGCCTATCTGCCCATTCACAAGCTGCCTCATCGTTGTTGCAATGCTTCCTCCATTGATGCGGAGACATGAAGATGAAAATTGCTGTGATTGGCGCAGGCCCCAGTGGCATTGCTGTGGTTAAAAATTTGCTGGACCAAGGCCTGACGGACATCACCGTGTTTGACCGAGGCAACCAAGTGGGTGGCAATTGGGTCTTTGAAGCCGACTCCGGACACTCCAGTGTTTTTGAGACCACGCACATCATTTCATCGAAGAAATATTCGGCGTACCACGACTACCCGATGCCCGCCCATTACCCCGATTACCCAAGCCAAGCACTGCTGCGTGTGTACTTTCAAAGCTATGCAGACCATTTTGGCGTCACGCCCTTAGTACGCTTTGAAACCACGGTTCAAAAGTGTGAACCCTTAGACTCAGGTCGATGGGAAATCACCAGCTGCCACGCATCCAGCCATCAAGTCGACACCGAGACCTTTGACTATTTGGTGGTTTGTAATGGCCACCACTGGAAACCGCGCATGCCTGAGTACCCTGGCAAGTTTGACGGCCAATGGATCCACAGTCATGAGTTCAAACGAGCGGCACCATTCAAAGGCCAACGCGTCTTGGTGATTGGAGCGGGCAACAGTGCCTGCGACGTTGCGGTTGAAACCAGCCGCATCTCTCAATACACAGACATATCCATGCGCCGAGGTTATTGGATAGTGCCCAAGTACCTACTAGGTCGCCCTGCTGACCACATCCACAACGCCATGTACAAACTGGCAAAATACCTCCCGACAAGTTTCAGCCAAGCACTCTTTGCCAAACTTGTTTTACTGCACACCGGCCAGCATGCCGCCTATGGGATGCAAACACCAGACCACCCCATCCTGGCAACACATCCCACCGCCAACTCAGAATTGCATTACTTCATTGGCCACGGCGAAGTGGCTGTGAAGCCCGACATTGCCAGACTGGCAGGAACAACAGTCCATTTTGTTGACGGTACGTCGAAAGACTACGACACGGTTGTTTGCTGCACAGGTTATTGGATTACCCACCCGTTCTTTGACAAGTCCGTGTTGGACTACTCACATGGCAAACCGCCTCTTTACCTGAAGATGTTGCCTGCTGACGTGAAGAACGTGGCCTTCCCTGGGCTGTTTCAACCCTTAGGTTGCATTTGGCCAGCAGCTGAACTGCAAGCCAAAATTCTCGCTCGCATGTTGGTGGGCAAGTGGTCCCCCCCGAAAGACCTGACCGCTGCCATTGCGCACGAGTTAGCCCACCCCGATGTGCGCCAGATTGACTCACCGAGGCACACCATCACGGTCGATTACCCACGATTCAGAGAGCGCTTACTGAGCGAATTACCCAAGGACTATGTATCGAATCGCGTGATGCCCTTCATCAACCCCAAAGCATCAAAACCGGGTGACAAGTTGGCAGCATGAGTGCGTCGATTCCACCAAAACCTACCGTGATTTTGGTGCATGGCATGTGGAGCAATTTCAGCACGTGGGCACAGACACCCATGGCGCTGGAGCAAGCAGGCTATACGCTGCTTCACTATGAACTGCCACAACACGGGGGGCGATTCACAGACCCCGATGCCTTGGCTTGCTTGGGCATTCAAGACTATGTGGCCGATTTGGTTGCCGTCATTGAAAGTCTGCCTAAGGCTCCGATTTTAGTCGGTCATTCTATGGGCGGGTTGATTGCTTTGCTTGCCGCAGCCCGCACACAGGTTCACAGGTTGATGCTGGTGAGTCCAGCCGCAGCAGCAGGCTCTGTACTGTGGACACCAATGAATTTAATGGGGCTGCTGCGTTCTGGATTGAAGCAGCTCTTTGGCTTTCGTTCATTTAAGTTAAATGAGTGGGAAGCCAAGTTACTGCTGTGCAATGACATGAACCGAACAGATCGCCTCGCCTTGATGACTACATTGCAGCCCGAAAGCGGCAAGGCGCTACTGCAGATCGCTTTTTGGCCATTGGATAAAAGCGCAAGCACACGCATGGATTGGCCTGCACTGAGGTGCCCGGTTCGTTTGTATTTGGGGGGCAGAGATCGACTGATACCCGCTTATGCACTGCGTCGTTTACACGCATTAGCCGACTTCAAGATCACCACAGACCGCCCCTCTGGTCACATGGTTTTCAATGGCCCTCGCAATGCCGTTTTTACCCATTGGTTGCTAGATCACATCCAAGCTTGATATGCACAGCACTTCATCTGGTAAGCGTACCGACCCACAAACAAACCTGTGCTTGCGCCGAGCTTGACGATGGGGTGACGACGACGCCCTTGCGCCCCCCGCTCCTATGCTTGCTCGTCCTCCTTTTTTGCACCAAAGGGATACGCGCCGCCAGGTGTACCCTTGGGTGGTATCTTGAGAGACAGAATCATCGTCACGGCCAACGTCACCGCGGTGAAGCCAAGCGAAAACACCACCGGGATCTTGTAGATGTCGATCAGCAACATCTTGGCGCCGATGAACACCAGCACGATGGCCAGACCATAGCTGAGCAGGTGAAAGCGCTCGTGCATGTTGGCGAGTAGGAAATACATCGCGCGAAGGCCCAGGATGGCGAATACATTGGAGGTGAGCACGATAAACGGGTCGGTCGTGATCGCGAAGATGGCCGGGATCGAGTCAACCGCAAACACGATGTCGACAATGCCGATGAGCAAGATCACCACCAGCAGCGGCGTGGCCATCTTGACGCCGCCCACCACAGTGAAGAACTTCTCACCGTCGTACTCAGGCGCGATCTTGAAGCGGCCGCGGATCCACTTGAGTGCGGGGTTGTTGTCTAAGTCAGGTTCTTGGCCTGCGGCCCACCACATCTTGATGCCAGTAAAAAGCAAGAACGCGCCGAACACGTAGAGAATCCAGTGAAACTGCGCAATCAGCCAAGCGCCCACGAGGATCATCGCCGCGCGTAATACGAGAGCGCCTAGGATGCCGATCATCAGTACGCGCTTCTGGAACTCGGTTGGCACCGCGAAGTAGGTGAACAACATCAGAAACACGAAGATGTTATCGACTGCAAGCGCCTTCTCGATAAGGTATCCGGTCAGGAACTCAAGCGACTTGGCATTGGCCAGCGAGCGGGCGGACTCATCCGTGCCTGCGCCACCGAGGTGCCACCACAGCCAGCCCATGAAGGCTAAGGACACACCAACCCAGACAAGCGACCAGGTGGCAGCTTCTCGGGTGCTGACGCGGTGTGCACCTTGTTTGCTCATCGCAAAGAAATCGACCAACAGCGCAACGAACACAAACGCCACGAACAAGGACCACATGAGTGGCGAACCAATGGATTGCATAACTGCCTTTGGAAGTGATTTACCGTAAAACGTACAGATTTTTAATCTATGAAGGTAGCATCTCGCGATGCAAGCCCCAGTGTTCAACTGCGGCGACGAGGACGATCGATTCGCCCTCCGCAACATGTGCGTCGCATTCAGCAAGTGCGACGCACAAACGAAGCAACTTGAGCCGCAACCCGCGGTCTTGTATCTCACCCATCAGGTCTGCCAGCGTACGCTCATCCACCGGGCAGACGTCTGCACCCTTTACCTGACCGCTCGCAAGAAAGTCTTCGCAAAAGGTGTCGAGCAACGCTTGAAATTCATGCCGAGGTAGGCCCAGTTGTTCATGGACGGCAAGTTTATCAAGCAAATTGATCTCGGTTAAGCCGATGTTGCCATCTGCGACCACGGTCAGCGCGACGATGCGGGCTGCGGCCTGCGGGCTGTTCACGGGATAGGCTCGCATCAGAATGCTCCCTTAGTGGTTGATGGGCTCGGGTCAGTCGAAGATGTCGCTCAACCACGACCTCTTGCGGTTGCCCTGAGGGCCACGTCTGTGCTCATAGTCAGAATCCGCGAAATGCGGCTGTGATTGCGCAGCCGAGCTGTGGGCTGGCGCCATCGGCGATGAGCGCTCGATCAGTTTGTCCAGTTCGCCGCGGTCCAACCACACACCTCGGCACTTCGGGCAGTAGTCGATCTCGACGCCCTGACGCTCAGCCATAACAAGTGCGGTATTGGTGCAGGTTGGGCATTGCATAGTGTGTTCCTAGTAGGGGTTGATTCGAATCAGCTGCCCAAGTTGGGGGAAGCAAGCGCAGTCTGATCGCCCCAACAGTTCTAAAAAAGCAGGTTTTTCAAAACATAAACATCGGTTAAACCTGAACGTGCGTGCTGAATTGAAGCCGCTCTTTGGTTTTCGTTCATTTAAGTTAAATGAGTGGGTGTTCAACTGGCCTGACACACACCGCACACGCCAGTTAAAGCAGCTGCGTACGCACCAAGGTCCACGCCAAACCAGCCAAACCACTGACGGCCACAACGGTGATCACACCGGTCTTCAAGCGCAATAGCGCCCATGCTGCACCCACGCCAATCAAAGCTGACGTCCAATCAAAATGCCCACCAAATCCCGCAGGCCACAACACGTGGTACGCAAAGAACACGGCCAAGTTGACGATGACACCCACCACTGCGGCGGTGATGCCCGTCAGGGGCGCAGTGAACTTCAAGTTGCCATGGGTAGATTCGATGAAAGGTGCGCCCAAAAAAATGAAACAAAACGAGGGCAAAAAAGTAAAGAAGGTCACCACAGCCGAGGCCACCACACCCGCAAGCAACAAAGAGTCAGCGCCAAAGATGGCCTTGGTCCACCCCCCGACAAATCCGACAAAGGACACGACCATGATCAGCGGACCTGGCGTGGTCTCACCCAATGCCAAGCCGTCCATCATCTGCGGCGCGGTCACCCATTGGAAATGCTCCACGCCGCCTTGGTAAACGTAGGGCAATACGGCATAGGCGCCACCAAAGGTCAATAGCGCCGCCTTCGTGAAGAACCAAACCATCTGAGTCAACGCGCCATCCCAGCCATATAGCGCCATCAAGGTGCCAAAGGCTGCGAGCCATATTCCCAAAAACGTGATCAAAATACGTGCGAAGCGTGGCCAGCTGAAAAGGGCATGAGCTGGCGTGGGCGTATCGTCATCAACCACAGCTGGTCCAGCCCGTTTGCCCGCCGCGCCATGCCCGCCGCCAACAGCAAATTTATCTGGAGCAACCCGCCCGCCGACGTAACCCACCGCAGCGGCAACCGCCACGATCAAAGGAAACGGCAGGTTCAACGCGAAGATGGCCACAAACGCCGCAGCGGCAATCCCCCACAAGAAGCGGTTTTTCAAGGCGCGTGAGCCAATGCGGTGCGCAGCAGACACCACGATGGCCGCCACAGCTGGCTTGATGCCATAGAGGACGCCTGCCACAGCGGGTAGTTGGCCATAGGCCATGTATATCCACGACAGGGTCATCAAGATGAACAGCGATGGCAGCACAAACAAACCGCCCGCCATGACGCCACCCCATGTGCGGTGCATGAGCCAACCGATGTAGGTGGCCAGTTGCTGCGCCTCAGGGCCAGGCAGCACCATGCAGTAGTTCAGCGCATGGAGGTAGCGCCCCTCCGATATCCAGCGCTTGCGCACGACCAGATCCTCATGCATGACAGCGATCTGGCCAGCAGGGCCGCCAAATGAGATGAAACCGAGCTTGAGCCAGTAGGCGAAGGCCTGCCAGAAGGTGGGCGCTTGCGGGGTTGATGTGTGCATAGCCGACCATTATCCATAGGGGGCATGGCATCTCAGCTGAATTACAATAACACCTTTGTAACCTTAAAACTCGCTGAGTGCCATGCAACACGAATTGGACTACCTGATCATTGGCAGCGGTTTCGGTGGGGCTGTGTCTGCGTTGCGCTTGGCAGAGCCGGGTTGGCGAGTTGCAGTCGCCGAACAAGGGCGCCGTATCGAGTCTGAGGACATCGCACAAGGCAAGCAAAAATTCTGGAAACTGCTTTGGATGCCCGCCCTTGGCATGAAGGGCTACTTCGCTCAATTCTTCTTTCGCCACATGGCTGTCATTGGTGGCGTGGGCGTCGGCGGCGGGAGCTTGGTGTGGGCTGCCGTGATGCTTGAACCCAAGCAGGCGTTCTACCAAAAGATGGACACCCGCTTCCCAGGCATCAATTGGCAGGGCGAACTCCAACCTTGTTTTGAAACGGCCAAGCGCATGCTTGGCGTATCTATCAACCCCAAGCAGACCGAGCAAGATCATCTTTTGCAAGCCACGGCGAAGGCCTTGGGTGCAGGGCATACGTTTGGCTCCGTGCCCAATGCGGTCTATTTTGGCCAGCCTAGCGTGGTCAGTGCTGATCCATTTTTTGACGGTGCCGGGCCCTCGCGCATGGGCTGCCAATCTTGTGGTGGGTGCATGACGGGATGCGAGTTCGGCTCCAAAAACAGCCTAGACAAAAACTACCTTCACTTGGCACAACAAAAGGGGGCCACGATCTGGGCTGAGATGAAGGCCGACCGGATTGAGCCACTGAAGGGAGGCGGATACAAGGTCACACTGGTCTCAACCTTCAACAAGGCAGACTCACGCACCGTCACAGCACGGCATGTGGTGTTGTCTGGCGGGGTGATCGGCACGCTCGATATCTTGTTTCGCAACCGCGATGTCTATCAAACCTTGCCCAAGATATCGTCGACGCTGGGTCAAGTGGTGCGCACCAATTCAGAGTCCATCACGGCCGTGCTGCACCCGCCTGGCGTGGACATGACGGATGGCACCGCGATCTCAACAGACTTCCACCCAGATCACACCACGCATGTGACACAGAACCGATTTGACCGCGGCTACCGCTTCATGAAGCCCTACTTCGTCCCCATGGTGGATGAGCCGATCATGTGGCGCAGGGCCGTCAAAACCTTGTTCTCAACCGTCAGGCACTCAGGTACTTGGGTATCAAGTCTGGCAGCCAGCGAATGGGAAAAACGGATCACCGTCTTCACGGTCATGCAGGACATGGACAACCACTTGCGCATGGCTTTTGGGCGCACCTTTTGGTGGCCATTTCACATGCGTTTGAAAACACAAGAAAACAAAGGCCATGAAGCACCAAGTTACCTACAAGTGGCCAACCGTGTCACGCGCGAGTTCGCTCGCCAAGCTGGCGGCGCACCTCTGAGCATGGCAAGCGAAGCCTTGCTGGGCTTGTCAACCACCGCGCATGTGCTGGGTGGTTGCCCGATGGGGCAGACGGCAGCGGACTCGGTGATCTCAACCCAACATGAGGTGCATGGCTACCCCGGTTTGTTTGTGGTCGATGCGTCCAGCATCCCAGACAACATTGGTGTCAACCCCAGCCTGACGATCACCGCCATGGCCGAGCGATTTGCGGCCAATCACATCAACTCAAAGTAAGCAGGAACACAAATCATGCGTGATTTTTCAGGGCGCCGTATCGTCATCACAGGCGGGTCTTCCGGATTAGGCTTGGCCTTGGCTACCGAATTGGCGCAGCAAGGCGCACACTTGGGGCTGGTGGCCAGAAACAGCCAGAACCTAGACCAAGTCACCCGCGATATCAAGCAAAAACACGGCAGCGGCACGTTGATTGAAACCGCAGCGGTGGACGTATCGGATGAGGCCGCATGCCAGCGCGAGTTGAATTTGCTGGTCGCCAGATTGGGCGGCATCGACATGCTGATCAACTGTGCGGGCATCTTGCGCGAGGGTCATTTTCAAGAGCTGTCAACCCAAACCTTCAGGGATGTCATGGACATCAACTTATTTGGGGTGCTCAATGCCAGCCGGGCGCTGCTACCGGCCTTGAGAACCAGCCAAGGGCGCATCGTCAACATAGCCTCCATCGGAGGGCTCACTGGCGTGTTCGGCTACGCACCCTATTGTGCTTCGAAGCATGCATTAGTCGGCCTCACAGAGACCATGCGCTGCGAACTCAAACCCCAAGGCATCCGCGTGCAGCTGGTTTGCCCGCCAGAGTTTGACTCACCCATGGTCGAGGCTCTGGACAAATACAGAACACCAGAGAACAAAGCGCACACGCTGACGATTCCCAAGCATGATGTACAAACCATCGTGCGCGGCACACTCAAGGGCATCAAGCGCGGCTCATTCTTGATCGTGCCCGGAACAATGGCTTGGATGGCATCACTGGGCATGCGTCACTTCCCGCGCATCCAGCATTGGGTTGTCGATCGGGTCATTGCGTCGGTCTACAAAGGTCCCCAAAAATGACCAGGACTCGGGGTCGGCCACCCAAAACATTCGAAGAGACGGAAGTCATCCGGTCGCAGATTAAAAATGCGACGGCCATTGTATTTGGCGCACATGGCTATCACGGCTTATCTGTCGAACACATCCTGACGCAATGCGGCCTATCTAGGCCCACGTTTTACCGCCATTTCAGCAATACGGATGAGGTGCTTAACCTCGTCCTTCAAGAGGTGAACGACAAGTTGATCAACGACATTACCCTTGCGGTCATGTCTGTTGACGACCCTACTCGCAAGGTTGATGCGGGGTTGCTAGCATGGCGAGCTTGGGGCGAATCGATCTCACCCATGCTCAGCGCCATCTTTGCGGGCATTCACGACCCGACATCACCAGTCGCCAAGCACAGGCAAAGGACGGTGGCTGTCTTGATCATGGAGTTGAATAAAATGGCCATGGCACTCGGGAAGCCGCCCTTCAAAACCATCCAAGTAGAAACGTTCCTGATCGGTGTCGAGCATCTAGGCTATAGCTTCCACCTTGGGCCAGATGGCCCCACCGAGGCAGCGTGGCAACTGACGCGCCAGACCATGATGCGGCTTGCCTTGGGCTTGCTTGGCGGCAGTGTCGAGTGGGCTATCGCACCGCAATTGACCATGGCAATGGGGCTCAATTTGGACTGAACTCAGCCGTGCCCAACAAGCACAGCGCGTGTCATCAAACATTCACATGCAAACCTGATACTGCAGACAGGGAGAAAAAGTGAGAGTGGATGTGTCGGCCACCGCTGTCTGCATCTTTACTTTGACTCCAACAAATAAAGCATGAGGGCCACCCTGGCCTGAGCCACGGTCAGATCCCCCGCCGCGCGCAGGCTATCTGAGTCACGGCTCATCACCCCCCCACGAGCAACACGAGAACTGCGCCAAACGGTCACCCCGACGGCACGGGCCCGGTTCACTGCAGCCTCAAGCCCTTGATGCAAGGTGCCATGCCCCGTCCCGGCCAAGACCAGACCATCAAGCGGCCCATGATCGCCAGCGTACGCCAGAGCCGCATCAAGAAGCCAGCCGTCTGCATCAGCGTGGCTGTGCACCACTTCAACCCTAGGCGGCTTCTTGGCCAACAAAGACCAAGCCCGAGCAGCCGAAGTCGGCCACGCTGGGGCTGCCGCAGTCCATTGACCACCCTCATCCACCAAAGCCAAGGGCGCGTGCCCGCCACCATCAAAAGCATCTAGCTGCGCGGTGTGCGCCTTGCGGACATGCTCAGCAGCCCAAATGCGACCGTGCAACACGGCCACCACACCACCAAGCCGCCGTCTTGCTGCCTCGTGCACCACACGAACGGCATCGCGCAAGTTACCGGGCCCATCGGCATCGTGAGCCGTGGCAGGCCGCATGGCAGCAGTCAACACAACGGGCTTACGAGCATCAACGAAGTGAGACAGCAGGTAGGCCGTCTCCTCCAAAGTATCGGTGCCATGGGTGATCACAACGCCCGCCACGTCATCGCGTGTCAAGTACTGTTGCAAGGCATCGCCCAAACTGCGCCACACAGCCCAGCTCATGTCTTTGCTGTCGATTTGGGCAACCTGCACCACGTCCAAGTGGCTTGCCGATAAAGCAGGCACGGCTTGCACCAACTGGGCGACGGTCAACTGGGCGGCTTGATATTGCCAACTGCGGCCGGGATCAACGCCCGTGCCAGCGATGGTGCCCCCCGTCCCAAGAATCACAACTTGTTGCATGTTTTCTGCACGCCAAACAAAATACTGGACAAATCAACAGTCCTGTATAAAATAACAGCACCAATCCAGCGGAAACGTGAAAAGGCGAAAGAGATGACGAACGATAAACCCAAACTCACGCCCCGCCAGCAGGAAATATTCGAACTGATCCAGCGAACGATTGCGCGCACAGGTGCCCCTCCGACACGGGCGGAAATCGCCAGCGAGTTTGGATTCCGGTCAGCCAATGCGGCAGAAGAACACTTGCAGGCTTTGGCTCGCAAGGGTGTGATCGAGCTACTAGGCGGCACCTCGCGTGGCATCCGGCTGAAAGCAGGCACCTTGCGCACCGTCAACGAAACACGCAGACGCGATGCGGATGAGTCTGATGCACCCGCACGCAGCGGCAAAGTGCTGCCCTTCACCCTGCCCTTACCCGGTCTGGAGCAATTGGTGCTGCCACTGATAGGCCGCGTTGCCGCAGGCAGCCCCATCTTGGCACAAGAGCACGTTGAGCAAACTTACGCCGTCGAGCCCAGCCTCTTTGCGCGCAGGCCAGACTACTTGCTGCGCGTCAAAGGCATGAGCATGAAAGACATTGGCATCATGGATGGCGATCTGCTGGCTGTGGCCCGCACAAAAGAAGCCCGCAATGGCCAGATCGTCGTCGCCCGCCTAGGTGATGAGGTCACCGTGAAGCGGTTTCAGCGCAATGCCCAAGGCATTCAACTGTTGCCTGAGAACCCCGATTTCGAACCCATCCTCGTCCCTTTGGATGACCCCGATTTTGAGCTGGAAGGACTGGCCGTCGGCCTGATCCGCAACCAGCTTTTGAACTGATTTCCTCCCCACCATGCGGGTGGCGGGCATTAGCATCACCAGGCCGGTGATGCGATCCCGCGTGGTGGTCCCTGTCTGCATCCTGCCGATCTCCACTGCTGTTTATCGGAGCTCCTCATGATTCATCACTTAGCCCGTGCATTTTTTCTTCGCAACACAACCGTCAACACAAACGGCAAACCGCAGCATGATCACCTGCCCTCGGAGGGCATCCATGTTCTGAGTGTCCTGACGCCATCCGCGCGACGTGTTCGCATCAGGACAGACCCAACTGATGCACGTCGCACGGTCATCACAGGCCGCTTCGCTGAAGTGTGCGCCACACTGGACCGCTTGGTGATGGAACAAGAAGCCGCAGCCTGACGCCGATCGCCCATGAAAAAACCCCACCGGCAAAACGCACGGCGGGGTTCTTGTAGTGCAACCCAGTCTGTTAGACCGAATCAGCCCATGTGCAAGCCACCGTTGACTGAGAAGTCAGCGCCTGTGGCAAAACCGGCTTCATCGCTGGCAACCCAAGACACCATAGAGGCGATTTCCTCAGGCGTACCCAAGCGCTTCACAGGGATGGTGGACACAATTTTGTCCAGCACATCTTGACGGATCGAGCGCACCATGTCGGTACCGATATAGCCAGGGGATACGGTGTTGACCGTCACGCCCCTGTTGGCAACTTCTTGAGCCAACGCCATCGAGAAGCCGTGCATACCAGCCTTGGCAGCGGAGTAATTGGTTTGACCAAACTGGCCTTTTTCTCCGTTGACTGAGCTGATATTGACGATGCGACCCCAGCCACGATCAACCATGTCATCGATCACCTGCTTGGTGACGTTGAACATGCTATTGAGGTTGGTGTCCATCACCGCATCCCAATCGGCCTTGGTCATTTTACGGAACGTACCGTCGCGCGTGATGCCGGCGTTGTTCACCAAAATATCAATAGGGCCATGCTCAGCCTTGACCTTGCGGAAGGCCTCAACGGAAGAGTCCCAATCTGCCACATTACCGACAGAGGCGTAGATGGTGTAGCCCAAAGCGGCTTGCTCGGCAACCCACTTTGCGTGATCACGACTGGGGCCACAACCGGCAATGACTTTGTAGCCATCTTTGTGCAAACGCTGGCAAATCGACGTTCCGATGCCACCCATGCCACCCGTCACGTAAGCTACTTTTTGAGTCATTCAGTTCTCCTATTTTGATCTAGATCGTTGGTAAAACAGTTCAGCGCTCGATGGTCAGGGCAACGCCCATGCCTCCACCGATACACAACGACGCAATGCCTTTGCGGGCATCACGTTTTTGCATTTCATGCAACAAGGTCACCAAAATACGGCAACCTGATGCGCCAATGGGGTGGCCGATCGCGATGGCACCACCATTCACGTTGACCTTGCTGGTGTCCCAGCCCATCTCTTTGTGAACGGCACAAGCTTGGGCTGCAAAGGCCTCGTTGATTTCAAGCAAATCAAGATTGGCAGCCTGCCAACCAGCTCGCTGCAAGGCACGGCGAGACGCTGACACGGGGCCCATGCCCATATAAGCAGGATCCAAGCCGGTTGAGGCATAGGATGCAATGCGCCCCATCACTTTCAGGCCCAACTGCTCGGCCTTCTTGGCACTCATGACCATCACAGCGGCAGCACCATCGTTGATGCCGGACGCATTGCCAGCCGTCACGCTACCTGCCTTGTCAAACGCGGGGCGAAGGCCAGCCAAAGCTTCGGTGTTGCTCTTGCGATTGATGAACTCATCGGTATCAAACACCAACGGATCACCCTTTTTCTGGGGGAGCAACACAGGCACGATTTCGTCTTTGAACCGACCAGCATCCTGTGCCGCCGCGGCCTTTTGCTGCGAGCCAAACGCCAAGGCGTCTTGCGCCTCACGGGTGATCCCGTACTGCTTGGCGACGTTCTCAGCGGTGATGCCCATGTGGTACTGGTTGTACACATCCCACAGGCCATCGGTGATCATCGTGTCAACCATTTGCCAGTTGCCCATGCGTTGTCCATCACGCGAACCGGGCAACACGTGCGGCGACAAGCTCATGTTTTCTTGGCCACCGGCAATCACGATCTCAGCGTCGCCATCACGAATGGCCTGCGCGGCCAGCATCACGGCTTTTAAGCCCGACCCACACACTTTGTTGATGGTGAAGCCAGGTATCCCCTGAGGTAGACCAGACTTGATCACCGCTTGACGTGCTGGGTTTTGCCCCGTGCCCGCTTGCAACACTTGGCCGAGGATGACTTCGCTGATTTGATCACCCGCCAAGCCTGTGCGTTGCAACAGATCTTTGATGACCAGCGCACCCAGCTCAGATGCGGGTGTTTTGGCCAAGCTGCCGCCGAATTTACCCACGGCTGTGCGTGAAGCTGCAACGATAACGATGTCTGTTGTGTTTGACATGAGCGCCTCCAATATCCGTTAGATGAAACTAGACCTTACGCAACACGTAACGCCCTGGTGCGGGTTCAATGGCCGGATAGCTGCGGTTACCTGGCTTCTTCGGTGCGTTCACCTTGACACCAGCGTGCTTACCCAGCCACTCAGCCCAAACTGGCCACCAACTGCCCGGCGTTTCGTCCGCTGCAGCCAACCATTCTTGGGCGTTTGAAGGCAAGTTATGGGCCAGCTTCTTACTCGTCCAATGGCTGCGCTTTTTCTTCTCT
Organism: Aquabacterium sp.; assembly: GCA_030654395.1. GTDB lineage: Bacteria > Pseudomonadota > Gammaproteobacteria > Burkholderiales > Burkholderiaceae_C > Aquabacterium. The sequence goes on from JAURXM010000016.1 coordinate 24,574, forward strand.
GGCGGGTTGATGACGCCGGCAATGTGCCCAGATGCACCCAGCACAAAAGTACAAGGACCTTGCACGATTTGGGTTGACGCATAAGCGCTGTCCCAAGGCACGATGTGATCCTCGCGCGAGCCGTAAACAAAAGTGGGCATATCCAAGTGACGCAGATCCAAAGCCTCACCGCACACCGTCGCAGCCCCGGGTTCGATCAGTTTGTTTTCGAGGTAGGTATTGCGCAGGTACCAAGTGTAGAAAGGCCCGGGCAGATTGGTGCTGTCACTGTTCCAGTACAGCAAATCAAACGCCGGTGGCAACTCACCTTTGAGGTAATTGCCCACAACGTAGTTCCACACCAGATCATTGGCACGAAGGGATGAGAAGGTCGACGCCAAGTCCACCCCCTTCATCAGGCCACCACCTTGTGGGCTGTCCGGGCCCATGGACATCTCGCGCATGCGCACCGATGACTCGTCCACGAACAAATCCAAGATGCCTGTGTTATCAAAGTCAAGCAGCGCAGTCAGCAGTGTCAAACTGGCCACGGGCTTTTTGCCTTGCGCTGACAGAACCGACAAGGCCGAAGCGATCATGGTGCCGCCGACGCAAAAGCCCAGCGCGTTGATCTTTTCAGCACCGGTGACGTCCCGGGTCACATCAATGGCTTTGATGACGCCATCTTGTATGTAGTTATCCCACGTGGCCTTGGACAGGCTGTCGTCTGCATTGATCCAACTGACCATGAACACGCGGTGCCCTTGAGAAAGCAGGTAGCGCACCACAGAGTTTTCTGGCTGCAAATCAAGGATGTAAAACTTGTTGATGCAAGGCGGCACAAACAGGAAAGGCACCTCAAACACCTTGGGTGTCAGGGGGGTGTATTCGATGAGCTGGAAATAGTCGTTCTCAAAAACCACGGTGCCGGGCGTCGTAGCCACGTTGCGTCCGACCTCAAACAAACTCTCATCAGTCTGAGACATGTGACCTTGACGCACATCATGGAGCAGATGCTGTATGCCACTGCTCAGACTCAAGCCTTTGGTATCAACTGCTTTTTTGAGCGCCTCTGGGTTGGACACCAGGTAGTTGCTTGGCGAGGCTGCATCGGACCATTGCTGCACGGCAAAGCGCACACGCTGGCGCGCCTTTTCATCGCCCTGCAGGTTATCAGCCAGTCGTTGCAAGGTGCGTGAATTCACCAAGTACATCGACGCCATGAAGGCACTGATGGGGTTATTGGCCCACTCAGCAGCAGCAAACCGGCGGTCTTGCGCTTTGATTTGATTGGGCGCTTCCAGTGCTTGGTTCCACAACGCCGTGGCTTGTTCGATGTAGTCTTCTTGGATCTGCTTGAGCTGGGTTGCCGGCACCGTCATGCCTGCGAGAGAACTCAAGGTTGAGCCCAAGCTCTGCCCCATGACCTCAACGACTTGCTTCAACGAGTTCAGAGTGGGTGAGTTGGCAGCAGGCAAATTGACCGACTGATGTTTAATCTCTGTCGATAAAGCTGGAGCAGTGACAACCCGCTTAGAACGTGGCCGTTGAGAAACAGTCATAAATCCCTTAATGAAAACGATCGCGCACGTGTGCTCAATGGTGCTGCTTTGATGATGTTGTATTCTGCCTTGGCTTTCGTCATTTCTCCCTTGCAAAAAGTCAACAATCACTCTGTTTTCTCAAGACGAATACGTACTGAAAATCGATTATTGGATGGCGCTTTATGTGGATCGTTTCTATCGCTTGGCTATATGTGGCGCTGATGATGGCTTTGGCCGAAGCCACCAGTTCGCAAGGCTCCGTCTTGGGTGCCTTGATCACGTTTATTTTCTATGGACTGGCCCCCATCGCGCTGGTCATGTATTTGCTCGCGACACCAGCAAGGCGCAAAGCCCGCTTAGCAGCCGAAGCGTCAAAGTCAACGTCAACGCAAGCAGATGCTGGCAGCTTGCCGGCCAGTGACGCCATCGCGCCTGTACGAAAAGAACCTTGACGGATCAGATACCGTGCACCATGTGCCGCCTGTGATGCGGCGCACTCCCAGTTCAGCCAAAATATCTTGCGCCAGACCAGCCAGATCGGCCAACCATTTGCGCTCATCAGCGCCCGGCTGTAAAGCACCGTGAACTGACCTCGCATTGAAGCGCGGGTGCGCTTTGGTGTCATCAGGGTCAACACCAAAGCCCATCAACACATCCGCCCCCACTTCAAACTGTGTTTTGCCGATGCAGGGGCCCAGCCAAACGCTCAAATCACAAGGGTCAATTCCCGACGCATCACACAGGGCCTGCACGCCGGTGTGCACGATGCCCACGCCTTGCATGCTGCCCACGCCGGACAAGCCCCTCCAGCCAGCGTGCAGTGCAGCAACGCCCTTGCCTTCGGGCGCGGCCAGCAGCAGCGGCAGGCAGTCGGCCACCATGACTGTACAAGCCAAACCCGGCTCGGTGGTCACCGCACCATCTGCGTGCAAAGCCTCTGAGTCACCTTGCTGATCATGGGTCAATCGCACGATGCGGTTGCCGTGTACCTGCGTTAACCACACGGGTTTAGCCTGCATGTGCAGCGCGAGCGCAGCCCTGTTGCGGTGAACCGCCTGCGGATCATCCTGAACGTGGTCGCCTAAATTGCACTGAGCATAAGGCGGCAGGCTGTCGCCATGCTGGCGGCTGCTCATCAGCGCCATGACGCGGCCACGTGATGCGTCGCCCATGTCCACGCGCAGCCAGCCATCAGGCAAGGATGCGTTTGTGTGCGATGCTGATAGATGTGATGCCATGGTCAATGCCTTAGTTAATACCCTGCGCAGGCCGCTATGATCCCGCCCCAATGCTATCTCGCTTACCCTTCTCACCCCGACTCAGCCGCCTTCACGTTGCACCCCTAGTTGGTCACCGCCATGCCGTGCCTGTGCGTTTGAGGCAGTGGCTGTCAGCACCGGGGTCGCTCACAGCGCGCTTGCGCCAGCATGGTCAGGTCAGTGTCCAGGTGATCAGCCAGCGTCGTCAAACCTTGTGGCCACAAGAGCGTGCCGCCTTGCGTTGCGCCCAAGGGCATGTCCGTGAGGTGATCTTGCGCATTGACGGCAGGCCTGCCGTTTGGGCACGCAGCGCCACGCCCTTGCGTGCAGTCAAAGGCCCTTGGCGCGCCATCAAAGGCTTGGGGGCCAGACCTTTGGCCGAGCTCCTGTTTGAGCACAACAAGGTCAGCCGAGATCCCCTGCAAAGCCAAATGCTCTTGCGACAAGGCCCCGAGCGCCGTCATTTGGCGCGCCAATGGGCACAGAGCCAAACTACTCAGAACGTGTCGGAACCCGCCCCAAGCTGGGCTCGTCGTTCTGTTTTTTGGCACCACGGGCACCCTTTACAGGTTTTGGAAAGCTTTGCCCCATGGGTGACCAAGCTGTGTGTACGCCAAGCACGTCGCTGAAGTTGAATCCGCTGTCAGCTGGTGACCACAGCGCGAAGCTGGTCAGCCGTGTTGATCTACACTGGCAGCATGCTGTTTTCAAGACGAATTGAACACTGTCAAGTCTGCGGTACCGCGGTCGAGCACAAGGTGCCCGAGGATGACAACCGCGAGCGTGCCGTGTGCCCCTCCTGCCACCACATCCACTACGTCAACCCATTGAACGTGGTGGGGACGCTGCCTGTCTGGGGCGACCAGGTGTTGCTGTGCAAACGCAACATCGAGCCGCGCAAGGGTTTGTGGACCTTGCCCGCTGGGTTCATGGAACTAGGCGAGACGATGGCAGAAGGCGCTGCCCGTGAAACAGATGAAGAAGCTGGCGCCCATTTCGAGCTACAAGGCCTGTATTGCCTCATCAACGTGGTCACAGCCGGTCAAGTCCACATTTTTTACCGTGCACGGTTGCTGGACACGGATTTCGCCCCGGGACCGGAGACCATGGAAGCCAAGCTGTTCGATCAGCAGGACATTCCGTGGGACCAACTGGCCTTTCGCACAGTGCGCATGACCTTGGAGCGCTTCTTCGAGGATCGACTCAAGGGTCAATTTGCGATCCACTGTGCCGATATACGGTAAGCCTTCGCACCGATCTGGTGTCGCGTGCAGGGCATGACTTTACGACTGCACCCATGACTGTCCTGCCAGAAACCTTAGAAACCCCAAGCGAACCCCGCCTGCGCGAGGATTTGATCACGCCCGATCCGCTTTTGGATTGCCTGGTCGAGGTCTGTCGTTTGCACGGCATACCGGCATCACGCAACTCACTCTCAGCGGGTTTGCCGCTTGAAAAAGGCCCCTTGCCGGTTAACTTGGCCGAGCGTGCAGCTGGGCGTGCTGGCTTGGCAACCAAGTTGCAACGGACGGCGCTAAGTGACATCGACGCCCTCACCCTGCCTGCCATTTTGATCCTTAAAGGTGACAAGGCCTGCGTCTTACTCAGCCGCGAGAAAGACAACAGTTGTCGCGTGCTCTTGACCGATACGGGGCAAGGCACCGTCACCATGTCGGCCCAAGAGATGCAAGCCCGATACAGCGGCGTTGCGCTGTTTGCACGCCCTCACTTCAGATTCGATGAGCGTGCGCCTGAAGTGCGATCCACCAAATCAAGCCACTGGTTCTGGGGGCCGGTGCTGGCGCAGCGGTTTGTCTACCGTGATGTGCTGTGGGCGGCGATGCTGGTCAACGTGTTTGCGCTGGCCTTCCCGATTTTTTCGATGAACGTGTATGACCGGGTGGTGCCCAACCACGCCAATGAGACGATGTGGGTGCTGGCCGTAGGCGTGACCTTGGTGTTGGCTGGCGACTTGTTCATGCGTCTGTTGCGCAGCCACTTTGTCGATGAGGCCAGTGCACGCATCGACGTGCAGATATCGGCCTCGCTGATGGAGCGTGTGTTGGGTATGAAGTTGGAGAACCGCCCACAGTCTGTCGGCTCGTTTGCATCCAACTTGCGGGGCTTTGAGCAGGTTCGAGATTTCATCGCGTCCAGCACGGTTACAGCCCTGATTGACCTGCCCTTTGCCCTGCTTTTCGTCATTGTGATGGCGTGGATATCGCCTTGGCTGGTGCTGCCTGTCTTGACCGTTTTCATGATGATCGTGGTGTCAGGCTATGTGTTGCAGCACCGCTTGCATGAGTTATCGCAAGCCACGTACCAGGCCTCGGCGCAGCGTAACGCCACGCTGGTGGAAAGCCTCACCGGCATCGAAACCATCAAAGCGCAAGGGGCCGAGAGCCTGATTCAGGCACGTTGGGAGCGCGCCAACCAGTTCTTGTCGACGCTCAATGTGCGCATGCGCGGCCTGTCGTCCACGGCGATGTACACCACAGCCACGTTGCAGCAACTTGTGTCGGTCAGCATCATCTTGATCGGCGTTTACCTGATCACGGACAAGCAACTGACGATGGGTGGCCTGATTGCCTCGTCCATGCTGGCGGGCCGCGCCTTGGCCCCCGCAGGTCAAATCGTTGGGCTGCTGATGCAGTACCAAGGTGCCCGAACCGCCATGGAATCCCTCAACAAGATCATGGATCAACCGGTTGAACGCCAAACTGGCACCAGCTATGTACAGCGCAAAGAACTCAAAGGCGAGATCGAATTCCGTCATGTGTCCTTCGCCTACCCCGGGCGCAAGGAAACGGCCTTGGATGACATCAGTTTTAAAGTCAGTGCAGGCGAAAAAGTCGCTTTGATTGGCAAGGTGGGCTCCGGCAAAACGACCTTACAGAAACTGATCTTGGGCCTGTACCAACCGACTGAGGGCGCCGTGCTGCTGGACGGCATAGACATGCGTCAATTGGACCCTGCTGATGTACGGCGCAACTTAGGCCATGTATCGCAAGACGTGACGCTGTTTTATGGCACGCTGCGTGACAACATCACGTTTGGCATGCCCCATGCACAAGATGACGCCATCGTGGCTGCAGCCGAAACCGCAGGCATGAGCGAGTTTGTGCAGCGCCATCCACAAGGCTTTGATTTACCAGTGGGTGAACGCGGCGAGCAGCTCTCTGGCGGGCAACGTCAGAGCGTAGGCATCGCCCGTGCGGTTTTGCACAATACCCCGATCTTGCTTTTGGATGAGCCCACCAGCGCGATGGACTTCTCAACAGAAGCGGTTGTGACGCAAAGAATGCAGGCGTTTTCAGAAGGCAAAACAGTGGTGCTGGTCACGCACCGCACATCCATGCTGTCCTTCGTTGACCGCGTGATCGTGGTCGACCAAGGCAGGATAGTGGCCGATGGCCCCCGCGAGCGCATCATGCAGGCGCTGTCTGCTGGCCGCGTGTCGCGCGCTTCCTGATCAAGGTAAGGACCACACCATGAGCACCTTACTGAACGCCGGACAAAAAATCATCAACGCGCTCGAGGCCGTTCGCAAGCGCATCGCACCGATCACCGACCGCACGCTTGACTTGCTGACCGGGGCACGGGTCACAGCAGAGTCGGCGCAAGCAGCGGGCATGCGCAGCTTCGAGCTGGACGCACAGGCCGTGATGAGCACAGCGCATACGCACCGCGCTCAAACCTTGGTACGCACCGCCATCATCGTCGTCGCTGCATTGGTGATTTGGGCGTCCCTGGCCAAGATTGACGAGGTCACCAAAGGTGATGCAAAGGTGATTTCATCACGTCAATTGCAGGTGATCCAATCGTATGACGGCGGCGTGATCTCTGAGATTTTGGTCAAAGAGGGCCAAGTGGTTGAGGCTGGCCAGCTTTTGCTCAAGATCGATGAGACGCGTGCCACCTCGGGCGTGCGTGAAAGTGCAGCCCAAGCCTTTGCGCTCGAAACCAAACTGGCCCGGCTCAAAGCACTGGCTGAAGGCCGCAGCTTCACGCCGCCGACGCCACAAGAAGGCAATGAGGATGAGCCCAAGATTGTTGAAGAGGAGCGCCAGCTGTATGACGCCAAGCGATCTGAGCTGGCCGCGTTGATATCCATCAGCGAGCAGCAACTGGCACAACGCGAACAAGATCTGAACGAAGCGCAAGCCAAACGGGATTCCGCCACGCGCAGTTTGGAGTTCTCGCAACAGGAGCTGAACAAGACTAAGCCACTACTGGCCACTGGCGCGGTTTCTGAGGTAGATGTGTTGCGGCTTGAGCGCGACCTCACCCGTGCGCGTGGTGACAAAGAGCAAGCCAGTGCGCAGGCTTCGCGCTCCAAGGCGGCGATTTCAGAGGCCAAACGCAAAATCCAAGAAACCGACCTGTCATTTCGCAATGAGATACGCAAAGACCTGTCAGAGGTTCTGGGCCGCTTGAACGCCTTGAACGAAGGCGCTGTGGCGTTGGCAGACAAGGTGGACAAGTCGCAGGTGAAATCACCCGTTCGCGGTCGTGTCCAACGTTTGCTGGCCAATACGGTAGGCGGCGTTGTCACCCCAGGCAAAGACATCTTGGAGATCGTGCCCATGGATGATGCATTGGTGCTGGAGGCCAAGATCCAACCTCGTGACATCGCCTTCATCCACCCAGGTCAGAAGGCCACCGTGAAGTTCACGGCATACGATTTCTCTATCTATGGTGGCCTAGACGCCGTGGTCGAGAACATCAGCCCGGACACCGTGACGGACGAGAAAGGCACCAACACCTTCTACGTGGTGCGTGTGCGAACCAAACAGACCAACTTCAGCGACAAGATGCCGATCATCCCCGGCATGACGGCCGAGGTTGATGTGCTGACGGGCAAAAAGACCGTGATGTCTTATCTGCTCAAGCCGGTGCTCAAAGCACACGCCTACGCCTTGCGCGAGCGCTGATGCACCGCCCTTAAGTCACCAAATCCCCCGTCAACATGTGACGGGATGCCTACATAGCGGGCTAGATATGCCGACAACACCTTGTCTGGCCATATCTAGCCCGCTTGCACTTGCGCGAAACACTCACCCAAGGTGATCAACCCGCATGTTGCCTGCGCTAAAGCGTCAATTGTTTTGCCGTTTTGCTGGATTTGTTCACGGATGCCAGACCGAGAGATATGCCTTCAGGGTGGCCTCATCGCTATCCTTCTTCACACGTTCTGTATTGTTTCAAGAGGTTTGCCATGTCCACGTCTGCCCAAGTTCCTAGCGGTGTTGTATCCAGCATTCAAGGGCGCGCCAGCGTCATTCCAGCAGGTGAAAGCGTGGCCAGGCCACTGCAAGCTGGTGACGTGATTCGCCCTGGTGACGTGCTCTTGGCAGACCAAGCAACGCAACTGCAAATCACGGACGCCGATGGCAACGCGTGGATGCCACGTGACATGCAAGTGGCGATGTCTAACGCGCCGGAAACGCCTCAAGCGCAGCCAAATTCACAACGTGTCAAAGCACTGCTGAAGGCGACAAAGGGTGTTGATGCGGAGATTGACGCCGTTGAGCGTGGTGATGAAGATGCTGCCACAGCTGTGGGCCTGGCTGGCGGAGGTGGTGGCTCACTGGCTTTGGGTCTGCGCGTAGACCGCGTGATCGAAACGGTCAGCCCACAAGAATTTGCATATGGCACAGAAGGCCGTGAGGACGGTGGTCCGATCGCCTTCGGTGGCAACTCGCTAACGAGCGAAGCAGGCAATGGCTCACCCTTGATCAACGACCCGAGCAACCAGAACTTCAACCCCGCCAGCGCACGCTACAACTTGGTCACCGTTGAAGAAAAGCCTGTATCAGGCCAAGTCAAAGCCACGGACCCCGATGGCGATCCCTTGACCTTTTCAAAGGGATCAGATCCGACGCATGGCACGGTCGAGGTCAACCCAAACGGCACGTGGACGTATAAGCCCAATAAAGACTACAACGGCGACGACTCATTCACAGTCACGGTGTCCGATGGTAAAGGTGGCACGGCCACAGCCACGGTTGCGATTAACATCACCCCCTTCAACGACAAGCCTGAGATCGATGACCCAACCTATGACCCTGTCAAAGGCTCATACAACCTGCTGACGGATGAGGATAAGCCGCTGTCCGGCCAGGTCAAAGCATCAGATGTGGACATCGGTGACAAGTTGACGTTCACGAAGGAATCAGATCCGAAGCACGGCACCGTGATCGTCAACGCAGATGGCACATGGACCTACACGCCCAACAAAAACTACAACGGCAGTGACAGTTTCACTGTGACGGTGTCGGATGGCCACATAGACGGAACCGTCACCAGCACCATCAACATCGGCGTGATGCCTGTCAATGACGCACCCAAAATTGATGCGAATGACCCGAACTACGACCCTGAGGTGGGTCAGTACGTGGCCACGTCCAAGGACGGAAAGCCGGTCTCAGGCCAGGTCAAAGCCACCGATGTGGATGGTGACAATCTCACCTATACACCGGCCAAACAGCCCACGAATGGGTCGGTGACTGTCAACCCAGACGGCACGTGGGTCTACAAACCCAACGCGGGCTATACCGGCTCAGACACGTTCACGGTGAAGGTAGACGACGGTCATGGCGGCACCGCCACCGCCAAAATTTCAGTGGGCATGGTGGATACCACGGCCCCAGATGCCCCCACCATTGGTGCACTCACCGATGACGTGGGCGCCGTCAAGGGTGATATCGCTCAAGGCGCGGTCACCGATGATGCCAAGCCCACACTCAGCGGCAGCGCTGAAGCCGGTGCCACGGTTCAGGTCTATGACAACGGCAAGCTGCTGGGCTCGAGCGTGGCAGGTGCCGATGGCAAGTGGGCTTTC
>JAURXM010000019.1 GCA_030654395.1 Aquabacterium sp.
CATCCTCGGTGCCTGTAACCCACCGCTGGCCCACCGTGCTCTCACAGCCGAACCTGATATTGGGCTCCTGTTGCCTTGCAACGTGGTTGTGCGTCAGGAGGAGGGCGGCTCAGTCACTATCGCCTTCATGGACCCGGTGGCTGTGCTGCAACTCACCCAGCATCCGGATGTGGCCATCGTTGCTCGGGAAGTGCGCCAACGGCTCGAAAGAGTACGCAGTGTTATTGCGGCCCAGACCGGTACAAGTTCTCAGCACCCATAGTGAGATTTCCAATGCTTCATGACTACGGATACATGGTTGGCATGCATGCTTATTGGTGGGTCTTCTGGATTGTCGTGGTAATTGCGGTGGTCTTGTGGGGGCGTGGAAACTCTCCAGCGCGGCGAGACCGGCCGCGCGAAACGCCTCACGAGATGCTGCGCCGACGCCTGGCCAATGGTGACATCAGCGTGGAAGAGTACGAAAAGCGCAAGGTCATTTTGGATCGAGATACCCAATAAGGGTTCGGATCACGTCTTTTTTTATCGCAATTTTCAAGGATCTGAATATGAGCACTATCGATCTCGAAGTCCAGGGCATGAGCTGTGGCTCATGCGTTAACCACGTCACCCAGGCTTTGAAACCGATCAATGGCGTGGACGATGTAACCGTCGATCTGCAGTCGGGCCACGTCCGGGTCAGCGGCACATTCGACGCCGGAGCAGATCAACTGGTTTCAGCACTCACCGCCGCCGGTTATCCAGCCAGGCTGGCGGGCGTCCGTGCATCGCCCTCGCCGATAAATGAGCCAGCCGCCGCTCCGACGAGCGGTCGAGGTGGTTGCTGCTGCCATTGACCGCGTGCGTGCCGAATCCGCCTTCCACGCATTGAGAGCCTTGTCGTGAAACTGACCGTCCCCTCTTTCCGCTACACATGGCTGATGTGGGCCGCTGCATTCATGCTGCTCTGGGCGTTGCTGTTCATCGGACGGCCAGCCTTGCGCCGCCCCATGCTTTGGGGCAGCGCGCTGACCGCACCTTTTGGCTTGACTGAACCGCTACCTTTGCCGACTGGCGCGATCGGCCGCCAGGCTTCTTCGAGATAGACATGGTCGAACATTGCGGTGGCGTCAAGACCGACGGTGATTTTTTCACACCGTCACCCTCACCGATATCGCCAGCGGCTGGACCGAATGCGTGTCCATGCGGAGGCGCAATCAGATGCTGGTCATCGAAGCATTGGACAAAGTGGCGACCGACCTGCCGTTCGCAACGGCTCGGTGTGGATTCAGACGACGATAGCGCCTTCATGAATCAGACCGTCTTTGACTATTGCAAGGGACTTGGCCTTGAGCAAACCCGCTCGCGGGCCTACAAGAAGAACGACCAGGCCTGGGTCGAGCAAAAGAATGGCGCCATTGTGCGCCGGTTGGTTGGCTAAGGCCGTCTGAGTAAGGTCGAAGCCATGAAGGTCCTGGCCAAACTCTACGCTTCCTCACGCCTGTACATCAACTTCTTCCAACCGTCTTTCAAGTTGAAATTGAAGACGCGCGATGGCGCGTATGTGCACAAGGTCTACTTCACGCCGGCAACGCCTTTCGACCGGCTGCAGGCCCACGGCAGTGTCCTGCCTGCGACCAAAGAGAAACTGCAGGCCGAATTCAAAGGGCTCGACCCCGTACGACTGCTGCATGAAATCCGGCTTGCTCAGAAGACATTGAGTGAGCTGGCAGCCTTCTGCCAAGCATTGGTGGAAGACACGGGTTGATCCGTTTGCCGACGCTTGGTCGACTATTGAAGGCTGGCTGATTGCTGAGCCCGCTGTGTCGGCGAACGACCTGATGGAGCGGTTAGCCGCGATGATTCCAGACCTGTATGCCAGCAAGACTCAGCTGCGGACGCTACAACGCCGAGTCAAGACATAGCGAACTGAGCGTGCCAAAGAAACGGTCTTGGGCAGCCTGCGCAAATCAGCCGCCATGCTCGCCGAAATCTGATGAAGAGACGACTTGACTGCCGGCGGGGACTGACTCGCTTGACGATCCTTACCCTATGAAGAAGGGAGAAATTAAGAGAAAAACGTCAACCAGCTATCGAGTAACATTTCTTCGTGAGGCAACACGGCGGTCAAGATAATTGTCGTCAACCACAGCGCTCTTATTCCACATCCCTTGCTACATAATGGCCAGTGCCAAGACTGTTTGCCAGATGCTGGCACCTTCATATGATTGGATAGGTCGGGACGCCGTCGAACTCCTCCGTGTCATCGTCATGCCCGCTCATCACGGCTATTTCCAGGCCAAACACGACGCAGGGGATGGCGTCCCAGTAGCGATAGATGAACGGATCGCCCTTGAACCTCAAGTCAAAATCTTTCGTCATCCAACCCGTCTTTCGACAAATTTTTCCTCTGTTTTCTCGGATTTCGCTTTGAAATGGCATTTTTTCCAAGAAAAAACTTCGGTGCGGAGGAGGGGGTCACGCCAGGAGTGCGCCGCTGCAGGGCCCAGATAACAGGAATGTAATCTTGCGGTCACTTTTTTGTTGGGGGCGATTGCGCACACTGCACGCAATCAGTTTTCCGAGAAAAGACACATGCTCCCTGACTTTGTTTGCGCAGCTCGCCATCGCCCTCCCGAGTCGGGCTGGCCGAACCGGGTCATGGTGTTGGCTGCCGGACTGTTGCTGGCCATGTCCAGCCAGGCCCAAACTCTGGGCAGCGCCCTGGAGCAAGCTTGGACGCGTCATCCGCAGGCGGCGGTTTTCAGCGCGCGTGAGTCCGAGGCCCAGGCCCGGGCCGAGTTGGCGGCGGGCCTGACGCCCGGACCGGCTTCGGTGTCGCTGTCCAATCTGACGGACCGGTTCAACGCCAACGGCGGCAAGAATGAGTGGGAGCTTGAGTTGGCTGTGCCGCTGTGGTTGCCGGGGCAAAGGGCCGCACGCGGGCTGGAGGCGGGTGGCGCTACAGCGCAAGTGGCCGCACGGCGCGCCGCGCTGCGCCTGCAAATCGCCGGTGAGTTGCGCGATGCCTGGTGGGCGCTGGCCTTGGCACGCCAGGCGCTGGACTTGGGCGAGCGTCGCGACGCCGCTGCCCGCGTGCTGGAGGCGGACGTGTTGCGTCGCTTCAAGGCCGGCGAACTGGCGCGCCTGGATTCGAATCTGGCGCAGAACGAGCGCCTGGCCGCCGAGGGTGAGTTGCTGGAGGTGCGGTCTGCGCTGCGCCAGGCCGAGCAAAACTACCGGCTGCTGACGGGGGAGGCTGCGCCCGCCTTGTTGAACGAAGAAACCCCCGCATCAGCGCAAGACTTGGTGGCGACGCATCCGCAATTGGCGGCGGCGCAGGCGGCCGTGCGGCTGGCGCAAGCGCGCCTGGGTGTTGCGCAACAAAACCGCCGCGAGGCACCCGAGTTGGCGCTGCGGGTGGTGCGCGATCGCGGTGACCTCAACGCACCCTACGCGAACATGGTGGGCGTCAAGCTCACCGTTCCGTTTTCTTCCGGTGCCCGCGTGCGCCAGGAAACGTCGGCAGCGCAGGTGGAAGCTGCGCAAGCCGACGCAGAACTGGCGCTGGAACAGCAACGCGTCGAGCTTGATGCAGCGCGCGCCCGGCTGAATCTGGACGCGGCACAACAGCAATTGGCCCGCGCACAGGAGCGCCGGGCCTTGACGGCCGATACGCTGCGCCTGAATGAAAAATCGTTCGCACTGGGGGAGTCGGACCTGGCCAGCCTGCTGCGCGCCCGCACCGCCGCATTCGAGGCCGAAGCCCTTTTCAGCAGGCAGCAAATCGCCCGTTTTGCGGCCTTGTCGCGCCTGAATCAATCCCTGGGAGCTCTGCCTTGACTACCGCGTTCACTTGGAAATTCCTCGGAGCTGGGCTCGTGCCCCTGTTCTTCGCCCTGACGGCCTGGGCCGGTGGCGACAGCAGTGACGGGCATACCCATTCGGCGCCGGTGCCTGTTGGGCCAGCGCCGGTGGCCACAGCTTCGCCGCGTCTGAGTACCGAGACCGATCTGTTCGAGCTGGTCGGCGTGCTTGATGGCAAGGTGCTGACGATTTACCTGGACCAGTTCGGCACCAATGCACCCGTGCCCCAGGCGCAGATCGAGGTCGAAAGCGGGGCCTGGAAGGCCGTGGCCACCGAGGTGTCGCGGGCGGTGTATGCCGTGCCGGTCGAGTTGCTGACCCAGCCGGGCAAGCACCCGTTGACGATCACGGTGCAGGCCGGTGACAGCGCCGATCTGATGAACGCGACGCTGGAAGTGGGCCCCGCCGGTGCGGCAGGTGTCGGTACCCAGCGCACGCGTTTTTGGGGCGAGCGGCTGGTGTGGCCGGGTGCCGCCGCACTGGCGCTCGCCGCCGTTGCGCTGGTTGCGATTCGCGGCCGCCGGCAGAGCCGCAAGGAATGAGCCCTGAAACGAAAGCATTGAATGAAGCGAAGTAATACAAGTTCTCTTGCCGCTGTTCTGGCGATCGCCCTGCTGTGCCTGAGCGGGTCGCAAGCCTGGGCCCACGGTGAAGAGGATCACAGCCAGGACAACAAGCCTGCCGCCCAGTCTGTCGGCGCCATGCCAATGGAGGTGATTTCAGCCCAGCGGCTGCCGGACGGCAGTCTGTTTGTGCCCAAGGCGGTGCAACGCCAACTCGGCGTTCGCACTGTGTTAGCCGAAACGCGTGACTTGGCCATTAGTGTCGAGCTCAACGGCCGGGTGATTGCCGACCCCAACGCCAGCGGGCGGGTGCAGGCCAGCCAGGCTGGGCGCATTGAGGCCGGGCCGAAGGGCTTGCCGACCCTGGGTCAGAAGGTGTCCAAAGGGCAGGTCTTGCTCCGGCTGCGGCCGGCGGTCGGCAGTCTGGAGCGCGGCAACCAGCGCGCCGCCCTGGCTGAACTGGAGTCGCAGCTGGCCATTGCAGAACGCAAGGTAGCGCGTTATGCCGAGCTTGAAGGTTCGGTGCCGCAAAAAGAGATTGAGGCCGCCCGTTTTGAGATGATTGCCTTAAAGCAGCGCCGCGCCGCCGTGGGTGGCAGTCTGGGCGACGTCGATACTCTGGTGTCGCCGGTGTCGGGCGTGATCAGCGCGACCAGCGTGGTGAACGGCCAGGTGGTCGAAGCGCGGGAGGTTTTGTTCGAGATCGTTGATCCGGCCCGGCTGGCCGTCGAAGCGCTGGCTTACGATCCGGCGCTGGTGGATGGCATCACCAGCGCCAGCGTGCCGCTGCCGGGTGGGGCCCTGGAGTTGCAGTTTGTTGGCGGTGGCCGCCAGTTGCGCGAACAAGCCTTGCCGCTGCTGTTTCGGGTCAAAGCCCAGAATGCCCCGGTGGCCGTTGGCCAGCCGGTGAAGGTGATTGCCAGGACCTTGCGCACCGCCAAGGGTGTGGCCGTGCCGCAAGCCGCGTTGTCGCGCAATAGCGCCGGCGATACCTTGGTCTGGGTGCATCTGGGTGCCGAGCGCTTTGGCCCGCGCAAGGTGAGCAGTCAGCCGCTGGACGCCAGCACGGTGGTTTTAACGGCGGGTATCGCGAGTGGTGAGCGGGTCGTCAGCGTGGGCGCCAATCTTCTGGCACAGGTGCGCTAGGCATGTTCGATTTCATCATCAACACCAGCTTGAAGCAGCGGCTGATTGTGCTGGGCATTGCCCTGTTGCTGCTGGTCTACGGGATCTTCACGGTGCAAAGAATGCCGGTCGATGTCTTCCCCGACCTCAACAAGCCGACCGTGACCTTGATGACGGAGGTCGGCGGCATGGCGCCGGAAGAGGTTGAGCAACTGGTGACCGCACCGATTGAGTCGAGCATGAACGGCATGCCCGGCGTGAGCCGCGTGCGCTCGGTGTCCGGCGTGGGCCTGTCCATCGTGTATGTTGAGTTTGATTGGGGTTCCGACATCTACCGCAATCGCCAGCAGGTCAGCGAGCGGCTGAATCTGGTGCGCGAGCAGTTGCCGCCGGGTGTGGTGCCACAGCTGGGCCCGATCTCGTCGATCATGGGCGAAATCCTGCTGATCGCCTTGCCGGCGGACCCGGCGAAGGTCAATCCGATGCAGGTGCGTGAATATGCGGACTGGGTGATGCGCCCGCGCCTCCTGAACATTCCCGGCATCGCGCAGGTGATTGCCATCGGTGGCGAAGTCAGGCAGTACCGGGTCGAGATTAACCCGGCGCAACTTAAGGCACTGGGCGTCGAGCGCGAGAAGCTGGAAGGCGCGTTGAAAGACTTCGGCGCCAATACCAGCGGCGGTTTTCTGGAAGCACAGGGGCGCGAGTACCTGATTCGCCAGATCGGCCGCACCACGCGCATCGAAGATCTGCAAAACCTGGTCGTGGCGGTGAAGAACGAGCAGCCGATCCTGCTGAAACAGGTGGCAGAGGTGAAGCTGGCTCCGGCCATCAAACGCGGCGACGCTGGCTTCAATGGCAAGCCCGCAGTGGTGTTGTCGGTGCAGAAGCAACCCAGCGCCGACAGCGTGACGCTGACGCGCGCCGTCGAAAAAGCGATGGCCGAACTGTCAAAAGGGCTGCCGCAGGGTATGGAGGCACCGCAGTTCCTGTTCAAGCAGGCAGACTTTATCGAACATTCGGTGCGCAACGTCGAGGAAGCACTGCGCGACGGGGCGATTCTGGTGGCGGTGATTCTGTTTCTGTTCCTGCTCAACGTCCGCACCACCCTGATCTCGCTTACCGCCATTCCGCTCTCGCTGCTGATGACGGCGCTGGTGTTTCACTACTTCGGCCTGTCCATCAACACCATGACGCTGGGCGGCCTGGCCATCGCCATTGGCGAACTGGTGGACGATGCAGTGGTAGGCGTGGAAAACGTCTTGCGCCGTCTCAAGCTCAACAGCGCGCTGGCGGCGCCGCGGCCTGTTGCGGAAGTGATCACCAAGGCGACGCTGGAGGTGCGCTCGGCCATTGTCTATGCCACGCTCATCATCGTGCTGGTGTTTGTGCCCTTGTTCGTGCTGCCCGGGATCGAGGGGCGTTTGTTCACCCCGCTGGGCATCGCCTACATCGTTTCGATCCTTGCCAGCATGATCGTGTCGGTCACGGTGACGCCGGTGCTGGCCTATTACCTCTTGCCGCAGATGAAGCAACTCGGCCACGGTGACAGCCCGCTGGTGGTCAAGCTCAAGCACTGGGACGCACAGCTGCTGCATTGGTCGTTCGACCGCGCCCGCCCGCTGCTGCTGGGCGCGCTGGCGGCGGTGATTGTGGCGGTGGCCAGTATTCCGTTCTTTGCACGCGCCTTTTTGCCGCCGTTCAACGAGGGCACGCTGACGGTGGGTGTCGTGCTCAACCCCGGCACCTCTTTGGCCGAGTCGAACCGCATCGGCCTGCTGGCCGAGCAACTGGTCGCGGCTGTGCCGGAGGTGATCAAAGTCGGCCGGCGAACCGGACGCGCCGAGCAGGATGAGCACGCCGAAGGGGTGCACTCCACCGAGATGGACGTGGACCTGAAAGCGTCCGAGCGTTCGCGCGAGGCGGTCATTGGGGACATTCGCGCCCGCCTGGCCGTGCTGCCGGCCGCCAGCAACGTCGGCCAACCGATCTCGCACCGGCTCGATCACCTGCTGTCGGGCGTGCGGGCCCAGATTGCCTTGAAGGTCTATGGTGACGACCTCGACACCCTGCGTGGCCTGGCGACCGATCTGCGCGACCGGCTGGCGAAGATTCCCGGCATCACCGATCTGCAGATCGAAAAGCAGGTGTTGATCCCGCAGATCAAGATCCGCATCGACTACGAGCAGGCGGCGCGCTACGGCGTGGCGCCCGGCACGCTGTTGCGCTCGCTGGAGCAGATGATCGAGGGCGAGCGCGTCACGCAGATCGTGGAAGGCAACCGCCGCTTTGACCTGGTGGTGAAGTTGCCCGAGAGCGGGCGCGGCCTGCAGGAGTTGTCCAACCTGCTGATCGAGACGCCGGGCGGGCATGTGCCGCTGTCCAGGCTGGCGCTGATTGAGGACGGTGACGGCCCCAATCAGGTCAGTCGCGAGAACGGGCGCCGACGTATCGTGATCTCGGCCAACACCGATGGCTCGGACATGTCGCGGGTGATTGAGTCGATTCGCACCGAGCTTGCTGCCCGGTCGATGCCCGAAGGTTATTTCACGGCGTTGGAAGGCCAGTTTCAGGCCCAGGAGCAGGCGGCGCGCCTGATCGGGGTGCTGGCGCTGATCTCGCTCACCATGATCTTTCTGGTGCTGTACAGCCGCTACCGTTCGGTGGTGCTCACGGCCATCATCATGGGCAATATCCCGCTGGCGCTGGTCGGCAGCGTGATCGCCCTGTGGATTTCTGGTCAGCCCCTGTCGGTGGCGGCGCTGGTGGGCTTCATCACGCTGACCGGCATCGCCACGCGCAACGGCATTCTCAAAATAAGCCACTACATCAACCTGTGTGCCTTCGAGGGCGAGACGTTTGGCCGCAAGATGATCGTGCGCGGCTC
>JAURXM010000052.1 GCA_030654395.1 Aquabacterium sp.
AAAACAAGACTTAACGCGATAACGGATTTGCGAATTGACATGATAAAAATCCCTTCAAAATGATTTGCTGTGTCTCTCGGCGTATTCCGGGGGACCCGTGACGCAACGACTGCATCACTGGCTTTAATGTAGAAGTCGAGCACCGTCAGTAGCATGACCGAAACATTACAAATACGATATCTGCTTCTTGGCGGCGCAGATTTAAACACCATGTGGGGATATTAATCAGGTTGATTAAGGTCCACGCACCTTTGGCTTGAAACGTTACATACCGATGCAACAACAGACCCTTGCAATGGCGACGGATCAAATCTTTGAGAACTATCGCAAGTCCAAGCGTCGCGACGAGTCCTTGAAGACCATGGAGGCAATCGTTCCCTGGGCCGCACTGTGTGAAGTGATCGATCCGTTCTACCCCAAGGCTGGCAACGGACGACCACCCGTTGGAATGGAGCGCATGCTGCGCATCCACTTCATCCAGCACTGGTTCAATCTGGCCGATCTATCCTGTGAGGAAGCTTTGTACGACAGCGTCAGCCTGCGCCGCTTCGTGGGCATTGATCTGGGGCGTGAGCTAGTGCCCGATGCCACAACGATGCTGAAGTGTCGCAAACTCCTGCATGACAACAAGCTCGGTGAGGCCCTGTTCGCGCAGGTGGGCGCTGTGTTGCAAAGCAAAGGCTTCAAGGTCAGCACCGGCACTATTGTGGATGCCAGCATCATTGGAGCTCCGAGCTCCACCAAGAACGCAGGCAAGGCGCGTGACCCGGATATGCACCAAACCCGCAAGGGCCAGCAGTAATGGAATGGACGCCTCACCTGTAACGGCAATGTTGCGACAAAGTGGAGCGTTTCTTAACCACTCGAACTGAAAGGGGCGTCACCATAGAAACTACGACAGTTGGAATCGACTTGGCAAAGAACGTGTTTCAGGTTCACGGTATCAATACACACGGCAAAGTCGAACTCAAAAAGCAGCTCAAGCGCGATCAGATGGCTGCCTTTTTCGTGAACTTGCCTGTTTGCCTGATCGGTATAGAGGCTTGCGGCAGTGCTCATCATTGGGCGCGCAAACTGCAATCAATGGGCCACACAGTTCGGCTGATCGCACCGCAATTCGTGAAGCCTTACGTCAAGACCAACAAAAACGATGTGGCTGACGCCGAGGCAATCTGCGAGGCCGTTGGTCGCCCAAACATGCGCTTCGTGCCTGTCAAAGACGTTGAGCAACAAGCCGTGCTGGCCTTGCATCGCGTCCGTCAGGGGTTTATCAAGGCGCGGACCGCCCAGGCCAATCAAATTCGGGGCTATTGGCCGAATTCGGCTTGATTATTCCGCAGGGTATCGATCACATTGCAACCCGTGTTCCCGAACTCATCGAAGATGCTACCGATGAATTGCCGGGATCATTTCGGTTACTCGTTGAACGACTACTCGATCACCTGAAGGTGCTGGACAAGCAGGTAATTGAATTGGAAGTCCAGATCAAGGACTGGCATCGCAAAAGCGAACTCAGCCGAAAGCTCGAGCAGATCCCCGGTATCGGACCTGTCACGGCCAGCGCGCTGGTAGCCACCATCGGTGACGCCAAGAGTTTTGAAAATGGTCGACAACTTGCCGCCTGGATGGGACTGGTTCCCAAGCAACAATCCACTGGGGGCAAATCCAGATTGCAGGGGATCAGCAAACGCGGCGACACATACCTGAGAACCCTCCTGATTCACGGCGCGCGTTCGGCCATCTTGGCGGCGCAGCGCAAAGCGCAGCAGGCGGATAGCTGGCTGACGAAGTTGCTTCAGCGGAGAAGTCCAAATGTGGTCGCTGTAGCTTTGGCCAACAAAAATGCACGCATTATTTGGGCGTTACTGGCCCATGGCCGAGAGTACCGACCCGACTATATGACCGCCAAGGCGGCCACATAGTCGAGTCGGTTTATAGAGCAAAACGAGATTAACAAAGCAGGGAGAACTGAACCACCGATTGCTCAGGCGATCACGCAATGATGGCAAGATAGGTCAGACCGTGGTTGGTCCAACCCGAGAAGTACCACGCACCCCGAGTGCATAGCAGTGATGGGGAACCAACCAGCGAATTCCATCAGGGACAGCAGGCGTAGCCTGCTTACGAAGTCCGGATGCATGGCTGCAATGGAAACCTTCAAGCCGTCGTGAAATGAAAGCTTGGCAAACCGGGGGCGTCCGTGCATGGTACTTTGGTATGAAACTTCACATCGGTGTGGATAGCCAAAGCGGACTGGCCCACAGCGCGGTGGTGACAGCGGCCAACGTGCATGACAAGCATCCTCTGCCTGAGCTGCTGCACGGTAACGAGCAGCGCGTCTATGGTGACTCGGCCTATGCCAGCCAGAAGAACCTGATTGCCAGCAAGGCACCCAATGCCAAGGACTTCACCAATCAGCGTACCCGCTACGCCGGAATTGTTGACGAAGCTGTACGTGCCAAGAACCGCAGCAATTCAAAAATCCGTTCACGTGTGGAGCATTTGTTTGGCGTGGTCAAACGCTTGGGGGGATTTGGCAAGGTGCGTTACCGTGGTCTGCACAAGAACGCCACCCGGGCGTTCACCGCATTGGCGCTGGCCAACATTTACCTCGGTCGCCAAAGGCTGATGGCACAGGTGCGCCCATGAGGCGAGAAGCAGGGGCGATAGGCCCACAAAGCAGCCCCGAGGAGTCGCAAATTCACACCTATTTGATCCCGCCTTCACAAAAATTCGCTGCCCTGCGAACGTGCCGACGTTTTGACCCTACTTATTCACCATAGCCTTAGTGTTTGGATTTTAAAAATGCTCGGTCCGACTAAGGATTCTTATTGAAGTGAGATATTTCAGTGATTGGATGTCCGACGGGCCCCCGACCCCGAATGAGCGCCATGGACGTGGCCCTCGCGCCCATTTGATGCGACTGGGCTCTTGGCGATCTCGGTCAACTCGTTGAGGATGCCGCAATGCAGGGCGGCCTGGCCTCCAACACAAGTCTCTCGCAGGCTTTTGAGTTGTTTTTCCAATTGGCGTAATTCTCGAATGCGTTCCGCCACATGACCGATGTGCTCATCGAGAAGCTCGTTGACTTCGCGACAATTTTCCGTCGGAGCGTCCTTGAATCGCAATAGGACGCGAATCTCATCGAGCGTCATGTCCAGTCCTCGGCAATGCCGGACAAACGACAAGCGCTCAGCATGGGCCGCCCCGTAAATGCGGTAGTTGCCCTCACTTCGGCGCGGCTCGGCCAGCAAACCCTCACGCTCGTAATAGCGGATGGTTTCGATTTGCGTGTTGGTGAGGGTAGCCAGTTCGCCGATTTTCATGAACTTTTCCTGGATTTTTCGCTTTCGAGGACGGAAGCGATGGGGCTTGACTCTGTAGCCGCTACAGGGTTTCTAATACTTTAACAACATAAGCAATCCATAGCAAGGACACCCCATGAGCCACCCGCAGACCAAAGAATCCGACCAAAGCCACGCATGCGGATGTGACAGCGCGTGTGGCACCGGGCCAATCGCCATCGCCGCAGCCAAGCCAGAGCCGGCGGGCATACCGGTTTTTCGCATCCCGACCATGGACTGCGCGGCCGAAGAAGGCGAGATACGCCATGCTTTGGCAAAGGTGCCTGGACTGCGTAGCCTGAGTTTCCAACTGGGCGCGCGCACCCTGGCCATCGACGCTCCTGCCGAATCCATACCGCAAGCGCTGGAGGCCATCCGCAAGGCTGGATTCAAGCCGGTTCCCATGTCCGATGCCGTTGGCCACGACGACGAACATGACCACAGCGGCCACGGGCACAGACATGGCGGCTTTGCGCTGCCCGAAGGCTTGCCCCGATACGCCCTGGCGTTGATCCTGGCCTTTGGCGCCGAATCTATTTCATTCTTTGCCCCCCATACATTGACCTTTTCGGGCCTTGGCATGGCGCTATCCGCGGCCGCCATTGGATTGGCGGGGTTTTCGACCTACGTGAAGGGCTTGGCCGCGCTGCGCAACCTACGCTTGAACATCAATGCACTGATGACTGTCGCTGTCACGGGAGCATTCCTGATTGGACAGTGGCCGGAAGCTGCGATGGTGATGGCCCTGTATGCGATTGCCGAGTTGATAGAGGCCAAAGCTGTGGACCGTGCCCGCAACGCGATCAAGAGCCTACTGACTTTGGCGCCGGAAAAGGCACTGATGCTGGCTACAGATGGCTCCTGGATCTTGACGCCATCGGCGGAGGTACCGCTGCAAGCCATCGTGCGCATCAAACCGGGTGAGCGTGTGCCGCTCGACGGCATCATCACCAAAGGCAACGGCGCGATCAACCAAGCGCCCATCACGGGTGAAAGCCTTCCGGTCGACAAGGCGCCGGGCGACCAGGTGTTTGCCGCCACCATCAATGAAACGGGCGAGCTGGAATTCCGCGTCACTGCGGCTGCCAGCGACACGACGCTTGCTCGCATCATCCATGCCGTTGAGGGGGCGCAGGGAACACGCGCGCCGACTCAGCGGTTTGTGGACCGGTTTGCGGCCATCTACACCCCGACCGTCTTTGCCATCGCTATCGCGGTGGCGGTTCTCATGCCCTTTTTAATGGGCCTGACCTGGATGGAGGCGTTGTACAAGGCCTTGGTGCTGCTCGTGATTGCCTGCCCCTGTGCCTTGGTCATTTCGACGCCCGTCACGGTCGTAAGCGGCTTGTCTGCCGCCGCCCGCCGGGGCATCCTGATCAAGGGCGGCACCTACCTGGAAGAAGCCCGCCTTTTGAAAGCCGTCGCTTTGGACAAGACTGGCACGCTCACTGAGGGCAAGCCGAAGTTGGTGGATTGGCGTGTGTGGGGCGGTGCCGATGAAGCATCCGTCAAGCAATCGGTTGCCAGCCTGGCGTCCCGTTCAGACCACCCGGTGTCCAAAGCAATTGTGGCCGGCCTGGGCATCGACGGTGCGGGCGTGCAAGATTTCACGGCGCTTCCGGGGCGCGGCGTCCGTGGCACCGTCAACGGCCAGAATTTGCTGCTGGGCAACCACCGGCTGGTCCATGAGCGCGGGCTGTGCGATGCTGAGCTGGAAGCCGAGCTGGCCAAGCATGAGCAACACGGCCGCACAATCACCTTGCTCGCCGACGAAACGCGCGTGTTGGCTTTGTTCGCGGTGGCGGACACCATCAAGGAAACGTCCAGACAGGCTATCGCCGACCTCAAGGCTCTGGGCGTTACCCCGGTGATGCTCACGGGTGACAACACCGCCACGGCCACAGCGATAGCGGCGCAGGCGGGCATAACCGATGCCCGGGGCGACCTGCTGCCCGAAGCCAAGCTCGACGCGATCAAGGAAATGCAAAAGCGCTACGGCGCCACCGGCATGACCGGCGACGGCATCAATGATGCGCCGGCGCTGGCCCAGGCAGACATCGGGTTCGCCATGGGCGCTGCGGGCACCGATACCGCCATGGAAGCGGCCGATGTGGTGATCATGAACGACAACCTGCAGCGGGTCGCCGAGACAGTGCGCCTCTCCAGGCAGACCCACGCCGTGCTCTGGCAGAACATTTGTCTGGCCCTGGGCATCAAGAGTGTGTTTCTGGTGCTGGCCGTTTTCGGGACCGCGACGATGTGGATGGCGGTGTTCGCCGACATGGGTGCCAGCCTGCTGGTAGTGGCTAACGGCCTGCGCCTACTGCGCCAAGATAAATCTGTTTAAAGGAGAAGTGACTATGCAATGCCCAACTTGTAAAGAAGTTCAGCTGGTAATGAGCGAGCGCAAAGGAGTCGAGATCGATTATTGTCCGCAATGCCGGGGCGTCTGGCTGGACCGGGGCGAGCTCGACAAGATTATTGAGCGTGCCAACGCCGACCAGGCAACGCCCGTGGTGCCGTCTGCGCCCGGCCCCGCCGCTGCCCATCAGAGTCGGGGGCACGGCACCGAGGTTCATGGCGAACCCTATCGTAAGAAAAGCATCTGGAAGGAACTTTTCGACTGAGAGTTTTTGCGATGCGCCACATAGATCAATACGGTTTTCCCAAAAAAGGCGCTTATGGATCTGAAATGGGTCTTTTACGACTGGTACGGCTGGAATCGATCGCTGTTTGAAACCCTCAATAGCGGCCTTCCCGAAGCAGCCCAGCCGCTGGCGCATCTGGGTAGTGCTCTGGGCAGCTATTGGGCCGCTCCCTTCATGCTGGCCGCGCTATTGCTCTGGGCCAAGCATTCGCAAGCGCCCCTGGCCCGTTCGCCGGCTCGCATTGTTGGGCAGGCGCACCGTTTCGCGTTGGCTTGTCTGCTGGCCCTGGTAGTGACCAGCGTGCTGAAGTGGGGCCTGGATTTTTCCCGCCCAGCCATCGTTATCGCCAACGGCGTGAGGGTCTTGGCGCCGGTCGAATCAACCCATGGTTTTCCCAGCGGTCATTCGGTGTACGCCGCCTTGGTATTGGGAACGCTTTGGCCGCTTTTATCCAGACGTCTTCAGGCTGCCCTGGTGGTGACGATCCTGTGGGTCGGTTATTCACGCATTGCCATGGGCGCGCATTTTCCTGCGGACGTCTTGGCCGGATGGCTTGTCGGCGCCGCCTGCTTCGTCGC
Source organism: Aquabacterium sp. (assembly GCA_030654395.1). Classification (GTDB taxonomy): domain Bacteria; phylum Pseudomonadota; class Gammaproteobacteria; order Burkholderiales; family Burkholderiaceae_C; genus Aquabacterium. The sequence continues at coordinate 6,571 of JAURXM010000052.1, forward strand.
CGCCACGGCCGCCCTTGCACGCATGCGAAATACTTCTGCGCCAATCGTTCGTTTCGGTAGCGGCCCAGACACGGACAAAAAACCATGAGGCAAAAGGCATGACAACCATAAACAATGCACGCTCTCTCAGGCAACGCTTGGCCACCGGTTGGACCTGGTGGTCGCTGGCTGCTGCCGTTGTGTTTACAGACTCTGCAACAAAGCACTGGGTGCGTATCAGCCTGTCCGAGGGCGATTGGGTTCCCCTTACCGGGTTTTTCAACCTGGTGCTTTTGCGCAATGCAGGCGCTGCGTTCAGCCTTCTGGCCGACGCTGGCGGCTGGCAACGGCACTTCCTCACTGCGATCGCCCTGCTGGTGTCGGTCATCCTGATGTGGATGCTCAGTTCGGCCTTGGTGCGCCTCGAAGCCATCGCCTACAGCTTGATTTTGGGCGGTGCCCTGGGCAACGCGCTTGACCGCATCAGCTACGGCCACGTTACCGATTTTCTGGATTTTCATTGGCGAGGCTGGCATTGGCCATCCTTCAATATCGCTGACATAGCCATCTGCATCGGGGCGCTAGCGCTCATAGGGTGGACCACATTCGGAAGGGCGGGTCAACAAACCCAGCTGAAGGCGTGATTGCAACGCCGATCCACAACAGAATTTGCACATTGGGAACAGTGTGAGCGGCCTACTTTACGAAATGTCCGTGGACAGCAGGCCTTCGCGCCCTTGTTCAAGGCTCGGCCGACATGTTTGTACAAGGGTACGGAAAGTACAGAGAAAAACCGGGCATTGAGGCCCTGATACACTCCCACCGTGCGTCGATTACTGCTCATCCTGTTCATTTTTACTTTGCCGCTCCAGTTCACTTGGGGTGCGGCGGCGAGTTACTGCACGCACGAAAAAGGCGACCGCGTGAGCCACGTCGGCCATCACTCGCATGTGCACCAATCGGCTGTTTCCGACACCAGCTCGGCCGAACCGCTTGCCAACGGCGACGACCCCGACTGCGGCTACTGCCATCTCGGCTGTGCCCAGCCGTTGGCAAGCAGTGTTCCCCGCGTTACGGTGGACTCAGAGTCTGTCTACGTTCCTCTCCAAGTCGTACCGAACAGTTACCGGGTTCCTGACTGGATCGAACGCCCCAACTGGTCTCTCGCCGTCTGATCCGGCGAGAGACTATTCCCTTTTCTTCTTTTCTGCTTCATAGCAACTAGCTGACTGACATCTCGCCGGATTCTCCCCTTTAGGTTTTTCGCAACTAGGAGAATTCGATGCAATCGACGACGCTGGCCATTGCCTGCACGCTGTTTCTGATATCCGCACCGGGCTTTGCGCAAGTCACGGCCCCTGCGGGAACAACCGCACCAACCCTTGCGCCCTTGACGCTGCAAGAGGCCTTGGCGAGAGCCGCTTTGGCCAACCCAGCTCTCCGCGCGAAACAGGCGCAGCTTGCCGCAGCCGAGGGCGTGCGCAACGATGCGCGCGCACCGCTTTTCAACAACCCCCAGATTTCACTGGAAAACACGTGGCGTCAAGTGCCGCAATTCGGCAGCGGCGATGAGCGCCGTAGCGAATGGGCGGCAGGCCTTTCGCAGGCCTTTGAAACTGGCGGTCAAGGACGTTTCAGGCGGGATGCTGCAGCTGCTGCCTTGGAGGCGCTGCACCATGAAATAGTCGATACCGAGCGACAGGTTCGCAGTGAGGTGACCACCCGCTTTTACCGGGTGCTGACGCTGCAGCAGCGAATCGAACTCGAAACTCAGGCGCTGAAGCTATTCGATGACGCGGCAGTCGCTGTGCAAAAGCGCCGTCACGCGGGTGAGGATACAAAGCTGGACTCGAATGTTGCCCTGGTGGAAGCTGAGCGTGCGCGCAACCAATTGGCTCTTGCGCAAGAACAACTGCTCGAAGCACGGGGCGAACTCGCTACACGCCTTCAGCTTGCAGATGCCGCCGTGCCTCAAGCGCAGGGAGACGCCACGCCCGTGGCCACCGGCTACACATTGAATGACCTGCTCAACAACCTGGAAACCCAACCCCGTTTGCTGGCACTTGCCGAGCGCGAAAAAAGCGCAAACGCCCGGCTCAAACTGGAAACCGCCAGTGTCTACCCCGACGTGACTGTGGGGGTAAATATCGGAAGGGAAGGGCCTGACAACGCTCGTGAGCGGCTCACCATGCTGTCGGTTTCTGTGCCGCTTCCCTTGTTTAAACGCAATGCGGCCGGCATCGGCCAGGCCGCCACCGATGCAACCCAAGCACAGATCGAGCGCGAGACGGCGCAGCGTGACGCCCGCGCTAACGTCACAGCCCTTTGGTTTCGGCTTGCCAGCCAGGAGCAGCGGGTACGTCGGCTTCAGGAGTCGGTGCTGCCCGCGCTCACCGAAAACCAGAGCCTGTCCATCAAATCCCGCCAAGCCGGCCAGATCGGGTTGCTCGAACTGATTGTCGTCAATCGCCAGGCCCTTGACGCGCGGCGCGACCTGATCGAAGCCCTTTCCGATTACCACACCACCCGTGCCACCCTTGAGCTGACATCCGGCTGGCCGCACGAAGGAAACTAACAATGAAAAATGCCACCATCAACAATTCACAATCGCCGCGACTCCTGTTCGGTGCCGCGGGCGTGCTCGCCGTTTTGCTCACACTGGGCGGATGCGGCGAGAAAGCTGCCAAAGAAGCTGAACCTGTCAAGCAGGAGGCCAAGGGCGAAGCAGGTCACGAAGAAAAGGGCCTGAAGCTCACGTCCGAGGAACAAGAACGCGCGGGAATCAAGCTGGAAACGATCACATCGCGTGTCTTTGAAGATGCCGTCAACGTTACCGCAACGATTCGCCCGAACCAGGACCGCATCGCCAAAATAGCTCCCCGCGTGGAAGGCCGAATCGTTCAGGTGACGGCCAACTTGGGCGATTCGGTACGCAGTGGCCAGACGCTGGCGGTGATGGACAGCATTGCCATTGGCGAGGCGCAGTCCGCCCTGCTTCGTGCGCAGTCGGGCGAACGTGTGGCCCAGGCCGACTTCAAGCGGGCTGAGTCCCTTAGTGCCGAAGAAATCATTCCCCAGCGGGAATTGCTGCGCGCGCGCGGGGAGCTGGAAAAAGCGAGCGCCGAACTGCGCGCCGCGCAAGACAAGCTGCGCCTGCTTGGCGGGTCCGCTCATGTCGGCGGCCGCGCTGAATCGACGTTCGCACTCACAGCGCCCTTTGCAGGCACCGTCATTCAAAAGAAAGCCACCATCGGGGAACTCGGCTCGCCCAGCGAAGCTGTTTTCACCATAGCTGATCTCTCCAAGGTATGGATTGAAGCGAACCTGACCGATGACCTTTTGGCCAAAGTCAAGACCGGAGGGGCTGCAACGGTTACGGTGGGCGCCTATCCGGGGGAGCGCTTTACGGGTCATGTGACCTACGTCGCCCATGTGCTCGACAAGGACAGCCGGACGATTGCCGCCCGCATTGAGGTCGCCAACAAGGACGGACGGCTCAAGCCCGAAATGTTCGCAAATGCCAGCATTGCCACCGGTGGGCAGCTTGAGGCCCTGTCGGTACCAGATGGCGCGATTCTTCTGCTACAAGGGCAGCCTACGGTCTTCGTGGCGAAAAGCGGCGGCTTCGAGTCGCGTGCCATCGAGACGGGAGAGAAGCTGCCCGGTCGCACGGTGATCAAATCCGGTTTGAAAGCTGGCGAGCAAGTGGTGGCGGCTGGCGCTTATGCGCTCAAGGCCCGTTTGCTGAAGTCGCAAATCGGCGACGCTCATTGAGGCGAGGAACACCACACCATGCTTAATGCCATCATTGACGCCTCGCTGCGTTACAAAGTTCTCGTTCTGGTTGCCTTCGCGGTGCTGGTTGGCCTGGGCATCCAGGCCTTTCGCAACGTACCGGTGGATGCCTTTCCGGACGTCACCCCTATCCAAGTCAATGTCTACACCGAGTCCGCCGGACTCGCGGCTGAAGACGTTGAAAGACTGCTCACCACGCCCATTGAAGGCGCCATGGCGGGCTTGCCTGGCGTCGAAGAGGTTCGTTCGGTTTCGCTGTTCGGGCTGTCCTACGTCGGCATCTACTTCAAGGACAACATCGATATCTACTTCGCGCGGCGCCTCGTCGGAGAAAAGCTGCAAGAAGCCAAAGGCCGGTTGCCGCAAGGCTACGGTGAGCCGGTGCTGGGCCCCAACAGCTCGGGCCTGGGCCAGGTGTTTTGGTACACCATCGAATCGGCAGACAAAAAGCTCAGCACGATGGATTTGCGCACGCTGCACGACTGGACGGTGCGTTTGATTCTGCGCACCGCGCCCGGTGTGGACGACGTGATCTCCTGGGGCGGTGACCAGAAGCAATACCAAGTACAGATTGACCCGAACAAGCTCATCAAGTATGGCTTGTCGTTCAAGCAAGTGATGGAGCGTCTGGCCGCCAATAACAAGCAAGTGGGCGGGCAGTCCATTAACCTCGGCGCCGAGCAGTATTTGGTACGCGGCCTGGGCCTGGTTTCCAGCACCGCCGACATTGCCAGCATCGTCGTTGCCGAACGTAACGGCGCACCAATCTTTGTGCGCGATGTGGCCGATGTCAAAGAAGCAGCTGCACCGCGCTTTGGCGCAGTCACGCGCGACGGCAAGGAGGCCGTACTCGGCATGGCGCTATCGCGCGTGAATGAAAACGCGAAGAATGTCGTCGATGCCGTCAAAGCCAAGTTAGTCATTGCACAAGCGGCATTGCCCAAAGGCGTGACACTGGTGCCAGTTTACGACCGCACTGAACTTGTCGACAAAGCGCTGCAGACTGCCAAAAACTCGTTGGTCGAGGGTGCCGTGCTGGTGGCCATCATCTTGTTCCTGTTCTTGGGTGACTTCCGCTCGGCGATCGTTGTGATCGTCACTTTGCCGATGGCCATGCTGATTGCCTTTATCTTGATGCAGCAGTTCGGCGTCACGGCCAATCTGATGTCGCTGGCCGGACTGGCCATTGGCACCGGGATGATGGTGGACGGTGCGATTGTGATGATCGAAAATGCGTTTCGCCTGCTGGCGCATGCCAAGGAATCGGGCAAGCCAATTAAGAAGACCCACCTGATCCTGGAGGCCGCACGCGAAGTGATGAACCCGATTGCGTTCGCGATCCTGATCATCATCGTCGTCTTCATGCCCTTGTTTTCCCTGACGGGACTGGAGGGCAAGTTATTCAAGCCGATGGCCTTTACCATCACTTTCGCGATGGCAGGGTCCCTGCTGCTGTCAATGACGCTCGTGCCCGTGCTGGCGGCGCTCATTTTGAAACCAAAGGAAGAGAAAGACACCTTTGTGGTGCGCTGGGCCAAGCAGGCCTATCTGCCGCTGCTGGACTGGGCACTGGAGCGTAAAAAGCTCGTCATCGGTTCAGCCTTGGTTCTTCTGGCGGCGTCGCTGGCGTTGTTTCCCTTCCTAGGCAAAGAGTTTATGCCGCAACTTCAGGAGGGGACGATTCTTTTCCGCGTAACCGGCATTCCATCCACGTCGCTTGACGAGACCATTCGCGTCTCCAATGTGATGAGTACGGAGCTGAAAAAGCAGTTTCCCCAGGTGCTGTCAGTGCTGGCAACGATTGGTCGCGCTGAAGGTGGCGAGACCACTGACGTGAATTACATGGAAGTCCTCGTCGATACCAAACCTCAGTCCGAATGGCCCGAAAAAATACCTTACCCAAAGCTCGCTTCAGAAATGCAGGAAGCGCTGGAGAAGGCGGTACCCACCGCTGTTATCGGCGCAAGCCAGCCTATTCAGTCGCGCGTCGAAGAACTCATCTCGGGTGTGCGGGCCACGCTTGCTTTAAAGCTTTACGGCCCTGACCTTGAGACGCTGGACCGTTTAACGGCGGAGTTGAAAGGTGTGTTGGACAAGGTGCCGGGCGTCGCCGACCTGTCAGCTGAGGCCAACAAGGGCAAACCACAGCTCGTGATCAAGGTCAACCGAGAAGCAGCGGCGCGCTACGGCATCAATGCCGACGAGATTCTCGAAGTCGTGAAGGCTGGAATCGGTGGCGAAGCGGTTTCTACCCTGATTGATGGCACAAAGCGGTTCGACATCTCCGTGCGGCTGTCCGAAGCATTTCGCGTTGATCCGGCCACCATTGCTGCCATACCTATCCGCACGAGTGAAGGCGCCTTGATACCGTTCTCGCAAGTCGCGTCGATAGAGCTCGATGAAGGCTATTCCTTTGTGCGTCGTGAGTCCTTACAGCGCTATTCGGTGCTGCAGATGGACGTAAAAGGCCGGGATGTGGATAGCTTTGTGAATGAAGCTGGCGCGAAAATCAAGGAGCAGGTCAAACTCCCGGATGGTTACTGGATCCAGTGGGGTGGCGCGTTCGAGAACCAGCAGCGCGCGATGGCACGCCTTGCGGTCATCGTGCCCTTGACCATTGGTCTGATTTTTATGCTGCTGTACACGGCCTTTAATTCGATTCGTCATGCGACCTTGATCATTGCCAATGTGCCGTTCGCGATAATCGGCGGTATCGTCGGGCTGTTCGTCACCGGCCAGTATTTGTCGGTGCCGTCAGCCATCGGATTCATCGCAGTTTTTGGAGTCGCCATGTTGAACGGCATCGTTATGGTGACTTTTCTCAACGACCAGCGACGACAGGGTCTATCGGTTCGAGATGCTGTGCGCCGAGGTGCCGAATTGCGGTTGCGCCCGGTGTTGATGACAGCGTCGGTGGCGATCCTCGGTTTGGTGCCGATGCTGATATCGACCGGTGTCGGCGCTGAGACGCAACGCCCGCTCGCCACCGTGGTAGTGGGTGGCTTGATCACGTCGACCTTGCTGACACTGTTGCTGTTACCGCTGATTTACGAATGGTCCGAGTTGCGTGCAGAGGCTAAACAGCTCGCGCGCGATGCCGCCGAGGATGTCCCACCCCCACAACTGATTGAGGAGACGCCATGAAAGAAGTCAAAGCCTATGTCCACCGCAGCCGTGTCGCCGACGTGATTGCAGCCTTGAAGGACAGCCCCATGTGGGTTGGCGAGCGCGGCGGGCGTTGGCACAACCTGGCCGTTTACGTTGTCAAGGGCTCGTTGCTGCCCCTTGACAGTAATGACCAGCATTACTCGATGGACCTTGGTGACGAGATGGTCAACGAATACAAGCTGGAGTTGCTGTGCGAGGACACCGAAGTTGATCAGATCGTCGCAGCCCTTCATGCGGCGGCACGCACGGGACAGTCGGTAGCTGGCTGGATCACGGTCACCGACCTCGCGCGGGTCATTCCTATTCATTGATTCCCTTGGCTTATCTCTTAACCCTGAAAGGACCAACCATGAAGCGATTCCTCTTGCCAATCATGATCGCTTGCGCGCTGGCACTGCCCGCGTATGCGCAGGACAAGCACGGCGACCACGCGCCCAAGTATGGCGGTGTAGTCGTCGAAACCAAAGCGGGCGAACTCGAGCTGGTGGCCAAACTAGATCTGATCCAGATTTATGTCGGCGATCACGGCAAACCGATAAAGTTCATCAGCGGCACAGGCAAGGCGACTGTGTTCAACGGCAACGAGAAAACCGAAGCGGCGTTGACGCTCATGGGCGACCGGCTGGAAGCGAAGGGCAGCTTTAGGGGCGCCGATGGTGTCAAGGTGTTGGCTGAAGTTTCATTGAATGGTAAGCCGGCGGTTTCTGCATGACTTACCTTGAAATGATCTTCCAGCGATACATCGGTGCGAATCGACATGCCAGGAGCGATAGCCCCGTCCGACGGTACGACCCGGCGAATCAAGCGGATATTGTGCCAACAACACGTTCACGGTACCCCGCTCGCGGCTTGCTGGCGATGATGGCTCTCGTGACTGCAGGTTGCAGTACCTTCTACGAAGGTCGCTATGACTTCAACGACGGTTGGCGAGAAGGCGAGGTCCTTGAAATTGCGCCAGCGTCAGCGATCAAGTCACCGCAGTTCTCGGATTGCCGCAAAAGTTCATCGCCAGAGCAACTGGCGACAAACAAGTTCGCGCTCGTGGCGTTCAACCACCTGGGTCGTATCCAGCGCCAAGTCGCCCCGCTTGCGGCGGCAAGCGGGCTTAAGTTAGGAGAGCTTGTGTACATCAATATCACCAACTGCAGCGCTCAGATCGTCCCACGGTCGCGTGGCTGGCGCATCAGTAGGTAGGCCCACGCCTAAGACGAACATCGCCAACAGTAGTGCGGTGATCCTCCCGCGCACTATTGAAGCCGTACAAGCAGCGCGTATGGTCAACCCGACCCTCTCCCTGCTGGATGTCGTTCTTGCCCGTGACCTTCCCGATGATTGACGGCGCCCATCGATGAGCAGCATCGAGGAGACTGCCTATCCCCGACTGCATGACGAGGTAATCGATAGTGAATTGGAGCGGATCTACACCCCTACCGCTGCCGAGCGAGGCTTCGTCAACGTAACCTATCGGCTACCACGGCCATCTACCAGGCGCTGTACATCGAGGGCAGAGGCGCCTTGAGTCGAGACCTTTGCATGTGTTTGCAATCTGGTCGGCCGTTGCGAGTCCCACGCGCTCGCGTGCGGCAGCGGGGGAAGAATTTCTTGACCGACGATGTGATGATCGACCAGAGACCCTCGCACGTCGAGCAGCGCCTCGAACTCGGACACTGGGAAGGCGATCTCATCCTGGGTTTGGAGAGCTCAGCCGTTGGCACACTGGTCGAGCGCTCCACCCGCTACACCGTACTGCTTCATCTGCCCAAAATGGCAGGCCATGGCGCGCCTCGGCGCAAGCGCGGCCCCGCACTGGCCGGTCATGGAGCAGAGGCCGTCAATGGCGCCATTGCAAAGGCGTTTGGAAAGTTGCCAGCAAAGCTCCGCCGATCACTGACGTGGGACCAAGGGGCCGAGATGGCACAGCATGTCCGTTTGCGCGCAGAAACAGGCTTGAAGGTCTACTTTTGCCAGCCGCGAAGCCCTTGGCAGCGCGGCACGAACGAGAACACAAACGGACTCTTGCGCCAATACTTCCCAAAGGGTACAGACTTATCGCGGTACCGCGGAGAAACACTGGCAGCCGTGGCCAATGCGCTCAACAACCGACGGCGAAAAGTTCTCGGTTGGAAGACACCTGCGGAAGTAATGAGCAAGCATCTATCATCGTGGCGTCATTAACCCGTTGCGACGACCGGTTGAATCCGCCCAGTACTGCTCCGCGTATTACCAGGAGATTCATCGTCGCCATGGCATTACATGCTCTATGACAGATGGCTACGACTGCTACCAGAACGCCTTGGCCGAGCGGTTCAACGGATACTGAAGATGGAGTTCTTGCTGGACAGACCGGCAAATCTGGACGAAGCCAGGAAAATCGTTGCACAGTCAGGTCACATCTACAACCAGAAGAGACCGCATACGTCCCTAAAATACAAAACGCCCGGTGAGGTTCATCGGGCGTCTGTCCACGGATTTAACCTCCAACTCAGCAACCGTCAAACTATAGCAGGACGGGTCAACTCCGTCTTCTTACTCAAATGCAGTCGGGAACTTACGGTTAATGCGAATCGATCAGGTTCTGGGGGCACTCGGGCGAGCCAAGGATTCGTACAGCCTCAGGGATCGTCGGTGTATCCACCAGAAAACGACGCTTGGAATAACTAACCACTGCGCTACAGGCGACAGTCCAATGCCAAATAACCGGGGCATTGCAATCGAGTAAGCCCAATTTAGGGTGACCGTCGTATTGTGCCATTCACTATAAACCGTATAGCCAATGCCATTCAAGATTGCAATGAAGGCAACCGCCTTGAAACGACTGTTTGGCCATTCCTTCGTTCCTGCCAGGATCAACGCCAGAATCAGGCTGAACGTCGCAATCAGCGCGTCGCCCGCCGTGCAGTGCAGAACGGAAATAACGATGTCGCGCGCCTTTCCAACGTACCAGATTGTGTAAAGTGGCAACTGCAAACACTCCCAGACGACATTCAAAAGCGTGACTAAAACCACGTACCTCAACATCGTTCGAAGCCACCCAGGCGAAGTTCTGGAAGCCTTGTGCAGTCCAATCATTGCTGGTGCTGGCTGACGTTCCCGTTTGTTCAAACAGCTTACCTCCATCTATAAGTGGTTGATGGCCGGATTGCCGAAGGCACCCCAGTTGTCCATGACGGTGGTGGTCTCGTGTATCGACCCGACCGACGCAGTGGGCAACTCAGGAAAGACTAACGATCCATTCAATGCAGTTGCGGTCAGCTTTTAGGAGCCGCCTGTCGCGGCCAGGCGGGAATTGATCCAGGTGCCGAAACTGAAGTGCCCCGTATTGAATCCCAATAGTTTCAATGCATCAATAGTTCACGACATGCTCCACGTTAATGCAAGACCTCCTACTGTCACTTGAGGCCCTGAAAACAAACGGTCCCCGGTGCCCAATGTCACTGACTGCCGGGCAATCCACCCTGTCGGATCGTCCCAGCTCCTATGGAATGCCGACGCCGGCGCGTCGACCCTCAGGGCGCACGCGGCAGTATCATCGTAAATGTGGTGGTACCGTCGATTGATTCGACCGAGATCGTGCCGCCATGGGCGAGGACGATGGACTTGGTGATGGCCAGTCCCAGACCGGTGCCTTCACTGCTACGTTGCCGCGAGGGATCGACCCGGAAAAAGCGATCGAACACCCGCTCCAAATATTCTTGCGGAATCATGTCGCCGGTGTTTCCCATGCGAATCGAGACCGTGTCCGGGCTTGAGCTGATATTGACGCGCACCGTGGCGTTCACAGTTGAATGCCGCACCGCGTTGGACAGAAGGTTGCTCAGCGCACGACGCAACATGAGCCTGTCTGCGCATACCTCGCCATCGCCCTCGAGCGTCAGGTGCAGCCCCTTTTCTTCGGCCACCGCATCGTAATAATCGAAGAGGGCAAGAACTTCCGCTGCCAGACTGACCGTTTCCCGTGTTGGCACCACCAAGTCGTTTTCGGCCTTGGCCAGCAGCAGCATGTCCGAGATCATCCGAGCCATGTGTTCGAATTCTTCGGCATTCGATTCAAGAATGCTACGGTACTCGTCCGCTCCGCGTTCGCGCGACAGGGCGACCTGAGTTTGCGTCATCAGATTGCTGACCGGGGTACGTAACTCATGCGCAATGTCGGAGGAAAAATCAGAGAGTCGGCGAAACGCTTCCTCCAGTCGGGCCAGCATCTCATTCAAGGACTGCGCGAGTTCGGCCAGTTCGACCGGCACCGATTCCATTGGCAAACGATGGCTCAGTTGCTGGGCGGTGACCGTCTTAGTTTGCTCGCGCATGGCGCGTAGTGGCGCTAAGCCGTGTCGCGCGACGGCCCACCCAAGAAAGCCGGTCAGTGCCGCGGCACCCGCGACAAAGACCCAAAGCGTCTGCAGGAAAGAACGCATGAATGCCTGATGGTGCGCGATGTCGATGGCTACCGCCACGAGCACCTTTGAGCGCTCGCTGATACCTGTTGGCAGATCAGCCGCGATAACGCGGTAGGTCTGTTCTCCCTGCGTCCACGTGATTGGGCGGTGCGGGCTTTGGGCGGCACTGGCAGCCATCCGGTCAACGGGAAAGTTGGCGTTCGGCGTGGCGAAGATCACCTCGTGATTCGGGCCGAAGACAATCACTTCAAGGCCGTGGTGTCCGACGAGCGAGTTGTCCAGAAGTTGCGTAATGCGTTCGAAATCGTCCTGCGATTTCAACTTCGCAAGGGTGTGTCGGGCCAACTCCATCTTGCCCGTCAGAACTTCCATGTCTTGCTGCTCGAAGTGCTTTTCCACAGAAGATGCAATCACGAACCCGAGCACAAGTAGCACGACCGACGACGCGCCGACGAACAGCAGTGTCAGCCGGCTGGTAATTGACTTTCTTCCAATCAAGCGCAATCAGGGTTCTCCAAAACATAACCCATGCCGCGCACGGTGCGGATGAGCTTAGGCTCAAAATTGTCGTCGAGCTTGACGCGCAGACGGCGCATAGCCACCTCAATCACGTTGGTGTCGCTGTCGAAATTCATGTCCCACACCTGCGACGCGATCAGCGAGCGTGGCAGCACTTCGCCTTGGCGGCGCAGCAGCAGTTCAAGCAACGCAAATTCCTTGGCCGTCAGATCAATTCGCCT
>JAURXM010000056.1 GCA_030654395.1 Aquabacterium sp.
TGTTGGCGCTGATTGAAAACTGACCCACCCTGCCGATTGAAAAATGACCCAGGACGGATTGCTGATTTTTGCCCCAGCAATTGTGGATAAGCTTAGCAGCAGTGTTCCGGTTGACGATGCATCAAGCCCTGTTGCATGTAGGCATGCAGCAGGGCATTTATGGTACGGATCAAAACGGCTCATCGTCCTCGATATCATCTCCGTCTTTGCGCTTTCGCTCACGCGACTTGATCTTTGTCTGGGCGGCCAAGGTGCTGTGTTGCAGGCGATAGGACTCGTTGCCCGTTTCGACGATGTGGCAGTGGTGTGTCAGTCGATCCAACAACGCGGTGGTCATCTTGGCGTCGCCAAACACACTCGACCATTCCGAGAAGCTAAGGTTGGTCGTGATGAGCACGCTGGTGTGCTCGTATAGCTTGGACAGCAGATGAAATAACAGGGCGCCACCGCTCTGGCTGAAGGGCAAATACCCAAGCTCATCGAGTATCACCAGGTCTGTGCGAAGCAACGCTTGAGCGATTCGGCCTGCCTTGCCATCGTACTTTTCACGCTCCAGCAGGTTGACGAGATCGACCGTGGAGAAGAACCGTACTCGTTTGTTATGAGTGGTGATTCCGGACACGGCCAAGGCACTGGCCAGGTGTGTTTTTCCGGTTCCAGGCCCACCGATGAACACCACATTTTGCGCAGTCTCCGTAAACTCCAGGCTGGATAACTCCTTGACCAGACGGGCATCAGCGCTGGAAGCGCTGAAGTCAAAGCCCGCTAAATCACGGTGCATGGGGAGCTTTGCCATGTTCATCTGATGATTCACAGAGCGCACGGCGCGATCTGCCTGCTCCTGTTGGAGCAGATGCTCAAGCAGCCATTTCGAGGATGCCGTCGAAGCTTCTCCCTGAGCCGCCAGTTCTTCCCAAGCCTGCGCCATGCCATGCAGACGCAGTTCTTTAAGTTCTGCCATCAAGTCACGCATTGCGGCTCTCCTCATCTGTTGTACGGAGTTGGTCATATCGGGCCGTGTTGGCAACGGGAGCCACCTTGAGTTGCAGGCTGGTTTCTACGGAAGGCGGTGGTGCAGTAGCGGTGAGCCGGGCGAGAACATTTAAGATGTGATCGGCGCTCAGACTTCCCGACTCAAGCACCAGTTCTACCGCTACCAGCACCGGGTCGAGACCGGCGATGGGCACGGCAGCGAGCACCTGCGTCATGATTCGATCACCGTTGCTGTGACGTCTCAGGCCCCGTTTGAGAAGCCGCAACGGATTGGGCAGATCGGCAAACGGTGCGCCATTGCGCAATGCACCCGGCTTGCGTTCGATGAGTGGGATGTAATGCTGCCAGTCAAAACTGACCTGATCTCGATCAAAGAGGCGCTCGTGGCTGGCAATCATCGTTTCATCGGCGATGACAACCACCCGGGAAGGATACAGACGGCTGCTGACCCACTGGCCGACCCGCTCACACGGCACAGAGTAGCGATTTCGCGCCACGCTGATCAGGCAGGTGCTGGAGACCCGCACGGTGCGTTCGACATAGCCATCAAAGGCCGTGGGCATCGGCATCATTTCGACCCGTTCCAACTCCAGGACGTCCGCCACCGTCAGCCCGTTGTACTGCGGGTGCACCAGCTCGCTCCAGAGCGCACGACAGCGTTGGCCGAGCCAGACATTCAGTTCTTCAAAGGTGTGGAACATGCAGTTTTGAGCATCGAGCCAGACGCGCCGCCGGCTGTCCTGTACGTTCTTTTCGACAATGCCTTTTTCCCAGCCAGAGGCCACATTGCAGAAGTCTGGATCGAACAGGTAGTGGGCACACATGACGGCAAACCGGGCATTGACCGTGCGACCTTTGCCTTTGTTGACCTTGTCGACAGCCGTTTTCATGTTGTCGTAGATGCCGCGACGCGGCACCCCACCTAACGCGCCAAACGAGCGGGTATGGGCATCGAACAACATCTCGTGGCCTTGGCTGGGGTACGCAACCAACCAGAATGCGCGACTGGCGCACAGCTTCATGTGGGAGACCTGGATGCGTCGAAACAGGCCGCCGATCAGCAGCCCTTCTTCACTCCAGTCAAATTGAAAGGCTTCACCGAGCGCAAACGTCAGCGGTACAAAAGCGCGTAAAGACTTGCCTTGCTCACCTCGCCACGAGCGTACAAACGCTGTGAGCTGGCTGTAGCCGCCGTCATAACCCTGGGCCTTGATCTGCTCGAAAAGTGCTTTGGCGCTTCTGCGATTGTGCTTTGCCCGGAACGAATCGGCTTTCAGCGCCTGCTCCAGCGTGTCGTGGAATGGGCTGAGTTTGTTGAAGGTGGCGCACCGCTGGTACGCCGGCTGAATGGCTTCGGGCGCTCTGACCCATTTCGGATGGTGTTTCTCGACAGCCCGGTACGCTTGGCTATCTGGTGCAGCGAGAGCTTGTCGCGGAAGTACATCCGCCGGATTTTTCCCAACATTTCCATGCTGATCACCCTGTGTTCTCCTGCTCGAAAAGTGAGCAGAAGCAGTTGAACACCTGGGTCAGTTTTCAGTCGGCAGAACAGCCTTTACTGGGTCAGTTTTCGGTCAGCGGCAACA
>JAURXM010000060.1 GCA_030654395.1 Aquabacterium sp.
TTGCCCATTGGATGATTCTGTGAAACCGAAAAATTAACCTTGGGATGAGATGCCGTGAGCCTCGTCATTCACCCAATGGTCACGGACTGAGGTTTCGAATTTTGTGACGACACAGACCTCGTCACAAACCTCGACACAAAAACAAAAAAGCCCACCGAAGTGGGCTTTTAGACAAGCTAAGTGCTTGATTTTATTGGTTGCGCGAGAAGGATTTGAACCTCCGACCTTTGGGTTATGAGGCTACAGAAATTGCCGTGTATATGCAGCGATTTCTCCCGGCGCAACGTGAGCCTAAACGGCTTTACACCACATTTGCCAATGGTAGCAGAAAACTGCTCTGTGACATTCGATGTCGAACAACACCAGAAGATCCCTCACCCTGTCACACCTGCCTCACAAAACGCTGCGATGCCGGTCCGCGGATAAACACTAACAGGGACCATTGGGCGCACAGGGGCATTGACAGACTCCCCTCAAATTTAATACATTGGGCGCAGTGGTTGCCTCGCGGTAGCCCTTGTCGCTCCAATTTGCGTGGCGGCCCCTTAATTTGGTCGAAGTCCCTATCAGGGCATTGATCGCTTCAACACTCAGCAATTCCTGATCGCTTGTGACCGTCTAGGTCCAGCGATGGAAGCCGCCTGAGAAAAGTTTACCCCCCTGTGCTCTTGGCGCGCCTGCCAAGAGTTCAGCGGGGCTGCTTGAACTTTTCAGACATCTGCATCACCGCTTCACGCGCTCTGCGCGTAGCGTGCTTGCGTCTTCAAAAACCTTCCGGTCTTTCCATCAGCCAGTTCGGCGCCCTTCTGCCCGCGGCTCGCTCTTTTGCTTTTAACCAATGGTTCTAGACGGGTACCACAAACCCGTGAGGTCAAATCATCTTGGAAAGGACAGGCCATGCCTGCTCGTTTGTCGACGCTCGCGCCCGCCGAGCGCTCTTTTGTCCACGGCCCTTCGTGTTTGGCAGGATCCAGCCACGCCGCCACATTTGCAAAACTGACCCGGTGCGCCCCACCTCCCACTGACCGCGCTGGTTGGATGGCGGCCTGCCAAGGGGCACTCGCATGTCTCCGTGCTGCTTCGTCACTGGCAAGAACGCTCTCTCCGTCGGCGCAAGAAATTCTCACCGAGTTTTCAGCGCTGTTGGTCCACCTGGACAACATCACTCCATCGCATCTCGCCGAGTCAGCTCAGCCCATGTGGCGGCGCCTTGCACAGTTTCCCCAGTGGGTCGCACTCACCAGAGCCTCTCGCCACTCAGATGCCGGGCAATTGGCCGCGTTGGGCCTTGAACTGTTCTACTGCCTGCATCAGGACAGTGTGATGGCACCCGAGTCGACCCGCGCACTCTTGCGTGTGGAGTCGGGTACGTTGCTGCAGTCTCAAATACAGGAGATCCTGATGGCACCCAAAACCGATCTGCTTGATGCACCCATCTGGGCTCAGCGAATGAATCGCCTCTGGCCTGCATTGCGCGAATGGTTGGATGCAGCGCCCGCCCAAATGATCACGCCAGCGGAATCTGGGTCAGAGAGGCTTCGCAAAGCCCTGGTTGCCAAGTGCGTCTATGCTTCACCAAAGCACCGCGGTGCAATCCTGGATCACCGGCACATCGACTCACCGCAGCTTTTTGAAATCGGCAAACAGATATGGCAGGGCGTTTTCAATAAGGACGGGCACGCTGTTGCAGCCATGCTGACATGGCTGAGTTCCACGACAGTGGACGCACTCAAAGACATCCCTCTGGCCGCCCATCGGCTGGATGACTGGATTATGTGCATTGACGTTGAGCAAGGGCTGTTTTGCACAGACATCCAGTGCATCGCCACCGATATGGCGATGCCCATTGCCGGCGAAGGCCATGTTGCCGCATCCACTCAAGTCAATAAGCCCATGCCCAGAGTGCTCCAACAATTTTTGCTGGACCGCTTTATCACGACTCCCGAGGCCCGTTGCCTCGGACATCTGCTGCCTGAACTGACGGAAATAAAACCCCATGAGCCAGTCATTGCCACGACGCGCGAAATCGTGCCGTCCATGGCCCGATGGACGAACTCCTCGGGTGTACTGATGCGACAACTCGGCATCGATGGCCTCGTGGCAGCCCTCCTCAGCAACGACTTTGCCATGGTCCCGAAGTCCAAGCTCTACTACTCCTGCGTATCCGCAAAAGAAATCTGGGATGCAAGTGCTCGAATTTTCGCCCTGATGGGCTGGGGTCCGCCGGCAGAAATGCCACCAAATCTGTTGGCCGCTGGATCGCCTGTCGTGCCTACAGAACCTCAAATAAAGAAGGTCTTCGTCGCGATTAAAAAATGGGTTGAGGAGGCTCGTCCAGCCAAACGCTGCACGTCCGAGGCACTTTTCGAGTTTCACCGCCGTTACTGCACAAGCGTCGCGTGGCTCGTGAGCTTTGGTAGCGCATCCCGCCAAGTCTCGCAGCTGGAATGGCCCAAAGACATGCTGACAAACCGCATTGGGCTGCTGGTGATGGACGACAAACAAGTCACTGATCTAGAAGGCGGTTTGCCGGTACCCTTCGGGCGTTTTCTTCGCGAGCAAGTCGACCTATATGTGCAACACCTGGAGGCCTTGCATCGGCGGCTGACACGCCATGCGCCTGCACGCCCAGGCAATGCACTGCTCTGGCTTGAGGCCGTCCTGGGTGGTGACGAGGTTCCTCTCTTCAAAACGATAAGCGGCTGGCGCTGCACCCGCTCTGTCGGTACATCCACAGTGCTGGCAGAACTACCCGAAAACTGTCAGGTCGCCCCCGACAGTGGCCGCAAATACTGGGAAACACGACTACGGCATCTGGCCGTCACAACTTCCAGCATTGACGGCATGCTGCGGCATGAAGTTCTGGGGCAGGAACGATTCAGCTGTGCTTCGGATTTCATCGTAAAGCCAACCTATGCGCGCGTTGCATTCATCCTGGACCAGGAGCTTTTCCACATCTTTCATTCCCCTATTCCTGGGCTGCGCGGTGCGACTTCGCGGGAAGACCACCATGACTGAATTAACAGCCGCCCTCGACCATGCTGGCATTGGTGTTGCCGCCGACGCCATCGGCAATCACCTGATTCGCGTGGACACTGGCATGACAGGGCGTGCCAAGCGCTTTGCCGCCTTGCAGCAGATGGTGGCAACCAAAGTTGGAGGCCGGTCCGGAGCCTTGCCATGGCACCTTATCGCTTTCGATGGGGTCATCGGCAAGGACGCGTTGAGTCGTGCTCTAGGAGCTTGCGCAGCTACACATGTGCACCCGGAGGGTATGGCCATCGAGTGGCAAGGCTCACGCCCAGCGCGGACAGAGCGCCGCTTACTTTCCAGCCTCACCATTGCCTGTTTGCTCCGTCTATCTGAATTCGGGCCGCACAACATGCACTGTCATGACCGCTGGCACCAAACGTCCGGCGACCAGTTAGTTCAATGGGGCCTCTACCCCCAGGCCTCCACTGCCGTGGAAGAAATGTGGGCCGATTCATTATGTTGGCACTTGATCCATCTGCCTATGCCACTTTGGGGTCATCTCAGCGGTCTGCAATCGCTTTCGGCGCTACCGCGCTTGGCATGGGCTCGGCTGGCCACAGGCAGGATCGTACAGGCGCAACTCATGGAATCTGTTGATTCTCAAGCCCTGCCCGAAGCCCTGGATGCGGCGAACACGTCGGGGGGAGCGGACACAGATGCTTCTGCGATGAATGCGCTTGACGCGACCATGAAAATCACAGCATCTCTGAGCGATTCGGCGCAGCGCCGAACCTGGGTCCAAACTCTTGGGTCGCAGATCGACGTAGCACGCCGTTGTGGCCCGGTGTCATGCACGGTGATGGCCTGGGTACTTGATATGGCAGAAAGTGGCACACCCTTCAAAACCAACGCCGCTGCCACAACGATCCAACAGTATGCGCGCTCGGTCATGTGGCAATTGTGGAAAGCATTTACTGCCCAAAAAACCGCTCCATGCGACATGACGGTTCCAGAGTTTATGTCGCTCTACCAGACCATCCTAGCGCCTATGAAAAGAGATGCGCGATCCACGGCAGCCAAGGCACTGAGCAGTTGGCACAAGTTCCTGGTGAACTTCCAAGAAGCACCTGCAATACGAAGCGCGCTCGTACACGATTTTCAGGAAACTCCAGTAGACGCCCAAGTAATCTGGCCACACGAAAAAGAGCGCGCTGCCATGATTTTTGAATCTCATCAGGGCGACGAGCGTCTGATTAACGGTGCGCGGGTACTCTTGCATGTGGCATCCAATGGCCCCTTCAGGGAGGATGAGCTGGCGCGACTGCGTTTGGCCAATGTGATCGTCCATTCCAGTGTTATTGATATCGAAATCACACCCTCCCAATTGCACGGCCGCCTGAAGTCGGTTGCTGGGCAACGGGTAGTGCGCATCGTCAACCCTCAGGCCTGCAAAATCATCAGTGCATGGAAGCGCCGCAGAATTCTAGAAACCGCGAGTGGTTCCGATCTTCTGTTCGGAGACCCTGTCCATCGCGACGTCTATCGCCGCCACGCAATGATCAAGCTGGTGAACGACACGTTGAAACAAGCCACTGGGGACCGCGGGTCATCGCTGCATGGACTGAGACACAGCTTTGTGAGCGAGGTGGCTGATGGTTTTCTGAGGTCCGTGCCTATCACCAGCATCAATCGTTTCGCGCTGCTCGGCAACGAAACAGGCCATGCGTCACCGGTGATGACCTTGACCCATTACTGCCATTGTTACGAGGCGGGCCTTCGCCTTCATCTCGATTGTGGATTGCGGGAGACCGTGCAGTGGACCAGCCGCGATGCTGCCGAAGTTGTTGGGATTGCTGAAACGACTTTGCGACAGCAGGCGCACAGGCGCCGATGTTCATTGCAGGACGTGGTCCTGGACGCACTACAGACACAAACCCAAAGCGCAAGTTTTCTGCCCATCGATGAGGGTCTGGATCTATCTGATTACGCCCATTCCGCCATGGCGACCAAAGCACCGGTGCTGGACATACCGACGACACTGCGCATTCTGGAAGACCGTGTCGCGGGTCTCACAGCAGAGGCGGCAGCATCGCGCCACCAAGTCTTACCCTCTGTGGTCGGGGTGTTGGAAGAGTCAGCGCTGGCACTGGTGGTAGAGCTCAGCGCAAGGCGTGGAAGCAGGATGCGCGGCGGCATCACATTGGCCGCTGCGGTCACGAGCCTGAAAACAGCGCTTCCGTTTTCCAACGTGGATCTCGCCCGCCGTTTGCAAGCAAAGTACGCACCCCTCAACACCTACTTGTCCGCGATCACCGCCGTCAAGCAGGTCGAGGATGCGGTCGAGGCCTGGAAGGCACTGCAGCAGGGAGAACACTTTTCAATGGAAGACCTGTCCTTGGCCGTGCACATACTGCGCTTCCTCCGCTCTTGTGACGTAGCTTGTTCGGCTTTGCGCCTGCGCATTGCGGTGCCGCCTGATCAGCCCTCATTGGGCCACGCCATCGCCGCAAGGCATTTGGTACTTTGGAATTCCGTCTTTGGCGAAGAGCCGGTTGTGGAGACCTGTCATCCGAGAACTGGCCGTCCAGGTGCCTACCTCATCTGGACCAGCAAGCCAGACTGTGCTGTCACGCCCGCGGCCGCTGGTGAAACAGGTGGACTTTCTGCATGGATGTTTGGTGCTGCTGTCTGGGCAAACTACAAGGCCAAGGAGAAGTTCGATGCGCAGTGTTAGGCTGGAATCTCGGGTCATTGCGAACAAGGGCATCGGCCTGAGCGACAAAGTGATCACCCAATGCAAGGCAGACTATCTGCGTGAGCTCCAAGTTCGCCTGCCATCCCTAAAAAGAGGGCACGCGGCCTGGGTAGAGTTGCTCACGCAGAGCACCGACGCAGGTTTGACAATCGAGGCCTATCTACGCGAATCGCCGCAGCTGTCATTGCCCTTGGCGATTGACAAACAACGGCACATCCGGCAATTGCTCAACGACCCTTTCCTTCAACTGGTCCAGCAACTCGAGTGCGACCGCAGGCAGCTGGTACTCGAGACTGTGATTGCGTCAAACTCATCAGAGCTAATGGTCCAGATCGCAGGCGGGTTGCAAATAGACGAGCGGTCTGTAGAACTCAGACGCGAAGCGAGCCGAAAGCACAAGTATCCACACGGCACCGTGCTTAACGGGCTCAATAATGATTTGATTGAGATCGACATTCCACCTCGCCTGGCTCTGAGCGAGAACGCGACGATTTATGCCCGAATACGCAGCATGACGGCGAGAACAGCGCAGCTGTCTAATATAGAGGAGGACGCCAGCAGTGCGACCAGGAGGCCATCTGGTCAATCAATTCCTCAGCAGTTGGCGTTGCGCCGAGTAGATGATGCTGATCACCTTCGGCTGGGACGTTTCCTTCAGGAGGCAATGGATCTTGGCAGGCTGGTGCAACTGGATGTTGGGATACGGTTCAATGGAATAGATGGGCGCGTTGCCGACCTTGAACTTCTGGCTGCGTCGGATTGCGCGTGAAGGTCGTTGGCGCTGGTGTTGAACTGAGCCAGCGCCGCCAATGCGCCAATCTCAGTACGCCCGCCATATGTCGCCGAATGTCTTGCCATCGCGGTGGACTCTCACTCGGCGAGTAATTCACGCAATCGCCGATGCAGTGGTGTTAGCGCCAGTGCAATCGTGATCAGCAGGGGGTGCGGCGGAAATCTTGGACTACCTGGAGGTAGTTCATGTATTCATACGAAGACCGCATCCGAGCGGTCACGCTCTACATCAAGCTGGGCAAGCGCACCGGGGCGACTATCCGCCAGTTGGGCTACCCGACGAAGAACTCTTTGAAAAGCTGGCATGAGGAGTACGAGCGGCGCCTGGACCTGTCGTCCGGCTACGTGCGTTCGAAGCCGAAGTATTCTCAAATTCAGAAGGAGCAGGCTGTCAAACACTACGCCGAGCACGGGCGCTGCATCGCCTGCACGGTCGAGGCGTTGGGCTATCCGTGCCGCGATTTGCTGCGTGCCTGGATTCATGAACTGGACCCCGACTCCCGCCAGCGCGTTGTCGGCAGGGCAGTCAGTGCACCTCGGCCGCCGCACCTGAAGAAGCTGGCGGTCCTCGAACTGTGCACTCGTGAGGGAAGTGCGCAGGTGGTTGCTCAGAAGCTTGGCGTGAGCAGGCCGACGTTGTACAACTGGAAGAACCAGCTTCTGGGACGTGAGGCACCCGCATCCATGAAACACACCAATCAATCCCCGCGGGCTCAAGAGCGCGACGAGCTCGAGCGCGAGGTTGAGGCGTTGCGCCGCGAAGTCAGGCAACTGCGCCTTGAGCAGGACCTCTTGAACAAGGCCAATGAACTGCTAAAAAAAGGCCTGGGCGTCGATCTGCAGCTCCTGTCCAACCGGGAGAAGACACTGCTGATTGACGCCCTCAAGGAGCATTACGGCTTGCCAGAGCTCCTTGCACAGTTGGGCCTTGCACGTAGCTCGTACTTCTACCATCGGGCCCGCGCAGTGGTGGGCGACAAGTACCTCCAAGTGCGGCAGTCCATCACCGAGATCTTTGAGTCGAACCACCGTTGCTACGGCTACCGCAGGCTGCAGGCCTCGTTGACCAGGCAGCAGGTCAACATCTCGGAGAAGGTGGTGCAGCGGCTGATGAAGCAGGAGCGCCTGGTTGTTCCAATGCACAAGAAGCGCAGATACGCCTCGTACCTAGGGGAGATCAGTCCAGCACCAGAGAACATCATCAACCGCGACTTCCAGGCTGCAGCGCCCAACGAGAAATGGCTGACGGACATCACGGAGTTCCAGATCCCAGCAGGCAAGGTCTACCTATCACCGATCATCGACTGCTTCGACGGGATGGTGGTGAGCTGGACCATTGGCACGAGCCCTGACGCTGAGCTGGTCAACACCATGCTGGATGCAGCCATCGAGACTGTGACGGACACAGCTGACCGACCAGTGGTCCACTCAGACCGCGGTGGGCACTACCGCTGGCCTGGCTGGCTATCGAGAATGAGCGAGGCGAACCTTACCCGCTCCATGTCCCGCAAGGCCTGTTCTCCGGACAATGCGGCTTGCGAAGGCTTCTTCGGTCGCCTCAAGAACGAACTGTTCTATCCTCGGAACTGGAAGGGCACGACCATCGAGCAGTTCATTGAAGTGGTCGACTCGTACATCCGCTGGTACAACGAGAAGCGGATCAAGATCTCCCTGGGGGCCCTCAGCCCGATCGAATACAGGGTGAGTCTTGGACTTGCGGCATAAAACCAGTCCAAGTTTTTATCCGCACCCCCGCAGTGCCAGTCGAACATTGACCAGGGGCTGGAGCTGGTTCCATTTGAAGCCAGCTGTGGATAACTATAAGTTGGATGCTTCGGTAGGTCCTCCATTTTTTGAACTGGTAGTTGGTATTCCCGAGCCGTCAGGTGAGGGCCCCTCCTGCGAGTCCTCGCTCAACTGGGCCGCTGCTGCCTTCCTGGTTTGCTCACGGGTCTTGATGCGCCCCTTGGCCTCGTGCGAGCTGTGGCGGAAGCGGTAGGACTCGTTGCCGGTCTCGATGATGTGGCAGTGATGGGTCAGGCGGTCCAGCAGCGCGGTGGTCATCTTGGCATCGCCGAACACCGTGGACCACTCCGCGAACGTCAGGTTGGTGGTGATCATCACACTGGTGTGCTCGTAAAGCTTGGACAGAAGGTGGAACAACAAGGCACCACCGACTTGGCTGAAGGGCAGGTAACCTAACTCGTCGAGCACGACCAGGTCCATGCGCACCAGACTCATGGCGATGCGTCCGGCACGGCCCTGGCTCTTCTCATGCTCCAGGGCATTGACCAGATCGACCGTGGAGTAGAACCGCACTCGCTTGGCGTGCCGAGTGAGCCCGGCAATTCCCAGCGCCGTGGCCAAGTGGGTCTTGCCAGTGCCAG
Source organism: Aquabacterium sp. (assembly GCA_030654395.1). Taxonomy (GTDB): domain Bacteria; phylum Pseudomonadota; class Gammaproteobacteria; order Burkholderiales; family Burkholderiaceae_C; genus Aquabacterium. Next base: position 8,908 of record JAURXM010000060.1, read on the forward strand.
GGCCGCCGACCAGCACCACGTTCTGCGCATCCTGCGTGAACGAGAGGTCCGCCAGTTTCTGGATCAACGCGCGGTCGACCTGCGCGACGGTGAAGTCGAACCCAGCCAGGTCGCGGTGCATCGGGAAGCGTGCCGCCTTCATCTGGTGGGCGATGGAGCGCATCGCCCGATCAGCATCTTCAGCCTGCAGCAGGTGCTCCACCAGCCATAGTGATGCGGCCAGGGTCGTATCGCCGCCTTGCTCCGTCAGGTCGGCCCAGGCCGTGGCCATGCCGTTGAGCCGCAGCGCCTTCAGTTGGGCCTGTACATTGATGGAGGTCTCACGCATGGCCGACCTCCTGTCCGTCCAGATGATCTTGGTGGGTGGGGCGCAGCCGGTCATAACGCGCGGTGTCGGCCTTGGGCGCCTGCGTGAGGCGCAAGGACGTCTGCGCCTGTGCCGGTGTGGCCGGGTTGTTCAAGCGGGCCAGCACGTTGCGCACGTGCTCCACGCTGATGCTGCCGCTGGGAGCCATGCCTTCGAGCACCAACTCGACGGCCACCAGCACCGCATCCAGCCCAGCCTGCGGCACCACGGCCAGCACCTGTGCCATGACCCGGTCTCCTCCAGGGTGCCTGAGCAGCGACTGGCGCAAACGCAGCAACGGCGCCGGCAGGTCCAGGAACGGCGTGCCGTTGCGCAATGCGCCCGGCTTGCGCTGCACCAACTCGATGTAGTGCTGCCAGTCGTAGCTGGTCTGGCCGCTGCTCGGCAGCCGGGCGTGACTCGCGACGACGGCGTCTGCGGCCGCCACATCGATTCGCTCGGGATAGACGCGGGTGCTGACGATGTGGCCGGCCCACTCGCACGGCACCGAATAACGGTTGCGCGCGGCAGCCACCAGGCAGGTGCTGCTTACCCGGGCCAACCGTTCGACGTAGCCGTCGAAGGGGGCCGGCATGGCCATGAGGTGAGTCTTCTCCAGCTCCCACATCTCAGCCACGGTGAACTGCCGATGGATCGGGTGCGTGGTGTCGCTCCACACCGAACGACACCGCTCGCTCAGCCAGGCATTTAGTTCGATGAACGAGCCGAAGCGACGGGTCGCGGCTTCGATCCAGATGCGCCTGCGGCTGTCCTGCACGTTCTTCTCGACCACACCCTTCTCCCAGCCGGAGGCGACGTTGCAGAAGTCAGGGTCGAACAGGTAGTGACTGCACATGGCTGCGAAGCGCGCGTTGACCGTGCGCTGCTTGCCGCGCTGCACCTTGTCCACGGCAGTGCGCATGTTGTCGTAGATGCCGCGCCGGGTGACGCCGCCGAGTGCCTGGAACGAGCGAGTGTGGGCATCGAACAGCATCTCGTGGCCCTGGCTGGGATAGGCCACCAGCCAGAAGGCCCGGCTGGCGCACAGCTTCAGGTGCGCCACTTGCACGTTGTAGAAAACGCCGCCGACGACCATGGCTTCGACGCTCCAGTCGAACTGGAAGGCCTCACCCAGCTCGAAGCTCATCGGAACGAACGCCTTGGCCGGACTGGCTGCCGACTCTACCCGCCAGCGACGGATGTAGTCGGTGACGGCGCTGTACCCGCCGCGGTATCCCTGGGCCTGTATCTGAGCAAACAAGGCTCGGCCGCTGCGCCGTCCCTGCTTGGGACGATGGCTGTCGGTCGTGAGCGCCTGGTGCAGGGCCGGCTCGAACGCCGTGAGCTTGCCATCGAGCTTCACCCGCTCGTACTTCGGCACAACATCGCTCGGCGCCTTGAGCCACTTCTTGACCGTGTTGCGCGACAGGCCCGTGCGCTTTGCGATCTCGCTGAGAGAGAGTTTGTCGCGCAGCCTCATGCGCCTGACCTTGCCAATCATGTCCATGGTGATCACCTTGAATCCCTGCTGAAATTCTCAGCAGGTCAGTGGAACACCCTGGTCAATATTGGATCGGCACTTTGCGGTTTAGCTGGTCAAGATTGCATCGGCACCAACACACACCCGTCATCGCTGACGGGTGAGCCTGGTTCGTGCAATCTTGTTTCCGAGTTCCTGATTGTTTCAATCCACACCCGTCATCGCTGACGGGTGAGCCGCAGGCCCGCAACATGGACTGCTCGGAGCCATACGTTTCAATCCACACCCGTCATCGCTGACGGGTGAGCCACCAGTTCGGCGTCTAGGTCTTCCAGGTCCTGGCTGTTTCAATCCACACCCGTCATCGCTGACGGGTGAGCGGTTGGCCGCCGGCACCGCGCCGGCGCGGTCCAGGTTTCAATCCACACCCGTCATCGCTGACGGGTGAGCCCGTGAAGTGCGTCGAGATCAATTGGCGGGATAACGAGTTTCAATCCACACCCGTCATCGCTGACGGGTGAGCCGGCTCTTGCGCGAGCATTACGACGTGTATTTGTGGTTTCAATCCACACCCGTCATCGCTGACGGGTGAGCCAGCGTACCGGCGCGCATATACCGCTGGGAACATGTTTCAATCCACACCCGTCATCGCTGACGGGTGAGCCCTCTTTACCTCAAGCACCGGGTTCACAGGGCATTGTTTCAATCCACACCCGTCATCGCTGACGGGTGAGCCGCGACCACCGACAAGATTAGCCACGCAAGGCATAGTTTCAATCCACACCCGTCATCGCTGACGGGTGAGCCGGCCTATCTCCTGCTCTACGTCTGCAAGGCGCTTGTTTCAATCCACACCCGTCATCGCTGACGGGTGAGCCATCGCTGGTGTCTGGTAGCGCCATCACGCCCCCAGTTTCAATCCACACCCGTCATCGCTGACGGGTGAGCCGTTTTCTTTTGGGAGGATGTGATGACCGAATATCTGTTTCAATCCACACCCGTCATCGCTGACGGGTGAGCCTTCACATCATCAAGTTTGCCCGCGCCGTCGAATCAGTTTCAATCCACACCCGTCATCGCTGACGGGTGAGCCTTTTTGCCCGATGGCTTAAAACAAGCGCTGAAAGTGTTTCAATCCACACCCGTCATCGCTGACGGGTGAGCCCCCTGGCTGAGCACGGCGACCGCTGTGTGATCGTGTTTCAATCCACACCCGTCATCGCTGACGGGTGAGCCGATGCTGGTGGAAGCCGAAGGCCGCCGCGATGATGTTTCAATCCACACCCGTCATCGCTGACGGGTGAGCCAGCCGTGTTCTGGCTTTGGTTTCGGCCCTCTTGCGTTTCAATCCACACCCGTCATCGCTGACGGGTGAGCCAGGGCGACCCGGCAATGCTGTTTTTCGATAAAGACGTTTCAATCCACACCCGTCATCGCTGACGGGTGAGCCAATGTCGCCGGTATCACGCCGCTTCCCGGCGCGCTGTTTCAATCCACACCCGTCATCGCTGACGGGTGAGCCGGCGCATGCGCGGTACATCGCAAAACGCCGCGCACTGTTTCAATCCACACCCGTCATCGCTGACGGGTGAGCCAATCCACGGCAACCCGTTAGACACATGTCTAACAGTTTCAATCCACACCCGTCATCGCTGACGGGTGAGCCCGGCGTTGACCGTAACCACTACGTCAACTCCGTACTTGTTTCAATCCACACCCGTCATCGCTGACGGGTGAGCCGCATTGCACAAACGACGATTGCAATGCACAGACAGTTTCAATCCACACCCGTCATCGCTGACGGGTGAGCCCGATCGCGCCGAGGCAGCAGCGAATCTGGCAGAAGTTTCAATCCACACCCGTCATCGCTGACGGGTGAGCCCCGCGTGAAAGCGCAGGTAGTTGTCGAGGTTCGGGTTTCAATCCACACCCGTCATCGCTGACGGGTGAGCCGACCACGCCCAATCCCGCTACGCCGTGAACTCGTTGTTTCAATCCACACCCGTCATCGCTGACGGGTGAGCCGACTGGCCGCCATTC
>JAURXM010000063.1 GCA_030654395.1 Aquabacterium sp.
GAATGGCACGGCACGCTCGCCGACTGTGCGACACAGGAATTCAGCGACATGAGCATCATGTTAATCCGCACCCGCAGCCCTATGTCCAGCCAGATTGAACCCGCAACGGAGCCGTTACCGAATGCAGGCTGAACCCAACCAACAATTCGGCATCGTTATCGCAGGTCACGGCAGCCGCGATGCCGACGGCATCCGGGAATTCGAGCAACTGGTCGAACTGGTCAGGGAGCGCGCACCGCAGCATCAGGTCAGTCACGGCTACCTGGAATTTGCCGGTCCGACTATCGATCAGGCGATTGCAGATCAATTGAGCGCCGACGCCAAGCAGATCGTCATGGTGCCCGGCATTCTGCTGGCGGCCACCCATGCCAAAAACGATATGCCCAGCGAGCTGCTAAGCTTTGCTCGTGAATATCCCGACATCGATTTTCATTTCGGCGCGACTATGGGCTTGCATCCGTTGTTGCTGCAAGTGGTTCAGCAGCGCATCGTCGAGGCCGAAGCGACATCAATGAACACTGTGCGCCGCGACGACACTTGCCTGGTGCTGGTCGGCCGCGGCACCACCGACCCCGACGCGAATGGCGAAGTCGCCAAATTCGCGCGGATGACCGAAGAAGGCATGGGCTTTGGCGCGTCTTACGTATGCTATTCAGGCACAGCCAAACCGTTGGTTGCCGACGGCCTGCGCGCCGCAGCCAAACTGGGTTATGCACGGCTGATCGTGGTGCCGTTTTTCCTGTTCGACGGCATCTTGGTCAAGCGTATTTATCAGGCCGCCGATGCGATGCAGGAACGCGAGCCCGATCTGGAAGTGCTCAAAGCCGGCTATCTCGGCGTGCATCCGAATGTGGCCGATGTATTGATCGCCAGAGCGCAGGAAGCAGTCGAAGGCCGTGCGGAAATGAACTGCTCGCTGTGCAAATACCGGGTGCAAATCGTCGGCTTTGAACAGCAGGTCGGCGAACCGCAACGCCCGCATCACCTTCAGGTGCGCGGTCTGTTTGAAAAAGCCGCTGTGGATGAAACCGTAACTGAATTTGCCCCTTACATGTCGCATCCGATAGAGGCCGAAAGTTTCCGCATCATCGCAGCCGGGCGCGACTGGTCGGTCTTTCCCGAGGCGCATCTGACCGTGCTGCAACGACTGGTGCATACCAGCGGCGATTTTAATGCGGTCGACGACATTTACTTTTCGGCCGGCGCGGTTGAAACCGGCATCCGCGCGCTGCTGCGCTGCAAGCTGGTGGTGACGGACGTGACCATGGTGCAAACCGGCCTGAAGCGCGCGCTGCTCGAACAACTCGGCATAGCAACCTGGTGCGGGGTGCATGACCCGGAAACCGCACTGATGGCGCAAACGCAGGGCATCACCCGTTCCGCCGCCGGAATACGGCGCGCGTTCGAAAAATTCGGTAACGACATCGTGCTGGCGATAGGCGATGCGCCGACTGCGATCAGGGAAGCGGTGCGCTTGATCCGCGAACACGGCTGGCGGCCGCAGCTGGTGATCGGCTTGCCGGTCGGCTTTGTCGGCACCTGCGAGTCGAAAGCGGAACTCAAACGCTGCCTGCAAGTGCCGCGCATCACCAACAGCGGCACCCGCGGCGGTTCGCCGTGGGCGGCGACCGTCGTCAACGGCTTGATGATCGATGCGGTGAATCAGCTGGCTTCGTTAGCTACTGATAGCACTGAATGTTAGTAGACATGCGATTGTCGCCTGTTTCAGCGTATTAGTAAAACATGGCTCAGACGGAGCTTAAAGAATTCGATCTCAGCGTCCTCGCTCCGAACGGCTTGCGGCGCGGGCGCACCACGGGCAGCTGCGCTACGGCGGCGGTTAAAGCCGCGCTGTATCTGCTGCTGCACGGTGAGCGCCGCACTCAGGTGCAAATAACATTGGCTGACGATGTGCATTATCTGACCGTACCGATTCAGGACTGCCGCAGCCTGAACGAACACACAGCACGAGCCGAAGTGCTGAAAGACGGCGGCGACGACCCGGATAACACGCACGGAGCCACCCTCTTTGCCGAAGTGCGAAGAAACAATGAAGGGCAGCTACGCTTTTTCGCCGGAAGCGGCGTCGGCACCGCGACCCAGCCCGGTTTACGGGTAGCGGTAGGAGAACCTGCAATCAATCCGACGCCGCGCAACATGATGCAGCAGGCGGTCGTCGAGGTGTGCGGTAACAAGGATCAAGGCTTCGACCTGATCATAGGTTGTATCAACGGCGAAGCAATTGCCAACTAGACTTTCAACCCGTGACTCGTCATCGTCGGAGGAATATCGATACTCGGCACTTCAGGCATAGTCGAGCCTTTGTCGCTGGCGTCCTGGATTGCCTCGATTGAGGTTTATGTCCGCGTCGCTTTAGGGAGCAACGATATAAACAGCATCGCGTTGCTGCCGGGGAAAATCGGTCGCACCTATGCCAAAGAGGCGCTGGGCTTGCCCGAACAGCGCTCGGTGCAGATCGCCAATTTTCTTGGCGACGCGTTAGATTTTTTACAGCAGGCATTGGCTGAACA
>JAURXM010000067.1 GCA_030654395.1 Aquabacterium sp.
AAGCCGCATCATGAAAGGGATGTTGACGGGTCCCGTTACGATTTTAAACTGGTCGTTTGTACGAGATGATATGCCAAGAGGAGAGGTTTCAAAGCAGATAGCCGTTGCTCTTAGTGACGAGATAGACGACCTGCAAAAAGCTGGGATAAAAATCATACAGGTCGATGAAGCGGCATTTAAAGAGGGTTATCCTCTAAGAGATGAGAAGATAAAAATTTATGAAGCGTGGGCAGTGAGGGACTTTAAAATCGCAGTTAGCAGTGCAAAAAAAGAGACGCAAATCCATACTCACATGTGCTATAGCGAGTTTAACGACATCATAAATACCATAGAAGATATGGACGCAGATGTTATCTCCATAGAGACTGCAAGAAGCGGTAATGAACTGCTTAAAATCTTTAAAAAAGTGGGTTACACAAAAGAAGTAGGTCCAGGGGTTTACGATATTCACTCACCGAGAATCCCAAGCGTAGAGGAGATTGTAAAACAGATAGAGCTTTTACTAGAGGTGCTGCCAAAAGAGCAACTTTGGATAAACCCCGATTGCGGACTTAAAACCAGAAAATGGGAGGAGGTAAAAACAAGCCTTCAAAATATGGTTGAAGCGGTTAGGATAGTAAGAGGGAAATTGGACATATAACAGTATTTTATATTTAGAACGGGACCGTTCATAATTCCGTGTCAATCGGGTAAAATTACAAATACCCAAGGAACGACACATGAAGATAGAAATAGACGTAGAGCAATTTGCTCGTGATATAAAAGCTGGTAAAAGTATTGGCGGTTCAGATGGAGCATTAGGCTCCCTGATTAAACAACTCACCGAAGCCGCTCTTGCGGCTGAGATAGATTTTCACCTCTCGCAAGACCTCAATAGAAATCGAAAGAATGGCTACAACTCAAAAACTATGAAGAGTGATCATGGAACATTCGAACTTGATGTTCCAAGAGACCGTAACGGTAGTTTTGAACCAGAAATCGTAAAGAAAAATGCCCTGAAAGAAATGCCCTTGGGGTACAAACCAGCATGACCGGCGAAATCGAAGAGAAAATTCTTTCGCTTTTCGCATTAGGCAACAGCTATTCCCAGATAGCCCAACATATTGAGGATTTCTACTGTGTAGGCTTCTCTAAGGCTACTATAAGTGCTGTTACAGATAAAATCATACCGATGCTCCAAGAGTGGAAAACAAGACCCTTGGAGGCTGTTTATCCATTTATATTTTTAGATGCTATTCATTAC
>JAURXM010000072.1 GCA_030654395.1 Aquabacterium sp.
TTAACCCTTTAACGGCGGGAGGCTTGTATTGCAAGCCCCAACCTTTTGCTCGCATCGCAAGCAGGAAGCGTTCAAGCAGCCAGGCATGCAATGGAATGATGCTGTTCATACACGTGTATGATACCTGTGAAAGCAGTCCCCGAGGCATAAGTGCACTGCACAGGCATTGCAAACGTAGTTCGTCTGCTGGCGATGATCGGGTCGGTGGCTGCATTGCTTACAGTCTCTCTCTTCTGATGAGAGGATGGAGTAGTGATCCTTGGCCAACGCATTCGCAGAAGAGTGCTGTGCTCCCTCCTTTCGTGGCATCTGATTGTCCGGAAGTTGCTTCAACAGTTCGCGCATCAGCTGTTCGCGGAAATCCAGCTGCTTCGGGCGACGTTGCCCAATCGACAAGAGCTTGAAGGCATTGATGATGCACATATCCAACAGCCACCATGCTAGGCGTAGGCGTAGCTAGGGGTGCTTTTCCGTGCTTGATAGTGCGTTGGCTGGCGTGCTATTCTTCTTGTGTCCGATGGTCGAAGAGGGAAGGGATCGGAATGGGAAAATGAAGACTCTGCAATTGTTACCAGGACACGCATGAGAGATGCAATCGAGTGAGACCTATGGTACACGACGCGCAACCGCACATCTATGCGCTGTCGATGCACCACCTGTCGCCGCTGGCTGACTGACCTGTCTTCCTACAGAGGTACGACAACAGGAGGAGCTAGAAACCGGACGGCGTAGAGAGTCGGCGCTACATCTTCGTGCAGCAGAATGCGATCAGAGTTGTGATGGTGCGGATGCACGCAATAGGTAGCCCTGTCTCTGCTGCTAGGAGGATGAACGATGGCGTCTACGCCTGACGGCAGACGAAGAACCAGTCGGCGGTGGATGGGAAAAGAGCAAAAGTAGGTAGAGCCAAAACCCATCCACCCGCCGTGCTCAGAGGAGAGACGGGCGAGGGAGCAAGTGGTGGTGCGGTGGGGTGGGACCGAGTGAGGTGCAGCGCATCACCAGGTAAGTAGTCATCCGTCGCTGCTGCAGCAGGAGCATGGACACAGAATGCAACGAATCGGACAACGGGTGAGCGTCGGTGCACCGCCTGTAGGCATGACCAACGCTGCAGGCAGACTGTTGCTGTCGTTGTGCAACATGGATCGATGGCTCACTAGTGCTCAAGCAGCTGTCCCAACTGACCATCGATGCAAGCGATACATGGAGGAATATGCCAGTGGAGCTGCTAAGAATTCACAATTCCGAAGTTGCAAGTTCGAGGCGGCAGAGCAGGAGCGAGAGAGTAGAAGGCGCGCTCCACGCTATCACACCGCACACTAGGTGGAGTCAGCTTGCTCCTCTGCGAGTGAGAGCGGCTGCTGTGACACTCTCGTGCTACGGCGGGCTGAAACCGAAGAGGACGCCATTCTGGGATGGGTGCAGCAGAAGCGACAGCACGAGCGCGTGAGCACGTGTGTAGCAGCGTGCAATGCAACGCAGCATGCAGCAGGCCTAGGCGCATCCATCCATACCTGTGCCATCGTTGTTGTGTGTATGCTGCGTGTGCAGGTGAGACAATGAGCGGGCAGGTCGAACTGAGAATTCTTTGCCGTCGTTAAAGGGTTAATGACATCCGCGGTTTACTCAACAGGAGCGAAATTGAAAAATAATTCAAATCAGCTGGAGCGATGGTGATGTTGTATGCTCTGTTCAACGTATAGCACGACTAGTTTCGTCGAACACGACACACAGTGTGAGTGTGTGCGTGAAGACTCATCAGGTGCGTTGAGCTGTGCGACAAGCGAGCGAGCTGAGCTGCAAGACCGATCGCGAGAGGACGTGCATGAGACGTCTTGGCGAAGATAGAAGACTGCAAAATGCGCATGCGCGATGCTGCAAGATGCGAAGTCGGACAGTAGTAGCTGCGAGTGTCGTCACATTATGATCATTAAATACTCGGAAGGTTTGGCTGACGGTCTGGTTCGTCTGAATTCTCATTGTTCGTTCCAGCGGTGTATCGTTCG
>JAURXM010000077.1 GCA_030654395.1 Aquabacterium sp.
TACAGGCTTTGACAAAAGTAACTTTCAATACTTTGTATGATCTCCTTTCGCATCGATAACAGCTTGACAACGCGTAGGCATGCTGCGAGCTAGCGTGCGAATGAAGTTTACATCAGTAGCAGTCCATTCTTCTGCGATTGCATCTTGTAGCTGCTCGATTGTTGATGCTGGCCTCGCCTCGACTCTCCTAGCGATGTCATTCCAGAGATTCTCGATCGGATTGAGGTGAGGCGAGTAGGCAGGAAAGTCGAGCATGCTGATGCCATTATTGTGCAACCATATGCGTACCAGATTTGACTTGTGCTTCGGGTCATTGTCCTGCAACAGGCGCCAGAGTTCGGGTGGATCCGATTCGAAGTGAAGCTCAGCTGACTCCTTCAGATGCGTGCCCAGGATATTCTTCAGCAGCTTGGCGTCCATGTTCTCATTGAAGATGTAGCAGTAGCCGAGACCGCGACCACAGAAGCATCCCCATACATTGAGTTTGACTGGATGAGGCAATTTCTGCACCTGATACGCTGGATTGTCGGCTTCACCCTTTGGCCTGCGCACCCATACTTGTCCCATGAAGCCTTCGCCCTTGAACTTCTTCTCATCGGCGAATATAATCTTCATCCAATCGTCCGCGGTCATGTGCTTGTAGCCTTGTGCGAAGGAGAGTCGAGCACGCTTCTCTTCATCGGTCAATCGCTTCTTATGACGAGAGATACGACCGAATAGATTGACCTCTCGCATACGACGATCGATCGTACGTGGAGAAGCCTCAAATCCATACTTCCTTTTGAGTCCACGAGGGGTGCAGAAGTTCTTCTCGACATAGCATGCACCGACAATCGCTGTATCCATCGCTTCGTCGGTGCAGCGCGGTCGTCCACTCCTAGACTCATCATCGACGTTCTTCTTCTCCTCGTAGTGCTGCAGCCAATGACGCACAGTCGGTTGCGATGTGCCGACCTGCTGTCCGATCTCCTGACGAGTGTGACCTTGCTTCTGCAGGATGACAATAGCAGCACGCTCTACAGTCGATAGGTGCTTCTTGCGTGGTTGCTCAAACAGTGTGGGAGGCGGTGAAGAGGAAGCGGCTGCTGCTGGTGATTCGGGTGTGTAGTCCTCTTGCTGCTGAACAGGCGAGCGGCAATCTCTGCATGTGTCATGTCGCTGGAACTTGCTCGCTGCCTTCCACTTGCCACAGCCACCGCATTTTCGCTAAGGCGCACACAGGCGCACAATGAGAGAGGCAGAAGTGTGCGCATGTCAGAGAGCCGTCACAGGCGCACACAGCCAGCATATAGTGGTGTTATCGATTTGCATACTGACCATGGTAGAGGTCGACATATGGTCAGCGACGCTGAATGGACGATTCACATTCCAGCTTGCAACGACACAGCAACAACGTGTGTCAGCCAATCAAGACCACTAACAGTTGCGCCAGACACGCATTCAAGTGCACGCAGACACTCACGATTGGAGTCGCACATCTGCGTTAGCTGATGGATGGAGTGTGAGCGAGCAGTCGATCAGTGGTCGGTGCGTGCACGTCAAACTGCGCAGACTGAACTATCAGCAGCATGAAGCTCAAACTCTTATCACAAAGAGTGTATGGATACGCACATGCAATGCAGTCGAAATCGTCTCGATGCAACTCATTCCGCATGCGAACAAGACGCGAAGCATTTGCCTCAGTGAAAGTTACTTTTGTCAAAGCTTGTAAG
>JAURXM010000090.1 GCA_030654395.1 Aquabacterium sp.
CTGTAGATTGGAGGTTCGAGTCCTCCTACCCCATCCACTTTCATTACCGCGGAATAGAGCAGTCCGGTAGCTCGTCGGGCTCATAACCCGAAGGTCGTAGGTTCAAATCCTGCTTCCGCAACCAACTACAAATATCGACTACGATGAACTTTCAGAGCTTCTCTTTTAACTCAGGATTTTTTTTATAATTGATGAAACTTATTAGTATGTTATTTAGCATATTACCCTCTTTTTACCGCGGAATAGAGCAGTCCGGTAGCTCGTCGGGCTCATAACCCGAAGGTCGTCAGTTCAAATCTGGCTTCCGCAACCAATTAAAATCCCTCACCTTTTACCATTTCAGTTTGATGCTTCATTAATCATTTTCCGCTTATTTTCCGCCATGTTTAAAAATATATTTCTCGATACTATTTCACAAGACTCCTGTATTCAATGGTTTGTTTAGTGTTTAATTTGTAAGCCTATATGCCGCCACTATTCGAATACTTGCGATTTATACAGAATTTACCTTATCCAAGTGATACTGTTTGATACTATTGTGCTTATTTTTGCTGAATTGTTTAATCGGACTCCAAAGAGCCGATATTTTAAATTATATTATCTACAGCGTTTTGACCACTGTCTGGTGCCAATTTTGCATATCTCATAGTTATATCGATAGAAGAGTGTGACATTAGCTTCATCACTTCATAGATTGGTGTACCATTGATTACAAGCAAACTTGCAAATGTATGACGCAAACTATGTGGAACCACCCTATTCTGCGAGTCTTTTGTATCCAGCCCATTATTAAAAAGGGAGTCCATAATTTCTTTTAGATTTCTTTGTATCTTACGAAACGAATATTCTTCACTGCTTCTGCCAATCAAATAATCATTAGGTTGTAATCCTTCTAAAAACTTTTTATCAGGTAAAAGAGATTTGGAAATAAATCCACTATAGGTCTTTTCATTTTTAAAATTGTAAATCGATACATTCTCATTGAAAATATCCTTAGCTTTGATGTTAAGAATTGACATAAGCCGACCACCAGTTGAAAGGCTTAGGCGGACAAAGAGATCAAGTTCACTATCATCTTTTACGGCTTCTAGCAATACCGCAACTTCCTTTTTATCCAGATACCGAAGTCTAGAATTATTTAATTTCCGCCCTTGCATCAATCCCTCGCACGGATTCTTCCCTGTATACAGCACGTTATCGCTGTTTATAGCGAATTTAAAAATGGAACTAACCAAAGATATGATCTGCTGAGTTGTTGCTTTAGATCGCGTTATTGACATCCTATGCTGGATCGCTAAAATGTCGGCTCGTGTAATTTTGCTAATATCTTTATTTCCAAGATCTGAAAAAATGTGATTCTTATATCGATTTTCAGGGTTGTATGTGTCTTTGATAATACGATCTGACTTAATATTGGTAAAGTATTCATTTGCCACGGTATCAAAAAGTAAAACGGTTTTCTGATTTTGTTTCTTGTGAGCCATTGGGTCTTCCCCAAGTCTTGTCATATGAATATATTCTAATCGTTTCGTATTGGCGTAATTTTCTGTAATTCCTTCAGTCTTTTTTCCAATCTTAATTTTCTGCCAAGCTTTTCCGTTGTGGAAGCCGACATAGTATGTAATATCATTATCGAGTAAAGGATTCAGATATACACCAGTGTATTTTTTAGATTGTATCATCGCCATGGACACCTCCTTGAAGTGGCTTATGGTGTGATTTTAATGGATTGCCTGTGCAAAGGACGTGTATTGTATTTTTCATCACCCTCACCCCATCCTTATGGTGTGAGATAGATAAGCGGCTACATCTACCATATTGAATACAACTTTACTATTTGAAGCGCTACCGAGTTTAATATAGTTTGGAATTCCGTAACCACGGCTTATACTTTTATCTATGAACGATACAGAGATTCCCATCTCTTTGGATAGTTCGCGTTTGTTGAGTACTAATTTATTGTACCGTTTGAATAATTCTTCACGTAATGTTTTGATTTGAGCATCATTTTCGAGCATAATATTTCCTTTTTAAATCCAATAATATGGATTGTATTTTTGAGAATAGTTTTAACTATTACTATGTAAAGTTTTGTAATTAGGTGATTTGTGATGTTTGATTATTTTTTATCCACACGAGTGGATTAAATTTCTTAAATAGTTTTAACTATTACTTAGAGATAATTTCTATGTTAAGTATTTATTATCTTTATCGATAAAGATAATAAATCTCTACAGTCACCTATTATAGAGGTTTCAATGAGATTACTTGATATCAGACAAGTAGAGTATTTTAAAATTAAACGTACTAATATATAGGACATTATATTTACTACAACTACTATGTAAAATATGTAAAGTTTTGTAATGAGGTGATTTGTGATACTTGTTTCATTCCTGTTTACACGAGTGGATTAAATTTCTATATGGTTTTAATCATTACTTCGAAATAATTTCTATAATAACTATGTTTTTATCTTTATCGATAAAGATAATAGATCTCTACACCCACCTATTATGGAGGCTTCAACTCGTGGTTTTAATTCTTAAATTATTTTTACCAATAATCAAAAATAATTTTAATAAAAATGATGTTTTTATCTTTATCGATAAAGATAATAAATCTCTATATCCACATAGTATAGAGGTTTCAACTCATGGGTTAACGCGATGATATGATTTACGATGTTTGTTTCATTCTAGACTTCCCTCGTGGATTAAATTATCTTTATCAATAAAGATAATTAATTCCCACACTCTCCTATTATAGAGATTTAAAGAAGATTACTTGATATCACATATGTAAAGTATTTTAAATTATACTTACTAGTCTATTCAATATAGTGTAAATATTGACTACTATGTAAAATATTATTATTAGGATTTAAATACTACATAAAATATGTGAAGTCTCGCGATTATGTGATTTACGATATTTGTTTCATTCTTGACTACCCTCGTGGATTAAATTATCTTTATCGATAAAGATAATAAATCAATAAACTAATCAAAGTATTTTTAAATTATACGTACTAATAAATTAAAGATAATTGTTACCACAACTACTATGTAAAATATTACTATTATTCTGTATTAACCATGTTATTATCTTTATCGATAAAGATAATAAATCAATTAACTCACCTATTATAGAGGTTCAACTCGTGGGTATAATTGTTAAATTGTTTTTACCAATAATCAAAAATAATTTTAATAAAAATAATATTATTATCTTTATCGATAAAGATAATAAATCTCTATATCCACATAGTATAGAGGTTTCAACTCATGGGTTAACGCGATGATGTGATTTACGATGTTTGTTTCATTCTAGACTTCCCTCATGGATTAAATTATCTTTATCGATAAAGATAATAAATCCATACGCTCACCAAAGTATTTTTAAATTATACGTACTAATAAATTAAAGATAATTGTTACAACAACTACTATGTAAAATATTACTATTATTCTGTATTAACCATGTTATTATCTTTATCGATAAAGATAATAAATCAATAAACTCACCTATTGTAGAGGTTCAACTCGTGGGTATAATTGTTAAATTGTTTTTACCAATAATCAAAAATAATTTTAATAAAAATAATATTATTATCTTTATCGATAAAGATAATAAATCTTTACACTCACCAAAGTATTTTTAAATTATACGTACTAATAAATTAAAGACAATTGTTACCACAACTACTATGTAAAATATTATTATTATTCTGTATTAACCATGTTATTATCTTTATCGATAAAGATAATAAATTTCCATATTCACCTAT
>JAURXM010000104.1 GCA_030654395.1 Aquabacterium sp.
GCCAGCTTCATCGGCTCGCCTCCGATGAACCTGTTGCCGGGCATCGCCGACGGCTCACGCTTCACGATGGGCACGGGGGCGCAGTCGGTGGTGCTGCAACTGCCCAACGCCGCGCCGCGCGCGGGCGCGCTGGTTTTGGGGCTGCGGCCCGAGCACATCGAGATCGAGGCCGAGGGCCGTTGGCCGCTGCGGGTCGAAACGGTCGAGATGCTGGGCGCTGAACGCCTGGTGCACGGCCGCATCGGTGGCGCGCAAGGCATCGAGCTGTTCACCGTGCGCATCGACGCCACCCTGCCGCCGCCTCGGGTGGGGCAGGCCATCGACATGACGGCCTCGCCCGACCACCTGCACTGGTTCGACGCCACCACGGGCCTGCGAGTGGGTGCATGACCTCGCCAGCCGATTGGCCCTACCCACGTTGGGTGGCCCACCGCGGCGCCGGCAAGCTGGCGCCAGAGAACACCTTGGCCGCGTTTCGGCAGGGTGCGGCGCTGGGCTACCGGGCGTTCGAATGCGACGTCAAGTTGTCGGCCGATGGCGTGCCCTTCCTGCTGCACGATGCCACGCTGCAGCGCACCACGTCCGCCACGGGCACCGCTGGTGAGCGCCCCTGGAGCGAACTGTCGCAGCTGGACGCCGGCAGCTGGCACGGCCGGCAGTTTGCCGGCGAGCCGCTGCCGACCCTGACCGGGGTGGCCGCCTTCATCCAGCAGAACGGCTTGGCGCTGAACATCGAGATCAAGCCCACACCCGGGTTGGAAACCCTCACGGGACGGGTGGTGGCCGAACACGCCGCGCGCCTTTGGGCCGGGCAGAGCATGCCGCCGCTGCTCAGCTCGTTCCGCCCGGAGTGTTTGCTGGCGGCCCGCGAGGCCGCACCGCAGCTGCCACGCGCGCTGCTGATCGACACGCTCGAAGCCGGCTGGTTCGAGATGGCGGCATCGCTGGGCTGCGTGGCGGTGGTCACCAACCACCAGCTGATGGACGCCGCGCTGCTGGCCAGGGTGCAGGGGGCGGGCTGGCGCGCGCTGGTCTACACCGTCAACGAACCGGTCGAAGCACAACGACTGCTGGCATTGGGCATCGACGGCCTGATCACCGACGCGGTCGATCGCTTCGCGCCAGCGGCGGGCTGAGCGCCGACCGAGCGCGCCGATGCGCGCTCGCATAGGCATGGGCATGGGCGGTGGAGCTGCCCGCGCGCTGGCGGCCCGATGCGCCTGGACACCAGCAGATCTTGCCTGCGAGCCTCAGGGCGCGTCTTCGGCCACTGCGCTGGGCAGGCGGCGCACACCGCGGATCACGTCGTTGCGCCACGCCAGTGCCGCCAACAACAGCGCGGCCATGCCCGCGGCGCCCAGTGCCTGCGACAGGCCGAGATGCTCACCGATCCAGCCACCCGCCAAGGCGCCGGGCGCGGCCGGCAGCAGGATCAGCCAACGCATCGTGGCCGTCATGCGGCCCAGCATCGGCGTGGGCGTCACGGCCTGGCGCATGGCCAGGAAGTTGATGAACACCAGCACGCCACCGCTGCCGGTGAGCATCAGCATCGCGGCAAAGGCCGCCACGCCGGCGCTGCCCGTCGGCCACAACAAGGGCAGCAACCAGCCCACGCCGCAGACCGCAAAACCGATCAACATCGACGGACCGGGACCGAAACGCTCGCTCAGCCGGTGGCCCAGCACGCTGGCCGAAATGGTGCCCACCCCCAGGCCCGCATAGCACAGGCCGATCGCCTGTTCGTCCAGGCCCAGGCCACGCGTGGCATGCAGGATCTGCACCACCATGGCCGCGTTGTGGCACATCTGCCAACCGCCTACGGCCAGGGCCAGGCTCACCAGCAGGCGCTGGCCATGCACGAAGCGCAGGCCGGCGCGCAACTCGGACCAGAATGCGGTTCGTCCGCGGTGGGGCTTGGGTTCATTCACCCGGATGCCACGCAGGATGGCGGCCGAGACCACCAGCATCACGGCATCGACCAGCAAGGCGATGGGTGCTCCTGCCAGCTTGATCAACACCCCCGCCAGGCCCGGACCCGCCACCTCGGCGCCGGAACTGGCGAGCGCGTTCTTGGCATGCGCCTCCACCAGTCGCTCACGCGGCACCACCTGGGTCAGCACGATCTGTGCGGCGCTGCCCGCCGTGGTCTGCACCGCGCCGATCGCAAAGCCCACCGCGTACAACCAGGGCATGCTCAACCAGCCCAGCCACCAGGCCAGCGGCACGCTGGCCACCGCCACCGCGATGATCATTTCGCCCATCACGTACACCGGCAGCTTGCGCACTCGGTCCAGCCACACGCCGGCCGGCAACGACAACAAGGCAAAGGGCAGCGTCTCCACGGCCGTGAGCAGGCCCATCTGCGTCGGCGTGGCCTGCAGCAGCAGGGCGGCCGTCAACGGCAACGCCAGCAGCGTCACCTGTCCACCGACCGAGCTGATCAGGATCGAGATCCACAGCCGCCGATACACCGCGTCGCGCAGCAGGTCGTTGAGTGGCAGACCCCAGCTTCGCCCGACCGGGCTTTGCCCGTCCTTGTTGTCGTTTTGCAATCCTGCCCCCTGCCACGCCAGCGCCCCCCTAGGACACCACGTCGCGCAGGCCGCATTGTCGGTGAGGTGCCGGACGCCCCGGTCAGGCATCACCCGAACCCCGGGGGTGGCCCTGCCCCGGGGTGCGCAGCAGGATCAGCTGCGGTAGTCGGCGTTGATGCTGACGTAATCGTGCGACAGGTCGCAGGTCCACACCGTGGTGGACGCCGGGCCGCGATGCAGCAGCACACGCACCGTGATCTCGCTGCGCTTCATCACGCGCTGGCCGTCGGCCTCGCTGTAACCCGGGTGGCGGCCACCCTGCGTGGCCACGTGCACGTCGTCCAGGTACAGGTCGATCAGGCTCTGGTCGAGGTCGTCGATGCCGGCATAACCCACCGCGGCCAGGATGCGACCCAGGTTGGGATCGCTGGCGAAGAACGCCGTCTTGACCAACGGCGAATGGGCAATCGCATACGCCACCCGCCGGCACTCGTCCTCGTCGGCCCCCCCCTCGACCAGCACCGTGATGAACTTGGTGGCGCCCTCGCCGTCACGCACGATGGCCTGCGCCAGTTGCTGCGACACCGCGATCACGGCATCGCGCAAGATCTGGCCGTCACCAGATTCGAGTGAATCGATCACCGGGTTGCCCGCCTGCTGGGTGGCAATCAGCACGAACGAATCGTTGGTGGAGGTGTCGCCATCGATGGTGATGCGGTTGAAGCTGGCGTCTGCCGCCGTCGTCACCAGTTTCTGCAGCAACCCCGGGGCGATGACTGCGTCGGTGGCCACGAAGCCCAGCATCGTCGCCATGTTCGGCCGGATCATGCCCGCGCCCTTGCTGACGCCGGTGATGGTGACGGTGCGACCGCCCATCAGCACCTGGCGCGAGGCCGCCTTGGGCAGGGTGTCGGTGGTCATGATGCCTTCGGCCGCGTGCGCCCAGCCATCGACACGCAGATCCGCCAACGCAGCAGGCAGACCAGCCTCGAGGCGATCGACGGGCAGCGTTTCCATGATCACACCCGTGGAGAACGGCAGCACCTGCGCGGGCGCCAAGCCCATCAGGCCGGCCAGGGAAGCGCAGGTGCGCCGCGCGCGGGCCAGGCCATCGGCGCCGGTGCCGGCATTGGCATTGCCGGTGTTCACCACCACGGCCCGGATCCCCGTCGCACCATCGGCGTGCGCCAGATGCTCACGACAGACCTGAACCGGTGCGGCGCAGAACCGATTGCGGGTGAAGACCCCGGCCACGGACGCACCGGCGTCCAGCGCCAACACCACCAGATCAACCCGATTGGGCTTGCGGATGCCGGCACGCGCGACACCGATGCGCACGCCGGGCACTGCATGCAGGGAACTGGGATCCAGTGGCAACAGGTTGACGGGCATGTGCAGGCACCTCTGAGACGTAGGGAATCTGAAGGATTGTAGAAGTGGGCCGACCCGAGCTGACCCGACCGCGTTTGTGCGCTCGACAGGTTCGTCCCGAGGGACGCCAAAAGCAGAAAAGCGGCCGAAGCCGCTTTTCTCTGATCAAGCCGGGCCGAAGCCCGCGCTGGATCAGCTGTTCTGACGACGACGGGCCAGGAAGCCCAGAGCGCCCAGTCCAGCCAGCATCATGGCCAGGGTTTCGGGTTCCGGCACAGGCGCCGGAGCCAGCGCCAAGGTCGCGCTGTAGCTGCCACCGCCAGCGCCAACCATGCCGGAAATGGACAGCGTGTGGCTACCCGCGCCCAACGTGAACGGCACGATGGTGAGCTTCTGCTCGGTGATGGAGTTGCCACCACCCAGGTTCGTCACGAAGTTCGGCAGAGCAACCAGCGGGTTACCGTCCAAAGTCGCCGAGAAATTGCTGATCTGGTTCAGGATCCCCAGGCCGCTCAGCGTCACAAACGTGTTCGACGCCGAGGCGTTGGCGTCCGACGGCTCAGCGGTCGTGAAGGTCCACGAGTCAAGGATGGTACCGACACCGCTCAACGAGCCGGTCACGGTCCAGCTCGACGGAATCGCCAGGGGACCGACACCGATGGTCCCACCTGCCTGAGCAGCAAAGCTCGCAGCCACCGACAGAACCGCTGCTGCAACAAATTTCAGTTTCATGATTGAACCTCCGAGATTAATGTTAGCGACCGAGCACTTAAGGGAAGTGAGCAAGATCAATGCCAATCTTTGGTCTGCTCAATGCCGCTATCGCTACGGATTTCACTTGAATGCAGTGTAGATGCCACCCCTTCAAGGTCTATCCCCTACCTGAGGGATATGGCCTGAACGGTCATCCAGCTGCCACGTGCTCACGTTAACCGAGGTCCTGCCGGCCCACGGCATGCAGGCCTGCAACTTGAGGATCAAGTTGTAACGATTGGTCGCTGCGCGGACGGTCCGAAGACCTTGGCGATCAGGCCAGCTTGCCGTGGCAGCTCTTGTACTTCTTGCCACTGCCGCAGGGGCACGGATCGTTACGCCCGACACGCGGCAGTTCGGCAGTCGCGGTGGCGGGATCGGCCACCTGGCTGATGCTGCCATCTTCGTTCGGATGCGTGTAGGTGACGTTGCTCACCTGGGACGCCTGCTCCTCCAGCGCCTCGGCGGCCTGGGCCACCTGCTCCTGGCTCTGGATACGCACGGTCAGCAGCAGCCGCGTGACTTCCATCTTCACCACGTCCAGCAACTGACTGAACAGTTCGAACGCCTCGCGCTTGTATTCCTGCTTCGGGTTCTTCTGCGCGTAGCCGCGCAGGTGGATGCCCTGGCGCAGGTAGTCGAGTGCGGCCAGGTGCTCGCGCCAATGGCTGTCGATGGCCTGCAGCAGCACCATGCGCATGAACGGGTTGAACTGCTCCAGCCCCACCATCGCCAGCTTGGCATCGAACGTGGCATCGGCCGCGGCCACCACCTTCTCGACGATGTCCTCGTCGGTGATGGTGTCGCTCTTCTCCACCTCGGCGGCCAGCGCCACGGCCACTTGCCACTCCTCGGCCAGCGCCTTCTCCAACGCCGGCAGGTCCCACTGCTCCTCGACGCTGTCGGCCGGCACCCAGGTGCGCACCACGCCGGTCATGGCACTCTTGCGCAGGTTGGTGATCTGCGCCAGCACCGATTCAGACTCGAGAATCTCGTTGCGCTGCTGGTAGATGACCTTGCGCTGGTCGTTGCTGACGTCGTCGTACTCGAGCAGCTGCTTGCGGATGTCGAAGTTGCGCGCCTCGACCTTGCGTTGGGCGCCCTCGATGCTGCGGCTCACGATGCCGGCTTCGATCGCCTCGCCCTCGGGCATCTTCAGCCGGTCCATGATGGCGCGCACCCGGTCGCCGGCGAAGATGCGCATCAGCGGGTCTTCCAGTGACAGGTAGAAGCGGCTGGCGCCCGGATCGCCCTGGCGGCCGGCACGGCCGCGCAGCTGGTTGTCGATGCGCCGGCTCTCGTGGCGCTCGGTGGCGATGATGCGCAGGCCGCCGGCGGCCTTGACCTGGTCGTGCAGGCCCTGCCATTCGTCCTTCAGTTGTTGGATGCGACGCGCCTTCTCGTCGGCCGGTATCGAATCGTCGGCCTCGAGCAGCTGCACCTGTTTCTCGACGTTGCCGCCCAGCACGATGTCGGTGCCGCGGCCGGCCATGTTGGTGGCGATGGTGATCACACCCGGGCGGCCGGCCTGGGCCACGATCTCGGCCTCCTTGGCGTGCTGCTTGGCGTTGAGCACGGCATGGGGCTGCTTGGCCTGGGTCAGCAGCCCCGAGATCAGCTCGGAGTTCTCGATCGAGGTGGTGCCCACCAGCGTGGGCTGGCCGCGCTGGTGGCAGTCGCGGATGTCCTCGAGCACCGCGTTGTACTTCTCGCGGGCGGTCTTGTAGATCAGGTCGAGTTCGTCCTTGCGGATGGTCGGCCGGTTCGGCGGGATCACCACGGTCTCGAGACCGTAGATCTCCTGGAACTCGTAGGCCTCGGTGTCGGCGGTGCCGGTCATGCCACCGAGCTTGCCGTACATGCGGAAGTAGTTCTGGAAGGTGATCGAGGCCAGCGTCTGGTTCTCGCTCTGGATCTGCACGCCTTCCTTGGCCTCCACCGCCTGGTGCAGGCCGTCGCTCCAACGCCGTCCGGTCATCAGCCGGCCGGTGAACTCGTCGACGATGATGATCTCGCCAGCCTGCACCACGTAGTGCTGGTCGCGGTGGTACAGGTGGTTGGCCCGCAGCGCGGCGTAGACATGGTGCATCAGCGAGATGTTGGCCGCGTCGTACAGGCTGGCGCCTTCGGCCAGCAGACCGGCTTCGGTCATCAGGCGCTCGGCGTTTTCGTGGCCATCGTCGGTCAGAGTGATCTGGCGGCTCTTTTCGTCGGCCGTGAAGTCGCCGGCTTCGATGACGCCTTCACCGGTGCGCGGATCGGCTTCACCGATCTGTTTCTTGAGCTTGGGGGCGATCTGGTTGATGCGCTGGTACAGCTCGGTGTGGTCTTCGGCCTGGCCGGAGATGATCAGCGGCGTGCGGGCCTCGTCGATCAGGATCGAGTCCACTTCGTCGACGATGGCGTAGTTCATGCCGCGCTGCACGCGGTCGGCCACCTCGTAGACCATGTTGTCACGCAGGTAGTCAAAGCCGTATTCGTTGTTGGTGCCGTAGGTGATGTCGGCGGCATAGGCGGCTTGTTTTTGCTCACGCGGCATTTGGGGCAGGTTGATGCCGACGCTCAAGCCCAAAAACGTGTAGAGCTTGCCCATCCACTCGGCGTCCCGGCGTGCCAAATAGTCATTGACCGTCACCAAGTGCACGCCCTTGCCCGTCAGGGCGTTGAGGTACACGGCCAAGGTGGCGGTCAAGGTTTTGCCTTCGCCTGTGCGCATTTCGGCGATTTTGCCGTTGTGCAGCGACAAGCCACCGAGCATCTGCACATCGAAGTGACGCATCTTGAAGACGCGCTTGGAGCCTTCGCGCACCAAGGCAAAAGCCTCGGGCAACAGGTCATCCAGCGATTCGCCCTTGATGGCGCGCTGCTTGAATTCTTCGGTCTTGGCGCGCAATTGGTCGTCGCTCAGGGGCTCGAAAGTCGGCTCCAGTGCGTTGATCTTGGCCACCGTACGACGGTATTCCTTGAGCAGGCGTTCGTTACGGCTACCAAAAATCGAGGTGAAAATCTTGGGCAACATGGAGCAATCAATCCAATCGGTCGGTGTGTCGGTACGGCTTTTGTCGGCCGGACGCGTACGGGGCCACCGGAGACAACTTCCCCGGTCGACCAAAGCCAAAAAGTGTAGCACCCGCAGTTGACGCTTCTGTGTACCGGGTCAGTTGAGTTTTACGGACTTTCCCCGCCCTTGGATGCAGGTGGGGCATTCAATTGGTCTGTTTTGGTTGTGGGATCAGCGATGCGGCCAGCATGCAGACCAGCGCCATCATCACCACAACCACGGCGCCTGAGGGCAGGTCCAGCACGGCAGACAGGCTCAAACCCAGCCCGTAAGCCAGTGCACCTGTTGCCCAAGCCAGCGGCAGTTGCCAGCTAGGCGGCGCATGCCTGACAGCCAAGGCCGGCATGATCAGGCTGGTGAACACCAAGTAAACGCCGACCATTTGCACCGACGCGGTCACAGCCAGAGCGAACAGCACGTAAAAGCCCGCTCGGCCCAGTCTGGCTTGTAAACCAAACCACAGCGCCAGCACAACGGCCGAGAGCGCCGCCATGGACCACAACTGGCCCGTTGTCACCCACAAAATCTGCCCCACCAGCAGGTCTTTGAGGTGCTCGCCGCCATGTGGGTTGCCCGCCAGCATCAAAATGCCCAAGCACGATGCCAAGACGAACAAGGTGCCGATCAGGGCCTCTTGGATGTCGGGCCAGCGCTTTTCTGTCCAAGTCAGCAGGGCCGCACCGGCCAGTGCGGCAAGCAAAGCAGCACCTTGAACAGCCCAGCCTTGAGGCTCCCAACCCAGCGCGTCGGCGGTGATCACGCCCAAGCCAGCGATTTGCGCAATGGCCAAGTCGATGAAGATGATGCCCTTTTTGAGCACCTGCAGCCCCAAAGGCACGTGGGTGGCCAGCACCAGCAGGCCGGCGATCAAGGCGGGGCCGACGATGGACCAGTCCACCTCGTGCCAGGTCAGGTTGGTGATCATTTGGCAATCATTTGGCGGCTTTCAACAACTGGTCCACGGTGTCGTCGAACAGGCCAAACAGGTCTTTGGCACGCTCACTGCCGCCCACGGTAAATGGCATCACCGCCACGGGGATGTGGGCGCGCTCGGACAGCCATTGTGACCCCCGGCCATCGTTGTACGCCGCACGGATCACCATTTTGGCGGGTTGACGTTGCAGCTGGCTCAGTACATTGGACAAGTGCGCGCTGCTGGGTTCGATGCCGGGTTTGGGCTCCAGCGAGGCGATTTGTTTGAGCCCCAGCCAGTTCTCCAAATAAGGGAAGCCCTTGTGCTGCACAATGATGGCCGTGCCCTTGAGCGGCGCGGCAGCTTGGCCCCAGCGCTGCATGGCCTGCGTCCATCTGGTGTTGAAGTCCGCTAGGCGGGTTTGATATTGACTGGCGTGGCTGGGGTCGACCTCTGCTAAGCGCTTACCCAAGGCTTGCGCCACGGCGGCGATGTTGCGCGGGTCGGTCTGGATGTGTGGGTTACCTTCGGCGTGGATATCCCCATCGGCACGGTCCAGTCTGGCTGGTAGATCCAGCTTGCGCACGTAGTCCGCCGCGTTAAATTGGCCGGGCTTGCCCGTTTGCACAACCGGGTTGCCCGATTGCCTCAGCAAGATAGGCAACCAGCCTACTTCTAACTCTGCGCCTGTGCAGACCAGTAAATCGGCATTGCGCACCGCTGCGATCAGGCTGGGTTTGGCCTGAACTTGATGGGGGTCTTGCATGGCATTGGTGGCCACATAGACGGTGGCTTGTTCGCCTGCCAACTCTTTGGTCAGTGCGCCCCATTCAGGCTCACAGGCAAAGACCTTCAAGGCCTGGGCTGGGGTGGCCAGTGCAAATAGCACGCCGACCCAAGCGAGGGTGGTCGTTGGTTTGATCATGATGAGTGCCTTGTGCTGTTAATAGCTGTGCGCGCCATGGGCACCCAAACTCATTTGATACTGCAAGAAGAGTTGGCGGTCACGTTGCCCCTCTCGGACGTGGTCATCGCTCAACTGCACGCGCCAGCGGCTGAACTCGCTGGGTGACCAGTCCAGCATCAGGCTGTGTCGTTTGGGGCTGTAGGCAGCTGCGTCAGTGGCCAGTCGGTCATGGCGAAGGCCCACACGCCACGCAGGCATGAATTGGTAGACGCCTTGCAGGTACCCGCCTGATTGGGCTGATCGGTATGGGGTGTCTGCCACCTCAGTCGTTAACGCACCTGTTTCTGTGCGGCGGAAGTACTCACCTTGCAGTTTGAAACTGGTGCGCGTCCCGTTGCCATTGGGCGCCCACTTCCAGACGCCATCGGCCACCCACAGCTTGCTTTGGCCTGTGAAGGCGGTGCTGGGGTCAAGGCCGTCCCAAGCGCGGTCTTTGGCGTGCGTTTGCAGCCATGACAAGCCAGCGCGCCAAGTGTTGTCGACCCCGAGATCACCACCCGTGTGCGCAAAAACGGACACCGATCCAGCTGAATTACGGTTGCGGTCGTTGCCTGGGTAGCTGGCACCGTTGCCCAGTTCGGCGCCTAACTCGATGAACTGGTCAGTGGGCAGCAGCCACTTGGTCTGCAGCCCTTCTTGCTTGTACTTTCCACCCAAAAATGCCTGATATGGCAGTGGGGCATCGATGAAATCCCACGTGTGTGCATGGTGCTCATTGAGGTAGCCCAGTCCACCAAAAAAACGCCCCACCTTGATCTTCAAGCCATTGGGCAACGCAGTTGTTTGGATATAAGCCTCTTCGGCTGCGATGGTGTCTTCGGGGGATACGGCCAGCGTGAGGGCGCCATAAAGCCAAGCATCTACGTTGGCGCTCAGGCCGATCTCCGACTCGCCCAAACTGAAGCTGCGCTTGCCCGGGCCGGTCTCACCGCCGCTGGGGGCAAAAGCGCTGAGTTGCCATGTGTCTGGGTCTCGGCGCAGGCTGGCATAGGTGCCACTCAAGACCATCGATATGGCTGGGTTGAAGCTGTTTTTGCTGGCCCCGGCGCTTTGCTTGTCTTCCAGCGCTTTGATGCGCGCTTCATATTGCTGTCGCCATTCGTCGTTATTGACGCTGTTGACGCTGTTGACGTTTTGGGCGTGCAGCGAGGGCAAGCAAGCTGCGGTCAGCGCAGCCCAAGTGATGGCGTGCCGTTTCAGTGAACGGCTCTGTGTGTTTGACATGATGTGGTCTTTTGTAATCTGCAAAACAAGCGCCAGCCCATGACCCTGAGGGCATCAAAGCGCATCAGGGCAGGGTGGCAACGAACGTATCAAGCAGAAAAGACCGGGGGCGCGCGAGGCAGGTATCCCGTGACCACGCTCTGAGCACGTTGCGGCTGAGCGGCGTCCGCAGTCAGCACATGCTCAAAAGTGGCCAGCACCAGCGCCTGCACCGTGGGGGTGGTGCTGTGGTCGCTGCCGTGGTGAGCCAAGCAAACCACACAGGCTGAGTGTGTGGCCGCGCCGTCGTCATTCGTGGTGTGTTGCAGCTTATGGCGCAAGCCTGCCTGCTGCGTGAGCAGCATGACCAATGCCAGCAACAAATGCCAGCCGAACCAGCCAAACAGGGGCGTGGTTTGCGGTAAACGACGGGGTTGCATGTCGCCTTATCTTAACGCGGCCACGTTGCTCTTTTGTAAAGTGGGGCTTTGGCTTGCTAGAAACTTAGCGGGGTTTTGTTGCACGCCTTCAACCAGCACCTCAAAGTGCAGATGTGGTCCGGTCGATCGACCGGTATTGCCTACTTCGGCGATTTTTTGCCCCCGTTTGACCAAGTCACCTTGCTTGACCAGCATGCGCGAAGTGTGTGCGTAGCGTGTGACCAAACCATTGCCGTGATCCAGTTCGACCAGTTGCCCATACTGCGGGTGTTGCCCTGCTGACAGCACCACACCGCCCGCAGCGGCCATGATGGCCTTGCCCGGGTCGGCCGGGAAGTCCAAACCTGTGTGCAGTGCAGGGCGGTGCGTGAAGGGGTCCGTGCGAAAGCCAAACCCCGAGCCAATCGGCCCGTCCACGGGGGCGCTGCTGGGCACCATGAGGGCCTCTAGGCGTTTTTCGAACAAACGGGATTCGATCAGCGTGAACACATCGGTGTTGCGCTCGCTGAGCGATTGCAGGTTGCCCATTTTTTTGTTGATCTCATCGAGGGTGCGCGTTGAGGCAGGCGCGTCTTGCAGTGTCACCAAAGGGCCGCCTGCGGGGCCTTTAGGCTCGGCCTCGATTTGCTTGAGTTCGCCGGGCTTCATGCCCGCCATGCCCGCTACGCGCTCGCTGACGGCTTCAAGTCGCATCAACTTGGCTTGCAGATCGCCCACCTTTTCAGCCATGGCGTCGAGGTTCTCGCGCATATAGCGGTCACGCTGGGCGAACTCCTTTTGCTCGACATAGCGCACAGCCTGCGAGATAATGGGCCAGTGTTCGTGCGCGGCTTTGAGCACCAAGGCGTGGTACAGCATCAAGCTGACCATCATCAAGGGCAACGCCAGTGCCAACAAACTCAAAACCAGCGTCACCGGCGTGAACTGCAGCACGCGTGTCCGCGACAATGCGCTTGTGGTGATCAAAATTTGCATGCCAAAACCTTCCGCCTTGAACCATCGACCATGAGCGCTCGCCGCTATACCCCGTCATCCACCTACAAACCGATGGTGCCAGATGTGCCACCGGTGACGTCCGCCTTGACGCGCTCCCAGCCATTGGCCAGTTTGCTGCAACGCTTAAAGGCATCACAAGCCTGCCTAGAGGCCGTGCGAGCGTACCTGCCGCCTGGGATGGCGGACCACGTGAAGGCCGGCCCTATTGATGACGAGGGCTGGACCCTGCTGGCCGCCAACGCGGCTGTGTCAGCCAAGTTGCGCCAGCTTCAGCCTCGCCTGGTTGAGGCTTTGGCTAAAAAGGGACTCAAGGTTAACGCAATCCGCGTGCGGATCCTAACGCAGTGATTGTGCGCGTCAGGCCAGAACAGCTGGCACCAATGCAGCCAGCGCTTGGCGTTGTGTCACAGCCTTGCCTTGCAGTGCAAAGCCCAGCAACTGCTCAGGGTTGTCTGCTGAAGTGAAGCGTGCCTCAATGGCCTCATCGGTGGCCGTGATCGACCACTGACCTTGGGTATGCATGGGTGGTGGGCAAACCACAGTGGGCCATGCGGGCGTTTTAACCACAACAGGCATGGCTGGGTAGGCCACGGCAGTGGGCGTGCCTGCCAAGGTGGCCGCCAACGCGCGGGCTTGCTGCATCAAGGGCATCACATAAGGCAACAGGTGCCCATCGACCTCAGCACAATCACCCAAGGCGTAAACGTGAGGCACATTGGTGACCAGGTGGCGGTTGACCATGACACCACGGCCCGTCAGCACACCCGCTTGGGTCGCCAAATGCGTGCGGGGTTTGAGGCCAATGGCTGACAGCACCAAATCAGTGACCATCACGCTGCCATCGCTCAATGTCAGCTTGAGTTCGCCTTCAGCCTTGTCCACGCTGGACACGCCCACGCCAAACTTGAACTGTGCACCACCGGCTTGCAGTTTTTCTTGCAAACGTGTGCTGGCCTCAGGTGGCAACAGACGCGCCAAAACGCGGTCAGCCAGATCCAGTACCGTCGGTGCGATGCCGCGTGCCAGCAGGTCATTGGCAAACTCGCAGCCAATCAAGCCGGCACCCAAAATGGCCACGCGCTTGACCGCTTGCCCTGCTGCAGCGGTGTCCAAAGCCTCGGCAAACTTGGCGAAATCATCCAAATCATTGACCGATAACACCGTGTCTGCAGCATCGCCTTGGAGTGGCAGGCGGATCGGGTCTGCGCCCAGCGCCAGCACCAAGTCCCGGTAGGCCAGCACCTCGCCACTGGCCAGCGTCACGGTGCGGGCTGTGGTATCGATGTCTGTGACCTCGCTGTTGGCGATCACGCGCATCTTGGTTTCTTCAGACATCTTGTCTGCGGACTTCATCACCAGCGTGGCAGCGGTTTTTTTGCCCGCCAGCGCGTTAGACAACATGGGCTTGGAATAAAAACCCGCGTGATCCCGGCTCACGACGACGATGGGCACGTTGGCATCTGCCTTGCGCAACTCGCGGGCGGCGTTGTAGCCAGCCAACCCGGATCCGATGATGACGACCGATTCAGACATGGTGCTTCCGATCAGATTTCAATCATTTCGAAGTCGGCTTTGCCGACGCCGCAGTCGGGGCATTCCCAACCCGCAGGCACATCGGCCCACAGGGTGCCAGCGGCGATGCCATCTTCAGGGCGACCTTGGGCTTCGTCATACACAAAACCGCACACTACGCATTGATAAGTCTTCATGGGGAATTTCCAAAAAATGGGGGATGAATTTTGCTGCAAGTTTGTGGCGAACCACGGTCTAGCAAGCGTCAAAAAGGTTGTTTAGGTGCCAAGTTCAACCGATCCAGCACCGCTTGATAGGCATTGGCGTGGCGCTCTTCCACCTTGGCCAGCGCTGCAAAACGCTTGGCGGCCTTTTCAAGCACAGCCTTGAATTGTGCCGCGTGTGCCGCCGACTCTGCAATTTGCTCGTCGATTTCCTTGACAGCATCAAGTTGGCCCTCTGCAACGGCCGCATGGCGAAAGTTCGGGTACATGGTGGTGTACTCGTAAGTTTCACCCTCAATGGCCATCTGCAAGGCTTTGGCCGGGCTCATGTTCGCTTTGGGGTAAAGCAAATCGAGGTGACCAAAGGCGTGCAGCACCTCTTGGTCGGCGGTGTGCTCAAAATGCTGGGCGGTTTCCTCATCGCCAGCCTCACGGCACAGCTTGGCGAAATAACGGTACTTGATGTGCGCCATCGACTCGCCCGCAAAGGCTGATTCGAGGTTCTGGATGGTGGCTGAGGCGGGGTTGTGAAAGGGGTTTGCCATCGTCGTGCTCCTTGGTTGATGAGCTGACTGTAGGTGGTGTGCTTTGTTATGGAAAGACAATCGATTTAATATAAGTCATTGTTTTTGGCTATCGTTTGGTTGATACGTGAATTTGGTTCCGGTGTGCTGCCTGTTTGAGCCGGTCTAAGCCTCTGGGTCGTGAATCAGCAACGCCCCAAAATGAGCTGAGTGAGGCACCCTACAATGTGCCGAGTATTTCAGATGAAAGACTTGGGGACATGACACAGCGACGTTTGCATCCGGTTGCCAGAATATTGCTTGGGGCGGTGTCGTTGTCGATGCTGGTGACACCAGGTTATGGGCAAAGCATGCTGGGTACACAGGCCAATGGCTTGGGTAGTGACGCTACTGGCGCGACAGAGGGCCGAGGTGCGTTTTCGGCCGCATCCGCCACGCCAGCCACGCCCACCATCCGTCAGTGGTCCGCTGAAGATAAAACCAACCAAGACAGATCTGGCCAACAAGCCAACGCCGTGCATCAACTGCGCAGTGCCGAGGCCCTGCCAGCGCCGCTGCTGCCCAACGACTTCCAAAAATTCATCCTAGAAAGCACGGGCCAATCGCTGCCCCTGTTTGGCGCCACCTTTTTTGCCCAAGCCGCGACCAGTTTTGTGCCGCTGGCCAATACCCCTGTCTCGCCAGACTACAACCTCGGCCCGGGTGATGAAATCTTGATCCGTGGATGGGGCTCGGTCGACATCGACGTCAAAGCGGTGGTTGACCGCAACGGCCTGATCCACATCCCGCGCATTGGTGCTGTCTCATTAGGTGGTGTCAAATCATCGCAGGCCGAAGGCGTGATCCACACAGCGATAGGCCGCTACTACCGAGAGTTCCAGCTCAGCGTCACGCTGGGGCAGTTGCGCGGCATGACGGTGTACGTTGTGGGGCAAGCACGGCGCCCTGGGGCCTACACCTTGTCCAGCACCTCTACCTTGATATCGGCCTTGTTTGCCAGCGGTGGGCCGGGCGCCAATGGCAGTTTGCGCCGCGTACAGGTCAAGCGGGCAGACCGCGTCGCAGCAGAGCTCGATCTGTACGCCTTCTTGTCCAAAGGCGATAAATCAGCCGACATCAAACTGCAAGACGGTGACACGATTGTTATCCCGGCAGCGCGCGGCTACGTCGCCCTGATCGGCAAAGTCAATACACCCGCCGTGTTTGAGTTGGCCGGCCCTGGCGACACGGTGGACAGTATCTTGACCTTGGCTGGTGGCATGCCCGTGGTGGCTGACCCCAAGCGCGCCTACCTTGAGCGCGTCGACCCTAGCCGTAAGCCCGCCCGCACGGTCGAGAGTTTCGCGCTGGACAGCCAAGGCCTTAAACGACCTTTGAAAAATGGTGACTTGCTGACAGTGCAGTCATTGACTGCTGAGTTTGGCAACGCCATAACCCTGCGTGGCAACGTAGACCAGCCTGTGCGCTTGCCTTGGCGCGCTGGCATCAAGATCCGCGATTTGATCCCCAATAAAGCCTTTTTGATGTCCAGCGCCTCAGTACGGCGTCAAAACGATGTCTTGCTGACCGAAGACCAAAAACGCCGAGCAGGCGCAGACTTTGAGTCTGATAAGCGCTCATCATCGGTACGTGATGTACGTGATGTACGTGATGTACGTGACAACGCCGACACATTGGCGCAGCGCATTGGTAACTTGGTCGATGAGGTCAACCTAGACTATGCCGTGGTTGAGCGTGTCGACAGCAGCGATGTCACCGTCAAGCTGTTGCCCTTCAATCTGGGCAAGGCCCTAGATGATGCAGCCAGCCCTGACAACCTGACCTTGATGCCCGGTGATGTTGTGACGGTTTTCTCGGTCACCGACGTCAGGGTGCCGCAGGCCAAGCGCCAAGTGTTTGTGCGGGTTGAAGGCGAAGTGCAGCGCCCTGGTATCTACCAAATGAAGCCTGGCGACAGCCTGCCCCAACTGATCGACTTGGCGGGCGGGCTCACGCCTGACGCCTACCTGTTTGGGTCGGCCTTTTACCGCGAAGAAGTGCGCAAGACGCAAGCCGACAACCTAGAGCAATTGGTCCGCCGCTTGGAGGCTCAAAGCCAAACCAAGCTCAGCGCATCCGCGGCCAGCGTGTCCAGTGGCGAAAGCGCTGGCGTGGCGCAGTTGCGTGTTCAGGCCGAGGCGCAGGCCCAAAAACAAGCGCTAGACCGTTTGCGATCGATCAAACCCACTGGCCGCATCATGTTGGGTTTGCCGGGTGACCATGCCACACCCAACGCACTGCCAACTTTGAGGCTGGAAAACCAAGACCGATTGGTTGTCCCCGCAAGGCCCGATTTTGTCCACGTATTGGGGGCGGTTAATACCGAATCGTCCTTGATTTGGCAGGCAGGTAAATCAGTCCAACATTATTTGGATTCAGCTGGGTTAACCAGTGGGGCAGATAAAGATGAATTGTTCATTATCCGAGCCGATGGCAGCGTGCTGTCGGGTACGGACAGTTGGTTCAATAGAATCACCAGCGCAACCGTGTTGGCGGGGGATTTGATCGTGTTGCCAGAAAAGACAGACCATGAAAGCGGATGGAGTGTGTTTACGCGCAATGCGAAGGATGTGACTCAGATTGTTTATCAGTTTAGTCTTGGCGCTGCGGCGATCAAGACGTTGAGGAATTGAAGTGTCACCATGAATCAAAAGCCGCTGGAACATGTACTTCAACTGGACCAACCCGTAGAGTTAAAACAGGGGGATGGCTTGCTTGTCAGCAGCCTACTGGCGCTGGCGGAAGTCAAGGGATTGTTCCTCGGTCTATCTGCTCTCGGAACTGCTGGCGCGATTGCATATGCCCTGAGCCTACCCCGGTACTACACTGCGTCCGTAACACTGCTTCCTCCACAGGCAACATCGACATCGGGCGCCTCGTTGGCCCAGCTGGGCGCGTTGGGCAGTCTGGCTGGTATGGCTGGCGGGTTGAAGATGCCCAGCGATACCTACATGGCACTGCTCGCGTCTAGGCGACTGCAGGACGAAGTCATCAAGCGTTTTGATCTCAGAAAACACTATGGATTGCCGTCTCTCAACGATGCGCGCAAGGCACTGAGCAGCAAGGTCACCATCTCGTCAGACAAAAAAACCGAGGTGATATCGGTCGTGGTGGACGATTTGGATGCAAAGGTGGCTGCAAGCATCGCAAACGGTTACTCAGATGAGCTGAAAAAACTGCTGTCTTCTATGGCCCTGACGGATGCTCAGCAACGCAGGCAGTTCTGGGAACAGCAGGTTGCCAAGGGCCAACAGAAATTGATCGATAGCGAACGAAATTTTCGACAGCTACAGGCCAGAAGTGGCTTCGCGCCAGGCCAGACTCTTGCCGAGATGGGTGTAAAAGCCAACATGGACCTGCGAGCCCAGATTATCAACAAGGAAGTGCAACTGCAGGCGCTGAGCGGTTTAGCCACCAACAGAAGTTCAGAAGTGCTGCGCTTGACAGCCGAAGTGACAGCCTTGAAGAACCAGCTGCGATTGATGGAAGGTGGGAGTGGTGAGTCGAAACCGACAGTGAGTCCTGCGGGCGAAGAATCAGTGCGAGCCTACCGCGTCTTGAGGGTGCATGAGGTTTCGCTCGAGAGCATGATTCGCCAATTTGAGATCGCCAAACTCGATGAGGCGCGTGATGCGCCTACTGTCCAGCAGGTTGATATGGCTGAGGTACCTGACACGGCTGCAAAATCGGTGCGTCGAAAGACCGCTGTATCAGGCGCATTGGCTTCGATCATTTTCAGTCTTTTGTTCTCTCTGGGTTACCAGCGCATTAAGAGTGAACGTGCTGGTCTCAGGGACTCAGCTGTCAGGCGGATTGCGCTCGCTTGGTTTGGGTCAAAAAATACCCCTACCTGATTTCGACATAAGAAGCATGATGTTCCGCTCCCTCGCTCCGACCACGCTGAGGTACTTTCTCGGAGAGTGGCTTTATGAAATTCGTTCACTTCGTCGTGAGACCGACCACTCGTCCTACTTGAATGGCTTGGGCATGGTGCGGTTGAAAGGCAAGAGCTGCCCCATTTGTGGCGCGTGGAATGATGTAGCCATTCGTTTCGCCTTCCCTTGGGACCAAGATATTCAGAAATACCTCTGCATAGATTGTCGCCATCTCTATGCTGCGTACGACTACGACTTTATTGCGTCCGAATCGTATGACTTCAAGCCACATTACCCCAGAGGAGAGGCTAGGCTAGGCGTTCAAGCACTCCGGGCGCTGCCAAAAATTGATGGCGCACGCAAGATTCTGTTCATAGGCTCGGGAGGGAACCAGGGATTGCTGGACGCCTACCTGCCCACGCATGCCGAAGCTTGGTACAGCGATCTCAAGCAGGTAAGGCCCTGCCGCTTTATTCCTGTGGCGACACTGGCGCAGCAAGTAGAGAAGTTCGACGCCGTTGTGACTCGAGCCGTTCTGGAACACATTGATGATCCAAAAGCCGTGATCAAGGGCTGGCTCTCCGTTCTCAAGGACGGCGGGATCATGGCGCACTCCTTCCCTTCTCTTATCCACAACGACCTCAATAATATGATGGTGGGCATCCGGTCCCACACCTCGATTTTTTCCGAGCGCAGCCTGAACTTGCTTGCCTTGGAACTGGGCCTAAAGCAAGTGATGCGTGACAAGTTCTTTCTCAAAACTGGCCACACCCATCCGTCATATTTCTTCCAGCGTAACGGTGTCAGTCTTGGCAGTAGCATGCGATGACGCTTTACATACTTTCTGCAATCGCACTGTTTCCGTCAGTCGTTGGGTTTTTGAAAGATGCTGTCTTGGTGCGAATGGTCTCTGCTGCAGAGATGGCCGAGTACCTATTCGTGATTTTCGTGGCACAGACAGGTGTCGCTGTGATCGCCAATTCCTTGCACCTTCTTGCTGCTGGGCGCTTTAGATCAACGGGTATGGCCGTTTACCCGGTCGATACTCTGTCCAACCTCAAGACTTTGCTGGCCATGGCCTCGGTGCTGAGCGTGATTTGGCTCATGTGCGGTGCACGCTGGGGCGGTGATGCCAGTTCAATGGCTCTTTTGTGTGGCGTCGGTGCCATGTACTTTTTCGCGTGCCTGGCCACGTCTTTCTTGAACGGGCTGTTGTCGGCATCCAATGCGCGGTTGTACGTGATGGTGCCTATTTGCACGCACCTTGTCGTAGTCCTCTTGGCCTTCTCTGTGCACGTTAGCCCATTGCTGCTGGTATTGAGTTCCGTGTTGGGTGCCATGCTGGAGGCTGCCGTCTTGTTCGGTTTGTTCCTGCGTGCGAGTGGCGGCGGCGGGGTCACTTTCAGTGCCAGTCATCCACCACAGAAGAGCGCCGCGGCGTCGGCCCTGCTTAACTCTGCATCGCCTTTCATTTTGCAAATCGCAGCCTATGGGCTTTCTCCCTCCAGCTATTTGGCGTTGGTGTACGGGCAGAAGATCGCTGGCACCTTGTCTTCTTTAGGCTCGGCAATTGTGGGAGCCTTGTATTTTCATTTGAACAGCGATGCCCACTCTGTGCGCAGGCTTGCCATGCTGGGCGGCGTGCTAGTGCTCGTTGCTGTCTTGCTGGCACAAGTGGCCTACCCATTTCCCTTGCAAGTCTGGCTTGGTGAGGTATTCCTGAAGCAAGTAGGGCCCGATATTTATTTCGTGTACATGTTGGGTTGGGTGATGCTGGCTTGCAATATTCTGTCTTCGATCTACTACAGGAAGTGCCTCATTGAGGCGCCTAGGAGCCTGCTTCGCGTCAAGGTCGTGACGTTTGCCATCAGCGTGGGGGCGGTGCTGGCTACGCACTGGGGGGTGAGCGCGCTGGTCCTTGTCCAGCTGCTTGCTGGCATGGTTGAAATCGGGCTATACATGCATTTTACCCACCAGGCAGCGGCAGTAGCTGCAATGGCAGCGAGCACGCGCTAATCAGAACTGAAAACAGGTTGAAGAATGGCAAATCAAAAAATGTTTTCCGTGGTGATCACGGCATTTAACCGGGCCTGGTGCATCGAGCGTGCCATTGAATCTGTGTTGCGGCAGTCCGAACCAGATTTTGAGGTGGTGGTGAGCGACGATGGCTCGACGGACGGTACGGCCGATCTGATAGCGCAAAAATATGTAGCCCTGTCCGGCCAGGTTAGATGCGTTCGATCGGATGCCAATAAGGGTATGTTCCATGCACAAATGCTGGGTGTGCAGTCGTCCATGGGGCAATACATCGTCTTTCTGGACTCCGATGACGAGTTGCTTCCAGACGCGCTGCGCAACTTTAGCAAACACATCCACCGCGCAGTGGGGGTCGATGCATTTTTCCAAACCCTGGTGGACGACGATGGTTCGGTCAAAGGCCAGTTCCCTAGCTTGCTGGCCGGGCAGGATCAACGCATCTTTAACTATGGCGACATGTGTCGTCTGTTTGCCATTGGTGATTACTTGCCGTGTGTTCAAACTGAAGTGATGCGTCGCTCAGACTACTTTGCTCCTGTGTCTGATGTGTCCGCCTATACGCACAACCTTTGGTACAACCTGTTTGTCGTGGCCGACGTACTCTACACGCGGGATGTTGGTGGTGTGGTGCATCTTGGGCACGCAGATCGCAGGACAAAGAACCAAGCAAGCCGCGCCGGTATCTGGCTCAAGGGCGTGGAGTATTTTCTTTACCACCACGGATCGGCCATCCGCCGGCACGGCGGCCAGCTTCGCAAATGTTATATGGATGCGAGCCGCTTCGCATTCCAATCGGGGCAGCGCGGGAAAGCACTGGCCTATTTCATTCGTGCGGTCCTGCTGGAGGCCGAATTCCGGCTCGTGGGTCACCGCAAATTCATGTGAAGGCAATGATGGGCAATCAACAGGCTCAAGAAGCGCAATACAGTTTCCCGTATCACTGGCTCCCAGTCCTAGCAGACGATGGTCGTTTGCTAACGCTGGGCAAGTCACTCGAATGGGGGCTGGAGTACTACTCCTATGTGTCGACTGTGGCCGACATGGCTAGGCAGCGCCGCCCCTCGTCGATCCTTGATGTGGGATGTGGGGACGGTCGGGTGACAGACGCCTTGTTCAGGGCTGCGCCCTCGGTTCAGCGCTGTGTCGGGGTGGATTACTCAGAGCGTGCAATTGCCCTGGCCAGGATGTTCGGCAACCAGTCCATCGACTTTCAGAATCGCCCTTTGAGCGAGGTGCCCGGTGAGTTTGATCTGGTGACCTTGATCGAGGTCTACGAGCACATTCCGCCAGACGACGCTATGGTTTTCTTGAGGGACGTGGTCTCGAAGCTCGCGCCTGGCGGCGCACTGCTTGTGTCGGTGCCCAGTGTGAATGTGCCGGTCAATGAAAAGCACTACAGGCATTTTTCGCTTGAGCTTTTGCATGAGGAAGTGGTGGCATGCGGCAATGTGAAGTTGGAGTACGTCACCTACTGCCACTCGACCAGTAAACTGGCCGAGTGGCTGAGGCGGATCATGATCAACCGTGTGTGGACTTTGAACGACTCTGGTATGCAACGCGTGTTGATCAGGCTCTACGATCGGTTTTTCAAGTACGCCTCCGAAGAACGAGGCGCTCACGTCGTGGCATTGTTCGTGAGACCTCGATGAGTTTTTTTTGCGTGCGGGACGACGATGCGTCCTACTTCACCTCACCAGCCGATCTGGAGTTGGCCTGGGGGTGGTGGCCGCATGTGTTGACCCTGGGGGTCATCCCGTTTTCAGTCGAAACACGTTATCTGCCACTGCCAGGCAGGGACCATGCGCTTCACCAGCTTGGTGAGGCCGAGTTCGCGGTGTCTGGCAATGACCCTCTTTGCGAACACCTGCGCAAGCACCCGGACAAGTACGCGCTTGCCATGCATGGCTGTACGCATCGTTACAAGCTCCATGGTGATCGTCTGAAGGCTGAATACGACTCGTCTGATGCGGCCTTTCTTGGAAGAGAAACACGCCGAGGGCTGGAAGAGTTGCAGCGTTGTTTTGGTCATACGCCCAAGGTGTTTATCCCAC
The DNA here is from genome assembly GCA_030654395.1 of Aquabacterium sp. Lineage (GTDB taxonomy): Bacteria > Pseudomonadota > Gammaproteobacteria > Burkholderiales > Burkholderiaceae_C > Aquabacterium. The sequence goes on from JAURXM010000104.1 coordinate 22,501, forward strand.
CTGACAACGCGATTTCCCGCAAGGGGTTGGAGGTGGTGCATGGCACAGGCTTTTCCTACGTTCAGACACCCTTCCCGTTGAAACCCGATTCCGTGCGCTGGTTCCTAGATTACGCCGGTGCCCTTCACAGCTGGGGGGGGAGGCTACGCCATCGCCTGCGCCACAAGGCGGTAGACCTGCGTGTTTGTGGCAGCATTTCAAAAGGAATCGGGGCGGCGATCTTGGTGAAATTTGATGATGAAACCTTGCTTCGGGAGCGTCTGGACTTGGCAGTCGCTCAGAGGTGGCCCATCACGCTCGCCACCCACTATTGGGAGATGGCCGATGCGTCATACCGACGCAAGTTCGCCAGCCTCACAGATGATCTGATGGGCAAGGGGCTCAAGCCTGCGTCGATGGAGACCTTATATTGCGCAAAAGACTCCTGATCCTGATCCCGAATCTGCGTGGGTCTGGATGTGAGCGCATCGTCGCAGCCATGTTGCCAGCGCTGGCGCGACGGTACAGTGTCCGCCTGGTCACCTACGACGCCCAGTGCCGGTACGACCTCCCTGCCGACATCGACTGGCAGGTCATTGACTCTCCTAATGTTGCTGTGTCGAGTTTGTGGGGAAAAGGCGTGCGCATGCAGTCGCGCGTGAGGGCCATTGCGCAGAGCATGCGCGTGTTCTCTCCGGATCTGGTTCTGACCTTCATTGACACGTGCAACATCGTGGGGTGGGCGGCGCATCGGCTGTCGGGCTTGAGCTGCCCGCTGGTCGTTGCCGAGCACACAGTAGGCCCCGAGTTCTTTGACAAGAACGTCCATGCCAGCAGGCACGAGCGCTTGTTGAAGTCGATGTTGGCATTGGTGTATCGGCGAGTGTCACGCCTGATCGCTGTGTCGCATGCCATGGTCCGCTACATGGCATCAGACCTGCATATCGACAGGCATGTCGACGTGATCCACAACGGGTTTGACGTGAACAGCTATTTTCCGCCAGCTGACCTGGATCAGGGTAGGGGGCATTCTGCCGAGTGGCCCAGGATCCTCTCGGTTGGTGCTTTGAGCGAGAACAAGAACCAGCAACTGTTGATCTCTGCTTTTCCTTTGATCAAGCAACACTTCCCTCAGGCTGTACTGACTTTGGTCGGGGAGGGGGAGTTGTGTGAGACCTTGAAAGCACAAGCTCAAGCGAGCCCATTTGGTGATGACATCATGTTTGCCGGATGGTCCGATCAGGTGGCTGCGCACTACCGGGCCAGTGATCTGCTTGTACACGCGTCCCAGTACGAGAGTTTTGGCAATGTCATCGCAGAAGGGTTCATGTGCGGGCTCCCGGCCGTTTGTACCCCTGCAACAGACGCCTACAACGAGGTCTTCTTCGCGTCATACTGCGGAGAGATCTTGGATAGTTGGCGAGTGGAGGGCATGGCTGATGGCGTGGTAAGGGTGCTCACGCAGATATCGTCCAAGCCGGACCTGCGACGACAACTCGCCACAGAGGCGGCTAAACGGTTTTCCTTGGAACAGATGATCGCAAATTATGAGGCGGTCTTGGAGGGCGCGCTGTCCTGTGCGCAATGAAAGGCAGCAACGATATGAAGTCTCTTCAAGCAAGTGATTGGCAAGAAATTGGCTGTTGAAACTGTCCAGCGTGCCAATGATGGAGGTGGCGAGTCGCTCCCCCGCATCTTGATGTGGGGGGTGTTTTTGCGCTTGTTGGTTGCCACGTGGAATACTTGGGTAGGGCCGACGCCGGGCGCTGACTTGGATGCTTTGGGGGCGCACATGGCAGCACAAGCGGTTGCCAACTCAGGCGAGTTTCTGCCTTTCAAAATGGGGACGACTCAATACATCAACTTCCTGGCTGGGGTGTATGTCCTGCTGTGCTCATCGCAGTTTGTAGGGGCGGCGATGAGCGTGCTTGCCTGGTACGTCGGTGCAAAGGCCCTGTTGGAGGTGACGAGGCTGATGGCCTTCGGAGGGCGGCAACGAGAGCTGGCAACGATGATTTACTGCTTCATGCCATCGGCCATTTTGCTAACAGGCGTCACGTTGCGTGAGTCGTATCAAATGGCCTTGCTGAACTTGGCTGTGTTGTATTTTTTGCGAGCATGTCTGCGGTGGGGTAAGCATAACTGGCTGTATTTTCTAGCCTGTATCAGCGTGGCGGGAACCTTGCATGGTGCGCTGCTTGCCTCGGGGATATTGTTCGCCGTACTGGCCGTCGTATGTCATGCCTTGCTTGGGCGTCGAGTCAAGATGGATCTGAGGGTGGTCCCCCTAGCCGTGATGGCCGTAGGCATTCTGGTGGTTGGCGTGAACTTTTTCACGACCTTTTCCTATGACTTGAGCGACGGGCTCTTGTCAGCTGTAGAGCTGTACCAGGACCGGTTGCTGAGCGTCGATGCCCGCACGCACTACAAGGAGCAGGTCAATATCGGCAGCGGTACAGACATGGTGCTGTACTTTGCGTGGTCGCTTGTCCAATATTGGCTAGAGCCATTTCCATGGCGGCCTCTGACGGGGGCGGACGTGGTCCTGGTGGCTGAGAACGTGGTGCGACTGGCCCTCATGGTCATGACGATCAGCAATATCCGGACTGCCCAAGGCAGTGAACGGCGGATTTTGATCTTCCTAGCGCTGTCTTATCTGATCATCGAGCTCACCTGGTCCTTCGGCACGATCAATTGGGGCACGGCGCTCAGGCACCACCTGCCCTCGTTTGGCATGCTGGTTGTGCTGGGCTGCGCATACCGGCCGAAAGGGACCCGTTGAAGGTGCTGCACGTGATTGTTGATCTGGATGTCGGAGGGGCCGAAGTGGCGCTGTACCGACTTCTGACCGCCAAAGGCGCTCGGGCAACTGAGCATGCCGTTGTCAGCCTGACAACCCTTGGCCCCATTGGTCATAGGCTCACAGAGCAGGGTGTGGCAGTCCATGTCCTCGGCATGCGTGGGGGCCTTGATCTGTTCAAAGCAGGTGCTCGGCTGTATCGGATCCTTCGTTGGTACCAGCCCGATGTGGTTCAGACATGGATGTATCACGCAGACCTCGTTGGAGGTCTTGCCGCGCGGTTGGCGGGGGTCAAGCGCATCATCTGGGGCATCCGCACGCTTGAGCTCGACGCAGGAGCACCGCGTGCCACTCGCATAGTGCGATTTGCTTGCGCGCGCTTGTCATCGCTGATCCCCTCGTCGATAGCTTGTGTCGCACAAGCTGCGAGGTCCTCGCATGTGCAACTCGGCTACGCTTCAGACAAGATGTGTGTCATTCACAATGGGTATGACTTTGACGTTTACCGACAAGCCATATCGGCGCGAGAGAAAAAACGAAGCCAGTTCGGCGTTGGTGCCACTGAGGTGTTGATCGGGTCGGTCGGGCGATGGCATCCTGATAAAGGGCATGACGTGTTGCTTGCTGCCCTGGGGCAGGTGTGCGCACAGCACCCAACTGCGAAGGCGGTCCTGATCGGGCGGGGTCTTGTGCCCGGCAACCATGAGCTGATCCAGTTGTTGCGCAACCACGGCTTGCAAGAGCGGGTCATATTGAAGGGGGAGCGCTCAGATGTGCCCGAGTGTCTGGCGGCCATGGACATCTATTGCTTGCATTCCCGGCGTGAGGCCTTTCCCAATGCCTTGGCAGAGGCCATGGCCAGCGCTTTGCCGTGTGTGGCCGCCGACGTGGGCGACGCCGCTCTCCTACTGGCTGGAACAGGGTGTCTCGTACCTCCGGGTGACGTGGGATCCTTGGCCAGTGCGTTATGCGCTTTGCTACGCATGACTGAGGATGATCGACGTCAGATGGGTCGACAGGCCGCACATCATATTCAGCAGGACTATTCGCTTGAGGCTTGCAGGTTGAAGTTTGAGCGGCTCTACAGTCTCGAAGGGAGCACCTGAGCATGTGCGGAATCGTCGGATTTTTGGGGCATGGCCTCGCGCACGACAGCGCACTGGGCGTGCTGGATCGCATGTCGGCGGCACAGCGTCACCGAGGCCCAGACGATATGGGCAAGTGGACGGACTCAAATCAGGGCGTTTATCTTGGGCATCAGAGGCTGTCCATTGTGGATTTGTCTGCGGCTGGTCACCAACCGATGGTGGACGACAGCGGGCGTTACGTCATCGTCTTCAATGGTGAAATCTACAATCACATGGAGATCCGCTCAGCCTTGCAAAATGAGCGAGGTCCCATCTCTTGGCGTGGACACTCTGATACTGAAACCATCCTCTATGCGATGGCTGAATGGGGTGTGCGCAAAGCGGTGGAGCGCTTTGTCGGCATGTTTGCTTTAGCGCTTTGGGACAGGCAGGCGGCAACCCTGACCTTGGTGCGGGACCGTCTGGGCGAAAAGCCCTTGTACTACGGCTGGCAGGGCCACGGCGCTACAGATTCGTTCCTTTTTGCCTCCGAGTTGGCCGCGTTGCGGCACCATCCCGACTTCCGTTCAAAGATATCCAGGCAGGCGCTCGGGATGTACGTCAAGTACAACTACGTACCGGCACCGCACACCATCTATGAAGGACTCATGAAGCTGAGGCCTGGGTCAATGGTGACGGTTTCTCTCGCTGACAGAGTGGTGAAGGAGGAGGTCTACTGGTCAGTCGCTGCCGCAGCGCAGTCTGGTCGGCAGCATCCTTTTACTGGCTCATACGACGAGGCCGTCGATGCGCTCGATGAGGCGTTAAGCAAGGCTGTTGCTTCTCAGATGATGGCAGACGTGCCTATCGGGGCGTTGTTGTCAGGTGGCGTGGACTCCAGCTGCATCGCCGCCCTCATGCAAAAACAAAGTGGCGGCCCGATCAACACCTTTTCCATCGGGTTCAACGAGGAGCGCTACGACGAGGCGGTCCATGCCAAGGCGGTGGCCCAGCATCTGGGCACGCGGCACCACGAAATGTATGTCACTTCGCAAGACGCACTGAACGTCGTACCGGAACTCGCGGGCATTTACAGCGAGCCGTTTTCTGACTCATCGCAGATCCCGACCATTCTCGTGTCGCGACTTGCAAAGCAACACGTTACGGTGGCCCTGTCGGGCGACGCGGGTGATGAGCTTTTTTGTGGCTACAACCGATACATGCAGGTATCGGGCGCTTGGCGCATGCTCTCGAAGGTGCCTTGCAGCATGCGAAGCGGCATGGCTAACCTGATCAAGAGGGTGCCCGTCAAAACATGGGACAGCTTCTTGCCATGTATCGAGCCACTCGTTCCGTCACGTTTGCATCTGAGTAACTATGGTGACAAGTTACATAAAGCCGCAGGCGTCCTGGCTGCACCATCCGTGCAATGCCTTTACGATGGGTTAATTTCGCATTGGAACGCCAAGGATGGTGTGGTTCTGGGTGGGGCGACACCGGGAGCGGACAGCTTGGCATTTCAAACCGGGCTCGACGACGTTTCGGCCATGATGTTGTCCGACACGCAGAACTACCTGCCTGACGACATCTTGGTGAAGGTCGATAGAGCGATGATGTCTGCTTCGCTGGAAGGGCGGGTGCCCATGCTCAATCACGAAGTGGTTCAACTTGCATGGCGTTTGCCTCAGAGTTTCAAATTGCGCGGTGGCACCAGCAAGGCAGTTTTGAGGGACGTGCTTTATAAGTATGTGCCTCGTTCGCTTATAGACCGGCCCAAGATGGGCTTTGGCGTGCCGTTGGACGTATGGCTGAGAGGGGCTTTGCGAGATTGGGCCGAGTCGTTGCTACAAGCCCAACGTTTGCGTGAGGAGGGCTTTTTTGATGTGGATCTGGTGCGTTCACGCTGGGCCGAGCATCTTTCAGGACAACGCAATTGGCAATATCACCTGTGGGACATTCTGATGTTCCAGTCTTGGCTTGAAAGCCAGAAGGCGGCTGCATGACGTTACGACGAAGTACTTGGTGGTTTGGCCTAGTAGTGGTGGTGTCGGCGCTACTGACGCTCCTCTACCTGTCCTCTAACGTGTCTACATCATTGACCCAAGAGGACGTAGCAGCCTTCAGGTCGATGGGCTTGAAGCCCCTAGCGCAATCGCTTACCCACGAAGAGCAAGTGAAGCTGGTTCGTCGCGTGCAAAGAATGGTATTCGAGCGCAGCCCTCTGGACAAAGGTATTGCAGAGGGGCAGGCTCGCGAGCCTGCTGATCTGCTCAGACTGGGTCACGGCCTTTGTTTTGACCGCAGCAGGGCATTGGACAAGGCTCTCAGCTACCTTGGATTTCAGACGCGGCATGTGTTCCTGCTATATCGACAGGGTAAATCCTTCTCAAGAGCATTGTTCTCCCGTCGGCAGTGGAGTCATGCAGTCACGGAGGTGCGGCTGGGCTCGGGTTGGGTGCTCGTTGATTCGCTCACACCATGGGTTGCCGTGACCAAAGAAGGCTTACTTGTGGATGCGGATCATGTCTGGTCGAGGTCGTCTGAGTTTGAATCTATCCCTGAGTATTTGGTGAGGCCGTGGTGGGCGATCCGTGGTTTGTATTCAAGGGGGGGTGGATTTTACCACGCATTCCTAGAGTTGCCCGAGGTGAATTATGCGGATTTTTTTTCCTGGGTGCTTGATTTGCCATGAAGATTTTGATTTCGCTAAATTCGTCATGGAATATATATAACTTCAGATCTGGTTTGATCAGGTCATTTCTGGCTGCTGGACACCAGGTTGTGGCTGTTTGCCCGGATGATGGCTATGTTGATCGCATCTCAGAGTTGGGTTGTCGTGTGCGGGTTATCGCAATGGATGGTCAAGGTACCAATCCAATTCGCGAAGGGAGACTATTTCTTTCCTATTGTTCGATAATTTGGAGTGAGCGGCCGCATGTCTATCTCGGGTACACGGTAAAACCCAATGTATACGGTTCAATCGCGGCGCACCTGTGTAGCGTCCCCGTTATAAATAATATTGCTGGCTTGGGGGCGGTCTATATTGGAGGTGGGTGGATGAGGAAGCTGGTATCCCAGTTGTACAGGCTGGCCCTGAGCAGGTCTAAAATGGTGTTCTTCCAGAACGAGGACGACAGATCTCTCTTCATAAGCATGGGCTTGACCAATGCGGCGAGAACAGATTTGCTCCCGGGGTCAGGTATTGATTTGCTGAAATTCTCTTGTTCGGGTGCGGCAAATCAACCCCGCGCAGAGGACATGAGTGAGTCGTTCAGGTTCCTTCTGGTAGGTCGGATGCTCTGGGATAAAGGCGTAGGTGAGTACGTTGAGGCCGCACGCAGTTTGCAGATGCGCTACCCACGCGCCGTTTTTTGTTTGCTGGGTTTTCTCGATAGTGCCAATCCCGCAGCCATCAGTCGGGCGCAAATGCGTGAATGGGAGAATGAGGGATTCATTTCTTACCTTGGAGAATCAGACGACGTTCGCAAAGAGTTACTCAAGGCGCATTGCGTGGTTTTGCCTTCTTACAGGGAAGGAGCACCTCGCACATTGCTCGAAGCTTCAGCCATGTGCCTGCCGGTAGTAGCCACAAATGTCCCTGGATGCAATCGGGTTGTTGAGGATGGCGTGACTGGCTTCTTGTGCGAGCCACGCAGTGCCGTCAGTCTCGCCCTATGCCTTGAGCGTATGCTATCCATGTCTGTGAAAGAACGAGAAGAAATGGGGCATCGGGGTCGCCGTAAGATGGAACTTGAGTTTGACGAGCGATTCGTTATCGACAAATACCAATTGACCATACAGGCTATATGCAGTTCATCCTGACGCGTGCGTCTTTTAGACTCCGATTCGGATGTCATGATGCTATGTGTTTTTGCCATCACGGTGATCAAAGCATGAACACATATTCGTCAAGAATCGCACCCGATCAACCGTTCGTTGCGTGTACGGTTGGAATACGCTCGTTCTTGCTCGGTGCAAGCGCAGAGTAAAGCAGGCAATAGATCAAGGCGAAACCAATGACCCCAAAGACCAGTGCTACCGGATTAGCATTCTCGGTCAACGCTAGAACTTGACAACCCAAGGTCAAGCCCCAGATTGTTGCACTAGCCAAACCGTGCCTTAGCCATGAGGGTCTTTGGTGGCTGCCAGATTTTTGCGTTTGAAGACTGCAGTACACAAGTTGATGCAAATGCCCCATATCAGCATTACCACTGTTGACGCGCTGGTAAACGCGCCTGCGGTACATCGAGAATACGGTTTCCCACACAGGATAAAAGCAAGCGAGTAGAACTCCCCAGGTAGAGACTGATGGGTTGCGAACAAGCAAGAGAACGGCACATTCGGCCAGCCAGAACCCCGCAAGGTACGCGCCGCCGTCCCCAAGGAAAATTCTGCCAAAGGGGTAGTTGAGAATCATAAATCCTCCCATTGCGGCGATGCCCAACAGGCACATTTCCATAACCATGTGATCCCCGTGCATCCATGCTAGGGTGCCCAAGCCTGCAAGCATGATGGAGACCGCGCCAGCGGCAAGGCCGTTGAGTCCATCAATAATGTTGATGGAGTGTGTGACACCACCAACGGCGAAAACAGTGAATAGTACGGATACCGCGTGGTAGCTGAGCAGGGCGTCCAGTATGGCGGTATCCAGATTTAGCAGCCTTGCATCCAGCAACCATATTGCTGCTGCTGCCGACACAAATGACGCTAGCAATCGCGTTCGAATACTGATTTTTTTGGTCAGGTCTTCGGCAAATCCTGTTACAAAAACGGGCGCTGCACACGCCAGCAAAATGAGTGCGGTCGGATATGTTTTGCTGTTTTCTGTGTAGCCGATGACTATGGCAACAAACAATCCAAGCAGTAAACCCAATCCGCCAACCCGTGGGACGGGGATGGTGTGAATTTTTTGTACCCCGTTGAGGTCGTGATCCAGCGAAAACCGACCATGCCAGCGCTGCGTCACCACCAAAAATGCGCAAACAGCAAAGCTGCTCGCCAGAGCCGACGCAAACTCCCAGCTGAGTAATGTGGTCACGTCTTGCTTCCCAATTTGTAAGATCTCTGTTTGATGAGACTTGCTTTTTGACTGCTTTGGCAGTCAGCGCCTGTTGCGGCGCAGCATGGCTACATCGTAGTGCTTATTCCGAGTAATCGCCGTCAAAATGCGGGGTTTTAGTGTCGCTTTTCAGTGTCAACGGGCGCAGTAGCAAATTTGCTTGAGCTTGCTCAAATCCCGTCACTCTGCAGCAACATGCGCGTGAACTGTGTGAATTCATCCAGATGATTCTGGATGATGTTTTCAGTGATGGGCAGCAGAAGGCTTTGATAGTCGTGCACAGCAATGTTGCGAAAACCGGCCATCTTCTTCATGGCGTCTGCCAAGCTTGGGTCTATGTGCTTGGCGTGCGCAAGCAACTCAAACGCATCGCGTGCGCTTTGGGGGATGCCCAGTTTGTGTTCCCTGATCAGGTGGTAAGCCATGTCAAGGGTGGCTTCACACGCACGTTGGATGTTCAAGATCGCGGCATCTTGTCGGGTGTAGTCAGTCGCGAAGCCTGCGCCTGCTGCTGCGTATTCCTCGCGCGCTCGGGCGATACAGCGCTCTATCGTGGCTGCTTTGTTGAGCAGGACGTCATCAGCCATAAACCTTGCCCTCTTTGGCGATATCGGCCAGTATCCCCGCACGCGCTTCGTTTAGGCGGACTTTTTCGCTCATGGCAAAGCATTCGTAAAGGCCAGCCTGTGGGTCTTTGCCCCACAGTCTTCGCCCTTTGCTCAGTACTTGGTGTTGCATCACGGTGCTGGCCGCCCGGAAATCCAGCAAATCGACTGGCCGTTTGAGCAGGTCGGCCAACTGGTTGGCCATGTCCCACAGCGCGAGGGGGGCAGCGTAGCCTTCTACCAAGATGGCCAGATCGACGTCACTGTCTGGGCGAGCCGTGCCCTCGATCATGCTGCCGAATGCATAAATACCCAAGGCGTTGGGGAAGGCTTCGCGCAGCGCCATGACGATGGCACCGCCTTCGGCCAGTGCATTGGGGTCCATTTCGGGCGGTGCTGCTTGGCTCATGGCTTGTGGCTTGTAGAGTTTATGCGTCGGGGTCGTCCAATAACTCTTCAGTTGTAGGCTTGGCCTCCATCCTATAGCTTTCGCTGGCCCACGCCCCCAAGTCAATTGCCTTGCAGCCCTTGCTGCAAAACGGCCGATAGGGGTTGTCGGTGCTGTAGGTGTGCTTGTCGCCACAAGATGGGCAGCGCACTTGCAGTGTTTTGGCTGACTCGGGTGTCATGCGCAAAGGGTGAGTTCGAACCCGGTGTCCATATCTGATGCGATTTTGAGCTTACCTTCGGCATCTGGGCGCATCAGGCGGATCGAGACCATCAAGCGGTTGACGCTGATTTCTGGGATCAGGCCCAAGGCGGGGTCGATGCGCAAGCGCAACAGCAAAAAGCTGCGTGCTTCTTTCAGGCTTTGTTGGTACTGGCCGCAGGGTGCCGCGACCATGTGCGGGTGCCCCGCGTCGCGCAGCAGGCCCAGCGTGAGCTTGATCGCCTCAGCCAAGGGGGTGAGTGTGCTGACCCATTGTTGAAGGTCGGCCTGGCGTTTGCTGGCGGGCTCTTGCTGCCAAGCATAGTAGGACGGCAGATCAAATTCACAGGTGCCACCGGGGATGCTGACGCGGCTGCGGATGCTCATCAACCAGTCGTTGCTGGTCAGTGATTGGCCTGCCTTGCCTGACAGCTGATTGAGGCCTTGGTACACCCGGTCAATGCGCGACAAGACGTCGTCGAGCGCGGCTTCTTGAATGGCGGGGTTGCCTCGGTAGCCGGTGAACTGGATCTTGTAGCGATCCAAGTCGCGCAGCAAGTCGCTTTTGAGGTCCGCGCGCGAGCCAACGTCCATGATCTCGAAGATCGTGGACAAGGCGTAGTGGTGGTCGACAGGGGCTTCGCGCCACATGAGGACGGCGAGGCGGTCGAACAAATGTTCAAGCCGCAGTGTCGTGCGAATGCTTTCGCCGAAGGGGTATTCGTAGAGTATCAACGCGTCACCTGAAGCTGTTCAAACACGATCATTGGCATTGTTCCACAGACGCCATGTGTTCTCGACTTCTGTGTGCAGTTCTTGCAGTGTCAAACCCTCATTGAGGATGATGTGGTCGGCCAAGGCACGCCGTGTTTCGCGTGAGGCTTGCTTGGCCAGTACCTTTTCGATGGCTTCGCGAGGCCAGCCCGACCTGATCATGACGCGCGCGATTTGGGTTTCTGGCTCGGTGTCGATCACCAAGATGCGGTCGACCTTGTTGCGCCAAATTCGGGCTGATTCCGCCAGCAAAGGCACGTCGTACACGATGTGTTGTGAGGGCAAAGCGAGCCCGGCGTGGGCATCTGCTTCTTGAGCAATCAGGGGGTGCAGGATGCCTTCTAGCTGCGCCAGCGCCATGGGGTCGGCAAAGGCCAGTTCGCGCATTTTGGTGCGGTCCATGGCGCCGCTGGCGTCGATCAGTTGGGGGCCGAAGTGTTGGGATATGGCATCAATGGCGCCGCCGCCGGGCGCGGTCAGCGACTTTGAGATGGCATCCATGTCAACCAAGTGGGCGCCCAAGCCCACCAAGATGCGGGCGACGGTGGATTTGCCACTGCCGATGCCGCCTGTCAGGCCGATGGTCAAGCCCATTCGGTTAGGCCCATCCCATCCATTGCATCACCTGTTGTGATCCGGCCAAGGTGACCACGATGGCGGCACCGGCCAGAAAGGGGCCATACGGGATGTAGACGCCTTCGCGCAATTGCCCAGTCACCTTCATGCCGATGCCGACGACAGCACCAATGATGGATGAGGCCAAGACGATGGGCAGCACCATGGGCCAACCCAGCCATGCGCCCAGTGCGGCCAGTAATTTGAAGTCGCCGTAGCCCATGCCTTCTTTGCCGGTGGTGAGTTTGAACAGCCAGTACACCGACCACAGTGACAGGTAGCCGGCTACAACGCCCCACAGCGCATCGATGAGAGGCAGGTTCCAGCCCAGTGCGGCGGCGATCAGGCCAGCCCACAACAGCGGCAAGGTCAGGTCATCGGGCAGCAGGGTGGTGTCCCAGTCAATGGCCGCAGCGGCGACGAGTACGGCCATGACGCCACACCACAGCAGGGTGGTGGGTTGGGCCCCAAAGCGCCATCCGCAGGCTGCAAACAAGGCGGCTGTGGCCAGCTCGATCAGCGGGTAGCGCACCGATATGCCTGTGCTGCAAGCTGCACACTGGCCACGCAAAAACAGCCAGCTGATCAGCGGGATATTTTCATACCAACGGATGACGTGGCCGCAAGCTGGGCAGCGTGAGGCTGGCTTGGACAGCGTCAACGCGGGGTTGCCGTCGTCTGTGGGCTCGGGCAACTCTAGGATGGCGCGTGCGTCAATGCGCCATTGCCGCTCCAGCATCTGGGGCATGCGGTGGATGACGACGTTGAGAAAACTGCCGATGCACAGCCCCAGAACGGCCAAGCCCCAGGGCGTCAAGGCGATGGCGAGCAAGGGCTGTATCGACAAATCAAGCATGCGCGTGTGACGTGGGGGCGTGGGCTGTCTTAGACGATCTGACCAAGTTTGAAAATAGGCAGGTACATCGAGACGACGATGCCGCCGATGATGGTGCCCAGAATCACGATGATGAAGGGCTCCATCAGGCTGGACAGGGCTTTGACGGCGTCATCGACCTCTTCTTCATAGAAGTCGGCGGCTTTGCCCAGCATTTGGTCCAGCGAGCCGGATTCTTCTCCGATGGATGCCATTTGCAGCACCATGACGGGGAACAAATTGACCGACTGCATGGCGGTGGTCAAGCTGGTGCCGGTGGTCACGTCTTTTTGGATTTGCTCGGTGGCGTCGGCAAACACCGCGTTGCCAGCGGCACCGCCCACGGAGTCCAGCGCGTCAACCAAAGGCACACCAGCGGCAAACATGGTGGACAAGGTGCGCGTCCAGCGGGCCACGGCTGATTTGAACAGCAGGCTGCCAAAAACAGGCATTTTCAGCAGCAGGCGATCCATGCGTCTTTGCATGGGTATCGAGCGCTTCCAGGTCTGGAAGAAAAAGTACAGCCCGCCACCGATGGAGCCAAAAATAGCCCACCAGTAGTTCACAAAGATGTCCGACATGGCCATGACAAACAAAGTGGGCGCAGGCAAGTCGGCACCGAAAGAGGTGAACACCTCTTTGAAGGCGGGGATCACGTAGATCATGATGACCGCGACCACCACGAAGGCCACCACCAGCACGGCAACCGGGTAGGTCAGGGCGCCTTTGATTTTCTGCTTGATGGCGATTGTTTTTTCTTGGTAGGTGGCCAAGCGATCTAGCAGGGTCTCCAAAATACCGGCGGCTTCGCCCGCTTCGACCAAATTGCAGTACAAAGCATCAAAGTACATGGGTTGCTTGCGGAAGGCGGCCGACAGACTGGTGCCGGTTTCCACATCACCCCGGATGTCGTTGAGCAGTTTGGTCACGCTCGGGTTGGCTGCGCCACGGGCGACGATGTCAAATGACTGGAGCAAAGGCACGCCAGCCTTCATCATGGTGGCCAATTGGCGTGTGAACACGGCGATGTCTTTGGGCCGAATCGACCCTCCGCCTCTGAGTCGGCGTTTTTTGACTTTTTGGACCAAAATGCCTTGACGGCGCAGGGTGGCGCCGACCATGGCTTCACCGCCAGCACGCATTTCGCCACGGACAAGTTTGCCGTTGCGGTCTTTGCCTTCCCATTCGAAGACTTGTTCTTGCGATTTGTTGGCGGCTGCCGTGGCCATGTTTGGGAACTCCGTGACGATACGTCGCTGCTTACTCGTTGGTCACCGCGATGACTTCTTCCAAGGAGGTCAGGCCAGCTTTGACTTTGACCAGACCAGATTCGCGCAAGTCTCGCACGCCTTCGACCTTGGCTTGCTTGGCAATATCCATTGCCGTGCCCTGAGTGAGAATAATGCGTTGTATTTCTTCACTGATGGGCATAACTTGGTAAATGCCAACCCGACCTTTGTAACCGTTGTTGCAAGCTGAACATCCGATTGCTTTATACGGTTTCCAGTTGCCAACCAGGTCGGCTTCTTTGAACCCGGCGCGCAGCAAGGCTTCTTTGGGGTAGTCAGCCGGGGCTTTGCAGACCTCGCACAGTTTGCGCGCCAAACGCTGGGCCGTGATCAAAATCACGCTGGAGGCGATGTTGAACGGGGCCACGCCCATGTTCATCAGCCGTGTCAGCGTGGTGGGTGCGTCATTGGTGTGCAGGGTGGACATCACCATGTGGCCCGTCTGTGCGGCTTTGATGGCGATGTCGGCGGTTTCGAGGTCGCGGATTTCGCCGACCATGATCACGTCCGGATCTTGCCGAAGAAAGGCCTTGAGCGCGGTCGAGAAGTTCATGCCCGCACGGTCGTTCACGTTGACCTGGTTGATGCCGGGCAGGTTGATTTCAGCGGGGTCCTCGACCGTGGAGATGTTGATGCCGGGCTGATTGAGGATGTTCAAGCAGGTGTAGAGGGACACGGTTTTACCCGAGCCAGTCGGACCCGTGACCAAGACCATGCCGTAGGGCCGCTGGATGCAGGCCATGAGGCGGTCTTTTTCGATTTGCTCGTAGCCCAAGGCTTCGATGCCCAATTTGGCGCTGGACGGGTCGAGAATCCGGATCACGATCTTCTCGCCAAACAAGGTGGGCAAGGTGCTGACGCGGAAGTCAATCGCCTTGTTGCCGAACTTCATCTTCATGCGGCCGTCTTGTGGCACGCGTTTTTCTGCGATGTCCAGCTTGGACAGCACCTTGATGCGCGAGGCCAGTTTGTCTTTGATGGCAATGGGCGGCTGGGTGATTTCGCGCAGCTCACCGTCAACCCGAAAACGCACGCGGTAGTTGAATTCGTAGGGCTCGAAGTGCAGGTCGGATGCGCGGGCGTTGATGGCATCAATCAGCATCTTCTGCAGAAAACGCACCACGGGTGCATCTTCGACTTCGGCTGCGGCGGCCTCGTTCTCGGGCGAGGGCATGCCCATGTCATCGCTGGCTTCAAACTCGAAGTCGGATGAGGTGAGCGCGGATAACTGATCCTCGGCCGTGGCGTTCAGGCCCTCCAGCAGTTTGCTGAGTTTGTCGTGCTCAACGATGACCCACTCGGGGGTCAGCTGGGTGGCAAACTTGATGCGTTCAATGGCTTCTTGGTCGGTCGGGTCTGCCCCGGCGATGAACAAGCGGTTGCCGCGACGCGAGAGCACCAACACCTGGTACTGCGCTGACAGCTTGTTGTCGATGATGCCTTTGGGCAGGCGCTGAACATCGACTGCGGCCAAATCCATGACCGGCACAGCCAGCGCTTTGGACAAGGTGTGAGCCAGATCATCCGGATTGATCGCGCCGCTGGTCACCAGCACACTGATGAAGCTGCGCTTGCTCTCGCGGGCGGTGCGAGTGATCGTTTCTGCGGCTTTGGCGTCCAGTTTGCCTGCGTTGACCAGCACGCGGGCTACGCCAGACAGGGTTCCAGGAGCATCAGCCAAGGTGGATTCGGCCATGTCGGTTCAATGCATCAGCGGCGATGCCGCTATACGAGGGTTCATCATCATCTAGTCGAGTGTGCCTGTAAACCGGATGAATACCCGATTCAGGGCCCAAATCAATGCGCGGATTGGATTTTGACCATGCCAGCGTAGATGCCGCCTTGCGCCATGAGCTCGGCGTGGGTACCTTCTTCGGCGACTTGGCCATCGGCCATGACGTAGATGCGGTCGGCGTTGCGGATGGTGCTCAAGCGGTGTGCGATCAGGATCAGGGTCTTGCTGCCGCGCAGCGCTTCGATGGAGCGTTGCACCACGGCTTCGGATTCAGAGTCCAGTGCGGAGGTGGCCTCGTCGAATACCCACACGGCGGCGTCGCGGTACAAGGCGCGGGCGATGGCCAAGCGTTGGCGCTGTCCACCAGACAACTTGCTGCCATTGGTGCCGATGTTCGCGTCCATCCCGCCAGGCAGGGTGGTGATGTGGTTCCACAGGTTGGCTGCGCGCAGGCAGCGCTCGACCTTGTCACGGCTGAGGCCGTCTGGGCTGGCATAGGCCACGTTTTGGGCGATAGAGCCATCAAACAAGACGATGTCCTGAGAGACAACGGCAAAGTGGCGACGCAGGCTGGCCAGCTTGAGGGTGTCGATGGCGACACCGTCCAGTGTGATCTGACCTGAATCAGGATAGGCAAAGCGGAGCAAGGTGCTGACCACGGTGCTTTTGCCTGCGCCGGATGAGCCGACAAGGGCGATGGTTTGGCCAGCGCGGATGTCTAGGTTCAGGCCGTCCAGCGCGGGTACGCTGGCGCCTTCGTATTGCAGTCGTACGTTATCGAAGGAAATATCGCCTTTGCATGTGGGCAAGGTACCCGTGCCGAGATCGGGCTCGGGTGGGGCATTGATCAGCTCAAACGCGCCCCGGATGGTGATCATGGCGCCAGTGATGGGGGTGTAGATGTCCGTCAGGTGGCGCATGGGCGAGATTGTCATCAGCAAGGCGGTGATGAAGGACACGAACTCACCCACGGTGGCAGAGCCTTGGCTGGCTTGCCAGATGGCCAGGGTCAGAATGATGGATACGCCCACGGCGGCCAAAACCTGTGTGATGGGGGTGACCAAGGCGCTGGTGGCCACCTGCTTCATGGTCATGCGGCGGTGGTGGATGGCATCGACCTCAAACCTTTTAAGCTCAAAATCAACGGCATCGAAGGTGCGCACCACACGCCAGGCGCGTGCGTTGTCATCGACTGTGGTGATCAGTTTTTGCTGTGCGTGGTATTGGGCCTCACCGACCTTGGTCAGGCGCTTGCGAATCAGCTTGACGCTGAGGCCGATGAGCGGCATCGAGACGAAAGCGAGCAAGGTGAGCTTGGGGTTGAGGTAGAGCAGGTAAGCCAATAAGAAGAACAGCGTTGACGCATCCCTGATGATGGAGATCATCGAGCCGCCTAATGCGGATGAAGCCGCTTGAGGGTCACTGATGACTTTGCTGACCGCGATACCGGGGCTGATGGTGGTGAAAAGCTTGGAGTCAGCACGCAGCAGGGCACGCATCAAATCACGTCGCAGGTTGAGCACGACCATCGAGGTGGCCGAGTTCATCACATAGGCGCCTGCAAAATTGAAGCCCCCCCGAACCAAGAACAAACCAATCACAACGATGGGGACCAGCCACAGGGGGTATTGCAGGCCATCTTTGAACCCAGAGTCGATGAGTTTTTTGAACAAAGCCGGGACCAGGGGCTCAACCGCTGAGCTCAACAGGAAGAAAACCACAGCGGCCGTCAGCATGCGCCACTGCGGGCGAACATAAGTCAACAAGCGGGCGCGGGTGTCGGTGAAATCCATCGGAGGTTGGCTCATTGCTTTCTTTAGGCTGGATGGGGCAGGCTAGACAGGACGCGATCAAGTCCTGCTTGGACATCGGCCAGTGTGGGGGTTTGGCCTTTGCCGCCTAGGCTGACGACGGGGCCGGAGCCCACTAAGCCAGCCAAGCCAGGCTCATGATCGCAGTAGATGCCCACGGTGGGGCGCCCTTGCGCGGCGGCCAAGTGGCTCATGCCGGTGTCCAAGCCGATGACGACTTGGGCTTGCGCCAAGGTGTCTGCCGCTTGGGCGACGGTCAGAAACGGCGGTACCACGCCTTGAACTTTGTCTGCGATGGACTGGGCCAGGTGTTGCTCTTCAGGGCTGCCCCACATGATGGCGACTTGCCAGCCACGCGCGCGGAGTTGGTGGCCGATGGCAACCCAGTCAGCTAAAGGCCAGAGCTTTTCAGGCCTGCTGGCGCAAGGGATCAGCACGGCAAAGGGGCCTTCGTCCGGTGTCCACGCATCGGGGTCGGCGGTCAAGCCAAAGTCAGGCGTTGTTGTTGGCAAGGCGTAGCCCAGCAACTGCGCTGCGAGTTGCCTGCAGCGGTCCACAGCTTGCAGTTGCCGCGACACGGTTGCCTTGCGCTGGTACATCAGGGATGCCATTGGCTCGCGGATGCTGCCCCAGCCATAGCCAGCGCGGGGGCCGTTGGCAAAGCAGGCGAAGGCCGCACTTTTGATCAAACCTTGCATGTCGATGATCAGGTCATAGCGGTCACGCGCCATGTCTGCACGCCAGCCACTCAGGGCGGCGCGTGTATCGGGCTTGCGCAGCGACTTGCGCCACTTGCGCCACTGCAGTGTGATGACCTTGCGGACAGCGCGGTGCTGGCTGGGGATGGCCGCGAAGCCCTTCTCGACCAGCCAGTCAATCTCAATGCCGGGGATGGCACGAGCCATGTCACTGACGGCCGGTAGCGCATGGACGACGTCGCCCATGGAGCTGGTTTTGATGATCAAAACCCGCATCAGCCCTGGGCCTTGGCCTGCTCAGCGACCAGTGCCGGATTGAACCGTGGATCGTTGTACATCTTGAACTGGCGATAGACCTTGAAGTAGGCGCGGCCAGCTTGCGTGTCAGCCAACAAGGTATCTAAGCAGTTGCCCAAATCACCACGCTGTTGCAGCAGCTTGTCGAGCTTGACTTGGCTGCTGCTGACGTGGGCTGTATTGACATCGGTGCGCAGCGTTTGAGCACGCATGGCGTGGATCTTGAGCGCCATGATGGACATGCGATCGATGATGCTGCCTGCGGTCTCGCTGTTGAGTCGGGCGTTGGCTGGCACCTTGGAGACGGGCGCATCGGTTTGGGCCGATGCCGCGTCAACCAAACCCAGCTCAGTCAACAAGATCTCGTCGACACGTTCAGTGGCATCGTTGCGGGCTTGGTTGAACTTGTCGATGGCGCGCTTGTTCTGTGCGATCTCTGTGGCACTGACGGTGGTGCGCCGGGCCAGATCCTCTTCAGCCCACAGGCTGCTGTTGAAGAAGTGGTTGGTGGCGATCCATTGCCAGAGCAAATCTTTGTGTTCACTTGTGGACGCGGGTGTGGGGGCTGCAACCGGGGCGCCGCCAGCGGCTGTCAGTGTTGCGTCGTGCAACTCACTGACTGGTAAGCCGAGATGAAGTGTGATGGTCATGGTGACTCGTTGATGTGGGGCGCACTCAATGGAACGATCGGATGGCTTCGATCACGCGATCTTGTTCATCTGGCCGCAACCCCGGAAAGATGGGGAGACTCAATATGCGTTGTGCTTGTTGTTCTGCCAAAGGGAATGACAGGTGAGCATGTGATGCGCTGTAGCACGGCTGCTGATGCGGCGGAATGGGGTAGTGAATGACCGTCTGAATGCCATTGGCTTGAAGGTGCGCCTGCAAGGCGTCACGGCGATCGGATTCAATGACGTATAGATGCCAAACTGGGCTTGCCCAATCCGGTGTGAAAGGAGTCACGACAGATGAGCCTTTGAGGTGCTCTGTGTACCTGTCCGCCAAGTTGCGCCGCTCATCGTTCCAACTGGGCAGCATCTTGAGCTTCACTCGGAGCACGGCAGCCTGAATTTCATCTAGACGGCTGTTTTGACCTTGCTCGATATGGTGGTACTTTTTGGTTGATCCGTAGTTGCGAAGCACACGAACCTTTTCGGCGATCTTGGCATCGTTGGTGACGATGGCCCCACCGTCACCGAGCGCGCCAAGGTTTTTGCCGGGGTAGAAGCTGGTTGCCGCAGCATGCCCGAGTGACCCTGTTGGCCTGCCTTTGTAGAGCGCGCCTTGAGCTTGCGCACTGTCCTCAATCACGATGAGGCCATGCTGCTGTGCGATGTCCATGATGGGGCCCATGTCTGCAGGCTGACCGTACAGATGCACAGGGATGATGCATTTGGTGCGGCTAGTGATGGCCTCTTTGACACGTTCGCGGCACATGTTGTAGGTGCGGCTGTCAGGTTCAACAGCAATGACTGTGGCGCCAACCTGACTGACAGCCAGCCACGTTGCAATGAACGTGTTGGATGGCACGATTACTTCATCACCTGGGCCAATACCATAAGCCTTCAACAGGAAGAAAATGGCATCCAACCCATTGCCGACACCGACGCCATATTGGGTGTCGCAAAAGCGTGCGAACTCATGCTCGAAGGCCTCGACTTGAGGGCCAAGAATGAACCACCCTGAGGCGATAACGTCTTGTACAGCAGTTTGGATTTCGTTGGCGATAGCGCCATGCTGGCGAGTCAGATCGACGAAGGGGACGGTGGCTTGTTTGGCTAGCATGTGTGTTGTGGCTCAAGCCGTGGGGCTGCTGTTGGTATTGGCTTTTTGCACATGGGAGGCTGACTGAAACTCGCCGTAATCACGGTAGTAATCTGCCTCACTGTAGCGTTCGGATGCAAGCACCATGCAGACCGCACCAGATGAGAAGTTATCAATCTCGCGCCAGATCATGGTCGGCACATACAGACCCATGTAGCTGCGGTTCATGTGTACGGTTTTTTTGGACACCCCGTCGTCAAGGTGGATGTCGAAAGAGCCGGACATTGCGATGATCAGTTGCTGCAAGTCTCTGTGCGCATGCCCACCGCGTTCTGCGCCACCGGGCACGTCATACAAGTAGTAGACGCGCGCGATAGAGAACGGGATGTGATCATTGCCTTCGACGAACGTCAGGTTGCCCCGTGGGTCGTTGATCCGTGGCAGGTTGATGATCTTGCAGTCGTTGATGCTCATGGGGTCGGTATCTTTTGCTTAACCGTCAACTATAGCGAAGGATTGGTGAAATGCAGTTCAAGACGTCACTTGGAGTGCTGGGTGTTTCTGTGGGCTGTGCCTGTAGCGAACATCAAGCAAATGGTTGAGAAAGCTCTTGTGTTTTTGTGGTTGCAGCCTATTTATAAAGCCCTTTAACGCCAGATTTTGTTCCTCGTTATTGATGATTTGCCTAATCAGTTGCGCCGATTTTGTTTGCAGGTGATGCCTCAACTCTGCATCCTCAAAGAAATTGCGGATTAAAGACACGGCCTCATCGGTTGTATTAAATAGCAGCGCGCTCTCGCCATGGATGCACCACCGTGCCATGGTGCGACCTTGTATATACTGACGGGGCGCGATGATGGGTCGTCCCATGGCTAGGCTTTCAATAACGGAATAGCCGTAACCCTCTTCATGTTTGATGTGCAGCGATGCGGCGCAAGACTGAATGTGCGTGGCGACCTCGTATGGCGCTAACCCGCCAATAATTTGGTGATCTACGGCAGGCAGTTTTTTGATAATTTCTTTGGCCCAAGCCGCTTCTTGCGGGTATCGTTTTTCAAACTGGTTAATGCATGTGATGAGGGTATTTGAGTCTGAGCATGCATTGAATACACAGTTTTCGTAGTCAACGTGCGGGAAATACCTAAGGGCGTTCGGCACGCGAGATCCACGTGCATGCCAGGTTTTTTCATCGGCGCACAGCAAGTTCTCTACCAAGTCCCAGCGATACCTCGGCATCTCATTGCCACAAAACGCCACTACATAGACCTGCTTTTTTCTGGAAAAGAGAGGTAAAAGGTAGCGCCACACGCTGCGCTGCAAGGGCGTGTCAGCCATGATAATCACATCGATATCAATATCAGGCAAATCCGTCATTTCGACAAACCGGACATTTGGTATTTTATAGTGATCGCCATACCACCTGAAATCGGCGGCGGATTTGAGTAAAGCCTCTCCGCCTGACATGATGGGTGGATTTTTTTTGTTCGGAATGGGTGCGTAAATGATGCAGCCCATCTCTTCGAATGCCTTACAGAAACTATATGTTAAGGTGGAGTGTAAATCAGGTATGAAAATATTCATAAATCACCAGATCAATAACAATGAGTGAAATCGTGTGAGATCAGGAAATGTCGGTTCTGGTTGTATCTATAATATCAAATTATACTGACCTTTTCCTTGTAAGGAACGCGTGCGCTGGTTGCGTGATCATGGCAAGCGCAGCTATTCCGATAAAACGAATCCATGAGGGTATCGATACGGTTCAAAGTCCGCAATCAGATTATTACGTGTAGGCTTGCTTGTTGAAATAAAAATCCAATGGATAGCGGCTCCTAGAAAGTTTACACACGCCCGATAAACCAAGTCACGCCTACACTGCACAGCATCACCAAGCAAATCTGGCCGTGATGGCCGCATCACTTTTTGCAGACTACGACTACGTTCCAGCACAATAGTCGCAAAGGCGGTGCGATGGTCAGCAACAGACGGTCCAGTGATTCAAGTGGTCGATACAACCACGCCCACTTTGGCCCCTCTTTCAGGATAACCTTCCAAAACCGCTCTTTGTTGGGGTCTCTGCGTTGAGCCAGAGCCATGATCACAAAAATGATCAAGGTTGTTAGCCAGAAATACCTTGTCTCAACTTTGGAGAAGTGTTTGCGGAACAACTTGAGGTCAGACCATGTGAGCGGGTGTTCGTCAGGCGTACGAACCTCCATGGCCATGCTTCTGTAGACGTTGATTGCGGGGTTATAGGCCAAGGGATCCCAAGTTACGAGCACACCGGCATCAGCCAAATGTGGTTTGATACGGGACAGCGTAGCCTCAACATCAACGTGATGGAGTAAATTCCCAGCGTAGATTACATCGAAACGCGCATCTGGAGACAATCGCATGTCTTCTGCTGATGCGAGATGCTGGTGAATACTTACCCCATTGGCCCGGGCAAGTTTCGTTGCCGCATCCAGCATGCCTTGGGACAGATCAGATGACGTGACGTCCGCACCTTGCAAGGCAAAGAAAACGCTGGCCTCTCCAAGTCCACAGCCCACATCCAACAAACGTTTGCCCTTTAGGTTGCCTAGTCGCTTGGTGATATAGCGCATCTCGGGCGCAGTGCAGACTTCGTTGCTTCCTTTGACGTCGATGCTTTCGACATCCTCGCTCTCTGCCCAAGCATCATGGAAATCACGCTCAATAGCAAGACGGTGTGCGGCGCCCTCCACGTCGACTGATTGGTATCCAGCCGCGGCAGCTACACGATCTACAACGGATTTGAAATAAGCCTTGTTTTTGAGCTTTACTGGGTCTTCCGTTATGAGCATGCCCTCGTCCGACTGCCGTTTGACCGCGCCAACGCTGTCACCACGCAAGTAAAATTTTGCTGTCATGTCAAGCTGAATCGCGCCTACAGCGGGCGCCTGCCACTGAATGTCAATCAAACTCCCATCGTGGCGAAACTCAAGCCCCTCTAAGAACTTTGTCCATGGCAAAGACATGTTCTCTGGCGGGAGGAAACGACAAGCGGCAGCCTCGATAAGAAACCGATACTTGAAACTCTCGAATTTGATTTTCTTAGGCATTGCGAATGTCGATGACTTTGGAGGACTTCCCACGTGATGGAGGCCGATCTCGGCGCTCGTTGCGAATTGACTCCGCCTTGGTAAGCAAGTCCTCGTAGGATATGGGCCAGTTCTTTGCTGGAGGTGATGTTAGAAAGGTGCCTATCCGTTGCAGCTTGGCTGCCATGAAGCGCATTGAAATGGTCATCTCAGGATAGCTGCCGTACATGCAACCATCGCACGCTCTGGTTACTTGCTCGACTTCTTTGCGCCAAGCTTTGTCACGGTAAATATCCGGGAATGCTCGATCATAGGCAGGATAGCTGTTGTCAAGACGATGGTCGCAACACGGCGCGAATTCGCCGTTTGGCAGCAGTGAAAAATAGAGATTAGGGGTGTCGCACACGTTGTCGTTGTGCTTGCGCCATTCGATTGGCTCGTTGCGAATGAACCGCTTGATGTCGTCAAGGTATTGATCACTGTCAAACAGCAGATAACCTTCTTTACGCATGCCACGAACCCGCTCAATGATGGAATCGACGATCGGGTACTCGTCGCGCTTGAAGCGCAATGACTGATCGAACGATCTGAAACCGCGCGGATGCCCATAGTCGCTAACGTGTGCTGGCACTAGGGAAGTGAACCATGAGATGGCTGATCCGAATCGCACGACATCCTCGATGTCACCCATGTTCTGTGGCTGCAACACGCAGCCTAAAGAAGCGAAACTGTCCTTCTGAGGCAGATACTTTGTGAACAATGCCATGGCCTTGAGCGCTTGATGCCAAGATTCGTTGAAGGCGCCGTTGATTTTGTCCTGAGTAGCGGGTTGCAGCGAGTCCAGTGAGATGGAGATATCTTTGCCACCGGCTTCAACGGCCCGTGCGATTTGATCTTCCGTTGCAAAGCCATTGGTCTGCATGCGCACGTGCACACCACGGGACTCGAACGCCCTGATGACATCGGGTAGGTCCTTTCGTGCAAAGGGCTCACCACCCGTCAACAAAACAATTGCCACACCCATCTTGGCAAAATTGTCAGCGATGAGTTTGATCTCGTCGAGGGTCGCTTCCCTCACATCGGAGTTGGCATAGATTATGTTGCATTGCTCACATGTCAGGTTACAACGAGCAGTCACGTAAAACTGCACATACACCGGCGCATCTTGGAATAACGCAGCCCGCGCAAGCGTCATTTTTGAAAGACTAGAGAACATCACGTTTCCTGAAACACAAAGCCCGAACGACAAGAACCCAGGCGAAAGTACATGATTCTGTCACAACGGCTACCTGCTCATTGCCAAGCAGTGGTAAAGCGAAATGAGCGAGAACGAACAAAAAAGCGTCTGCAAATTTCCAACCTTAGTGCATTGACCGCAGCGAAGACGTAAAAAAAGCCGAATAGGCCAAATGCAGATGCATGCCAACTACAGATTCGCACTCTTTGAGTGTACAGCGGAGTCCGCTAAAAGAGCTATGAAAATATGCAGCTCACATGTTTATCTTCTCGCCAATGAAGTAGAGTGGTCGTTGTTTGATTTCATCAAATATTCTCGCTATATATTCACCAACTACACCAATAAGTAGTATTTGTATGCCGCTAAATATAACTATTGATAATAAAATAGCGGTCAATCCAGGGACTGTTGTGTTGGTGAATAGTTTTAAATACAAAATATATAAGCCACCCATCAGACCTGCGGCGAGCAGCATGATACCTATCCGAATTGCAAGAGTTAGAGGTTTGCTGGAAAAAGATAGAATTGCATTCGATGCAAAAGCCACCATTTTTCTAAGTGGAAATTTGGTCTCACCTGCAAATCGTTCTGCCCTAGCGTATTCGAATGGCATGGACTTGAATCCCATCCATGGCACCATACCTCGCACGAAGCGATGCTTCTCGCGCATTTGCTTCAGAGAATCTGTGGCACGCCTTGACATTAAACGGAAATCTCCTGTGTCTGAGGGGATGTCAATTTCGCACATGTAACGCATTAGTCTGTAGAAAAGGGCAGCGGTGCCTTTCTTGAATAAGGTTTCACCTGCTCGGCTAACACGCTTTCCATAAACAATATCAACACCCTGCCTTAACGCGATTTGATACATATTGTAAATTAACTCAGGAGGGTCCTGAAGATCGCCATCGATGATCGCGACATAGTCACCCGACGCATGATCCATGCCGGCTGTGATGGCAATCTGATGACCAAAATTCCGGCTCAATGAAATCACCTTAATGCTGGACTGCTGCTGTGCAGCAATGCGCAGTTGCGTCAATGAGTCATCGGTCGATCCATCGTCAACAACGATGAATTCGAACTCAATTTCTCTTGAGTGCTTGTCATTGACGAGCACTAATCTGCGGATGGTTTCTGAAATGGAATCCTGCTCGTTGAGGATTGGGATAATGACAGATATTTTTTGCTTGTGGGTGTTCATGTTATTTATATTACGCATAGCGCCAGTTGTTGATGGATTAAACTTCTGGTGAGAGCCTGACTTTCATTGTGAATCGGGGTGAGGTTGTCGCTTGCTATTGGTGTTGTATTCTACGCAAAATACAATCAGCTGCTCATCTATCAATTATTAAATATAGCGTGAATGTGGCGCATATAAATTTTTATTTACGACGGTCTCTTGTCGCTAAAGAATAATATTCTTGTTAGATAGTTGAGGGTAAACGTCAATCCGCTCGATATTATTTTTGATGCGTATGGATTCATTAATGCTAAGTTGATCATGATCCATAGTGCACCAGTTCCAATTAAGAACATGGCCCCGTTGGCTGTAAATGTTAGGTATATATCTTTGATAAAAGAGAATTTGCTATTCTTGAAAACTAGTCGCCGAATGAGGGTGACATTTATAATCCCTCCAATAATGAATCCAAGCACGTGAGCAAGGTAAATGTGTTTGGATATTAATGTGATGACGGTGAATACAAAAAAGTCAACCGAAAATCCGCAGGCGGCAACCACGGTATATCGAAGTGGATCGCTGCATTTGTTGAATCTCTGATTGAGTTTTGTAATTAAATTATTCAATTGACGGTAGACCAAATTCGTTGGCTAAGTATATTTAACTTTAAAGCAGGCGGTAATGACACCTTGTTTTTTTCTGTCAAACAAATCCAGTATTGCTAAAAACCACCCAACGGGTGCAAGCAGTGGTAATATAAAAAGATGAAGCACATCTAGAGCCATTGATGGCTTGAGGCTACGTCGCTTTAGTCTGTAATATAAATAGTTGTGAGTACGTGTTGTGATATTTAGTAGACCCTGGATGTAGCCGAATGTGTTGTAAGGCCACGAGTCAATGAAGGCAACAGGTTCTAGTCCGCACTTGCTCATTAAAATAGTAAGCGATGATTCGGTAAACTGATGCAGGTGATTTGGCGTGTCAAAATAGGCAAAGGCTGAGCGAAACCATTTGTATTGACGAGATGCACCATTCGGAACCGAAACGATCATTCTAGAGTCGGCACTCATTTTCTTTGAGACCGTCTTAATAATGTTAATTAACGCGTCATCTGGAATATGTTCCAACGAATGCCAAGCGGTTACAGTGGTAATCCCAGTTGGTACATCCTCAATATTTTCTTCAATATTAAGATGCAGCGTGTTTCGAGAGAATTCCAAAGCTTCCGGCGTGATTTCCAGCCCGATGGCGTGACGGTATTTATTCTGATTTAGGAATAAAAATTTACCTGACGCAGATCCTATATCAAATAATATATTCATGTCCGATGGTGAGTTGAATTGCATAAGAACACGTGACTTGAATGCATCCAGTCCTGTAGTGCGCTTGGCATCTTCTAGTGTCAGCGGATCATTTAATATGAAACCCTGCTCGCAATACGAATCTAATGTTTCATGGCCACAATTTGTGCACTGATTATATTGGTTTGTGAATTTGGTGAAATGAGTGCCTCCGCATATAAAGCAGGGCTTGATGTTTGTGTTCAACGAAGTTTCCCCATTAAATTTCCCCATAGCTTCAGAGACATGTTTCTTGTAAGAATTCTCGCCAACATGGACATCGCAAAGGAACGGAGTGAGATAATGCTAACTGTCTTTCTGGAGTTGAGTCCGATCAATATTTGGTTAGCTACATCGGTCGGAGGCATTAGTTTTTCCCCTTTGTTAATTTTAACGCCATTGTTCATCTGAAAATTTGTCTGCATACCGCCTGGGCAAACAGTCATGATATGCACGCCTTGTTTTCTCACTTCATGTGACCATGCTTCTCCGAGAGACAGTAATGCACTATTGGTTGCGGCGTAGGTTGCCATTGAAGGTAAAGGCTGGAATGCGGAAGATGAGCTAATAATTACAACCCGTCCGAAATGCTGGTTGCGCATCGTTTCAACGGCGTTTTGCGCCAAGAAGAGGCGGGCTAAAACGTTTACTGAAAACATTTTTTTATGGAGTGTGTAGGAAATATCCTGCATATATCCCTTGAGTCCGATACCGGCACAAGCATATAGCTCAGTTATCGGATATTTATTCCATTGAGCTCCTTGAGTTAGTCCAGTCAACTCAGATTCTGAACTAAGGTCAACAATTGCCGTTCTGCAGTGTGGGTAGCGGTTGGCAATCGCAGCGAGTCCGTCTCCATCACAATCGACTAGCAATAGGTCACTTCTGAGTGGAGCTAATAGATCGACTAGTGCCCGGCCCAACCCTGACGCTGCGCCGGTTATGACTGTTTGTCCGCCGGGGTTGACGCGTGGATCAATGCGAGCAGCTTCACGTGTAATAACTTCCGATAGAGCAGAACGGGCTGTATGGGAGGGCGCCCATCCAAGGCTACGTAATTTACTATCAGATGCAACAAGCGCACCCGACAGCATGGCCTTCAATGAGAATGGAAACCAAGCCATAATTGGACCAATGAGCTTTAAAACAAAGTCTAAAGGAATACGTTTGACGTTAGGTTGACTTTGCTTAAAGCATTCGCATATTGAAATAGATTCTCCCGCACAAAAATAGGTTTCCCCTTGGGCTTCTTTGTGAATGGAGACAAGCAACAAGGCACGTGCAAGATCGTCAACATGAACGACAGAAAAGTGACCTGGCCAGGCAATTCGACTTAATGGTGATCGTGTGAGAGCTTCACGACAGAACACAGCAAAATGGCTATCAGATCGCATATCAGCACCGACTACCATGGCTGGACGAACAATGGAATAATTTAGCCCTGAATTTCTTAGTAAACCTTCAGCCTCCAATTTTGATCTACCATAATCGGATGTCGGTTTTGCTAAGCTGCGCTCGTTCAATGGTTCAGCACAATTGTCTCCGGGCTGTCTGTCAACAGCACCGATGGTTGAAACGAATGTAAAACGCCGAATGTCCGGGGCAATATTTTTAACTTTATCAATTAGATGGGCCGTCAGATCTAGGTTCGCTCGGCGGTAATGTGCGCCATTTCCAAAGGTGGCATCGCCCGCACAGTGGATGACATAGTCTATACCAGACATCGCAGATTCAAGGACGTCCCCATTCCAAAGGTCGCCGATCCAAACCTTCACGCCGATTTTATTCAGATAGATGTCGTAGCGTCTGATAACCACATGCACAAGGTAACCCTGACTTACTAAGTGGCGGCAGACCTGCCTGCCAACGAAGCCAGCGGCTCCGGATACAAATACACGGGTCGTCATATGTGAATGTTGAGTTAGGCGGGAGACTAGTTGAAAAATAGTGAGAAACGTAGCTTTATATCCGGTTTTATTAATGCCTAATTAAACGAGTGATTTATTTTCTCGATGTGCGTATGAGGCAAATTCTAAGGTTCAGAAATTTTGGATTGCGGTCATGACTGGAGGTGAACTTAATCGGCCGATCCTCGCAAGTAAAGCCTCGCGCAGTGTAAAACTGCCTTAATCTGGTTTTGATGCGGGAATTTAGGTACGCAGGCTCATCAGATGTATAGATGTCTAAAATAACTTCCGGGTGTTTTTTTTCTAGGCAGTTAATTAGTTCCATTTCAGAATTGTCTGATGTTACAGAATGCATGTAAACCATACATGATTCAATGTGAGAATTCGAAGAGAAATATAATCCTGGGTATTCTCCAACCAGAAGGACCCTTTTGTTTTCTGTTATTCCAGCCAGCTCGTTATTGATCGTTTTAAGGAAGGCCACACGTTCCTTGGTGGTCTTGATAAAGGCGAACTCTGGGGTGCCTTCAGCAGGGTAGGTGGTTTCCCACCACCTTGCTTCACGGTATGGATGTAGGCTCCATTGTGCACAATAAAATAAAACAACAAGTGCCAGTGCTGTGGTGGTGTAAGCGATACTGCGCGGCGTGGCGCCAGCCGAGTTGCTGCCTATTGAAGCCATCAGTAATATTGGTAGTCCTACCATGAAAGCGCCTGTTGCTTGGCCGATCCCATTGCCGCTGGTTATACCGATTGTTGAGGCGTAAACCAGCAGCATGACGACAAACCAGTGAGCCTTATTTGTATATAAAGCTGGCTCATTCGCACTATTTTTAATAGCCCAGAGGTAAGCAAGAACACATGCAGCCGCCAGTGCTTGCACCGCGTGTAAATTGTATGCATCTAGTCCGTTCGCAATGGATTTAATTAATTGATAGATAAGGAAGCTAATAAAAATCCATTTGAAATACGTCCATTTTCCTTGTAAATGGTATCTTGATATATTGGCGGCCAAGGCAAATGCGACGTAGATGGTGGTGAGGTTTGTTGCGCCACTTCTGTTTGAGAAAAAAACTGAGCCAACGCCATATCCGCTTGAAAATGAGAGGGAGCGCAAGAATTCACTGGCGCTGGCGAAACTCATGAGCAAAGGTAGCACAATCAGCAGTGCTAGGATGTTGGCAGTAACTAATCTGAATATCGCACCTATTTTTTTTTCAGTTAGAAGTCGCATCATGATCAATAAGATCATTGCTAGAGCAGATGTAGGGTGTGCAAAAGCCGTTACCATCGGGATAACGAGCCATAGGTACTTCGTATCACTTCGCCATTCAAAAAAATTAATGGCGAAAATAACCCACATTAATTGAGATACGGTGTTGTAGCTTGGGGATAGAATGCCATGATATGAAATGGGGAATGTTAGCGCTAAAGCACACAAGCTGGCTGTGATTTTTGACTCCGTTATTTTATTTATTCTTTTTTGAGAATAAATAAATAACGCAAAACATAGTCCGGCCATTAATATTCGCCCGAAGAATATTAGGCCTATATAGTTGAATAGTTTGTGGTAAATATATAGTGCGGGGTATATTAGAATATAAACTGTTTGTTGTATGAATAAATCATTGCTAAATAGGCGGCCTGTCTCGATTAGCCCCTTTATCTCGCCGTAATATTGAATTTCATCAGTTAAGTCGAGGCCTCTGGTGATTTTTAGAAATAATATTGTTAATAAAATGAACGCGACGGTGATTGACGACACGTGGGCCGTTATTATTTTTCTTGCTGCTGATTTTGTGCGCGTTTCTATCATTTTATTTGTTTGCGTGCTTTCTTTATGTATAGATAATGCATGGATATGCTTGAGGAGTGGGTCGGTCAGCTTTGCTGACGCATGAACTCTTCGACGTTCATTATGCGGCTTCTTGTCTTTCAGGTGTGCTTTGTTGCACAAAGCTCCGCGACCAAGTGATCGTCGTTGATGCGGCAAGAGGATGGTGAGCTGACGAGCTATCGCTCGATGTACTGGGTGTGGTGCTCCGCTTCGCTGAGGGTTTGAGACCCATCAAGGGTGTGAATCGTTGAGAAGGGTAATGTCTCTAGCACTGTCAATGGTGGGTGTTGCGGCGCTCATGGGTACTCAGTCGCAGTTGCCCCGTTCTGAGTGAGTCTCAAGTGCTGGTCGGGCATTTCCTGCGTCTGTATTTTGGACTAGCCGGACTGCGTCGAATTTGAACGCCGTATTGCTGTCCGGAAAACGTGCGTCCGCCAGTTCATCTGAGTTGTGCGTTAGCTATTCGTCTCAATCCGTGGGTTAGCGGCATGATCCCCGTTTTTTTGGGGCGGGGAGTGGGGCTCTTGGGTGCTAGGTAGAAGGCAGGCTTGGTAGGTGCGAAACTGCTTGAATCTGGGTTTGGGCCTCGTGTGGCACACAACAGCGTGGGTGATGGCGCTGTTTTGAGCTCAGATGGCTGTCGGTGATCTTGTGGCAGGCTTCTACGGTGTGTGCGACGAAAGACCTGGTGGGTTGGGGGGCTCGTTTGTTGTTCGCCTTTGGCGGGAATGGCACGTAGTTAATACGTGGATCTATCGGAGTCCTTGCACATATCTTCAAATTCCAATACCAGAGCCGCAAGGTGGGGGGTGTTTGGTTTTGCGTTATCCATTACGTACGCAAATATTTCTTCTTTAATATCCTCAAAGCCAAATTTAGCCAATGCATATTCGTTGACGCCAATCGGTTTGTTGGGGATATATTTAGCGAACGGACGTACATTTTTTGTGAGTGCTGAACCCATGGCAACTATCGAATATTGACCTACGACACCATATTGATGAATGGTGCAGCCCATAGCTAGATTCGCGCCTTTCAAAATACGACTGATGCCTCCTAAAGCAACCATGGGGGTAATAACAACGTGATCCTGGATTATCGCGTCATGCGGAATGTGTACACTTTGCATGATGAAAACATTGTTGCCAACTCTGGTTATATCTCGATAACACGGTTTTTGTATGCCTGTATATTCCCGTATGATATTGTTATCACCTATCTCTATACGGGAGTTTGAGCTGTCGTATCGTGGGTTGCGGGTATCTTGTCCTGGTGCACCAATTGTGACATGCGAGCCTATCCAGTTGTCATTGCCGATGGATACAGGTCCTTGAATGACAGCATATGGACCAATCTCGTTGCCCTCGCCGAGGTCGACCTTGCCTTCTAGGATGGCTGTAGAGTGGATTTTATTGGGCTTCATGTTTGTAAAGGCTGTTGGTGATTTGATGGTGCCAATTATGCTACGTTGATCTATAGGATAAATGAAATGGATGATGGCCCCTCTCAAGAGACGAAGATACAATTGCATAAAATCTGGCTTGAGACTTGAATTTTGACAAAGGGATGCACGTGATAGAACAGGCGCTGACCTTCATCAAGCAGATGCTGTCTGTTATTCAGCAGGAGTCTGATGTGGACACAGCTGTTCGTTTTGCTGAGTGGTTGGCGTTCTACATTCACGAAAATGCTTGCGGCGTGTACCGTTATGACGATCTAGAGCAGTCTATCGTTGACAAATTTGTTGATGAAGCGGTACCTGTGTCTGTAGGTGAACCTGCGGATGATGAGCTGCATGTTGCCTCTGTGATTTACAGGTCAGGTGGTCATACACCACTGTTGAGGTACTTGATAAAGCACAGCGCCAAGCCGGTCAAGGTGCTGCTGACACGAATGACAGATCGAGTGGCCGGATGCAGCATCTTGGAGCTTGATGCTGCTCAGGTTGATGTGATCGATGCGTCTTGGTCGGCTAAGGCGCGCATGGCCTTTTTGATTCGCACCATGCTGTGTCATAAGCGGGTGTTTCTACATATTCACCCTGATGATGTGCTTTGTGCTGCGGCCGTGCGCGTGGTTAAACGCATCCGTCCATCGCTGATGGTGTATTTTGTTAATCACGCTGACCATGTCTTTTCTGTAGGGCTGGGCGTGGCCGATAAGGTGTTCGAGATCAGCACCTATGGGTGGATGCTGCGTGAGCGGCGGGGCACCGTTGACAAGTCCTCGTTCATCGGTATTCCAATTGTGGCAAGTGTGGTCGAAGCCGTGGTGACCAAGCCTCAAGGCGAGCGCAAACTCTTGCTGACAGGCGGTGCTTCCTATAAATTTAGACCCTTGTTGGGTATGTCTCTCCCGGTGGTGCTGTGCCGCTTATTGGAGGCTGATCCGCGTTTGGATCTGGTTGTGCTTGGCGCAAGTGGCAAGGATTGGTGGTGGTGGCGTATGCGTCTCAAATTTGGTCGACGTGTCACTTTGCTTAAGTCGGTGCCGAAGGACGTCTATCGGCAGTACGTGAGTGATGCTGCCTTGTACATTGACAGCTACCCTTGGCTTGGGGGGACCGCCTTCCCAGAGGCTTTGTTGTTAGGTAAGGCTGTTGCTGGGTTATGTGGTGTGGCTTGGGGGTATAGCGTAGCGGACGAGTTGCGCTCGGATGATGTACCCGGCTTCATCAAGCGCTGTTCGGCCATCATCAATGGTGATGCGGCTGAATTGGCGCAGCAGCAACGGGTGAGGCAGAACTGTCAACTGTTTCATGATCCCATTGAGGTGCGCAGCAGGGTAGATGTTTTGCTTGAGCATGGCACGGTGGTGTGCCCTACAGCAGACCAACTGCGCCATGCGCCAGCGCCGTTGGTGGAGTCGCTTTGGCAGCAGCGAGGCCGTTCAGTGTTGCCTCCTCGTCGTAAGGTGCCATTGTCGGTTATTGATTTAAGGCTCATTTGGCGCCACCATGTTAAGTCTTATGGCTATGTGTGTTTGTCGAGTATGAAACTGTTCTTTTATGCCTATTTGAAGCGCTCAGTAAAATGAATATGCCGGTGTTAAACGCAGCATCTACTGACGAATCGAGGTATGGTTCTGTGCCTGATTTGAGTCAATCCGTTTGTTCGCTTGATCCGCTTGCCGTAGGTATCTTTAAGCGGAAATTAATAAGATCTAAAAAAATACGCCGATTTCTAGGCCTATTTTCCAAACGCTGGAGCTTGCTTGCGCTATCATATTTTGTGCGGCTTGAGAAGTTGGTTCCTTATGTGATCATTGAGAATCAGCCGATTGAGGGACGTAATTTGATGTTTGTCGGGAGTGGCGTCGATGTCGATATGCCAGACGAACCTGAGTACTTTCCGCCTGTTGTTGGCATACGAATGGTCTCTGCCTTGGTGACCGGCGGTTCGGGTTTGATGGGTTTAAATGGCGATAAGCTTGTTCATCATGATTTGTTTGTCCCTCAGCAGCACGCCATGATGGAAGAGGGGGATTGCCGGCTACTTGTGCAGCCCGGTGAACTGGTTGCCTCTTGGGTTGCTATGGATAGCGCCCCAGCACACTTGCACAGTGCGGCAGTTTTCACGGATGCTGTTTCAGTCAATTACGCGCATTGGTTGACAGAGGTGCTGCCACGAATAACGGTTTTTGCTCACTGTGATGATTTTGATGATGTGCCGCTTCTGCTTGACGCTGGTTTACACGCCAACATGTATCGTTCATTGGCTATGTCGATCCCTGGTGTCAGACCTTTGTATTTGTTACCCAAGGATCGTCAAGTTAAAATTGATGATGCATACTTTGTAAGCCCAGCGGGCTACATTCCTTTTGGACACAAGGGTGCCAAACAACCAGGGCATTCACATGGCATTTTTTCCTCCGCAGCGATAAAGCTGATGGTGGATACCATCAATAATCGATTGCCTGTTGTGCATGAAGAAAAACGAGGTCGACTTATTTATGTTCGGCGCAATAGCAGTGTTCGCGTATTGAGAAATGCAAACGAAATTGAGACTATTTTAATTAAGGCCGGATTTGATGTCATTGAGCCGGAGCGCATGTCATTTGATGAGCAGGTTGGGATTTTCAGGTCGGCGGATGTCATCGTTGGCGCCACTGGTGCGGGGATGGCTAACCTGCTATTCGCAAATGAGGGTTGCGATATTTACATATTAATAGCCGAACATTCAGATATGCCATATTATTATTGGCAACGAATGGCTGATTGTGTTGATCTTCAAATTTCATACCTGTTGGGGGTTCAGGTCGACAATCTGAATCGAGGTGTGCATGCTGATTTCGAAGTGCCCATTGAGCGGGTCCACTTGATGCTAGACGAGATGGGTCTCAGTGCAAGCAAACCCAACGAAACCAAAGTCTGAAATCTGCTGAATCGAATGCCTTTGTTTGTCTCCGACGATTCAGCGCTTGCTTCGCTAAAGGCTTCATCTTGCGTTGTATGAGGTTTTTGATGAAGCCTCGGGCCTCGGTGCTGCCAAACAGGCTTGTTGGGGCACAGGCCATGAACGATGCGAGTTGGGGTTGAGTCAGCAACGAGGCCATGTTCGACATCCCATGAAACCCAAAGCTAGTGGGTGCTTGCCGATCACGCTCAAAGGCGAATTGATGTGCCAGCGCTTCACCAGCAAATCGGATGCCATTATGTCGTTCTAGGTGCGCCCTGTAGGTTCTGGCAATGCACATGTCTTCAGGGTGCGTTGGCTTGATATCGTCGTGCGCCAACGCATCCAGCAGTCTGCGTGATCGCAGTGAGAAGCCACCATTGCCTACGCGGTGCCCATCCTTGAACTGGGGCCAGACCGCGCCGATGTAGTCCATGGCCAGGTAGTCGTCGCGCCACATCGTTGGGTCGATGACGTAGCCATCCCATTGCACGATCAGCATGTGCGATGTATCCAGATAAGGCGCCATGCCTTTGAGCAAAAAGTGGGAGTAATCCTCGATCGACCGGATGGTGTCCAGTTCGATGATTTGGATGTCATCGGGTACGTTGACAAGCCCGTGCTCCGGACACGTGAAGAGCAAGGCCGCAGCGAACTGGGCTTGCGCCATCGAGGTCTGCATGGCCTCTAGCGCCAATTGTGGCAGCCGCGTATCGACGCAGCACAGGGTCACTTGAGGGAGCTTCAGCATGGCAAAGTGCCCCGTTCATATTGGGCGATGTACTGTTGGGCCGCGCCCGCCCATGTGTAGCGTTGGGCTTGTTGGCGCACACGGTCTGCCATTGTGCTGTCTTGTTGATCAGCGGCCATGCGGGCCTCCACCACGCGGCGCATGGCCAGCGCGGTGAAGTCATCCCAGTAGGCCGCACCCTCACCGCAGACTTCAGGCAGGCAGGTGCGTTTGGCCACGATAACGGGTTTGCCAAAGAACATGGCTTCAATCGGTGGCAGGCCGAACCCCTCCATCAGCGAGGGGAACAAAAAAGCGCTGCAATGGGCGTACAACCACGCCTTTTGCGCCTCGTTGACATCGGTGATGAAGCGCACGTTGAGTAGGCCCAGTTGCTGTGCGCGCTCTTTGTGGGCTGCGACCTCGGGGCTATGGGGGCCGACTAGCACGAGCATTTGTTCAGGCCACGCCGCCGCCATGTCGATGAGCACGCCCACGTTTTTGGACGGGGACATGCGGCTGATGTGCAGCAAGTAGGTTTGCCCTTGCAGTTCGTCAACAGGTGTTTGGGCGCTTTGCGTCAGGTCAGCCGCGCCGTTGTAGATGACCGTGGCAGGGGGCGCCCAAGGCAGGTGTTTGACCAGATCGTTGGCTGAGTACTGGCTGATGGCGATCAACTGGTTGGCGCGCCGCAGCTGCTTGGTCAAGCGCATGTTTTGCCACCACAGGCTGAGCCCGGTTTTGGCGTAGACATGGTTGAGGTCATGCACGGTGATGAGCTTGTGCTGGCTGTTGACGGGCGGGCGGTAGCGCATGTGTTGATGCAGGCCGTGCCACACATCCAAGTCAACAGGGAAGTGGTGACGCAGGCGCATGCCTTCGGTCAGTGCGTGGTAGCTGACATCGGGGCCGAACAGGCCATGCCATTGCGCTGGCAGGATGAAATGGAAGTGCCAGTTGCGCTCGGCCTTGAGTTGCTGGGCTTGATGGGCAAACTGCCATGCGAGTTGCCTTGAAAACTCGCTGAGGCCTTCATTAAAGTGCTTGATGTGCCCGAATTGCAGGCCGATGTGACGTGGGGGCATCATGGGGAGCAGGCCTTGTCAACAGCGGCCACGACATCTGCCAGCGTGGGCCAGCCTTGCGCAGGGCGAAGCACCGTGACTTTGTCCCCTTGCACCCACCACATGGGCGCGGCATCAGGGCCCAGTAAGCTGACCACATGGGCGCCCGCTGCGCCAGCCAGATGCCCGGGGCCGGTGTCGTTGGAGATGGTGCAGGCGGCGCGTTGGCTGAGCGCAGCGTAGGTGCCGAGCTTGACGCCTGTGAGGATGTGCGCGCCAGGGTAGTGGGTGCTGGCTTGAGCCTCTTCGCCCGGGCCGGGGCAGAGTACGACTTGGTGACCTTGCTGGTTCAGGTGTTGGGCCAGCGCAGGGAAATCGGGCCAGAGTTTTTTGCCGGTGGTGTCCGCCGCACCGGAGAACGGGCACAGGATGACGAAGCCGGGGCGCAAGGCGTGGTCACGCAGCAGTTGATCAGCCGCGGCTTGGTGCGCGGGCGATGGGATCAAGCCCAAGGCACGTGGCCGCACGCTGTCGACGCCCGCGAAATGCGTGCCCACGCGCCAGTAGTGATCTGCTGCATGCAAACCATCCAGATAGGGCACGCTGTGGCTTAACAGCAGGCGGCGCCCGTCTTTGTTGTAGCCAATGGGTTTGAGCCCCGCCAGCCGGGCTTCCAGCGCACTGGAAAACGAGCTGGTGAACAGCAACATATTGGGGCGGCGCGTGAACCCCGTATCTTTGAGTGACAGCGTCAAGCGCAGTGCCTTGAGTTGCTTGATGGCGTCCGCGCGTAGGGCGGGCCGCACGTGCACGGCCCAACCGTGGCCTTCAAACAGGTCAACGGCCCAGCCTTTGCCAATCAGGTGCAGCTCATAGCCTTGCGCAGCCAGCATGGTCAACGTGGGCAGTGACAGAACGGCTTCACCCACCCAGTTGCACAGCCTGACAATCAGTGGGCCTTTGGACATCACGATGAGACCATGTCCATGACGGCGTCAACCGAGGGCCATTGGCGATGGGCACCCTGCGCGATGCGGTTCTGTGGCCCCCATGGTCGCCATTGATCCGGGTTGGTCGGCCCTAAAACACTGAGTACCGGTGCGCCTACGGCCGCAGCCATGTGTGCGGGGCCGGTGTCGTTAGAGATGACGAGGGCGGCGCGCTTCAGTATCCCCAGATAGACGTCCAGCGCAACGCCGGGCAGGAGCAAGGCGGCAGGGTGGTCGAGGCGTGCGATGTCGTTCTCACCAGGGCCGGGGCAGGTGATGATCTGACGCTTGGGGTGCACCGCTGCCAGTTGCTGTGTGAAGGCGGCGAATTCAGGCCAGCGTTTGTCTTTGCCGTCCACATCGCCCGCGGCATAGGGCACGATGCAAATGAAGCCTTCGTGGATGCCGTGCGCAGCCAGCAGTTTGTCTGCTTGGTCTTGGGCTTGGGCAGGCACCTTGAGGTGGATGTGATCGGGTGTGGGCTGAGCTTGCGTCGTCAACCGTGTGGCCAGCTCCCAAAAGCCATCGACGGCGTGCGCTGGTGGGCTGGGCCGCCAAGCCTTGGCCAGCAACAGGCTGCGTCCATCGCGGGCATAGCCTGCAGGCTTTAAACCCGCCCAGCGCATTTCAAAGGCGCTGGAAAACGAGTTGGGCATCACCAATGTGTTGATGCGGTTGTCAAATGATGGGTCGGCTTGCAGGCACTGCCGACGCAGCTGACGCAGCTGATCAATGCGCGCACCCAGTTTGCCTGCACGCGTAGTGCAGGGCCAGCCATGCCCGGCCAGCAGGGTTTTGGCCCAGCCTTTGCCGTAGAGGTGCAAATCGTAGCCTTGGGCTTCAAGCAATTGCAGTGCGGGCAGGCCGAGCACAACGTCGCCCACCATATTGCACAGTCTGACGATCAAGGGGCGACGTGGCAAAGTGGATGGGTTGGTCAATGGGAGTGGGGCCGCCTATGTGTCGAATTTTGGTAGGACTAGAGTTGGCTATGACGGCAGATTGATTGGCGTGAATTGTATTGCGTTTGCGTTTGCGTTACGCCTATCAAGGCACCAGAACGACCGCGCCCGTCACAGCCCCGCTGCGTAGTGCGGTGATAGCCTCATTCGCTTGGGTCAAGGCAAACGCTTGTACATGCGTCTCGATCGGGTGGCGTTCGATGGCAGAAAAGAAGCTGTCACCATCCTCCCTTGTTAAGTTTGCGACCGACCGGATACTGCGTTCACCCCACAGCAAGGCGTATTTAAAAGCTGGGATGTCACTCATGTGAATGCCAGCGCAGATCACGACACCTCCTTTTCTGATAGCGCTAAGTGCAGTGGGCACAAGCGAGCCAACCGGAGCGAAGATCAAAGCCGCATCGAGTTCTTCACTGGTGCGCATGTCAGAGGTGCCAACCCAGCAAGCCCCCATTTGTTTCGCAAAAAGTTGACTTTGCACGTCACCTGGCCGGACAAAGGCGTAAACCTGTTGACCTTGCGCCACCGCAAGCTGACAGATGATGTGTGCTGCAGCGCCGAAGCCATAAAGCCCCAGACGCATGTTGCCTGAGACGCCGGATAGCCGGTATGCACGGTAGCCAATCAAACCGGCACATAGCAAGGGTGCAGCATGAATATCGTCATAGCGATCTGGTAAAGCAAAACAGAAGTGCGCTTTGGCCACGGCGTACTCGGCAAAACCGCCGTCACGGTCATAGCCTGTGAACACGGGTGTATCACAGAGGTTCTCTCTGCCGTTTTCGCAATATGCGCAGTGGCCGCACGTGCCACCCAACCATGGCACACCGACACGGCTACCGATCTGAAAGCGCGTGGCGAGGCTCCCAGTTGCCACCACGCGACCCACGATTTCATGTCCGAGCACGGTGTGGGGTGTTCGTGGATGGAGGTCGCCATCAATGATGTGCAGGTCGGTTCGGCATACACCACACGCTAGCACTTTGATCAGCAAATCATCAGCGCCTGGTGTCGGCACAGCACGCTCAGCCGCGACCAAAGGTTGGCCGGCCGCACCGAGTGTCATTACCAACATGACACCAACGCCACAGTGCTATCACCCATCGACGTTTGCTTTTGGCTCACAACACATCCCTCATCTGTTTCGACTGAGGTCCAGAGGCTACTCGGCCCAAACGCCGGCCAGATGACAAATCTCAAGGGGGGCTATAGACGCCGTTTTAGGATCACGACTCAGGGTCGGCGGGTATCAACACCAACTACAGATGAGGGCGAGTCATGGCGCAAAAGAAACTGTTCATGTTCCTGATCGCTGCTGGTTTGGTGGTGGCCGCAACCTCTGCTGCTTTTAACCTGAATACGCCACACTGGTTTTCTAGGGGCGGGTCGGTTGCCTCCAAACGGATATCAAGTCTTCCCCTGCGTCTGGCGCAATGGGGTATGTAGATGTGGGTGGAGGGCCCGATGGGGTTCCGATGCCCAACTACAGGGCCATTGTGCAGCAGGTGGGGCCGGCCGTTGTGGGTGTCACCGTGGCGGGTTTGCACCGTGCTACGCCAAGTGAATATCTCTTGGATCTAAGTGATCCGTTTTTTCGGTTTTTTCATGGCCTACCGGGTTTTCAGTTTCGACTGCCTGAGCAGGGGTTGGGCGGCAACGTGCCATTTCGCAGTCAGGGCTCTGGGTTCATTATCAGCAGTGATGGCTTGATTTTGACCAATGCGCATGTTGTGCGCGAAGCCAAAGAAGTCACCATCAAGTTGAATGATCGACGCGAATTCAAGGCCAAGGTGTTGGGTGCTGATACCGCTACCGACATAGCAGTGTTACGCGTCGATGCGACGAATCTGCTGGTTGCGCGGTTGGGCAATTCTAAGCAATTGCAAGTCGGAGATCCTGTGTTGGCAATTGGCTCACCTTTTGGATTCGAGCAGACAGCGACGCAAGGGATCGTGAGTGCGAAGGGGCGCTCTTTGCCGGGTGATACAGCTGTGCCCTTTATTCAAACTGATGCTGCGGTGAACCCAGGCAATTCAGGGGGGCCGCTGTTTGATGGTCACGGCGCAGTGGTCGGCATCAACGCGCAGATTTACTCACAGTCGGGTGGGTATCAAGGATTGTCGTTTGCCATTCCCATTGACGTGGCGCTGAAGGTGAAGGATCAAATTGTGGCGACTGGACGTGCCTCACACGCACGACTTGGGGTGACGGTTCAGGACTTGAATCAGAACTTGGCGGAATCTTTCGGTATGAGTCGCCCTGATGGCGCATTGATTGGCAGCGTTGCGCCCGGTGCTGCTGCTGCACTGGCCGGCTTGCAACCGGGCGATGTGGTCATGTCGGTGAACGATGAAATCATGACTCGCTCGGGTGATCTGAGTAGCCGCATCAGCTTGGCTATCCCCGGTGAGACAGTGCGGCTCAAGATCTGGCGGGATAAGGCTGTGCGTGAGCTGTCGGTCAAGCTAGGTCGGGCAGATGAGGGGGCAAGCGTTGGATCCCAGCATGACACACCTGCGCGGGCGGGACAACTCGGCCTCGGTGTGAGAGCACTGACACGTGAGGAGCAACTCAGTGCACATGTTCAAGGCGGTTTGTTGGTTGAGACCGTGTCTGGTGCGGCCGCTGGCGCGAATGTGATGTCTGGGGACGTGCTGCTGGCCATCAATGGCATCGCACTCAAATCGGTTGAGCAAGTTAACAGCGTGATAGCCAAAAAGCCCAAGGTTGTTGCGCTGCTGATACTGCGTGATGGTGAGCGCCTCTTTGTTCCTGTGGAGTTAGGGTGAGATTACGTGTGGAGGCCCTTCATGCATTTTGACAAC
Source organism: Aquabacterium sp. (assembly GCA_030654395.1). Lineage (GTDB taxonomy): Bacteria > Pseudomonadota > Gammaproteobacteria > Burkholderiales > Burkholderiaceae_C > Aquabacterium. The sequence continues at coordinate 64,044 of JAURXM010000104.1, forward strand.
GTCGTGTTTTCTGGCGGTGGTAACCGCTGCTTCTGGCAGGCAGGTTTTTGGTCGGTTGCATCCGCTGCTTTGGATTTGAAACCTTCAGACGTTGCGTCTGTCAGTGCGGGTTCGGCGATAGCTTGCACGCTGTTTGCGGGTACCTTTGCCGAGGGGTTTGCTGGCCACAAACAGGCTATCGCTGAGAATGGACGCAATCTTTATTTGCGAAATATGTTGCAAAAACGGCCGGTATTCCCTCATGGGAATCTGTACCGAAACGCCATTCTTGGCAGCATTAATGAGGTGGCTTTGAAGCGTTTGCACCAAGGGCCAGAGATCTGTGTGCTTGTGTCTCGACCTCCGCTATGGGCTTCTAGGCGGATGGCGTTGTTGTTGGGTGCCTTGGCGGTTGGATTGGATGCTTGCAATAGCCGTGCGGTGGATACATCGATGGGGCGACGTATTGGATTCAATCCACTTTTTATCTCGGTGCGTGAGTGTGCAACGCCCGATGAGTTGGCCGACCTGATCATTGCATCATCATGTGTGCCGCCTTTGACGCCGCAGGCGATGCGCAATGGCGTCGCCCTGTTCGATGGTGGGTTGGTTAGCAATGTACCGACCGAAGGTGTGCCTCAAGAAAACGCTGAGACATTGGTGCTCCTGACTCGGCCATTTGCAAAGCTGCCGTCCATTCGTGGTCATACCTATGTCCAGCCATCTCAGCCTATTCCGGCCAGTGTGTGGGACTACACCGACGATGCAGCGTTGCAAGCGACATTTGACTTGGGTCGGCGTGACGCAGAGAGGTGGACTCGTTCGTTGTCTCAACCAAACGGCGTGGAGAGCGTCAGCTGTGGCTAAGTATGGCTTAACCTGTCGGCGCCGATAAATGGGTGCTCCGCGCCATCAAGACCGGCTGTTTTGTAGAACAGAGGCCCGAAATGTAGAAAGGCCCCGTGAGCCAAAACAGCTTACGGGGCCTTTGTATATTGGTGGCCAAGGGCGGAATCGAACCACCGACACGCGGATTTTCAATCCGCTGCTCTACCGACTGAGCTACTTGGCCATCTCTTCGCTGACAACTGCTTGGCAGTGATCAGCGAAGACATAAATTGTACATCAATTAAGGGCTGCTTTTTTGCTGCGACCTAGATCAACGCCCAGTTGTTTCAGCTTGCGGTACAGGTGGGTGCGCTCTAAGCCGGTTTTCTCGGCCACGCGCGTCATGCTGCCGCCTTCGCGAGCCAAGTGGAACTCAAAGTACGCACGCTCAAAATCATCACGGGCTTCGCGCAGAGGGCGGTCCAGCTCAAAGAGTTGTTCGTGGCAGGGCCCATTGTGAATGGGCTTGTGGGTCACGCTGCTTTGGGGGGCGGTGGCGTGGTATGCCACAGGGCTGTTTTGGTGGTGATAGTGCGTGTCGCTGCCAGCGGCTTCATGGCGCACAGGCGATGCTGTGCTGATGAGGCCTGCATACGATGATGCGGCAGTGATGTGTGTGACGGTGGCCAAGTGCACGATGGGTGCAGGCGTGGCAGCACGCGGTGCCGGTTTGACCAAGCCTTGCTCCACTGCGCGTAGCAGCTTTTGCATGGTGATGGGTTTTTCAAGGAAGGACTGCGCGCCGAACTTGGTGGCCTCAACCGCCGTGTCGATGGTGCCGTGTCCGGACATCATGATCACAGGCATGGTGAGCAGTCCGGCTGCGGACCACTCTTTGAGCAAGGTGACGCCGTCAACATCTGGCATCCAGATATCCAGCAAAACCAGATCGGGTTTGCACTGCTCGCGCATGATGCGGGCTTTGGCTGCGTTTTCCGCAACTTCGACGACGTGTCCTTCGTCGCTCAAAATTTCTGAGAGCAAGGCACGGATGCCGAGTTCGTCGTCAACAACAAGTATGGTGGCCATGAGTTTATTTTATTCCCTAGGTGGGTGCTACCACTAGTGTGAACCAGCTTTGGGAGGTTTGGATGACAACTTTGGAAATGATATAGAAACTTGAGCCCCTCTTATGGCTACAACTTCAGAGGGATACCCTAGTTCTGGGGCCTGAATGGGGCTGAACTCGCTATGGGCCGTTAAATTGCGGATGCGAATCAGGGCCTTGTGCTCGTCAGATATTTTCTTGACGACGGCCAATCCCAAGCCTGTGCCTTTGGTTTTGGTGGTGATGTAGGGCTCAAATGCGCGCTTGAGAACCTTGTCTGAGAAGCCTGGGCCGTTGTCGCGCACGGTCAGGCGCACAGCGCGGATGCTGCCATCGTCTTTCAGTGGCGTATCGGTTCGGATGCACACCAGCATGGGGCTGTCGGTGGGCGGGTGATCTCGCACCGCATCCAGTGCGTTTTGGACTAAGTTGTGTATGACTTGTCGCAGCAAGCTGGCGTCGCCCATGATCAGGGGCTGGTGTGCGCCAAGCTCGACCTGCACGTGGCCTTGTTCAATGTCGTGTCCATACAGGGCCATCACATCGGTGACCAGCTCGTTGAGGTCCAGCGGCACAAGACGTGTGGCGGGCAGGCGTGCGTAGTCTCTGAACTCGTTGACGAGGGTCTTGAGGGCCTGCACTTGCGTGACGATGGTGTTGACGGAACGCGTGAGCAGTTGTTTGGACGGCTCGTCCAGCTTGTCTTCGAGCTTGATTTGCAGGCGCTCGGCCGACAGCTGGATCGGTGTCAATGGATTTTTGATTTCGTGGGCGACACGGCGGGCAACTTCGCTCCAAGCTTGGGCGCGTTGTGCGGAGACGATTTCCGTCATGTCATCAAACACGATCAGGCGTTCATCGGGTGGCAGGTCGGCGCCTCGTACCAGCAGCGTCAAGGGCTCGGGGTAGGACGGCAGTGGCAACTCATACGATTCTTGCCACTGTTGGCGCTCTCCGGGGGTGGGGTCGCTGGCGTAGAGCTCAAAGCGCTGGCGCAGGCTTTCAGCGAAGTCTTGTAGCCCGGTCACCTCGGACAAAGGCTTGCCACGGTAGGCGGACAGGGGCAGGCGAAGGATGCGGGTGGCGCTTGGGTTAACGATGTCAATGAGGCCTTGGGCATCGAACACGATGACGCCAGCGGTGAGGTTGTCGAGCACGGTTTGCAGGTGTGCTCTCGCGCTGTCGAGGTCTTGCGCGCTGCGGTCAGCCAGTGCTCGGGCGTCGGACAGCTGCTGTGTCATGGCTGCAAAGGAGCGTGTCAGGCCACCGAGCTCGTCGGTTGAGGCGAAGATGGGTTTGGGACGCAGGTCACCCCGTGCGACTTCACCCACGCCTTCGGCCAGTAGCAGCAAAGGGCGCAGCAGTTGTTGGCCCAGCACCGCCGCCAGCACAAAAGCGCCAAACACGGCCAAGATGAGCGCCAGGGTTAGTGTGCCGATGTACATGCGGCGCAGGCCCTCGCGCCCCAGTGAGCGCTGTTGGTACTCACGGTAAGCGGCTTGCACATCCAGTGCGTTGCGAACCAGTGTGGGCGGCAGTGTTTGGATGGCCATCAAGAAGTGGCCACGCGCTTGCAGGCTGAAGCTGTGGTCGGGCATCCACGCCAGCGCCCGGATGCGTGCAACGCCCGGTGGGTCTTCTGTTTTGTCATCCAGCCCTTCGACAAGGGCAATGGCGCCTTTTGTACGGGCTTCTTGCCTCAAGCTGGCGGGCAGCTTTTCTGTGGCCAAGATGCGGGTTGTCATCCCCCCGGCTGTCATCTCGATTTGACCGCTCTCACTGAGCAGGCTGACAGTCTGTGCACCGAGTTGTTCACGCAAGCGCTCTAGGTCCAGTACGCCGATGGGCGCTTGCTGTGTCAGCAGGGTCAGGCTGTTGTCGGGGGAGCCCAGCCGTTCAGCCGCCAATCGGGTTTTGCTGGCCAGATCGGCGCTGAGTGTGTCGAGTGTGCTGCGCCCGAGGTTCAGGCCGGCCTCTAGTGCGCTTTCAACACGCACGTCAAACCATGTTTCGATGCTGCGTGAGACGAATTGATAGGACACCATGTAGATCAGCAAGCCCGGCAGCAGGCCGACCAAGCCAAAAATGCCGGCCAGTTTGAGCAGCAAGCGACTGCCAAATTTGCGGGCACGCAGACGCAGGGCCAGTCGACCAATGGCGATGAGGATGACCAAGATCAGGCTGGTGGCCAGTGCGAGGTTGGTCCACAAAAGCCAGTGGAAGTGGGGCTCGTAGCGTTCGCTGTTTTGGGTGGCAAAGGCCAGCAGAAACGACAGGATCAAACCTGCGCCTGACATGACGACGGCCGAGAGGATCCAGGCCCAGCGGTTGGCTTTGATGGTGCTCATGCGTGCGGCGCGTGGTGGGTTCAGCGCGAGGGCACAACGCTGACGCGTCGTTGGACGGCCAGCTTCCAGTCAGCTTGGCCGCCTAGCCCAATTTGCATGGGCCGAGGAAGCTCATCGGTGTCGAGCTTGAAGCTGAAGTCGACGTAATGGTCGGCGTCCTCACCGGCTGGCAGTGCGTCGGCAATACGCCAGCGGTCTGTGCGGCGCAGGGCATCCAAGGCGCTGGGCAGGCTGGCGTAGTAGCGATTCAGGCCGTCAAAGCTCAGGCGCCAGCGTCGGGTCAGTGGCTGGAATGCCAAACGCCAGCGGCGTGTCGCTGTGCTGCGGGATTGATCGGTCCAGTACCAGCGGGCTTTGACGAGTTCGGCCTCGGCGATGAAGACCACGGCCACGCCTTTGTTGAGGGCTTGCTCGACATCGCGGGTCAGGTCAATGCGGATGTCGTAGCTCAGTAGCAGTGCGTCTTCGGTGCGCTGCACGGTCAGCTTGCTGAGCTCGGCACCTGAGTGGCTTGGCGTGTCGGCGTGCGCTGGCCGCCCTGTTTGCGCCACAGAGGCAACAAGCAAGGCTGAGGCGCTGCGTTGAAGCAGGTCTCGCCGACGCATCAAGGACATCAATCACCTTGGGTTGTTTTGGAAAGCAGGGCGTAGAAAAAGCCGTCACCACGGTCATGCTGGGCTGGGCCAACGTATTCGACCACAGGCAACAGGTGCCCGGGCGCGGGCTGGGCGATGGCATCTGGCGTGCGTTGCAAAAATGCGTCGATGCGTTCTTGGCCTTCTGCTTTGAAGATGGAGCAGGTGCAGTACAGCAGGTGGCCTCCTGGTCGGAGCAAGGGCCATAGTGCGGTGAGGATCGCGTCTTGGAGCTTGGCCAAGGCGGCGATGTCCGATTCGCGGCGCAACCAGCGCACGTCAGGGTGGCGTCTGACGATGCCGGAGGCGCTGCAGGGTGCATCCAACAAGATGGCGTCAAACGGCTGGCCATCCCACCACTGTGCGGGCTGGCTGGCATCACCAGCGACGGTGCGTGCCTTCAGGCCTAGGCGGTTTAATGACTCGCTGACTCGGGATAGGCGCTGTGGGTCTGCATCCAGTGCCGTGACGTCCAAGTCCGCGAGTTCGAGCAGGTGTGCGGTTTTGCCACCTGGCGCGGCGCAGGCGTCCAGTACCCTTGAGCCCGCTGCCAAACGGTGTCCGCCAGCTTGAATCAGCAGTGGGGCGGCCAGCTGGGCTGAGGCGTCTTGAATGGAGACATCGCCTGCGTCAAAGCCGGGCAAGCGCTGTACAGGGACGCCGTGCGGCAAGACCAAGGGGCCGGGTTGATCGGCTTGGTGTGCTTCGGTGATCAAGCCCGCATCAGCCAAGCGCGCATGGTAGTGCGCCACGGAGCCGTGTCTTGTATTGACACGCAAGGTCATGGGCGGCTGGATTTGGTTGGCTGCCAAGATGGCTTGCCAGTGCGCTGGCCAGTCTATTTTCAGGCGTTTGATCCACCAAGCAGGGTGGTTGAACTGGGCTGCTGGATCGGATGCGATGGCGTCCATCAAGGGGGCTTGTTCGCGTAAAAAACGCCGCAAAACAGCGTTGACCAGTCCGCTCGCTGGTTTCGCGCGGCGTTTGGCCGCTTCCACGGCTTGGTCGACCAAGGTGTGTGCGTCGTACTCGGTGCCGCAGGCCAAGGCCAAGGCTGATAGCAGCAAGGCATCTACCCAAGGGGCTGGTGTTTTGGGCACCAGATGCTGGCGCAGAGCTTGCGCTGTGCCTAGTCGGCGTAAAACGGCAAAAGACAGGGCTTGCACGCCGGGTCGCTCTGCGGGTCTGCTTGCGGCCAAGGCGGCGGTCAATGACTGGCCTTGGCGCACGGCTGCCACCGCGTCTGCGCAGCCTGTTAGCAGCTGCCACAGGGGCAATGATGTGCCCGTTGAGGCAGTGTCCCCTGTGGTTTGGTTGGGTTTGGATGGTCGACTCATGGCGCGCAGTCTATGCGCTGCGGCCCTCAGTTACCCAGAAAATGCTTGCGATAGCGTGTTGGCAAGTCCGCGATGCGCATCAACATGGGCAGGTCAGCGGTATTGAAGTCAGGATCCCAAGCAGGGGCGCCCAGTACCTTGGCCCCACAGCGCAGGTAGCCCTTGATCAAGGCGGGAGGGTCAACTTGCAGATGGCGGTTCAAATCTTCCACAGGCAAGGGCAGGCGTGGCCGCACTTGCAGGTCGATCGGGGCCAAATGCGTGTGGCGCAGCTTTTCCCACAAACTAGCAGCCATGTGCCCGCCGTCGCGCATGCTGATGCTGGCGCAACCGATCATCGTGTCCAGGTCATTGCGCACCATGAATTCGGCCAAAGCGCCCCACAGGGCCATGATGGCGCCACCACTGCGGTGGTCTGGGTGCACGCAAGAGCGGCCCAGCTCGACCATTTTGCTGCGCAGTGGACGCAGGCGGGTCAGGTCGAATTCGGTTTCGCTGTACAGGCCGCCAACGCGTTTGGCGGAGTCTGGGGTCAAGATGCGGTAAGTGCCGATGACCTCGCCGGGCTCGCCGTTGCTTGTGCCCAATCGCACCAACAGGTGCTCGCAATAGGGGTCAAACAGGTCGATATCGTGCTTGGCAGGGCTGCCTGCTGGCACGCTCAGGCGCGCTCCCAGCTCGTCCGCAAAAATGCTGTACCTCAGTCGTTGTGCGGCACGAACATCTTCTTCAGTGCGAGCCCAAACGACCTCCAGGCTTTGGCGTGGCGTGGCGTGGCGCTGAAGCTCAGGCTCTGAGCGCGGGTGAAGTGACCTCCGAGCGGCGCGGGATTCGGCCGTAAGTTGGGAGGGCAGCTCAGACATAGGGAGTGTGGGCAGGGGCAGGTCACGCATCATCATCTCCGGTTGATTTCTTCCTAGACATGAGCGTGCAGTGTTGGCTGAACGGGTGACAGGGGCATGAACACGCTGTGACAGTTGCATGACGCCTTGCGGTCATACTGAGCACAAATCATGAAACACCAAGTGCGCAGGCACTGATAGCATTCGTCCTATGAGCATCCAGATTTTCGGTTTGCCGGTTTCCAGAGGCGTGGCCATAGGCCGCGCGGTGCTGATTGCATCGAGCCGGGTTGACGTGCCCCACGTTTTCATCGATCCATCCTTGATCGATGAAGAAATCGTGCGCCTGTTGACTGCACGCGATGTAGTGGCCGATGAGTTCGAGACGCTCAAGCATGACTTGCCGCCAGACGCACCAGCCGAGTTGGCTGCGCTGTTGGATGTCCACCAAATGCTGCTGCAAGACGAGGCCTTGATCGGCGCCGCTGCCGATTGGATTCGCCAGCGTCACTACAACGCCGAGTGGGCGGTGTCCGCACAGCTTGAGGTCTTGGCGCGCCAGTTCGATGAGATGGAGGACGCCTACATCCGCGAGCGCAAGGCCGATCTGGAGCAGGTTGTTGAGCGCTTGTTGCGCAGTTTGAGCCGTGGCTTGCCCTCTGCTGTGCCCGACCCCAGTCGAGCTGGGGCGCGTGATTTTGGTGGTGATGAGCCGTTGGTGTTGGTTGCCGGTGACATCGCGCCTGCGGACATGCTGTCCTTCAAGCGCAGCGTATTCACGGGTTTTGTGACTGATGTGGGTGGCAAGACCTCACACACGGCCATCGTGGCCCGCAGCATGGACATCCCTGCTGTGGTGGGCGCACGTCAGGCCAGCCACCTGATACGCCAAGATGATTGCATCATCATCGACGGCGATGCGGGCTTGGTGATCGTGGACCCCTCGCCCATCGTGCTGGAAGAGTACCGCTTTCGCCAACGCCAGAGCGAGCTTGAACGTGGCCGTTTGGCGCGTCTGAGGCACACCCCAGCCGTCACATTGGATGGCGAGCGCGTCGAGTTGTTGGCGAACATCGAAATGCCCGAGGATGGCCCCGTGGCTTTAGAGGCCGGTGCCGTGGGCGTGGGTTTGTTCCGCAGCGAATTCTTGTTCATGAACCGGGGCGGTGACCTGCCCGACGAAGAAGAGCAATACGAGGCCTACCGTTCTGCAGTCGATGCCATGAAGGGTCTGCCCGTGACGATCCGTACGGTGGACATTGGCGCTGATAAACCGCTTGAAGGGCTGTCATCAAGCGAGTTGCGCCATGAGTCGGTCTTGAACCCTGCTTTGGGCTTGCGTGCCATTCGCTGGAGCTTGTCTGAGCCCAGCATGTTCCGCCGCCAGCTGCGTGCGCTGCTTCGGGCTGCTGTGCATGGCCCGGTCAAAATACTGATCCCCATGCTGGCCAGCCAGAACGAGATCCGCCAAACGATGGAGAACATCGCCCACGTCAGACGTCAATTGACCGAATCGGGCAAGCCTTTTGGTGATGTCCAACTCGGCGCGATGATCGAGGTGCCAGCTGCGGCTTTGACGCTGCCTATGTTCTTGCGCTACTTTGATTTTGTGTCGATTGGCACGAATGACTTGATTCAGTACACGCTGGCCATCGACCGCGCTGACGAGGCGGTCGCGCACTTGTACGACCCGTGGCACCCTGCGGTGTTGCATTTGATCTCGACCACGATCGCGCAGGCGCGTGCTGCCGGGCGTGGCGTCAGTGTGTGCGGTGAAATGGCTGGCGACCCGGCGTTCACGGAGTTGCTGCTGGCCATGGGCTTGCGCAGTTTCTCCATGCACCCCTCACAGATCGCATCTGTCAAACAGCGGGTGTTGCGTGCCGATACCCGTCGCTTGGCGCCACTGGTTGACGCCGTGATCCAGAGCGAGGAGCCTGAGGTGACTTGCGGCGAGCTGTTTGCCAGCCTCGGCACACCGCAGCATGCCGACCGTTTAGCGCGCGCTCAACAGCTCCCAACGTTCCATCAAGCCCAGTAGCTCCTCGTCGATGGCGGCAAAGCGAGCCTGCATGGCCGGGATTTGCGCGGCTTCACGTTGATAGACACCGGGGTCGGCCAGTTTGGCTTCCAGCGTCTTTTGTTCTGTCTCCACCGCGGTGATGCGTTGAGGCAACTCATCTAGCTCACGCTGCTCTTTGTAGCTGAGCTTGCGTGCCTTGGCTGCAGCAGGTGCGACCGTTTGGGATGCTGCTTGGGGCGTCGCAGCCGGCTTGCTTGCGGCGGCTGGCGTTGCTGTTGCGACTTTGGCATTGGCCGCAGCCAAGGCCTTGGCACGCTTGGACTGGATCAACCAGTCTTGCACGCCGCCTTCGTATTCACGCCAAGCGCCATCGCCTTCAGATACCAAGGTACTGGTGACCACGTTGTCCAAGAATCGGCGGTCGTGGCTGACGAGAAACACCGTACCGGGGTACTCGGCCAGCAGGTCTTCCAACAAGTCCAGCGTGTCGATGTCCAAGTCGTTGGTCGGTTCGTCCAGCACCAAGACGTTAGATGGCTTGGCAAACAAACGTGCCAGCAGCAAGCGGTTGCGCTCGCCACCGCTGAGTGTGTGTACGGGCGAATTGGCACGCGCAGGCGAGAACAAGAAGTCCTGCAAATAACCCATCACGTGCTTGCGCGAACCGTTGATCTCGATCCACTCGCTGCCAGGGCTGATGAAGTCGGCCAAGGTGGCGTTGAGATCCAAGTTGTCGCGCATCTGATCGAAGTAGGCCACGCTGAGGTTGGCGCCTTGCTTGACGGTGCCGCTGTCAGGTGCCAGCTCGCCCAGAATCATCTTGAGCAGGGTGGTTTTGCCCGCACCGTTTGAGCCCACTAAGCCGACCTTGTCGCCACGCAAAATGGTGCCGGTGAAGTTGTTGACGATGGTGCGGCCACCGTAGGCGATGGACACGTCTTCCAGCTCGGCCACAATTTTGCCGCCACGGTCGCCTTGTGCTACTTCTAGCTTGACGCGGCCAATGCTGTCACGCCGTGATGAGCGCTCGCTGCGCAGGTCGCCCAAGCGCTTGATGCGCGCGACAGATCGGGTGCGCCGGGCTTCAACGCCTTTGCGAATCCAGACCTCCTCCTGCGCCAGCAGCTTGTCGAACCGGGCATTTGCCAGCGACTCGTCAGACAGTTGTTGGGCTTTGAGGCCCTCGTAGGCTGCGAAATTGCCTGGGTAGGATCGCAGTTGTCCGCGATCCAATTCCACAATGCGGGTGCAAACGTTGTCCAAAAAGGCGCGGTCGTGGCTGATCAGGATGATGCTGCCCTTGAAGGCGACCAGCAACTCTTCCAGCCAAGTGATGGCATCCAAGTCCAAGTGATTGGTGGGCTCGTCCAGCAGCAACACATCGGGGCTGGCCACCAGTGAGCGGGCCAAGGCCACACGCTTTTTGGTGCCGCCCGACAAACCGGCGATGGACAGCTCAGGCGCCAAGTTCAGGCGCTGCAAGGTCTCGTCGACACGCTGCTCCCAGTTCCAGCCATTGCGCGCTTCGATTTGGGTCATCAGGCTGTCGAGGTCATCGCCCTCGGCGTGGGCCTCAAAGCGGTCACGCAGCGCCTTGATGTCGCCCAAGCCTTCGCTCACGGTGCTGAACACGGTGGCGTCATCGCTGAATGTAGGTTCCTGAGGCACGTAAGACACCTCAATGCCCGACTGGATCTGCAACTGGCCGTCATCGGGCTTTTCCAGCTTAGCCAAAATTTTGAGCAGGGATGATTTGCCCGTGCCGTTGCGGCCAATCAGGCCGACGCGTTCGCCGATTTCAAGCGCAAACGCAGTGTGGTCAAGCAAAGCAACGTGGCCAAAAGCCAGGCAAGCGTTACTCAGGGTCAAAACAGCCATGTGGTATCCAGTAGGGAGCGGGCAAAATAACCCGCTATTGTCGCCTCTCAGGTGACAATGTGCGCATGTTCCTGTCGATTGCCTTGCGTCACTGCCGTGATTTGGTGTGCTGTTTGCTGTTTAGCTTGCTGGCCAGCACATGCTTTGCCCAAGTTGGGGCGCAACCCACCGTGTCTCTGCAGGCTGACCATGTCACTGTATTGCGGGAGGCCAACATCACGTCCGAAGGGCTGACACCGCCGAGCATGGACGGGGCTTGGCAGCCGATTTTGTTACCGCATCTTTGGCGTGATACCCACCCGGGCTACCAAGGCGTGATGTGGTATCGATTTCGGGTGACGATAAATCAGCTGCCGCAGGTGCCGTGGGCGGTTTATTTGCCACGGGTGTCGCTCAATGCGCAGGTCTGGGTCAATGGGGTGCCGATGCCCTACACAGGGTCGATGAGCACGCCAGTCACGCGCAACTGGTACGTGCCTTTGCTGGCTCAGACGCCCGCTGGCATCTGGCATCAGGGCGACAACCTGATCCTGATCAAGGTGGTCAATGGCTATGCCACCAGCGATGGGTTGGCTCCGATTCAGGTGGGCCCATCGGCGCTACTTGAGCGCGCCTACAAAACGCGCACCCTTATCCAAGTTGACAGTGTTTATCTGGCCAATGTGGCCATGTTGTCGCTTGGGGCCTTCATGCTGATGGTGTGGTGGGGTGACCGGATGCAGCACGCCATTGGTTTCATGGGCGCTGCCGCGATGTTTTGGGGGCTGGGTGTCACAGCATGGATTGCACCGAACCCCTTCACGGGGCTGATCGTCTGGGAGCGTTTGGCCTACATGGCTATGGTCTGGGCGCAGTTGATGTTGTGCATGTTTTTTTGGCGCTTCTCTGGCCGGCGTGGGCTTGCGATGGACGCCTTGGTTTATGGCTTGATGGTGGTGGCGCCTGCATGGGCGATGTTTTCTACCTCAGGTTGGCGCATGGCGGTGACCTTCGGCGTGATCTACATCCTGTTGGTCGTGTGCCTTGGTTTGGCTGTCTATCACGCGATAAAAATACGCCGTCCCGATTGGGGCGCGCTTGTTTTAGGGGCGTGCGTACTGGCGCCCTCCATGGCGCACGACATCGCCTATCAATTGAATTGGCTGCCATTAGATTCGACCTATTTGTTGGCCTATGTTGCGCCCTTCATGGTGACGTGCATCGTGTACATGCTCGCCGGTGACTATGGCCGCTCGCGTCGGGCGCTGAGCGATCTCAATGCAGACTTGTCCGTCACAGTCGCCAGGCGTGAGCACGATTTACGCGAAAGCCTCCAGCGGCTGGCTGAACTAGAGCGGGGGCAAGCTGTTTCTGCCGAGCGCACGCGCATTTTGCGTGACATGCATGATGGCGTGGGCACGCACCTGACCTCTGCGCTGCGTCAATTGCAGTCACCGCGCGATGCGGGGGTCGATTTGGTCTTGGTGACGCAGACCTTGCGTGACTCGCTCGACCAGCTCAAGCTGTCAGTGGATGCCCTGTCTTTGGCGCCGGGTGATGTGGCCGGTTTGCTGGCCAGCTTGCGTTTCAGGCTCACACCGAGGCTGAAAGCGGCCGGCTTAGAACTGGTCTGGGATATGGGCGATCTGCCCGTGTGGCCACAGGGGCATGCGCCAGCCCTGCGCCAACTGCAGTACATCTTGTTTGAGGGTGTGTCGAACGTCTTGCAGCATGCCGGTGCAACACGGGTGGTGCTGGCGGCACATGCTTGCGCAGATGACCTAGAGATCAGTCTGACCGACAACGGACGAGGTTGGCGCAGCGAGGCTGAAGGAGATGCTGAAGTGCTCGCTGAAGGGCAGGGTCTTCAAGCCATGCGTGCGCGTGCCCGTGTCATTGGGGCACAGATTGTGTTGACTACGACAGCACAAGGCGGGGTGGCGTTGCACGTTATCTTGCCCTTGTCGCAGCCGCCCTTGATTGCCTTATCCTCTGTGTCATGAGTGATGTTAATCAAACTGTATGGCGCGTGGTCTTGGTTGAAGACAACCAAGCCAATCGTGTTTTTTTGGAAGCCTGTGTCAAAGCCCATCCGCAACTGCAATTGGCCGCATCATTTGGCATGCTGGCACCTGCACGAGCTTGGTTCGATCAGCATGATGCGGACTTGTTGTTGGTCGATCTAGGTTTGCCCGATGGCAGCGGGCTCGATCTCATGCGTGAGGTGCATCAGCGTTGGCCGGCTTGCGACATGCTGGTGGTATCGATGTTTGGTGACGAGCACAACGTGCTGGCCAGCATCGAGGCAGGTGCCGTAGGTTACGTGCACAAAGATGACGAGGCCACCGACATCGCCGAAACCTTGTTGGCCGTCAAGCGCGGCGCATCCCCGATATCGCCGATGATTGCCAGGCACCTGTTGCGTCGCATTCAGCCTGTGGTGTCGCCCGAGGCACAGCCCATGGCCGCCGTGGCAGAAGCAGAGGCTATATCCAACGCCATCTCGCTGAGTCGACGCGAGCAAGAGGTGCTGGAGTTCATCGCCAAAGGCTACTCATACGCTGAGATCGCGCGTCAGCAAGGCATCACCGTGCACACGGTGCAAACGCACATCAAAAATCTCTATGGCAAGTTGGCCGTGCACTCACGCAGCGAAGCCGTCTATGAGGCCAACCGACTGGGCTTGCTCAACACCTTCGGGCAGAGTTTCAAATAAGGGCTTCCAGCGCATCAATGAAACGCTTGGCCACGTCCCAGCCTGTTTGTTGTGTGATCTCTTGAAAGCAAGTTGGGCTGGTGACGTTGATCTCGGTGAGCCGATCACCAATGATGTCCAAGCCCACCAGCATCAAACCACGTGCTGCCAAAATGGGGCCCAGATGGCGAGCAATGGCCCAGTCTGATTCGCTCAAAGCCTGAGCGACGCCTTTGCCGCCAGCCGCCAAATTGCCTCTGACCTCACCACCTTGCGGGATGCGTGCCAGCGCATAGGGAACGGGCTCACCATCAATGACCAGCACACGCTTGTCGCCTTGCGCAATGGCTGGTAAAAACTGCTGGACCATGATGGTTTGTTGGCCATCTTTGGTCAGCGTCTCGGCGATGCTGCCCAGATTCAAGCCGTCATCGCGCACACGGAAAATGCCGATGCCACCCATGCCATCTAGGGGCTTGAGGATGATGTCGCGGTATGTGGCGTGGAAGTCGCGCACCGCCTGAATATCGCGTGTCACCAAGGTGGGTGCAATGTGCTCAGGGAACTCCAAAATGGCCAGTTTTTCAGGGTGCTCTCGCAAGGCCAACGGCTTGTTGAACACCTTGGCGCCTTCGCGCTCGGCTTGGCTCAACAGGTGCGTGGTGTAGATGTACTCGGTATCGAAGGGCGGGTCTTTGCGCATCAAGACGGCATCGAAACTGGCCACGCTCACCACGGCTTGTTCGGCTACGGTGAACCATTTGTCGCTGTGACCTGTCAGGGCGATACGGCGTGATGCAGCCTGCACCAAACCACCACGTTGCCAAGTGATGTGGGTAGGCTCGCAGGCCCACAGCTCGTGTCCACGGGATGCCGCCTCACGCATCATCGCGAAGGTGCTGTCCTTGTACGTGGCAAAGGTGTCAAGCGGATCGGCTACAAAGAGGATCTTCATGGTGTTGGCGTCGAAGTTGGCAGCGTCAGTCTGCTTCTGGGTGGGGGCTTGCCCTGAAGTTTTCCACGAACAGGGTCAGCGTGCCTGCGGCCAAGCCCCAGAAGGCCGAGCCTACGCCCAATATCGTGACACCCGACAGCGTCACCAGAAAAGTGATAAGGGCGGCTTCGCGGTAGCGTTCATCACGCAAAGACGTGGCCAAACCCTGACCAATCGTACCCAATAAAGCCAAGCCTGCCACGCCCATGACCAAGGCTGGCGGGAAGGCGTTGAGGACACCGGCCACGGCACCCCCAAGCAAGCCCATGACGATGTAGAAAAGCCCCGCCATGACCGCGGCTGTGTAGCGTTTTTCAGGCGCTTCATGGGCATGCGGACTCAGTACGATCGCCGCTGTGATCGCTGCCAAGTTCAAGGTGTAGCCCCCAAAGGGTGCCAACACCACGGTCATCAAACCAGACCATGTCATTAAGGGAGAGACAGGCGGGTTGTAGCCCGCAGCCCTGATCGCGGCCACGCCCGGTAAGGCTTGAGAGGCCATGGTCACAATGAACAAAGGCAAACCCAAGCCAATGACCGCATGCCAAGACCACTGTGGACTGACCCATACGGGCTTGGCCCAATCCAGCCTCAAGGTTTGTGTATTGAGTTGCCCCATGGCGCCTGCCACGCAGATACCGATGACCAAGACGCCCAGCACCGCGTAACGTGGCCACCACCGTTTGCCCACCAAATAGGTGATCAGCATGCTCACCACCAGCACGGGCTGCGGCGCGGCTGCGGCAAAGGCCATCAGGGCGAATTTGGCGAGGATGCCTGCGAGCAAGGCCGATGCCAGTGCGATCGGGATGCGGTCCATGACGCGCTCAAACCAACCCGTCAGGCCGCACAACAGGATCAATGCCCCGCTGACCAAGAAGGCGCCCGTGGCCTCACCCAGCGACACACCGGCTGCGGCTCCGGCGACCACGGCCGCCCCAGGCGTTGACCAAGTGATCAAGATGGGTGCCCGCGTCCAGAGGGACAGGCACACGGTCGACAGACCCATGCCCACACCCAGTACCAAGACCCACGAGCTCACCTGATCTGGCGATGCACCCAGTGCACGAGCTGCTTGAAAGACCAACGCGATCGTGCTTGTGAAGCCCACCAGCACGGCCACGAAGCCGGCCGATACCGATGAGGGTGAGGTATGTCTCAGATCTCGACCTTGGAGCCTAACTCCACCACGCGGTTGGTCGGCAAGCTCAAGAAGTCGGCTGCACCGGCTGCATTGCGGTGCATGCTGGCAAACAGCTTCTCACGCCATGATGCCATGCCACTGCCAATGGTGGGGATCACGATGTCACGCGACAGGAAGTAGCTGGTTTCCATGTCGTTGATGATCACGCCCTTGTGCACCAGCAGCTTGAGTGCGGCGGGCACGTCAGGTTCATTTTTGAAGCCCAGATGCAGCATGACTTGCCAGCAGTCGTTGCCCAAGTCTTCAATCTCAAGGCGTTTGTCTTCGCTGATCCATGGCACCTCATGGGACTTCACCGTCACGAACAAGTTCTGATGGTGCAGCACCTTGTTGTGCTTGAGGTTGTGCAGCAAGGCATTGGGCGTGGTGCCCGCGTCCGCATTGAGGAAGACGGCTGTACCTGATACACGCAGGGGCGGGCTTGAGAACACAGCGGCCAAGAATGGGTGCAAATCAATGGCATCAGAACGCAGTCGCTCACTCAGTAAACTGCGGCCATCCTTCCAAGTCATCATGAGCCCAAACATGACCACGCCGATCAGCAGGGGGAACCAGCCGCCATCAATGACTTTGACGATGTTGGCACTGAAATACATCAAGTCAATGGCAAAGAAGGCGGCTGTGGCCATGATGCACAGCGGCAATGCCATGCCCCATGCAAAACGGATGACGAAAAAAGTCATGACCGTGGTGATCAACATGTCGATCGTCACCGTGATGCCGTAGGCCGCAGCAAGCTTGCCGCTGGAGCCAAAAAAGACCACGGCCATCACGATGCAGCCATACAGCGCCCAGTTGACAAAGGGAATATAGATTTGACCTGTTTCTTTCTCGGAGGTGTGCAAGATACGCAGGCGAGGCAGGTAACCCAGTTGAATCACCTGTTTGGTGACCGAGAAAGCCGCCGTAATCAAGGCTTGTGAGGCGATCACCGTGGCACAGGTGGCCAGGCCAATGAGGGGGTAGAGGGCCCACTGAGGGGCCATCTCGAAAAACGGGTTACCGATGTTTTCAGGGTGTGCCAGCAACATGGCGCCTTGCCCAAAATAATTGATGACCAACGCAGGCATGACCAAGCTGAACCATGCAAGTCGAATGGGCTTTTTGCCGAAGTGGCCCATGTCAGCGTACAGCGCTTCAGCACCCGTGGCGCACAGGATCACAGCGCCCAAGGCGATGAAGGCCAATTTAGAGTGATTGACCATGAAACCCACCGCATGGTGGGGGCTCATGGCCATCAAAACGGCTGGGTTGTTGATGATGTGGGGGATGCCCAGCACTGCCAGCGCGATGAACCAGATGGCCGTGATCGGCCCAAAGAACTTGCCGATGCCGCCGGTGCCGTGTTTCTGCACCATGAACAGCAAGGTCAGCACGATCAGGGTCACTGGTACGACAAAACGCTCTAGGCCCGGGGCGGCTACTTCCATGCCCTCCACGGCTGACAGCACCGAGATCGCTGGCGTGATCACCCCATCTCCAAAAAAGATGGCCGTGCCAAAAATGCCGAGAGCCAGCAGGCGTCCCCGGAGTACAGGGCGATCTTTGACTGCGCTGGACGCCAAGGCCAGCATGGCCACCAAGCCACCCTCACCGTTGTTGTCGGCGCGCAGGATCAGCGTCACGTATTTCAAGGACACGATCACCGTCAGCGTCCAGAAAATCATCGACAAAATGCCGTAGATGTTCTCTGGGGTCGGCTCCAGATGGCCGTGTGCAAAAACCTCTTTGAGGGCGTAGAGGGGGCTGGTGCCGATATCGCCATAGACGATGCCGATGGCCCCGAGGGTCAGTGCGGCCAGCTGAGAGCCGCTGAGCGAGGAGTTGGGGCTGTGTTGCACAGGAGGGTGACGCGCGAATCAACAAGACGCCTATTTTGCCCCCGATCTGGTGTTTTTTTGCTGCACTGCAAAACCTAGAGTGTGAAGCTGTGACACCTTAGCTGTAAACCTCGGGGTTGGGGTCGGTTGCTTCGAGCTCGTAACTGGCTGCAAGCATGGCCAACCGGGCGATCACACCGTACATATAAAAGCGATTGGGCGCACTGGCACCGGGCGTCGTGCCAGGCTTGGGTAATTGGGTTGACTCAGCAAAGGCCAGCGGTACAAAGCTGGACCCTGGCGCGTTGAGGTTCTCATCGATGCCGCGATCGGCGTGCACGCGGTAAAAACCGCCCACAACGTAGCGGTCAATCATGTAGACCACGGGCTCGGCCACAGCACCGTCGATTTGCTCATAAGTCGGCACGCCTTCTTGGATGATGACGCGGCTGACTTCTTGGCCATCCTTGACCACCGACATTTTGTTGCGTGCTCGGCGATTGAGGTCAACGATCTCCTTGGCGTCTCGCACGGTCATGATGCCCATGCCGTAGGTGCCGTTGTCCGCTTTGACGATGACAAATGGTTTTTCGTTGATGCCGTATTCCTTGTACTTGCGGCGGATTTTGTTGAGCAGCGCCTCGACTTGGGCCTGCAGGCATTCGCCGCCAGTGCCGTCTTGGAAGTTCACCTCGTCACATACGGCGTACATGGGGTTGATCAACCAAGGGTCCATGCCTAAGAGCTTGGCAAACTTTTTGGCAACCGCTTCGTAGGCTTCGAAGTGCTGGCTCTTGCGACGCACAGCCCAGCCAGCATGCAGCGGCGGCAGCAGGTATTGCTCGTGCAGGTCTTTTAAAACATCTGGGATGCCTGCTGACAGATCATTGTTGAGCAGGATCGTACAAGGGTCGAAGTTCTTTAATCCGAGGCGACGCTTGGTGCGCACCAATGGCTCGACCGTCAATATCGACCCGTCAGCCAGTGTCAGATCGGTAGGCTCGGTGATGGTTTCGTCCAGTGTCCCTAGGCGCACATTCAGGCCCGCTGCCGTGAAAATCTGAACCAAACGTGCCACGTTAGACAAGTAAAACGTGTTGCGGGTGTGCTTTTCAGGGATCAGCAGCAGGTTCTTGGCCTCAGGGCAAATCTTCTCGATGGCCGCCATGGCCGCCTGCACAGCCAAGGGCAGCATCTCTGGCGTCAGGTTGTTGAAGCCGCCGGGGTACAGGTTGGTGTCCACAGGCGCCAACTTGAAGCCCGCATTGCGCAGGTCCACTGAGGTGTAGAACGGCGGCGTGTGCTCCATCCACTCTAGCCTGAACCAGCGTTCAATGGCAGGCATGGACTCCAGCACACGCTGCTCAAGTTCATTGATGGGGCCGTTCAGCGTGGTGATCAGGTGAGGAACCATAAGGGCAGGGCCATGTCGACGTTGGGGCCCCATTCTAGGAACTTCGAAGCGTTCTGTGTTGCGGCAAAAAAAAAGGCTGCCCGTAGGCAGCCTCTTGTCCTAGAAAAAGACCGATATGGCTTACTTGTGGTATGCCGTTTCGCCGTGTGACGTGATGTCCAAACCTTCGCGCTCGTCCTCTTCAGACACGCGCAGACCAATCACCAAGTCCACAATTTTGAAAGCAATGATCGAGACAACAGCGGACCAAACGACGGTCAAGCCAACAGCTTTAGCTTGGACCAACAGTTGATTGGAGATCGAGTAGTCGGTGGTCGTGACCATGGCGACCGTGACCCAATCGGCCACCATGCTGGGGCCACCCAAGTTGGGCGAGTTGAAAACGCCGGTCATCAGGGCGCCAAAGATGCCGCCTACGCCGTGCACGCCGAACACGTCCAACGAGTCGTCTGCGCCCAGCATTTTCTTCAGGCCAGTTACGCCCCACAGGCAGATCAGGCCAGCCAGCAAGCCGATGACCAACGCACCGCCGATGCCGACGTTGCCTGCAGCAGGTGTGATCGCAACCAAGCCAGCCACTGCACCTGAGGCAGCGCCCAACATCGAAGCTTTACCCTTGTGCAGCGCTTCACCCAAGCACCAACCCAGCACAGCACCAGCAGTGGCAATGAAGGTGTTGATGAATGCCAATGCAGCGAAGCCGTTGGCTTCCAGCGCAGAGCCGGCATTGAAGCCGAACCAACCCACCCACAGCAGCGAAGCGCCAACCATGGTCAGTGTCAGTGAGTGAGGTGTGAAGGATTCCTTACCGTAGCCTACGCGCTTGCCCACCATGTAAGCACCCACCAAGCCAGCGACAGCGGCGTTGATGTGCACCACGGTGCCGCCTGCGAAGTCCAGCGCGCCCCACTGCCAGATCAAGCCAGCTTTGCTGGTCATGTCCGCTGCCACTTCGGCAGAAGAGTAAGCATCAGGGCCCATCCAGAACCAAACCATGTGTGCGATTGGTGCATAGCTGAAGGTGAACCAAAGCACCATGAACATCAAGGCAGCAGAGAACTTGATGCGTTCAGCGAAGGCGCCGACGATCAGGCAGCAGGTGATGCCAGCGAACGTGGCTTGGAAGGCCGCAAACACGATCTCGGGGATGTAGACACCCTTGCTGAAGGTGGCCGCATTGGCGAACGTGCCCGCAACGTTGTCCCACACGCCTTTCATGAACAAGCGATCAAGTCCACCGATGTAAGCATTGCCTTCGGTAAAGGCCAAGCTGTAACCGTAGATGAACCACAACACGACGATCAAGGAGAAAGTCACCATCACTTGCATCAGCACGGACAGCATGTTTTTGCTGCGTACCAAGCCGCCGTAGAACAGAGCCAAACCAGGCAATGTCATCAAAATCACCAACAATGTGGAGACCATCATCCACGTTGTGTCGCCCTTATTGGGCACGGGGGCTGCAGCTGGTGCTGCTTCTGACGCGGCTGGCGCAGCAGTTGCGGCTGCCTCAGGGGCGGATGCAGGTGCGGGTGCGGGTGCAGCCGATGTGTCGGCCATCGTTGTTATGGCTTGCGGCGCTGATGCGGCGTCTTGTGCGTGCGACACGCCAAAAACACCCAAGGCGGCTAGCCCCAGTGCGAGTGATGCGATGAGCTTTCTCATGAAATACCTCTTGAAAGACCAAATAAATGAGTTCAGCACCCACACACATCCGGTGTGGGTTGCCCATAATCAGAGCGCTTCTTCGCCGGTCTCGCCGGTGCGGATGCGGATGACTTGTTCGAGTGAGGTCACGAAAATCTTGCCATCACCGATTTTGCCGGTACGGGCAGACGCTTCGATGGCTTCGATGACGCGGTCGAGGATGGCTTCATCCACAGCGGCTTCAATTTTGACCTTGGGCAGGAAGTCGACCACATATTCCGCGCCACGGTACAGCTCGGTATGGCCCTTCTGGCGGCCGAAGCCCTTGACTTCGGTCACGGTGATCCCTTGAACGCCGATAGCGGACAGGGCCTCACGCACTTCGTCAAGTTTGAACGGCTTGACAACGGCAGTCACCATTTTCATGGTTGTATCTCCAGTAAGGTGGGCAAAAAATATCAGACACCTTCTCGTCTGCATGATCTGTGCCAGCGCCGCTGAAAGGGGCAAGAGCACATGTGATGCACCATGACATGCACCGAAATGGGATTGTGGGATCGTGTGCGCACGAAGTCTGTGCGGACAATGGCCGGTGGCATCTCAATTGGATGCCGATGGCTGCACCAGTAAGGTGCGAGCAGCACGTGTGGTGCTTCTGCCCATCACCCTAGAGGGGGGGGCGCCAAAAGACGGGCCGATGGGCAAAATCCCCGGATTATTGAAACGAGCCTCACTGTCATGTCACTTGCCATTGTTCACAGCCGCGCACTCGACGGGCTCAAAGCGCCAGAGGTGACCGTTGAGGTGCACCTGGCCAATGGTCTGCCTTCTTTCACACTCGTTGGTTTGGCCGATACCGAAGTCAAAGAGGCGCGTGAACGGGTTCGCGCTGCGCTGAGCAATTCGGGCTTGGAGTTTCCCTTCAATAAGCGCATCACGGTGAACTTGGCGCCTGCTGATCTACCCAAAGAATCAGGTCGGTTTGATCTGCCCATTGCTTTGGGCATTTTGGCGGCCATGGGCCATGTCGACCCGGCCAAGCTGCTTGATCTTGAGTTCGCAGGTGAGTTGTCGCTAGGGGGAGAGTTGCGCCCAGTGCGGGGCGCCTTGCCGATGGCACTGGCCTTGCAGCGCGACCGTGCCAGTGGTGGGGTGCGCGGCTTGGTGCTGCCTCAAGCGAGTGCGGCTGAGGCAGCTTTGGTCGAGGGGGCGCGTCTTTTTGGTGCGCAACACCTGCTTGATGTGGTGGATGCGCTGAGGCCTGATGGGCAGGGCAGCGGGACGGATTTGGTTCGGGCGCGTGCAACGCTTCCCGTCTGCTCACCTGAAGCCTTGCCTGACCTCCGTGAGGTCAAAGGTCAGTCGGCGGCCAAGCGTGCGCTGGAGGTGGCCGCAGCCGGTGGACACAGCGCCTTGATGGTGGGGCCGCCTGGTACCGGCAAATCCATGCTGGCGCAGCGCTTCCCTGGTTTGTTGCCGCCGCTGACGCAGGATGAGGCGCTGGAGTCGGCTGCCGTGCTCAGCTTGGCAGGACATTTCGATGCACGGCGCTGGTCTCAGCGGGTCATGCGATCACCCCATCACACGGCCTCGTCTGTGGCGCTGGTGGGTGGGGGTTCCCCGCCGCGCCCGGGAGAAATATCGCTCGCGCACCATGGTGTTTTGTTTCTGGATGAGTTGCCTGAGTTCCCTAGGGCTGCGCTAGAGGCCTTACGCGAGCCACTAGAGACAGGGCACATCACCATATCGCGTGCGGCTCGCAGGCATGATTTCCCTGCTCGGTTTCAACTGATCGGCGCCATGAACCCGTGCCCGTGCGGGCATTTTGGTAACCCCATCAAAGCTTGCCGTTGTACCCCAGACCAAGTCGGTCGCTACCAAAGCCGTCTCAGTGGGCCGTTATTGGATCGCATTGATGTGCAGGTCGATGTGCCCATGGTGGCGCCTGAGGTGCTGGCGCGCAGCCCTGATGGCGACACGTCTGCTGAGGTGGGCAAGCGTGTGGCCATGGCCCGCGATCGACAGCGTGTGCGTCAGGGCATGCTCAATGCGGATTTGAGCCCCATGTTGCTTGAGCAGCACGCCCAAGCGCAAGCCGCAGCGATGGCTTTTTTGCAAACGGCCTGTACGCGCTTAGGATGGTCGGGCAGGGCTTTTCACAGGGTGCTGAAATTGGCACGCACCATCGCTGACCTTGCCAGCGAAGACAGCATCACGCAAGCCCATGTGGCAGAGGCCATTCAGTACCGCCGTGTGTTGCAGCCGGTGGCGTGAGCATGAGGCTGGCTTGACGCTAGACTGCACAGACTCATTGACATCGGAGACAACATGTTCGCCAATCGATTCTTGCTTGTAGCGGCGCTGTGTGTGGCGCCATCCTTCAGTGCCAGCTGGGCTGCTGCACCCTTGGTGCATAAAGCAGACGCAGTCAAGGTGGAAGGCGCCTGGATTCGCGCCACGGTCAAGGGGCAAAGTGCCACAGGGGGCTTCATGCGTTTGACGGCAAGCAAAGACCTCACCTTGTTGGGCATCAGCAGCCCTGCGGCAGCCGATAGTCAGCTGCATGACATGGTGATGGACGGTGATGTGATGCGCATGCGTGAGGCTGCGCCAATTGTTTTGCACGCAGGTCAAACAGTCCAATTGCAGCCCGGACCTGGTCATCAGCATGTGATGCTGATGGGTTTGACGCGCCAGTTGTCTGCTGGAGATCAGGTTAAGTTGGTACTCCAGTTGCGGTCAACTGATGGCAAAAAGTTCAAACAAGAGGTGTCCGTGCCGGTTAAAACCGAATCGGGCATGCATCACTGATCTTCTAGTCGCCTAGGAGGATAGGTGTCCCAGCCCTGACAGCCAGGGCATTGCCAGAAGTAATGCTGGCTCTCGAACCCGCAGGCTGCACAGCGGTAGCGCTGCAAGGGCTTGGCTGCGATGGCCAGTGCCTGTTGCAAGCGTTCGATTTCGGACTCATCTAGCGATGCATGTGCGTTGATCCGCTCTTGAATCAAGCCTTGCGCTGCAGACAGCGATGGTTGGGACGTCATGTGCGTCATCAGCGACTGCCTGCGCTCGGTCGCATCAGGCTGCAGGGCGTTGAGTGCATGCAAGACATCCACCGTCGGCACTTGTTGGTACAGGCCTTTTAGTTTGCTTAGCGCTGCATCACTCTCGCCACAGAGTTGGGCTGTTTTGGCGTAATCCATCGCCACCAAAGCAAAGCTCTGTGGCTGGATGACCATCAATTCATCCCAGATGCGCATGGCTTGTGCGTGCTTGCCTTGACGTGTCAGTCGCTGGCCTTGCATCACCAGCGGGCGCGCGGCTTGTGGTGCGGCCTTGCGTGCGTTCAGCAGGGCTTGTTCTGCTTCATCGGGCTGGCTGCGTGCGTCGGCTTCGTGGGCTACTTCGCACCAGTGGTGGGCCGTTCGCTGCGAGAATGAGCCGGTGCCGGCTGTCTCCAATCGCGCTGCCTTGTCAATGGCTGCATGCCAGTCACGTGAGCGCTCATGCAGGGACAACAAAGCCAGTTGAGCGTCAGTGGTGAACACCGTGCCTTCTAGCGCCTTGAATGCCGCTTCGGCCCGGTCTAGAAGCCCCGCTTTCATGAAGTCCTGAGCGAGTGCGTGTTGTGCACGCTCACGCGCATCACGCTTGAGGTCGGCTCTGGACAGCAGGTGTTGGTGAACGCGGATGGCTCTTTCATACTCGCCACGACGTCGAAACAGGTTGCCCAAAGCGAAGTGCAAATCAGAGGTGTCTGGGTCGTGCTGTACGGCTTCAATGAAGGCGTCAATCGCCTTATCTTGTTGCTCATTGAGCAAGAGGTTCAGGCCCTTGAAATAGGCTTGAGGTGCGGCACGCTCTTCGCGATGGCTTTGTCGCAGATCCAGTCGCGAAGCCATCCAACCCATTAAGAAGGCAATGGGGAAGGCCAGTAGCAGCCAGTAGAGATCAAATTCCATGTTATTTGGTCGGCTTGCGTGGTGCAGGCATGTCAGGCGGGAAGGGCAGCTCCGCTGGCAGCGTGAGTGGGCCTGAGCGCGTCGCTGGCCCACTGTCAAAAGCGGTGGGTGTCGTGTGTTTGATGACGGGTTCGGGCATCAATAAAGTGCGGTTGCGTGCTTCTTTGCGGTGGCGCCACCAACTTGGCACCATCGCCAGCACGCCCGTGGCGCAACCGAGTGCAAAGATACCCAGCACAATGAAAACCATGGGTGCTTGCCAGTTGTAACCCCAAAACCATTTGAGCTCGACCAGATGTTGGTTGTTAAGCGCAAAGGCAAACAAAACGAAGAACAGCACGCCGCGCCACAACCAGTTCAATGTTCGCATGGGTGTCTCAGATAGGGGTGGTTTCTGATGAGGTGTTTGTCGATGGCGTCGTCAATGGCGGATCGACATCAACTTGAGCGTCCATCTTATCAACGCCTTCGCGCAGCGCTTTGCCTGGTTTGAAGTGGGGCACCAGTTTTTCAGGTATCAGCACTTGCTCGCCTGAACGCGGATTGCGTCCCATGCGAGGGGGGCGTCGGTTGATCGAGAAGCTGCCAAAGCCACGTATTTCAATGCGGTGGCCGCGCCCCAATGCTTCGGACATCGCGTCCAAGATGGTTTTGGCGGCGAATTCGGCATCGCGCTGAGTGAGTTGGCTAAAGCGTTCGGCCAAACGGGCAACGAGATCTGAGCGGGTCATGTTGGTTCGACTTGGAAATCGGAGGCTGTGATGAGCACCAGCAAAAAGCCCCACACCCTGAGATTGCCCAGGGGAAGGGGCTTCGTGCCATGCTCATCACAACCCCCGCTGTGTCAGGCCCCGAAGGGCGTGGCGCAGCAGGGATGGTGAGGACGGATCAACCGCGAGGTTTAGCCGTTGTTCTGGTCAAACTTGGCCTTCAGCAAAGCGCCCAAGCTGGTGGTGCCGGTGCCTTCCTTGACGGTGTCGCTGCTCAGACGCTGCAGGGCTTCTTGCTGCTCGACGTTGTCCTTGGCCTTGATCGACAACTGGATACCGCGTGTTTTGCGGTCGATGTTGATGATCACGGCGGAGACTTCTTCGCCTTCTTTCAGCACGTTGCGTGCGTCTTCAACACGGTCACGGCTGATTTCGGAGGCGCGCAGGTAACCCATGATGTCTTCACCCAGGTCGATTTCAGCGCCCTTGGCATCCACAGTCTTGACCTTGCCCGTGACGGTGGCGCCACGGTCGTTCAAGGTTGTGAAGTTGGTGAATGGATCGGAGTCCAACTGCTTGATGCCCAGGGAGATGCGCTCACGCTCGACGTCGATAGCCAGAACGATCGCTTCAACTTCTTGACCCTTCTTGTAGTTGCGCACGGCGGCTTCGCCAGGCTCATTCCAAGACAGGTCAGACAAGTGCACCAAACCATCGATGCCAGCGGCCAAGCCAACGAACACGCCGAAGTCGGTGATCGACTTGACAGGGCCCTTGACGCGGTCACCACGGTTGAAACTCTGCGAGAAGTCGTCCCATGGGTTTTGCTTGCATTGCTTCATGCCCAAGGAGATGCGACGCTTTTCTTCGTCGATTTCCAGAACCATGACTTCCACTTCGTCGCCCAAGTTGACGATCTTGTTGGGAGCGATGTTCTTGTTGGTCCAGTCCATCTCGGACACGTGGACCAGGCCTTCGATGCCGGGTTCGATCTCAACGAATGCGCCGTAGTCAGCGATGTTGGTGACCTTGCCGAACAGACGGGTGCTGGCAGGGTAGCGACGTGAAACGCCAACCCATGGATCGTCGCCCAATTGCTTCAGACCCAGCGAAACGCGGTTCTTTTCAGCATCGAACTTCAGGACGCGTGCAGTCAGTTCTTGACCAACTGTCACCACTTCTGATGGGTGACGCACACGACGCCATGCCATGTCGGTGATGTGCAGCAGGCCGTCGATACCGCCCAAGTCCACGAAAGCACCGTATTCGGTGATGTTTTTGACCACGCCGGCAACGATGGCGCCTTCGCGCAGTGTTTCCATCAGCTTGGCGCGCTCTTCGCCCATCGAAGCTTCAACCACAGCGCGACGTGACAGCACGACGTTGTTGCGCTTGCGGTCCAGCTTGATGACCTTGAACTCCATGGTCTTGCCTTCGTACGGCGACATGTCTTTGACAGGACGCGTATCGAGCAATGAACCAGGCAAGAAGGCGCGGATGCCATTGACCAGAACGGTCAGGCCGCCCTTGACCTTGCCATTGACGGTGCCGGTCACGAAGTCGCCTGACTCCAGTGCGGTCTCCAACGACAGCCATGAGGCCAGACGTTTGGCTTTGTCGCGCGACAAAATGGTGTCGCCGTAGCCGTTTTCGACAGCTTCAACAGCCACGGACACGAAGTCGCCAACTTGGACTTCGATTTCGCCCTGGTCGTTCTTG
Organism: Aquabacterium sp.; assembly: GCA_030654395.1. Taxonomy (GTDB): domain Bacteria; phylum Pseudomonadota; class Gammaproteobacteria; order Burkholderiales; family Burkholderiaceae_C; genus Aquabacterium. The sequence continues at coordinate 91,166 of JAURXM010000104.1, forward strand.
AATTCTTCGATTGGAACGTAGGCTTCTGACTTCAGGCCAGCGTTGACCACAACGAAGTTGTGCTCGACTGCCACCACTTCAGCTGTGATGACTTCGCCAGTGCGCATGTTGGCGCGCTGCAACGATTCTTCAAACAGCGAAGCGAACGATTCCGCGCCTTGGAAGGCGGATTGAGTTTGGGTCATTGAATTTCCTGTGCTGGTTTGTGGCCAGCGTTAACGCCCGGATCGACAGGAACGACCTGAGCGGGTTGGGTTGTAGAACATGTCATCCGAAGCCCTGAGCCAGGTGGCAAGGGTCGGGTGGCACGGCCTTAAAAAACCTCAGGATCGGACGATCACATGAGGCCACCCGTCGACCCACCAACCCAGTACCGTTTCCACCGATTGTTCGATGGTGAGGGCGGAGTTGTCGAGCTTACGGGCGTCTGCTGCAGCAACAAGCGGCGATACGGCACGGGTGCGATCCCGCGTATCACGCGCTTCAAGATCTGCGCAAATCTCTTCTAGGTTAGCAGAAAAACCTTTTGAAATCAACTGGTTATACCGGCGCTCTGCGCGTTCAGCCACGGTCGCGGTCAAAAACACCTTTAAAGCGGCATCTGGAAAGATCACGGTGCCCATGTCGCGGCCATCGGCGACCAGTCCTGGCAGGCCTCGAAAAGCTTTTTGTAAATCGACCAAGGCTTGGCGTACGCCAGGAAAGGATGAAATGCGCGAGGCGGCTTGGCCAGAGGCCTCTAGACGCAAGTCATCGCTCACATCGCGACCGCCAACCCACACATGTTCATGGTCGAAACGCAGCGCGATGGTCGTGCCAACTTGACGTGCCAAGGCCTCTAGTGCAGGGGCGTCGTCAAGGTCGATGCCTTTTTCACAGGCGAGCAAGCCGGTGATGCGGTACAGCGAGCCTGAATCCAAAAATTGGTAGCCTAAGCGGGTTGCCAAGGCGCTGGCCAAGGTACCTTTGCCAGAGGCGCTGGGCCCATCCACTGTGATCACGGGGATCAAGTTGGCGTTGGTTTGCGAGACTTGGAACAGGGATTCGAAGTAGTCAGGGAAGGTTTTGCCCACGCAGCGTGGGTCGTCTATGCGCACCGAGATGGGTTGATTGGGTGTGGCGGTCTGCGACAGCGGGTTGAATGCAGCCAACGAAAAACACATCGCCATGCGGTGGTCGTCGTAGGTGTGGATGCTGGCGTGCTGCCAATGCCCGACCTCAGGCGGTGTGATTTCGATGAAATCCTGTCCCTCAACGACGGTGGCACCCAGTTTGCGCAACTCGCAGGCCATGGCCGCGATGCGGTCGGTTTCTTTGACTCGCCAGCTGGCAATATTGTTCAACTTTGTCGTGCCTTGGGCGTACAGCGCCATCACGGCCAAGGTCATGGCGGCATCAGGAATGTGGTTGCAATCCATCTCGACGGCTTTGAGTGGCCATTGTCCACGGCGCACTTCCAGCCAGTTGGGGCCACTGCTGACCAAGGCCCCCATGGCTTGGGCAGCTTCTACAAAACGGATATCACCTTGGATGGAATCAGCGCCCACACCTTCGATGCGCACCGGCTGAGCCATGCCTGCAATGGCGCCTGCGGCGATGAAGTAGGACGCCGAAGAGGCATCGGCTTCAACGTGAATTTCGCCGGGCGACTGGTAATGGCTGCCTTGCGGGATGGTGAAGCTCGCCCAACCTTGACGTTCAACTTGGATACCAAAGCGCGCCAGCAGGTTGAGGGTGATTTCGATGTAGGGTTTGGAGATGAGTTCGCCCACGACCTCAATGGTCAGGTCATGTGCCTGCGATACCAAGGGCAAGGCCAACAGCAGGGCGGTCAAAAACTGACTGGATACATCGCCCCGGACTTTGATGGGCTCGGACAGTTTGAGTTGTCCGCCTGATAAACGCAGTGGCGGATAGCCCTCATTGGCTGTGCATTCGATATGGCATCCAAGCGGGCGCAGTGCTTCCACCAAGTCGCCGATAGGGCGCTCATGCATGCGGGGCACGCCGCTGAGCTCAAATACGCCACCTTGTGTGGCCGACATCAACGCCAGTGCGGCGGTCAGGGGGCGCATGGCGGTGCCCGCATTGCCTAAAAACAGCTTGGCATGCAGTACCGACAGTTTGCCAGCCAGCCCTGTGATGTGCACCGTGTCGCCGTTTTGTTGGATGTCGCAGCCTAGATCGCGCAGCGCATCCAGCATCACGCGTGTGTCATCCGATGCCAGCAGGTCATGCACGACCGTGGTGCCTTCGCTCAGGCCTGCCAGCAGCAGCACTCTGTTAGAGATGCTCTTGGAGCCGGGCAGGCGCACGGTGCCGCCTGCGTACAGCAAGGGTGGGATGTCAAGGAAAGCTGTGGTGTACATGCAAGATCAGGATCAACGGGTGGCGGGTGGCTTGGCGCCCAGTTGCCACTGGCTGCGCGCGTCAGAGGCAGTTTGCACTTGATTTTGCAAGGCAGGGCCATTCCAGTCGCGCATGTGGCGCTCCATCTGCTCTAGAGCCTGACGGAAGGACTCTGATTGCTTGAGGATCTCTTCGCGGTTGGACAGCAAGATGTCGCGCCAAATGGTGGGGTCGCTGGCGGCGATGCGTGAGAAGTCGCGAAAACCGGGGCCGGCCAGAGACAGGTACTCTTGGCCCAAGGGCTGCTCGCCCATCGCGTTCATGTAGGCGAAGGCCAGCAAGTGGGGTAAGTGGCTGACGGCGGCAAAAGCAGCATCGTGGTGCTCCGGGGTCATTTTGAGCACTTGACAACCCACAGCTGCCCACACGTCCGTGGCCTTCTGAACCAATATGGGATCGGTTTGCGCCAAAGGGGTCAGGATGACCTTGCGGCCCTGATAAAGCGCCGCGTCGGCATGTTCGATGCCGGCGACCTCTCTGCCTGCGATGGGGTGAGCAGGCACAAATGAGGGCAAGCGCTCTTTGAGCACGCGTCTGGCGGCATCGACCACCTCTCGCTTGGTGGACCCGACATCCATGAACAGCACGCCCGGATCAACCAGGTGCCGAATGGCTTTGAAGGTGCCTTCGCTTGCTGCAACGGGCACAGCGATCAGGACAATGTCCGAGCCTGATACGGCGAGCAGGGCCGATTCGGCGGCGACGTCGATCACACCCAGTCGACGAGCTTTCTCTACTGTGGACGGCGATTTGCTGTAGCCAACGACTTGTTTGACCAAGCCGGCTTTTTTGAGGGCCAGTGCAAACGAGCCGCCCATCAGGCCGCAACCGATCAGGCCTAGTTGCTTGAACATGATTTTAGAGAGTCCTGCTGAGATCAGTGCACATCCAGCGGGTAGCTGCCGAGCACTTTAAAAAATGAACACTGGGCGCGCAGCTCATCGAGGGCTGCAGCCACATTGTCCTGTGCAGGGTGGCCTGCTAGGTCGATGAAAAACACGTATTCCCACTGGCCCGATCTGGCTGGCCGTGACTCGAAACGGGTCATGGACACGCCGTGGCGCTTGAGTGGCACCAGCATGTCGTGTACTGCGCCTGGGCGGTTGTCGACCGAGATGATCAAGCTGGTGCAATCGTGTCCGGTAGGTGATGCGGGCGTGTGGCCATCAACATGGGTGACGACGACAAAGCGTGTGCGGTTGTGGGCTTCGTCTTGCACGGCACGTTGCACCACATGCAGTGCGTATTGCGTGGCCGCGCGTTCGCTGGCCAGCGCTGCGATGCTGTTGTCTTGGCCGGCCAGTCGCGCACCTTCTGCATTGCTGGACACTGCCCGGCGCTCGGCATCGGGCAGGTTTTGGCTCAACCAGTTCTGGCATTGGGCCAGCGCCTGAGGGTGCGCGCAAACCACCTTGATGTCGTCGCGGCTGGGCTCTTTGCGCAGCAGGTTGTGGGTCACCAGCAAGCTGGTCTCACCTACGATGGTCAGTGGCGACTGAAGCAGCAAATCCAATGAGCGCGCGACCACGCCTTCGGTTGAGTTCTCAACCGGAACCACACCAAAATCAGATGACCGCGCCGACGTGGCCCGAAACACCTCGTCAATCGATGGGCAAGCAATGGGCTCAATCGATGAACCAAAGTAGTTCAGCGTCGCTTGTTCGCTGAAGGTGCCAATGGGCCCTAAAAAGGCCACGCGTTGGCGTGCCTCTAGAGAGCGGCAGGCAGACATGATCTCGCGCCAGATGGGCGCCACGCTGTCACCCAATATGGGGCCGGGATTGCAGTTTTTGACGCGGTCAATGACTTGGGCTTCGCGGTCAGGCCGGAACACAGGTGAGCCATCCATTTTTTTGACCTCACCGACAGCCTGAGCCAGCTTGGCTCTCTCATTGAGCAGATTCAGCAGTTGTTGATCGACGACGTCGATGCGCACACGCAGGTCGGCCAGTTGTGCCTCAACCGGACGGCCATCGGGCGTGAAGTGGGCGCTTGATTGATCAGCCATGGCTTACCGCAAAATCCTTCATGTAGCTGACAAGGGCTTGTACGCCAGCCAAAGGCATGGCGTTGTAGATGGATGCGCGCATGCCGCCCACAATCTTGTGCCCCTTGAGTTGCAGCAAGTTGTGTGCCTTGGCTCCGGCTAGGAAAGCGTCGTTCAAGTCATCGCTTGGCAAAAAGAAGGGCACGTTCATGCGCGAGCGTGCGTTGACTGCAACCGGGTTGGTGTAAAAACCAGACTCATCAAGGTAGCCGTACAGCAGAGCCGCCTTGGCCACGTTGCGGGCCTCTATTGCGGCCAAGCCGGTGAGTTCGCCTTGTGGCGTTGTTTCACGCTGCTGCTTGATCCACTGGAACACCAAGCCGGCGATGTACCACGCGTAAGTGGGCGGCGTGTTGTACATGGAGCCGTTATCCGCCACCACTTTGTAATCAAAGGCCGACGGGGTGATGGCCATTGCGTGCCCAATCAAATCCTCACGCACGATGACCATCGTCATCCCTGCTGGGCCGATGTTTTTCTGGGCGCCACCATAGGCCATGCCCACACGCGACCAGTCAATGGTGCGTGAAGCAATGTGCGAGGAGCAGTCCATCACCAAGGGCGCGTTGGAGCCAAGCGCTGCGAGATCGGGCAGTTCGTGCATTTCAACGCCATGCACCGTCTCGTTGCTGCAGACGTGCACATAGGCGGCGTTGTCGCTCAACTGCCAGCTGCCATAGGCGGGCAAGGTCGTGTGGTGATCGGACTCATTGCTGGCCACAACATGCACGTCAGCGTACTTGCGGGCCTCTTTGGCTGATTTTTGTGACCACGACCCTGTGATGGCGTAATCCACCCGAGCGCCACGCGACAGGTTCATCGGCAAAACCGCGTTTTCAGCGATCGCACCGCCCTGCATGAACAAGACTTTGTAGTTGCTCGGGATAGACAAGATCTCGCGCAGATCAGCTTCAGCTTGCTCGGCAATCGAGATGAACTCCTTGCTGCGGTGGCTCATCTCCATCACACCCATGCCCGTGCCGCGCCAGTCCAGCATCTCGTTGGCTGCTTGCTGCAGCACCTCTAGGGGCAGCGTGGCCGGGCCGGGGGCAAAATTGAATGGGCGGGTCATGAGCGGAGTCTCTGGCAATCAAGGGCACCACACCGGGTGGCGCCCCTCACATCACTTCTTGGCAGCAGGTTTGGCAGCCGGGGTTGCTGCTGGCGCTTGTGCGGCGCTGCTGAGCTTGCCGCCTGTGGCTGTATCCAAAATTTTGCGGATATTGCCCTCTGCGGTTTGCAGCTTCGGGGTGACCTGGCTGCGTGCGTCGGCCACCACTTTTTCAAGCAGCGAGTTACTCAATTCAGGCAGCAAGCCTTGGTACTTTTTCAGCACAGCCGAGTCCAGCATCGTGACCAACTGCTTGAGTTCATCTTCGCTGAACTTCTCTTCGATTTGCGGGCCAATGGCCGTTTGGCTCAGCTTGCTGGCGCTGGCACGCACGACAGGTGTGGCGGCGTCGAGGTATTTCTTGATCTCGGCGTCGACCAGTTTGGCCGTGGCTTCGCGTTTGTCCTCTGGCACGGCCTGTGACAAGATTTGACGTGCGCCACCTGCCAATTGACGAGCAGGTTGCTCGGCTACGGTGCGGGCCATGTCATCCAGTGCACCTTGCTGTGCGCTCAGAATCTTTTGAACCAGCTCTTTTTTATCTGCGTGTGCAGACATTGAGGTGACCGCCAGCGTGGTCGCGATGACCGTAGCCCATACCGTTTTTGTCAGCTTCATCTGTTGTCCTTTGCGTGTCATTTTGGATAACGTCGATCAATTGTCTGTGCCGCTCGTGTCGACGCCGTCGCCTTCGTCCTCTGCGATGTCACCTTCGACATCAACAGACGGGTTGGCGTCGTTTTCAACGATGCGTTGCAGGCCAATCAGCTTGGCACCTTCATCCAGTGCAATCAAGGTCACGCCTTGTGTGGCGCGTCCCAGTTCGCGGATCTCGGACACGCGGGTGCGAACCAGTACGCCCTTGTCCGTGATCAGCATGATTTCATCTTCTGGACGCACCAGCGTCGCGGCAACCACCGTGCCGTTGCGCTCGGTCTGTTGGATGGCGATCATGCCTTTGGTGCCCCGGCCATGGCGGGTGTATTCGACGATGCTGGTGCGCTTGCCGTAGCCGTTTTCGGTTGCGGTCAGCACACTTTGTGTTTCGTCTTCGGCCACCAGCATGGCGATCACGCTTTGCGTCTCGTCCAACATCATGCCGCGCACACCGCGGGCGCCTCGACCCATTGGGCGCACATCGTTTTCGTCAAAGCGCACGGCCTTGCCGCCGTCAGAGAACAGCATCACATCGTGCTTGCCATCGGTCAGTGCGGCACCCACCAAGATGTCGCCGTCGTCCAAGCCAACAGCGATGATGCCGGCCTTGCGGGGGTTACTGAAGTCCGTCAATGGCGTCTTCTTGACCGTGCCCAAGCGCGTGGCCATGAACACATAGTGGTCTTCGGGGAAGCTGCGGAACTCGCCTGTTAACGGCAACACCACGTTGATCTTCTCGTCTTTTTCAAGCGGGAACATGTTGACCATCGGCTTGCCGCGGGAATTACGCGAACCTTGTGGCACCTCCCAGACCTTGACCCAGTACACGCGGCCACGGTTGCTGAAGCACAAGATGAAGTCGTGTGTATTGGCGATGAAGAGCTGGTCGATCCAGTCGTCTTCCTTCGTTGCCGTGGCTTGTTTGCCGCGCCCGCCGCGCTTCTGGGATCGGTACTCGGCCAGAGGCTGGCTCTTTATATAGCCTGTGTGCGAGATCGTCACAACCATGTCGGTCGGGGTGATCAGATCCTCGGTGCCCAACTCTTGCGCGTTGTGCTCGATCTGACTGCGGCGCTCGCCCAGCTTGGTCTGGCCAAACTCTTGGCGGATCGCGACCAATTCTTCAGAGATGATGAACGACACACGCTCTGGCTTGGCCAAGATGTCGAGCAGATCGGCGATCTGCGTCATGACTTCCTTGTACTCGCCAATGATCTTGTCTTGCTCCAAGCCTGTCAGGCGTTGCAGACGCATCTGCAGAATTTCGCCCGCTTGGTCATCCGACAGACGGTACATGCCATCGGGCTGCAAGCCGAAGCTCAGTGGCAAGCCCTCAGGGCGGTAAGACGCGCGGCCACCAGGCGTATCGCCCTCGGCGCGGGCCAGCATTTCACGCACCAATGACGAGTCGAAGCTCTTGGCCATCAGTGCTGCTTTGGCGACTGGTGGTGTCGGCGAGTTCTTGATCGTCGCAATGAACTCGTCGATGTTGGCCAGCGCCACGGCCAAGCCTTCGAGCACATGGCCGCGTTCACGCGCTTTACGCAGCTCGTAAACAGTCCGGCGCGTCACCACTTCGCGGCGGTGCTCCAGGAAGACCGTGATCAGGACTTTGAGGTTGCACAGCTTGGGTTGGCCATCAATCAGGGCCACCATGTTGATGCCGAAGGTGTCCTGCAACTGCGTTTGCTTGTACAGGTTGTTCAGCACGACCTCGGGCACCTCGCCGCGCTTGAGGTCAATGACCACACGCATGCCGGACTTGTCGGACTCGTCCTGAATGTGGCTGATGCCTTCGATTTTCTTTTCGTTGACCAGCTCGGCGATGCGCTCCAGCAGGCTCTTCTTGTTGACCTGGTAGGGGATCTCGTCGACGATGATCGATTGGCGGTTGCCCTTGTCGATGTCTTCGAAGTGCACTCGGGCGCGCATCACCACGCGGCCACGGCCTGTGCGATAGCCTTCGCGCACACCGGACAGGCCATAGATGATGCCTGCGGTTGGGAAGTCCGGCGCTGGGATGATCTCCATCAACTCATCGATTGAGCAGTCGGGGTTCTTAAGCGCGTGTAGGCAGGCGTCCACAACCTCGTTGAGGTTGTGCGGCGGGATGTTGGTGGCCATGCCCACAGCGATACCCGACGAGCCATTGATCAGCAGGTTCGGGAAACGTGTTGGCAGCACCTTGGGCTCAACCAAGGAGCCGTCGTAGTTAGGCTGGAAATCGACGGTCTCTTTGTCGATGTCGGCCAACATTTCGTGGGCGATTTTGGTCAGGCGGATTTCGGTATACCGCATGGCCGCCGCGTTGTCGCCGTCGACAGAACCGAAGTTGCCTTGACCGTCGACCAGCATGTGGCGCAGCGAGAACGGCTGAGCCATGCGCACGATGGTGTCGTAAATCGCGCTGTCACCGTGAGGGTGATATTTACCCATCACGTCACCGACGATACGGGCGCTCTTTCTGAACGGCCTGTTCCAGTCGTTGTTTTGCTCATGCATCGCGAACAGGGCGCGCCTGTGCACGGGCTTGAGTCCATCGCGGGCATCGGGTAACGCCCGGCCTACGATCACGCTCATGGCGTAATCGAGGTAAGAGCGGCGCATCTCCTCTTCGAGGCTGATGGGCAGGGTTTCCTTGGCGAATTGCGTCATGCGGGCTTGATCTGTGAGAAGAAGACTGCGCTGTGGCCTTGGCAACAACGTGGTCGGGGGCTTCCACTGGCGCCCTGTGCTCGGTTGAGCACGGATGGGCGGACAAAGAAGCGATTGTAATTGCCGCGCAATGTCTCTAAGTCGCAACAATGCAAGCGGAGTGGGCCGCATAGGCCCTTCTTGACTCGAGCGAGAAAGGGGCTATGGCACAATCGTTTTCGTAATCCGCCCTAGGGTGAACCCTGTATTATCCTTTGGTTTATATCGTCCCACCCCATTTGGGTAGTTGCCCTGTTGGGGCGCTTAGCAGTGAAATGCTGCGTCTTATTCGTGAGGTTCTGCATGAACAAACTCAATAAAATTGCCGCTCTGTTTGCTACGGTTGCCTTGGTTGGCTCCGCTTTCGCTCAGTCCCCAGCCAATGAAGTTAACAATTGGCGCGCTACCGATGGCACCGTTTGGAAAAACGGCACCAACGAACACTGCTGGCGTGACAACGTCTGGACACCTGAAACGGGTGTTCAAGGCTGCGATGGCGTGCCAGCACCTGTGGTTGCTGCTCCTGCACCGGTTAAGGCGCCTGCGCCAGCGCCTGTGGTTGCTGCGCCTGCTCCAGCACCAGTTGTTGTGGTGCCTGTCGCCCCGGCTACTGAGAAAGTCAGCTTCGCTGCCGATGCTTTCTTTGACTTCGATAAGGCTGTTCTGAAGCCTGAAGGCAAAGCCAAGCTCGACGATTTGGCTGGCAAGGTCAAGGGTCTGACGCTGGAAGTCGTGATTGCCGTGGGTCACACCGATGCCAAGGGTACTGATGCTTACAACCAGAAGCTGTCTATCAAGCGTGCTGACGCTGTGAAGGCTTACTTGTCTGGCAAGAGCATCGAAACTTCGCGTATCTACACTGAAGGCAAGGGCGAAGCCCAGCCTGTCGCTGACAACAAGACGGATGCTGGCCGCGCCAAGAACCGTCGCGTTGAAATCGAAGTGGTTGGCACACGCGCCAAGTAATACCTGCAGTTGAGGCGGTCTTTGAGATCGCTTTGACTGCAATGGTTAGTAAAAAACCCGCCTAGGCGGGTTTTTTTATGGGCACTGTCTTTGGCTTAGGCCAGCGTGACGGTCTTGCCGCTCAATCGCGTGGTCAGTTGTGTGGCCAGACGGTTGATCAGGCCATAGATAGACAGTTGCGGGTTGGCGCCGATGCTTGTCGGGAAGATCGAGCCATCATGAACCGACAGGTTGCTGAGCTGCCAGTGCACACCGTCGGGACGAACCACGCCTTGCTGCTCCGTTCCGCCCATTCGGCATCCACCCATGATGTGTGCGCTGCCTGCGTTGGCGTAGTAGGACTTCATCTCGAAGGCGGCAATGGCGGCCTTGGCTTCAGCCCAGCTGTCGTAGTATTTGCCCTGCTCGTGAGCGGGCAATACTTTTTTGGCTCCGGCTGCAAATTGCACTTCGGCCATGGTCAGCATCGCTTGCTTGAAACCAGCTAGGACATAGTCCGACATGGTGTAGTTCAGCAAGGGTGAGCCATCGACATTGAGCAGCACACTGCCGCCCGTCGATTCGGGATGGAAGCCATCGCGCATCAACGCCAACATCATTTGGGTGTGGGGGTAGTGGTGGAAGCGCTCTGCCAAGTTCTTGCCATGACCGCCGAACAACACCGCAGCCAAGCCCGGATGAATCGGTGTGGCCTCTAACTTGTAGCCAATGGGCCCATCCATTGGTGCGTTGTGCACGAAATGATCTGAGTAGGTCGATTGTGGTGCGCCAGCCCAACCTTCAACGCGTTGCTCGAACACACCCGCTGAGAATGCCACGGGGTGCAAAAATGTGCGTGTCCCAAGCAGATCATGTGGATCAGGCGCCTTAGAGCGCTTGAGCAGAGCTGGTGAATTGATGGCGCCGCCTGACACGATGTAGTGCTTCGCTGTGATGCGCAGCACTTTGTCGGATGTCTTTTGTCCGTTGACGCGAATGGGCACGCACACCAGCGACTTGACCTTGTCGCCGACGATCTCAAACTCTTGTGCGCGTGTTTGATAAAACAAGCGTGCGCCAGCTTGTAGTGCGGATGGGATGGTTGTGACCAACATCGACAGCTTGGCGTTGGTCGGGCAGCCCATGCCACACGAACCTAAATTCCAGCAGCCTTTGACATTGCGTGGGATCAGCTCTGAAGAGATACCTAGCTTGGTTGCACCCGTGCGCAGCAATTCATTGTTGGCATTGGGTGGCGCTTCTTCCCAGCGGTGGATGTTCAGGCGTTTTTCGGCCTGATCAAACCAAGGCGCCATCGTTGTTTCATTGAAGCCAGCGAGGCCGAAGTTGTCTTCCCAGTAGTTCAAAGTGCTGGCTGGTGTGCGAAAGGAGCTGGTCCAGTTGATGACCGTGGTGCCGCCGACGCAACGACCTTGCAGCAAGGTCATGGCACCGTCCATTGTTTTGCGGCCACCGCCCTCTTGGTAGAGCGTGGCGTAGGCTTCGGATTCTTTTTGGTTGAAGTCACTGCTGGTACGCAAGGGGCCTTCTTCAACCAACACGACATCTAAGCCAGCTTTGGTCAGCAGTTCGGCGGTGATGCCTGCGCCCGCGCCGGAGCCGACGATGACGACATCACATTGCACTTGCTCAGGTAGACCGTCTTCGCCATTGGTGGCTTTCCAGCCGCGTGATAAGCCTTCGCGGAAAGGATCAGGGAGTTTGCTCATAGTTCAACAGGGCCTGGGTAGCCAGTCAGCGACCAAGTGGCGCTGTTGGAGAAGAAAGACATGCAGGTGACCGCGCGTACGACTTGGTAGGTCAATCGGGTAGAGGGCAGGGGGTTGAGGCGCATGGTCTCAATCGCTTGGCTGATCTCATCCTCGGAGGCTGTGGACCACGACGCACTGAGGCCTGTCAGCATGCTGCGTGTTGGCATGTTGCCCAGCAAGCCAGCGATGGCATTGACCTCAATTTGCAGGACGTTGGGCATGCCATTGAGAAAAACCTCTAGGTGCTGGAGGTGATTCTCTATGATGGCTTCTCGCTGCGCTGCATCCTTGGGCAACATGGCGCCCACAAAACCGATGGTCAGACCGCGAAAGACATCTCGGCCATGTGCTGTCAGTTTGCCGTTGCTCATGCCGCGGTGCCAGTAAACCAAGCTACCGAGCGAGGCGCCAACAGCGCCGATGACCAGCGCCGTTTTCAGGAACCAGCGTCGCTTGGGAGTCAGGGGGTGATCTATGGATCGGTCGACCATGTTTGGCGCTTCCGTGGAGGATGAATCTTAAAAAAAAGGAAACATCGTGAGTCAAATGGATCAGCGATTGTGCCTTGCTCACCTTGCTCAGCGTTCTGGCGCAAGGCCTTGGCGCAGGGGTATTTGAATGCATGTTGGCGTACCGCGCCAGAACCTCGGCGTTTCGATATGCTCGTATACCCTTGGTGCGAAGTGTTGCAGAATTCAGGCTTCGCGCTGAGCCACGGTGACTGGCTCATGACAGCCCACGCGACCCTATTTTGATTTGTTGAAGAGGATGATAAATGACCAGTTCTAAACCATGGTTGGCCAGCTATGAGCCAGGTGTACCCGCAGAGATCAATCCGGGTGAGTACAACTCTTTGGTCGAACTGTTAGATCAGTCTTTCAAGCAATTCGCCAAGCGTGACATGGCTGCTTTTATGAATGTCCATTGGACATTTGAGCAAGTCGATGAGTTGTCGCACTCTTTGGCTGCTTGGTTTCAGGCGCGTGGCCTGAGCAAGGGCGCACGTGTTGCTTTGATGATGCCCAATGTGCCGCAGTATGTGGTCGCGATTGCGGCGGTGTTGCGTGCAGGTTATGTGGTCGTGAACGTCAACCCGTTGTACACACCCCGCGAGTTGGAGCATCAGCTCACGGACTCGGGTGCAGAGGCGATCATCGTCCTTGAGAACTTTGCGATCACCTTGCAGCAAGTGGTTGCACGCACGCCAATCAAGCACATTGTGTTGGCCTCTATGGGGGACATGTTGCCGTTCTTCAAAGGCACCTTGGTGAATTTGGTTGTTCGCAAAGTCAAGAAAATGGTGCCGGCTTTCAGCTTGCCTAACAACGCAAAAACCAAGTTAACCAAGTTCAATGACGCTGTCTCTGAAGGCAGGAACGCCACATACAGCTTGCCAGCACTCAAGCCAGATGACGTGGCCTTTTTGCAGTACACAGGCGGCACCACAGGCGTGTCCAAAGGCGCCACACTGCTGCACCGCAATATCGTTGCCAACATCTTGCAAAGCGAAGCTTGGTTCAAGCCAGAGTTGAGCAAAGTGGGTAATGAGCCTTTGGTTGTTGTGTGTGCCTTGCCGCTTTATCACATCTTCGCTTTGACCGTCTGCTACATGATGGGCGCGCGCATGGGCAGCATGAACGTGTTGATCCCCAACCCGCGTGACATCCCAGGGTTCATCAAGACGCTGCAGAACTACCGTGTGAACCAGTTCCCGGCAGTTAACACCCTGTACAACGGCTTGCTCAATCACCCTGATTTTGCCAAGCTCGACTTCTCTGGTTTGAAAGTCTCCAACGGTGGCGGCATGGCTGTTCAGCAGGCCACTGCCGAGGCTTGGATGAAGGTGACAGGGTGCCCGATCGTTGAGGGTTATGGCCTGTCCGAGACATCACCTGTGGCCACGGCGAACAGGTTGGACATCACTGGTTTTACGGGCGCCATTGGCTACCCCATCCCGTCAACAGATGTGGCTATTTTGGATGACGATGGCAACCACTTGGCTGCTGGCGGCGTGGGCGAGATTTGCATCCGTGGCCCGCAAGTGATGGCCGGTTACTGGAACCGCCCCGATGAGACAGCCAAGTCCATGACGGCTGATGGCTTCTTCCGTACTGGCGACGTAGGTGTGATGGATGAGACTGGTTTGTTCAAGATCGTTGACCGCAAGAAGGACATGATTTTGGTGTCTGGCTTTAACGTGTACCCCAACGAGGTTGAGCAGGTCGTCAACATGCATCCTGGCGTCTTGGAATGCGCCGCAGTTGGTGTGGAAGATGCCAAGTCAGGTGAGGCCGTGAAGTTGTACGTCGTGCGCAAGGACCCTGCTTTGACTGAGGCGGTATTGAAGGCCTATTGCCATGAGCAATTGACCGGCTACAAGTGCCCTAAGCACATCGAGTTCCGTGATGATCTGCCCAAGACCAATGTGGGCAAGATCCTGCGCCGCGAGTTGCGCGACGAAAAGAAAACAGCCTGATGCTTCAGCCCTGCAGAAACAGGGCTTGAAGGTCATTGAGGAAGTCAAAGCCTTTGGTCGTGGGCCACGCACGGGCCAAATCACGTTGCAGTAAGCCTTGCGCTTCGGCTTGTGACATGGCTTTGCTCACGCTGGCCAAGGTGAGTCCTGTGCGTTCAGTAAAGCGCAGGAGCTCAAAGCCGTTTTTCAGGCGCAAGGCGTTCATCATGAACTCGAAGGCACGTGCTTTGATCGCGACTTCGTTCTCATTGGATATGGCCGAGCCTTGGCTGGCCTTGTCCATGTAGGTGGCCGGATCGCGCCAGCGCACTTGCCGCACGATGCGCTCGGGTGAGCTGATCTTGCTGTGGGCGCCAGCGCCGATGCCAAGGTAGTCACCAAACTGCCAGTAATTCAGGTTGTGTTGGCTCTGGTGACCCGGTCTGGCATAGGCCGACACTTCATAGCGTTGCAGGCCACCCGCTTCAGTGCGTTCGATGAGGTGGTCGAGCATGTCAAAAGCCGTGTCCTCGTCGGGTAGATCCTTGGGCGGCTGCTTGGCGAAGACCGTGTTGGGCTCCATCGTGAGGTGGTAGAGCGACAGGTGCGGTGGCGTAAAGGCCAATGCCTGCTGGATGTCTGCCTCTAAGTCCACCTTGGATTGACCCGGCAGTGCATACATCAGATCCAGATTGAAGGTGTCAAAGCAGCTTTGTGCTTCTTCGACTGCGGCGATGGCTTGTGCACGGTTGTGGACGCGGCCCAGTGCTTTCAACTTGGCATCATCGAAGCTTTGCACGCCAATGGACAGGCGGTTGACGCCCGCTTGGCGAAAGGCTTTGAAGCGGTCTTTCTCAAATGTGCCAGGGTTGGCTTCGAGCGTGATTTCGCAATCGGGGTCAAGCGGCAAGCGCGCTCGGATGTCAGCCAACAAGCGGTCTATGCTGTCAGGCGAGAACAGGCTGGGCGTGCCGCCTCCGATGAATATGGTGTGCACCCGGCGGCCCCAGATCTGCGGAAGGGCGGCTTCCAGGTCTGCGCGCAAAGCATCCAGATAGGCTTGTTCGGGCAAGTCCATGCTGCCGTCTGGCTTGCGTTGCTCGTGGGAGTTGAAGTCGCAGTACGGACACTTGCGCAAGCACCAAGGTAAGTGCACATACAGCGACAGTGGCGGCAGCACTTGCAGGCTGCCTGGGCGGTGAAGGGGGATCATGTTTGTTGCCATGGCCACACAGGGCTGTCGTCGACGCCCCAGCGTGCTGTGATGAGTTGCAGCAGATGCTGGCAGGCTAAGGCGCGGTGGCTGATGCTGTTTTTGAGTTCGGCTGGGAGCTGGGCTGCGCTTTGTTGGTGGGAGGCAATCCACAGCAAGGGGTCATAGCCAAAGCCGTGTTCGCCAAGCGGTGCGTGCAGCAGTTCGCCCTCCCAGTGACCTTCGGCTATCAGGGGCTCAGGGTCATTGGCGTGGCGAACGGCCACGAGGACACAGGTGAAGTGGGCTTGACGCTGCTTGTGGCATTGCATCTGATCGAGCAGCCATGCGTTGTTGGCCGGATCGACAAGCGCTTGACCTAGGCCTTCTGGGATGCGTCCTGCATCGATTGCGTAGCGGGCCGAGCGCACGCCCGGTGCCCCTCCTAAAACGCGCACACACAGGCCTGAATCATCTGCCACAGCGGCACCTCGGCCCTCTAGCGCAGCATGCCTGGCCTTAGCCAAGGCGTTTTCGACGAAGGTGACGTGGGGCTCTTCGGCCTCACTGATGCCAAGTGAGCCTTGCGTGATCAGTTCGACACCTAGGGGCGCGATCAAGGTTTGTAGTTCGCGGAGCTTCTTGGCGTTGTTCGAGGCAAGGATCAGCTGTTTGGGCATCGTGGCAGTGGGGTCAGCCTTTTTTGGCAGCGCTGGCCGAACGGCGGATCGCTTCGTTGATCTCCCGGATGGAGCGCTCTATTTCGGCCTCATCTAAGTCGTCATCGCCCACATTTTGACCTGGCGTGCCGGTGTTGCCGACGCTGGCCTGGATGGTGGATGCAAACACCGCGTCACCCAATGTGTCTGTGGATACGTTGGGTTGGTCTTCGTTGAATGCAGATTCCCATTCCATGGCCAACACGGTCACGTTGTCGCACTTGACACCGCCATTGCGCAAAGCCAATTCGACCAGTTCTGGCACCGCATCAGAGATGGTGCGGGTGGCCAAATTGCGGGTGATTTCATCGTCCTCGACGGTGCCCCACATGCCATCGGAGCACAGCATGATGCGGTCACCCTCTTGCATGATCAGCGGGCCTGCTGTGTCCACGACAGGCTTGCCCGGGCTACCTAAGCAGGTGAAGAGCACGTTGCGGTTGTAGCGGTCGTCAAGCGGGACAACGGATGACAGGGTGTGTTGCAACTCGGAGTAGGAGTGGTCGCGTGTCCGCGCAATGAGTTTGTCGCCGCGCACAAAGTACAAGCGTGAGTCGCCGCAGTGCGCCCAATAGGCTGAGTTGCCTTGCAAGATGCAGGCAACGATGGTGGTTCTGGGTGTGTCGATCATGCCCCGTTCGCTGGCATACCGCAGCAGTTGGTGGTGACCGGCCATGATGGCGTCTTGCAAAAAGCGGATGGGGTCACTCAGTGTGGGGCGGGCATCACGCTGGTAGAGCGCAGCCATGGTCTGCAGCGCCAGTTGGGATGCGACTTCGCCTTCTGGGTGTCCACCCATGCCGTCTGCCAAGGCAAACAGACCTGAATCGCGCGTGTAGCAATAGCCCATGCGGTCTTCATTTTTTTCACGTCCGCCCTTGCGGCTGATCTGGTAAACAGAGAACCTCATGCTTTGGCACCCGATTTGAGGTTTTCAAGTTGGAGCTTCACGCGCTCCGCGAAAGTGAGTTTGGAGTAGCGACGCTCGGTCTCTCGGGCTAGCTCTTTTTGCAAAGCAAAAACGCTTTGCGGGCGTGCCAGAGGATCGAGTGACATGCACCATTCCGTCACCTCGATGAGGTTATCTGAATAGACGTTGCGCAAGCGAGATAGAGAAAGCCCTAAGCGGTCTTTTTCCAGACGTTGGGGCGAATCGTTGGGGGGATAGCCCTGCATGCAGGCATAAATGCACGCCCCAATCGCGTAGATGTCCGTCCAAGGTCCCAGTGAGCCGTCGCGGCGGTACATTTCGGGCGCAGCAAAACCGGGTGTGTACATTGGGCGGATGAAGTTGCCTTCTTTGGACAGCACTTCGCGCGCGGCACCGAAATCGAGCAGCACGGCTTTGTTGTCGTTGGTGATGAAGATGTTGGCCGGTTTGATGTCCAAGTGCAGCATTTTGTGCTGATGAACAATGCGCAAACCACGCAAAATCTCGTCGAACAGCGAACGGATGCTGGACTCGCGAAAGACTTTGTCGCGCTTTAAATCGCGGGCCGTGACGATGAAATCTTGCAGCGTGTCGCCCTGCAAATAGTTCATCACCATGTAAACGGTTTCATTTTCTCGGAAGAAATTCAACACAGACACCACACTGGGGTGGGCAATCTGGGCCAAAGAGCGGCCTTCTTCGAAAAAACTTTTGAGACCTAATCGGTAGAGCGGCTGCTTGTCGGGTTTGACGCGCGGAATCAACTCACCAGCGGCGCGGTCTGCGAGGGAAGCGGGCAGATATTCTTTGAGTGCGACGAGTCTTTTGTCGGGGTCCTCGCAAAGATAAACGACACCGAATCCGCCTGCGGCGAGCTTTTTGACGACCTGATAGCCGCCCACTACGGTGCCCGAGGGCAACGGGGCAGGTTTCGGCTTTGACATAATCTACTTTTGTCTAGGGTCCAAGTAACTATGTCAGTCTACTCTATGACCGGCTTTGCCTGCGCGGTAGCGTCGGCTCCCGACCACGTCAGTGAAAACCCCGAGGACGGGGACTCGCCTACGCCGGTGCGCAAGAGCGCTTCAGGTGGCGTCGGGGCGGAACTGCGCTCTGTCAATAGCCGATTTTTGGATCTGAGCTTCAAGTTGTCCGACGAGTTTCGTGGTTTGGAGCCCGCTTTGCGCGAGTTGCTCACAGCCTCGTTCAAGCGCGGCAAGATTGAACTGCGTTTGCAGCCTCAGCGCGCAGCCGATGCGGGCTGGCCTATGCCTCAGCCAGATCAGTTGCACACCTTGGCTCGTTTGGAAGGTACGGTGCAAAACTGGTTGCCTAAAGCGGGCGCTTTGTCGGTCAACGAGGTCCTGACGTGGTGCCGTACAGCTACCCCGACTGTCAAGCTGGAGGATGCCGCCTTGGAGTCGGCACGCCAATGCATTGAAGCGCTGCGCGAGGCGCGTGAGCGCGAGGGCGGCCGTCTGGTCGGCATCCTCAAAGACAAGCTCAAGGGTTTACAGGCGCTGGCTGAACAAGCGACACCGTTGGTTCCTCAGGCGGTATTGCGCCAGCAGGAGCGGTTTATCCAGAAGTACCAAGATGCGCTGGTGGCAGTGGGCGGCACGATCACGCCAGAGGCTGCGCAAGAGCGTGCTTTGAGCGAAGCGGCGGCGTATGCCCTGCGTATTGACGTGGATGAAGAGTTGCAGCGTCTCAAGGCACATTTGGATGAGATCGCGCGTTTGCTCAAAAAAGGCGGTGAAGTAGGCAAACGGTTGGACTTCTTGATCCAAGAGCTGCATCGTGAAGCCAATACCTTGGGCTCAAAGGCTGCAGCCCTTGAGTTGACCCAGATTTCGGTCGAAATGAAAGTTTTGATCGAGCAGATGCGTGAGCAGGTTCAGAACATTGAATGACCGTCGCTAACATGGCGCCAACGGCCCCTTATCCACGCTGGCACGTCGCCGGCGAGTGCTGGAGTGAATGACATGGACTACCCAGGTAACCTTTTTGTGGTCTCGGCGCCTAGCGGCACCGGAAAATCCAGCTTGGTCAACGCTTTGCTGGAGGTCGATTCGCGGCTGCAGGTGTCGATCTCGCACACCACGCGTGCGCCGCGCGGGCAGGAGCAACACGGACGCGAATACCTGTTCACCGACGCACCGTCTTTTTTGGCCATGGTCGAGCGCGGGGATTTCTTTGAGCACGCCGAGGTGCATGGCAACCACTACGGGACCTCACGCCAAGCCATTGAAGAGCGCATCAAGGGTGGCGAAGATGTGGTGCTGGAGATCGACTGGCAGGGTGCATTGCAGATTAAGAAAATTTTCGCCAACGCCATCTTGATTTTCATCTTGCCGCCGAGCTATGAAGAGCTGCTGCAGCGTCTGAATCGCCGAGGTGAGGACTCGCAAGAGGTGATCGATATCCGCATGGCCAATGCCAAGGTCGAGGTCGGACAGGCGCAATTCTTCGATTTTGTGGTGATCAATGCGCTGTTTGAGTCGGCTTTGTTCGATTTAAAAGCCATTGTTCACTCACAGCGGTTAAAATACGCAGCTCAACGCCGGAACAAGTCAGCTGTGTTCCGTGCCCTCAATCTGGTTTGATTGGCTTAAAATTGGCCGGTTGAACGTTTACTGGAGTGCCTCATGGCCCGCATCACCGTTGAAGATTGCCTGCAAAAGATCCCGAACCGCTTCCAACTGGTGCTCGTGGCAACTTACCGTGCTCGCATGTTGAGCCAAGGTCATACACCCAAGATTGAGTCGCGCAACAAGCCTGGCGTGACCGCGCTGCGCGAAATCGCTGCGGGTCAAGTCGGCATGGAAATGCTGCGCAAGGTGCCGACCTGAGCTTTGGTCAAGCGCTGAACGCCAGCGCAGTGCAAGCAAAAGGCCCGTTCAATACGGGCCTTTGTTATTGGTCTGATCGATTCTGCTGATTCAGGCAACCCCACAGGCTCGCAACCAAGCTACAGTTAACACATGACCCTGGCCACCGATGCGGCAGCGGCTTCGTTTGCAGCCCTGACCCACAAGCTCGACTACTTGGATGAGGCGGATATTCGCCGCGTCCGGGATGCTTATCGCTTTGCGGATGAGGCCCATTTGGGACAGTTCCGCGCCAGCGGTGAGCCCTACATCACACACCCCATTGCCGTGGCTGGTTTGTGCTCCGACTGGAAGCTCGATGCGCAGGCCATCATGGCCGCGCTCATGCATGACGCCATGGAAGACTGCGGCGTCACCAAGATCGAACTGATTGAGCGTTTTGGCGCACCGACCGCTGAGTTGGTGGATGGCCTGACGAAGCTGGACAAGCTCCAGTTCTCAACCAAAGAAGACTCGCAAGCCGAGTCGTTCCGCAAAATGCTTTTGGCGATGGCGCGTGATGTGCGCGTCATCCTGATCAAGTTGGCTGACCGCCTGCACAATATGCGCACCATGGATGCCATGGCGTCGCACAAACGCGCACGCATTGCCCGCGAGACACTGGATATCTACGTGCCCATTGCGCACAGGCTGGGTTTGAACCAGACCTACCGCGAATTGCAGGAACTGTCGTTCCAGTACATCAACCCTTGGCGCTACGCCGTGCTGGCCAAAGCGGTCAAAAAGACACGTGGTAACCGGCGTGATCTGGTTGACCGTATCCGCCGCGAGGTCGAGCAAGCCTTCCATGATGCCGACATGCAGGTTGAGGCCTATGGTCGTGAGAAGACCATTTACTCGATCTACAACAAGATGATCGAGAAGCGCCTGAGCTTTGCACAGGTGAGCGATATCTTCGGGTTTCGCATCGTTGCGCGTGAGCTGCTCGATTGCTATCGGGCCTTGGGCGTGCTGCACCAGCTCTATAAGCCCTTGCCAGGGCGATTTAAAGACTACATCGCCATCCCCAAGGCCAACGGCTACCAGTCGCTGCATACGACGCTGGCCAATCCTGTCGGCACGGCGGTGGAGTTTCAGGTGCGCTCTCAAGCCATGCACGCGGTGGCCGAGAAAGGCATCGCCGCCCATTGGATGTACAAAGAGCCCGAAGCGGCCAACGATTCGTCGCCTCAGCAGGCTGCCGTGTGGCTGCAGTCCTTGGTCGATATCCAACATGAAACGCGTGACTCGGCTGAGTTCTTGGAGCACCTCAAGATCGACCTGTTCCCGGAGTCGGTTTATGTGTTGACGCCCAAATCGCGCATCGTGGCCTTACCCAAAGGGGCGACACCTGTGGACTTTGCTTACGCCATTCACTCTGGCGTGGGGGATCGCTGCGTATCGGCCAAGGTCAACGGAGACCCCGTGGCCTTGCGGACAGAGTTGCGCAGCGGCGATGTGGTTGAGGTCATCACCGCGCCAAGTGCCAAGCCTAATCCGAGCTGGTTGAATTTTGTGCGCACAGGCCGGGCACGCTCCAGAATCCGCCATTACCTCAAGAACATGGAGGCCGAAGAGTCTTTGGACTTGGGTGAGAAGCTGCTGGTGCAGTCGCTTCGTGCCGAAGGCTTGTCCTTGCCGCCAGGCGACGAGGAGAGCGAGGGTGACGCAGGCGCACTGTGGCAGGTACTGGCTCGATGGGGCGGCAACCGCGGACGCAATGAGTTGCTGATTGACATTGGACTTGGCCGCAAAATTGCCACCATGGTGGCCAAGCGGCTGGCTCAGTTGATGGCTGAGTCAGGTGAGCGTCCCGATGCGCTGACTTTGAGCTTAGGCCGCCTCGCAGACGACTCGCGCTCTCAGGGCACGGTTGTGATTGACGGCAGTGAAGGCGCCACCGTGCAATTGGCAAGGTGTTGCTGTCCTGTTCCGGGGGACTTGATCTCTGGCTACTTGGGCCGTGGCGAAGGCTTGGTGGTGCACACGCAGGCTTGTGGTGTGGGTAAGCGCCTGTTTGAGCGCGACCGTGAGCGGTGGATTGACGTCAGTTGGGCTGATGACTTGACCAAGCTGTTTGATACCGTCGTGACGGTTCTTGTGGCCAATGGCAAGGGCGTGCTGGCTCAAGTTGCTGCGGCCATTGGCAGTGCCGAGACCGATATCACGCACATTGAAATGGGCGATGAACGCTTGGGTGAGACGGCTGAGTTGAAGCTGACCTTGTCCTTGCGTGATACCGATCACTTGAACGAGATCATCCGAGCGCTCAAGCGTTGTCCGGTGGTGCTCAACGCCGAGCGCAGATGCCCCTGATCAGCCCTCTGTAGCGGCTTGAGGGGCTGGGTAGGTGACCGCGATGATCTCTAGCCGTTCTAGCCCACCTGGTGTCATCAGTTGGATCTCATCGCCTTCGCGGGCTTTGAGCAGTGCACGCGCTATGGGCGAGACCCAGCTGACTTCACCCAGCAAGGGGTCGACCTCATCAATGCCTTTGATGGTGATCGTGCGTGCCAGGCCAGCTGAATTTTCGTACGTCACAGTGGCGCCAAAGAAGACCTGATCGGTTCCATGGTGCACGGCTGGGTCTGCTACTTCGGCGATGTCCATCCGTTTGGTCACGAAGCGGATACGGCGATCTATTTCGCGCAGCCGTTTTTTGCCATAGATGTAGTCCCCATTTTCTGATCTGTCTCCATTGGATGCTGCCCAGTGGACGATGTCGACAACTTTGGGGCGTTCCACATCGAGCAGGTTCAGCAACTCTGAGCGCAGGCGCTGGTAGCCCTGGGGGGTGATGTAGTTTTTGCTGCCGGCAGGCAACGGGGGCAAGGACAACGCGTCGTCGTCATCGCCATCGGGCTCCGTGGTGAAGGCTTTGCTCATAGGGGGATTGTGCCCAATCCTTGGGGGGTGCCTAAACCGTCATTTGTTCACGGCAGCCCATCTTTTGTGCAGATAAAAGGACACCACGTTGCTTTTAATCTCGCAAAAATGAAATCAGTGCCGATAACAGAGCCAAGACTTCATTTCAACGAGAAAGTGGAAGGTACGCGATGTCTCAAGTGATCCCGCTCGGCCCTGCTGCACGCATGCTGACAACCCGTGAAGTAGCTGTGCGTTTAGGCGTGTCGTTGCGCACCGTGCAACTGTGGGTGGAGGCCGACATCCTGCCTGCGGCGCGCACCCCAGGGGGGCACCGCCGCATCCCCTATAACGCGGTCGAGGCGCTGGCGATGAGCACGGGCCTTGGTGGCGAACCAGTCCTGCGCTCAGGTCTGAGCGGTCGTGATGCCAAAGCCGCGGTGACCGCCTCTCAAGGGGGCTTGAATGAGTCTTCACATGCAACGGCACCTTTAGAGGTTTTGTTGGTCGCCGATGATCAAGATTGGCAAATCCGTTGTGCCCAAGCGATGGCGCCTTACGGGCCTGCTGTCAGCTTGCGCTATGCCGAAACAGGCTATTTGGCATTGCTGCAAATTGGGCAAAAGGCACCTGATCTGCTCATCACGAATTTGGATTTACCCGGTATGGATGGCATGGCCATGCTCCGAACCTTGGAGCGCTGCGAACCCATTGCCAATATGCGGGTTTTGGTGCTCACCGCATGCAGCGATCAAGAGATATCGATCCGAGGCGGTTTGCCTCAATCGGCCGAAGTGCTGCGTTTGCCCGTGACGGCAGAGACGGTTGCGGTGCGTGTGGGGCGCTGGTTGCTGGGGCAACGCGCTGTGTCGCGATAAAAACCAAAGAGGCTCCACCATGAACGAGGCATTTCGTCAGTTGTTCGACCAGGTCAAGAGCGGTGTGGTTTGGGTGCAGCGCAATGGCGTGGTGCGCTACGCCAACAAAGCCGCTGTCCAGATGACGCCGGTTATTTTGGGGCAGCCCATGCTGGACCCCGTGGCCGAGCGAACCGTGAAGGCGGCAGGGCAAAGCATGCTCCAGCTGCCCTTTGCTTTTGAGTTGACCACGCAGGAAACGCACCCCGATACCATTCGCGCCTCGGTGATCAATGCCCCGGTGGGGCAAGACCTGATGGTGGTGCTCAACAACGTCTCTGAAGAACGCTGGTATGCACAGGCGCTGGAGAACCTCATTGGCTACGTTGAGGCTGAGATGGCAGCACCGATTGAAGCACTCGCTTTGAAACTACCCCAAACCGCACAGTTGGTGCAGCAACAGGGTGCAGCCGGTGATCTCAAAGTGATGGTCAATGAGGCCGCAGCCTTGTCTCTCAAGCTGGGTAAATTGCGAGACTTGGTCGCCGTTTTTGGTGAAAGCGCCATGCAACGCGACGAGCGCATCATGTTGCCCACTTTGTTGCAGCAAGCCTTGGCTGAGGTGATGCCTCAAGCGCGCGCACGCAACGTCACCATCGCCTTTGCGGCCATCGCGGATGAGTTGCCTGTTGTCTATGGCAGTGCGCACTGGTTGAGTAAGGCCGTATCTGAGTACCTTGAGCAATCGATCAGAAGCGCTCAGTCCGGTGGTTTGATCGAGCTGTCAGTTCAAAGTGTGGGCACACGCGTGGTGGTGCGGGCACGCAATCAGGGCTTGTTCGTATCCAACCATGAGCGTCGCAGCGCCTTTGTGCCTTTCGGCGTAGGTGATTCGGCCAAACCCGGTGACCAACGCCGCGGTATCGGGCTGGCTTTGGCTCAGCGGATATTGACTCAGCATGGCGGCTCGGTGCGCATTGAGGATGAGTTTGACAGCGTGGACTTTGTACTCGAAATACCGGCTGGTGCACCAGCCACACAAGACGCGCAGTTGTCCGTTGATCAGGCGCAACGCTACGCATTGGACATGGCTGCGCTGATGGCACGCAGCATGAGTAAGAAGCTCAAGCTGGACGACACGCCCAGCGCCCAGTCACCACAGTAAGGAGCTCACGATGGCACACCGCATTTTGATCGTTGAAGACCAAGCCGACATCTGCAAACTCATTCGCATGACCTTGGCGTTTGGGGACTTTGAAATTCACGAAGCCAATGACGGTGAAACCGGACTCAATATGGCACGTGCCGTCAAACCTCATTTGATGCTGCTGGATGTGATGATGCCGGGTTTGCTCGATGGCTACCAAGTGTGTGAGCGCATCAAACAAGATCCTGCATTGCGTGAGATTCAGGTCGTGATGCTGACAGCGCGTGGCCAAGCCACTGACCTTGCTTCGGGAGAGGCTGCTGGGGCAGACGCCTATTTGGTCAAGCCATTCAGTCCGATTGAGTTGCTCGACCGTGTAGAGGGCATGGTGGCAGGACTGACTGTCTGAGTTTGGATGCGGGTATCGGTCGCTCCTAGCGGGAGAAGGTCATGAGCCACAGCACGGTGAACGATGAACTGCCTGAGGCGGTTGTCAGTGCACTTAAGAAGTTGGAGAGCCTAACTGGCCGCATTCCCATTGCGGTTGCGGTTGCGGCCATTTTGAGTGTCGGTGTGGCGGTGACTGCGTGTGTGGTCGGTGCCGTTTGGTGGGCAGAGAGTTGGTCGCGTCAGGCCACCATGTGGGGCGCGGCAGGTGTAGGCGTGCTGTTCACCTTAGGGAGCTTGCATGTTTATTTGATGCTCATCTCGACACGCAGGCGTGCCAGAGATATGGCCAGGGATATGTCGGCGGCACTGCAACATACACAATCACGCAATCAGGCTGTGATGGACACGGCGCCTGATGCCATCATCATGACCGATGGACAAGGGGTGGTGTGCTGGTGCAACCAAGCGACGACCAGTTTGTTTGGCCGTGAGTTGCCCTCATTGATTGGTCAGGGTATTGGGACCATTTTGCCCGTGCTGCACCGTGATGCAATAGATCAGTGGTTTGAACAGCGTGGGTTCTCAGGACGAGTGATTGGCTTTGAGTCGACTGGATTCAGGGCGGAGGGGACCGCGTTCCCCGTGTCGCTGTCAGCTCGGCGTGTCGAGCTGGATGGCGAGTTGATGCAGACCTTCATCGTGCGTGACACCACTGACGCCAAATGGGCAGAGCAGGAGCTGGTGCTGCGTGAGCGTGCTTTGGCCTCGTCTGCGGATGGCGTGATCATCACGTCGATGACCTTGCCCAATCAGCCCATCATTTATGTGAACAAGGCGTTCGAGTTGATTACCGGATATGAAGCTGATGAGGTGCTGGGGCATAACTGTCATTTTTTGCAGCGCGCTGATGTCAATCAACCTGCCATTTCAGTCATGCGAGAGGCGATAGCACAGGGGAAGAGCTGCCAAGTTGTGGTGCGTAATTACCGCAAAGATGGCGGACTGTTCTACAACGACTTGGCTATCTCACCTGTCTTGAGTGCTGAGGGGGTTTTGACACATTATGTGGGTGTGCAAAACGACATCACGGCACGCATCGCATCTGAGGCTGCGCTATACCTGCGTACGGAGCGACTCAATGCGGTGTTTGATCTCAGCCCCGACGGTTTTGTTGTGCTGGACAAACGAGGCGAGGTCAGTATTGTGAACCCCGCCTTTGAGCGCATGACCGGGCTGTTTGCCGGTGACATGGTGGGTCAATCTGTGGTGGCCTTTGAAGATGCACTGATGGCGCGTTGCACTGCAAGCGATGCCATTGTTGGTGAGGTGCCGGGGCGTGATTTGCTCCATATGCACACGCCCACTGTGCGGACCTTGCTCAGGCGGGTGCGCCACGGCGCACAGGAGCAAGACACGGTCATGTACTTCAGAGACATCACCCATGAGTTGGAGGTGGACCGGATGAAGAGCGAGTTTCTGGCCATGGCGGCACACGAATTGCGCACGCCGATGGTCAGCATATTTGGCTTCACGGAGTTGTTGCTCAAGCGCCAGTTCAAGGATGAGCACCGCCAAGACATGCTCGGTACCATCCACAAACAAGCGGGCATCTTGATTAACTTGGTCAACGAGTTGTTGGACTTGGCGCGGATCGAGGCGCGACGCGGTAAGGATTTCAACCGCCGTTTGCAACCCGTTTGGCCGATCATTGAGCAGGCTTTGGCCGGCTTGAAAGTGCCAGACGACAGGCCTAAGGCAAGCGTGAGTTTGGATGTGACGGATGTGCTTGTTGCAGCAGACACGGACAAGCTGGGGCAGGCGGTGCTCAATGTGCTGTCCAACGCGTACAAATACTCGCCCAAGGGCGGCGACATCCAACTTCGAGCGATCTTTGATGCAGACCAGCAGCAGGTGGTCATTGAAGTCCAGGATAAGGGTATTGGCATGTCGCCCGATCAGCTGGCGAGGGTGTTTGAGCGCTTCTTCCGTGCTGACCCATCAGGCAACATCCCTGGCACAGGTTTGGGTATGAGCTTGGTCAAGGAGATTGTCAGCCTGCATCAAGGCACCGTTGACGTATTGAGCACCTTGGGCGAGGGCACCACGGTGCGCTTGCGTTTGCCAGCGCAAATGAGCCCCGAATCAAGGGGGGTCGAGGAAGAAGGCAAGGTAAGCACCGGCTGACATGCCTTGCGGCGTACCTCAAAATGAACACGCCTGTGAAAATGATGGGGTGGGCAGGCACCTCTCAGATGGAGTTCGGCGTGAACGTGAAGGTCGTGGGGGCACGGGGCCAGTTGTGGCGCTGGTTGTTGTTGGTCGTCTATTGCGGCGGTTTGCTGGGCTTGGCGCTGTTTTTGCGTCAACCCCATATGCACCATTGGTTAGATCCGCAGGCCCTGAGTGTGATGGGGCGTCAATGGCTCGATGCCCCCTTGGGGCCTTTGGCCGTGATGGCTGGCTACGTTGTGGCGGTGATGCTGGGCATGCCTGTGCTTGTGCTGATCACGGTTGGGGCCTTGATTTTCAGCCCTTGGCCTGGCATGGCTTACGCTTTGTTCGGCATGGTGCTTGGTGCCGTGGTCACTTATGGCATGGGTCGTTTTGCCGGTGCACAAACCATGGACAGATGGACCACAGGGCGCTTGTCGCTGGTCTCTCGTCACCTTCAAAAGCGCGGCTTGTTGACTGTCATGGCCATACGTGTCTTGCCGGTCGCCCCTTTCATCATGGTCAATATGCTGGCGGGTGCTTTGCGTGTCCGCTTGTTTGACTATGCGCTGGGTACCTTCTTAGGTTTGTTGCCTGGCACGGTACTGATTTCCCTGTTCATGGGGCGCTTGACCGCAGCTTGGCAATCACCTGGCTGGGGCAGTTATGTGGCCTTGCTTGCTTGCGCTGTGTTGCTCGGCGTTGCCTTTTGGGTGACACGCAGGCGTTTGAGCCGCGTTGCTTCGTGAGCTAAAGCCAGAAAAGCACATCAGTTGTTGGGTGACTGTCAACTTAGCTCTCTGAGCGGCTGGGCTAGGCTAGGTGATTCTGTATCCCGTCTAAGGTGAGGTTATTTGTGAGTAAAACTATTTTGATCGTTGACGATGCAGGCAGTATCCGGCAAGTGGTCAATATGGCGCTGACCAGGGCGGGCTACAACGTGATTGAGGCCGTTGATGGCTTGGACGCTTGTGCAAAGCTGGTGACACCCAAGCTTGACCTGATCATTTGCGACTTCAATATGCCACGCATGGATGGGCTCACGTTTGTAAAGCACGTCAAAGAGTCGGCACACAAATTCACGCCTGTTTTGATGCTCACCACGGAGTCGAGCCCAGCTATCAAGGCTGAAGGCCGCGCAGCAGGCGTGCGGGGCTGGGTGGTTAAACCGTTTCAACCTGCTCAATTGGTGGATGCGGTCGCCAAACTGTGTGCTTGACTGCAGCCCCCCACACACACGATCATAGGACGCCATAAAGAAAAAAGGACTTAGTGTCTTTCGACTCTAAGTCCTTGATTCATATGGTGCGGCTGGCAGGAATTGAACCCACGACCCCTTGGTTCGTAGCCAAGTACTCTATCCAACTGAGCTACAGCCGCTAATTTTTTCTCGGTGCACCGTTTTCTGGGGAGAAGCTGGTGCGGCTGGCAGGAATTGAACCCACGACCCCTTGGTTCGTAGCCAAGTACTCTATCCAACTGAGCTACAGCCGCCGAGAAGCGAGACTATAGCATGGTTTACGCGTAACTGTAGGTTAATGGCGCTTAATCATGTTTCAGCAGCGCTGCTAGGCGATAAAAGCGGGCGGCCTCGTCGGCGCGGTTTTCACGTTCAGCCAGTTGGCCTAATTTTGCCCAAGCCACACGCCGTCGGGGTAGGTCAAGTTGCAGGTCATTGGCCGCTGATAGCAGCATGCCGCGTGATTTGCCCCACAGCTGCCTCTCCGACAAGGCCAGGCCCAGTGTCAACGCCAAGGCAGGGTTGCGCAGGGCGGCCGGTGTGGTGGCGTCTAGCCGGGGCAGCCATTCGGCCTCTAGGCCGATCAGGCTGTGGCTCAGTGCATCGGATAGGGCCTCAATGGCATCGACGGGCAATTGCGCGATGCGATCCCATAGCGGGGCTAGCCATTGGCGTGCTTCAACGTGTGCACCCAGCTCGGCCATGCGGCGTGCACCATGGGCCACGACCAGTGGGTCCCGGCGGTCTTGGGCGTCCAGACTTTGCCACAGCGTGCGCAGTTGATCTGCATCGCGTGCAGTGGCCAGCGCTTCTGTGGCCAGCGCACGCAACAGGCCTTCTGCGGCGGATGCGGCGAAGCCTTGGTGTTTGGCCAGCAGGCGAGCAGTTTTGAGTGCTTCCATTGGCTGGCGCGCCAGCCGGCTGGCTTGCAATTTAAGGCGCAAAGCCTGTGTTCGGCGTGCCACACCGGCTGGCAGTTCAGCCAAATCACGCAGTGCGCGGTGGGCGTCGCGGTCATCTAGAGCGCATTCGGCGGCCAACAGCCTTGCACCTTCTTCCGTGGCGCGGGGCTTGCGTGTGAGGCGTGATAAATCGAGGGCTCGTTTGATGTGTTCATCGCGGCGCGTGCGGTCTTGCAGGCGATGGAGACTGCCAGCGGATAGCAAGTTGGCCAAGGCGGTGAACTCAGCATCGAGCGTCAACTCGGGTGTGTCGGCCTGGATGGATACGGCTTTTTGACACGCCTTGTGAGCGCGTGTGTATCGGCCCGCCATGTACATGCTCAGGCCTTCACGCAGTGCCGCTTGAGCAAGCCGATCACGTTGGGCGACGCGCCAGCGTTTGGCACGCTCTGGCAAGGCCAGCAGGCCATTGAGGCCACGCGTCATGGAATAAACGGTCAGGAAGATCAGAACCAAACCAAGCAGGAAGAGGTTGAGTGATATATCTGTCCGCCAACCTAGCCAGAAAATGGTGACCAAACCGTCGTTGCCGCCCAGCGCTGTGGCTCCCACGACAGCAGCCACAGCCAGCAAAAGTAGCCAAACGATGGTGCGCATGGTTTAGCGTCCACCTGACACTGTTGCCAAAGCGGCCAAGGTGTCATCTGGCCGTGGCACGGCAGTTTGTTGGCTTTGTGTCGTGACGTCAGCGAGCATCGACTGCAACAGCTGGGTCTTGCGCGATTGCAGATCAAAGTAGCGCGGCACGACAGACTGGATCGCTTGTAGATCGGCTACCGCCACAGCTGTTTGGCGGCTGAGTAAAGCCAATCGGGCATTGAGCAAGCGCAGTTTGATGTTCTCGCGCAAGAAAAACGCCTGATCAGGTGCTATCAGCATGGCTTCTGGGCGTGCGATGCGGGTCAGTCGAATCAGACCGCGGGTTTCGTCCCATATGGTCTGTGCTGCGCCTTTGCTCCAGCCCAGCACATGGCTGCCCCAGCTTGGCTCGCCTGTGTCTCGGCTTGCAGGTGTGGGTGCGGAGGCTGCTGCGCTGCTTTTGCCTTTGGATGGCGTACTGCGGCTTGGGGTGGGTAGGACGGTTTCAGGTTGGTTGAGCAGGGGGACTTCGTCGATGAGCCTGGCCGCTTCATCTAAGCGGATGGTCAGCGAGCTTAAATCGGCCACGCGGGTGCTGCGTACGCGATCCAAGTCTTTGGCCAGTGCGCGCCTGACGTTGTCCAAGCGTGGTTGGTGGGTGCGGGTCAGCCGGTCATCGGCTGACTGCATGGCGACAACCAAGGGCTCGGCGCTGCCGGTGAGTGCCGCTTGTTGGCTGGCCACGCGCAAACTGGCTTCAATGTCTGACACCAGATTTTCATCACGCGACAGGCTCAGCGTCTTGATCAGGTCTTCAATTTGTGTGCGCTGCAACGCCACTTCGGCTAAGCGGGTTTCAAGCAAGGTGGTTCGGGCAGCGGCTTCGCGCGACAAGTCTTGGGCTTGGCTGGCCAGTAGCCGAGCTTCGACCGACTGGCGTTGGCTGTCGCTTTGCCGGCGAACAAGCTCTTGCTCTAGGCTTTGGACCTTTTTTTGTGTGTTCCACGCCAGCCATCCTGCGCCGCCCGAAGCGATGCTGAGCACCACCACGGCCCAGAGCACCCAGTTGGCAGGCGGGTCTGAGGGCGCCTGCTGCTCGGCCGTTGACGGCTCGAACTCGGGTGTGGCGCTGGGGGTGAGGGTGGCGTTGGTGTCGGTCACGATAAAACGATTGTATCGACGTGCCTGAAAAGCACAGTGGAAGACGGCGGTCGGGAAGGGGCTTACTTTGCAGATCGTCGTGCTTGCGCCACTGCCTCAACGGTGGGGCGGGTCTGGTTGATGTGGGTGATACCCAGTTGGCGGGCACGTTCTGCTATTTTGGGGTGGGTGACCAAGGCCTGAATTTGGGACCAATCGACGGCGGTTTGGCGCGCCAATGCGGGCAGGTGACAACTTAGTAGGTGGTCGATGGCTTGTGAGCTGCTGAACAGCCAAGTGTGTGCGTCAGGCTGGTCAAAGGCTTGGCGGGCGATCGCTTGTTGTGCTGTCGTCCATTGGCCCGTCGTGCGTTGGTAGGTTAAAACGGTCTCAACCTTCGCGCCCTGTGCTTGCCATTGCTGGGTCAACCAAGTGCGACCTTTTGCTTCTTGCTGGTCGCCGCCGCTGATGATGCTGACAGTTTGCCCCTGCCAATCCCGGTCAGCCAAGCAAGGCCACAAGGCTTCTGAATCGAACTGTTCAGCGTGTTCCGGGGGGCTGATGAGTTGCTGTGGCGTCAAACCAGCTGTGGCGCCCGCTTTGATCAGGCACTGGGCCGTCCCTGGCCCCGGCGCCGCCGCGAGTGTTTGGGCAGGCCACTTGGCTTGATCTGGCCGCAGTTTAAAGAACCACTCGACGGCTGCGGGGCTGACAAACATCAGCACCGCTTTGTCTGCGATGTGCTGCCAAATCTGTGCCACGGCCTCTGGGTTGGCCGGGGCGGTGATGGCGATCAGCGGCAGGGTTTGTGCTGGGACCCCCAGCGCACGCAGGCCTTCAACCCACGCACTGGCTTGGGGCTCTGGGCGTGTGACCAGCAGTCGCAATTTACAGGGCCGCCAGCCATTCAGGGCCGGCTTGCGCTTTGAGTTGCTCTGCCACGGCTTGGCCCATGGCTTGTGCTTGCTCATGCGTGCTGGGCCAGCCTTGTGCGCGGGCTTGTACCAAGGTCGGCAGTTCTGGATGCCCTAACAGCGCTTTCAAAATCAAGGTCGGTTGTGCGTCGTCCGTGTCTTGCCATTGGGCGAATGCAGCGAGCGGCATCGAACAGCTGCCACCCATGGCGCGCGATACGGCGCGTTCAGCCAGTGTGGCCAGCCAAGTCGGCTCGTGCGCCAAGCTCAGTAAGGCGGGGCCTAGTTCAGCATGATCTTGCCTGATCTCCAGCCCCAAGGCACCTTGCCCCGCAGCGGGTAGCATGTCCTCGATGCTGATCAGCTCGCGGATGCGGTCGGCTAGTCCCAAGCGTTTGAGGCCGGCTGCAGCCAAGACGATCGCGTCGTACTGGCCTTCATCCAGCTTACGCAGGCGGGTGTCCAAGTTGCCTCGCAGTGCTTCAATGCGCAGGTCGGGGCGACGGGCGCGCAGCTGCACCATGCGGCGCAAGCTGGATGTGCCGACCACGGCGCCCTGAGGCAAATCGGCCAAACAAGCGTAGCGGGTGGACACCAGCGCGTCACGGGGGTCTTCGCGCTCCAGCACGGCCGCCAAGATGAAGCCGTCGGGCAGTTCCATGGGGACATCTTTGAGCGAGTGCACGGCCAGATCGGCTCGCCCCTCTTCAATGGCGACTTCCAGTTCTTTGACGAACAGGCCTTTGCCTCCGACTTTGGACAAGGCGCGATCCAAAATTTGGTCGCCCTTGGTGGTCATGCCCAGCAGGGATACAGGCTGGGCGAAGCGGTCTTGCAAGAGGTCGCGGACGTATTCGGCCTGCCATATGGCCAGCCGGCTTTCACGTGTGGCGATGACCCATGGGGTCTGTGTGTGTGCGGGGGGTGTAATTGACGATGCCATGCGCTGATGCTATCAGCCACAGCAGGGGTTCATAGCCCGCAGGCTGCAATTAACGCGCTTCGTTTGCCAGCGCTTGGCGGCGTTTTTGGGTCTGGTTGATGTAGGACTGCAAAGTGCGGTCGCTACAGTCCAGATCGATCAACTCGCAACCCAAGCGGGTGCCGTGTGATTCGGGGTGTATGGCGGTCACATGGTGGATCACGCAGGTCACGTCCAAGTGGGTGTCGTCGTCGAGGTCAAGTTGACACAGGCCGATTTTCACGCCAGCGGTGATCATCGGCACGTTCTCAGGCAGGAACAGGGCGATGCCACTCAAGCTGATGTCCAAGATGCGCAGCGACAGTTGCATGTCGGGCATCGCCGGGTGGCGAAACCGCGCCATCGGTGTTTTGACTGAAAAAGGTTTGACCCGAAACGCCAAGCGGCGCTGGAATCTGAACAGCGCAAGAGGGTAGCGGGCGTTGAGCGTGTGCTCGCTGCCGCCATGCACCTCCATCACGCCATCCAAGTCAAACTGGAGCTTGATGCTATCGAGGTAGGCCACCGCGACGATCTCGCCTGTCTCCAGCAGGCTTTGCAGCCGGGCGTCGCCATCTTCGGCGCTGAAGCTCAGTATTTTGCGTACGGGGTCGGCCGACCACATCAGGGTGATGTAGGTGTCGCCACTGGGGCCGCTGAGCGTAACCAGTGTGCGTGCATCGAGCAGTTGTTGCAGTAAAGCCTGTATTTCGACGGGTGAGGTGACGCGGTAGTCGTCTAGTGCGCCATCGTCTGAGTGTGATCCGGGCATGATCGGGCTCAACCTATTCAGTGCATCTTTTGGGGATTTGCCTCGCTGCCCATCATTCGGCTGAGGTCGTTGATCCACGGTTCAGCTAAGTTGCGGATCTCGGCGTCGTTGATCAAAATGCGCTGCATGATTTTGGTCTTGTGTGAGACCTCATTGGGGCCCAACGGGTGCGCATCGGACGAGTGCTTGAGTTGTGCAATCAGGACGGCACACGCGCCTTCCAATCGGACAACGGTGTCCCAGTCTCCGGCGCGCGCAGCGACAAGCATGTCGTGGCTGGCGTGTTCGATGGCTTCGTAGTAGCTCAAGAGGTTGCCGTCCGATATGGTTTGGTCATCTAGGGTGAACATTTCTGGGGCGTTCATGCTCGCACCTCCATGGTTGCGCGGACGGGGGATGCGCCTTGTGGGGCGATGGCGACCCAGGCGTCTCGGATGGGGGTTAAGAGCTTGGTGCACTCGTCCAGTGCGCTCACGTCATTGCGTAAGTTGGCCACTGTCAAGCGCGCTGTGATATAGCCATATAAGGCGTTGAGGTGTTCTGCGAGGTCGCCACCAGCACTCATGTTCAGTGAGGCTTTGAGGCCTTCATCGACGATGCGAACGGCCTTGCCAATGGCTGCGCACTTGGCTTCGATTTCGCGGTTGATGATGCCTCCTTTGGCCTTGGCAATGGATTCAAGGGCACCGTTGAACAACAGCGTGATCAGTTGATGAGCAGAGGCGCCACTGACACCGGTCTCGATGTCAATCTGGCGGTAAACGCTGCTCATGTTTTTGGAACCGAACATACTGGCAGAAGAACCTGTGGCAGTGGCGTACATCTTGGGTCTCTTGGGGTGATGCTGTTTTCAGCGTTAAAACCTTTATCGGCATCAGCGTCAGCAGCTTGAACGCTACAGCGTGATCCGATCCCCAGAAATAGCCTGTATTTAGGCTACGTTTGTGTGGATGCGCAAATCGTCTTTGTGCGTTGTGCTCGATGAGGGCTCATCGACTTGCACATATTGCTGAGTCAGCAGTTTTTTGCGGAACAGGGCGCCGGCCGCGCTCAACTCTTCTTGCTTGGCTTTGTCGCTCCGGGCAGCGTCATCTACAGCTGCTTGGTGGGGCGTCGGCTTACCCAGCAATTGATGGGCAAGGCCAGATTCATGTGGCGTGCGGGTGTTGACGCCTTTAAAGAGTGATTCGACTTGATCTGGCTTGTCACGCAAAGCTTGGCTCAAGCGCTGATCGTCTACGCTCAGTTGGCCTTGGTGGTCTAGATCAACACCAATGTCTTGCAATTTTTTGGCCAGTGGCGAAGTCTGTCCAGACGAGGGATTGAATATGTTTTGAACGCGACGTTGGATGTCGTTGGCTGCGTCCAAACTGACAGCGTCAATCTGAGCATCTGCGTGTGTTTGCTGTGTATTTTGCGTCTGTAAGGCGTTATAGGCGTGTGCCAACGCTTTGATATCTGCGTGGGCAGCGTCGGGGTCGCGCTCCACGTTTATTTTGACTTTAGATTGACTCGCAGATTTGATACTCAAGCGCAGGCCGGAGTCTGGATCTTCAATTTGATTTTGAGCAGACTGTATATCTTTGCCGTTGACTTGAACTTGCGCGTCTTGGGCCGCTTGTGTCAGCGATGAGCCAGTATTGCCTGCCAAGGCGCTGGGATCAAACCCCAGCGCGGCGAGGTTTTTCGCGGCGTCACTATCGGGCTTGCCTTGCGCTTCGGCGTGTACTTTAAAACCGTGCGCGGTGCCTGTGGATGTGGCTCTCAAGACAAGACGTGAGCCGGTTGAGTCGCTCAAAACAGAGGCGACTACGCCCACCCCGGCTGCATTGATTTTGTCTCTGACGCGCTCCAGAGAGGTGTCTTTGGGGCCAAGGGTGACGTTGGCTTTGGGCCAATTTGGGTTGGTAGCGAAAGCGGTTTGGGTGCCGTTCCACGTGCCCATTTCGATGTTGAGTGTGCCAATGCCAATCACAGTGGACAAGGATGAAAACGCCGCTGAGGTGACCGTTTGAGACGTCGCTGAAACTTTGACGGCTACTTCATGCTCGCCTAGCTTGGCGCCATCGCTGTCTGCTTGAATGACTGACGTATCGCTTGATGTGGCTTTGGTGGCTGACCACGTTTGTGCCTGGTCTAGTCGGGCAGCAGCATCAAGTACAGCCGATGTGGCGCTCTTGAGTCGGCCCAGAGGTGAGATGCTGGCTTGTTGTTCTGTGTCGGTGTCTGTGGCGGGGTTTGCCTTGGCTTCAGGTCGCACAAAAGCAGATGCAGCATGAACCATCGCTTGGAGGTCCACGCTTTCTACTTTTGATGTTGATCCGACGGAAGCCATGATGGAGTCCTGCTCTGTTTACCTTAAACCAACAGGTCGAAATGGCCTCAAACCATTGAATTCGAACCTGTCTGTTCAGGGTATCGGCAGTCTCTCAGCAGTCTTTAGGGCATGTTTGTGAAAAAAATCACTAACCCTTGTTCCAGTTGGTGATGGTTTGATTCACGTAGCTGCCTTGGGCGGAAATACCCGCCATGATCTTGTCAAGTGCGGTGTACTGTTTGCGCAGCCGTGCCTCGTACAGGTCGACTCTGGCATTGAGCGAATCTTGGTCTTTCTTATTTTTGGTGACCGACGTTCTCAAGCCCGCTGTGCGTGAACTGAGTGCGCCATCAAAGCTGAGTAGGTTGTCACCCAGCGTACGCAGTCGTGTACCAATGCCATTGTTCTCGCTATTGGCACTGTCTGAGTTGGCGAACAGCTTTTTGACCTCAGATAACTTACCAAGCGCATTGCTTAGTTTGGTGCTATTGACTTTCAGATCACCTGATGTCTGAAGCTCCACGCCGATTGACGACAGTGTCGCGAAGACACTTGACGCGCCTGAGGAGCCACTCACAGCGGAGCGGAACTGGTTAAGCAGAGCCAGTGCGGTGCCATCGCCTTGCAACACGCCACCAGACTTGGTTCCTTCGTCATACTTCGTGTTGGTTTTCAACAGACTAGACAGGGCAGAGTAACCCGTGGCCAATTCACCTATGGCTTTGCTGATGCCATCATTGTCTTGGGTGACAGAAACGCTGATGGCGGTGCTGGCCAGTTTGCCGACGGTAAAGGTGATGCCACTGAGCACGTCTGAGAATTTGTTGGTGCTGGATGTGACGTCAACACCGTTGATGGTGGCTGCGGCATCTTTGGCGTCTTGTTTCTTCTCAGTGCCCAGTGTGGGGTTGAGCGGATCCAAGTCATAAGCCAATGAGGACAGGCCTGCATCGTCTGTGTTGCTGGCGTCCCCGGTGTCTGTGGCTTGAATGCGAAAGCCGTTGGCAGCGCCCGTGCTGGATGAGCTCATGACCAAGCGCGCGCCACTCGCATCTTTGATGATGGCTGCGGTGGCACCGCCTGCGGCATCGTTGATCTTGTCCCGAATCGCCTCTAAGGTATCGGTTGCGGCAATGGTCACTGTCTTGGCTGATGTGCCTGCTTTGGCTGCGAAGGTGGTGCCACTCCAGGTGCCTATTTCAATAGACAAGGTGCCCGATCCCAGTGTGCTTGTCGATGCCGCCAATGGCGTTTTGGTGACGACAGACTGTGACGCAGCCAAGGAGCCCACCGTGACGCTGTAGTTGCCTGTCGCCGCGCCAGCCGATGTGCTGAAGCTCACAGAAGTGCTGTCCGATGAGGTGGCGACGGTGCTGGCCCAGATTTCTGGATTGGCTAATTTTTTAGCTGCATCTCGCACTGTTGACATGGCAGACTGGATTTGGCCAAAGGCCGATATCTTGGTCTGGATTTTGTCAGCTTGTTTTTGCAGAGAGTCGATGGGCTGGCGCTCCAAGGCGACCAGTTTGGTCACGATGGCGTTGGCGTCCAGCCCGCTACCCAAACCCAGTGAACTGAGTGTGCCTGTTGTGCCTGAGGTCGTGGTCATGCGTAGACTCCTTCATCGCGATTCACATCGGTCGGCCTGAAAAGCCGATGTCCGGATCGCGCCGGACATCGTGTATTTCGGCTTGCCCGATCAAGACTTGAGAGGTCTCATCCTGATTTCACTCAAATGAGGGGCCAGCATCAACCTTGCAGCAGTTTGAGAACCTGTTGAGGCAGTTGGTTGGCTTGGGCGACCATGGCGTTGCCTGCCTGCTGCAGGATCTGCGCACGAGACAGGTTGGCTGTTTCAACCGCGAAGTCCGCATCCATGATCCGGCTTCGGGCGGCGACCTGGTTCTCAGCGGCCACCTGCAAGTTGGCCACGATGGCATCAAAGCGGCTTTGTGTAGCACCGTAGACAGCGCGCTCTTCATTGACTTTGTCCAGCGCCGCATCAATCGAGTCGATCGCTGTTTTGATCGCCCCTGTGCTGGCTCCACTGCCAATCGACAAGCCCGGGATAGAGCCTGTGCCCGTGATCGCAGTGATGCTGCCATTGGTCAACATATTGGATGTTGAGATGGTGAGCAAGTCGTTGGATGTGGTGTTGGCGCCGATCTGGAAGTTCAGGCCACCTGCACCTGTTGCCAAGATCGATTTGCCGTTGAAGGTCGTGGCCCCCAACACCCGTGAGATTTCAGCGGTGAGTTGCTTGAACTCTTTGTCCAGTGACTCTTTGTCACTGCAGCTGTTAGAGGCATTGCGTGCCTGGACGGCCAGTTCTCGCATACGTTGTAGGGCGTCACTGACTTTACCCAAGGCCCCTTCAGCTGTCTGCGCCAGTGAGATGCCGTCGTTGGCGTTGCGCGCCGCGACGTTCATCCCCTTGACTTGTGCATTCATCCGCTCTGCGATAGCCAACCCGGCAGCGTCGTCTTTCGCCGAGTTGACGCGCAGCCCGGAGGACAGGCGCTGCATCGACACGGACAAAGACATCTGTGACGTGCTGAGGTTGCGCTGAGCGTTCAGCGAGTTCAGGTTGGTGTTGATCGTCTGAGGCATACGCACTCCTAAAAATTCGGCATGCTCCGGGGTTGAAGCCGGCTATCAAATGTGTGCCAAAAGACTCATAAAAAATCCTTCAGCCAGTGATATGAATATTCGGAGCTTTTTAGAAAGTCAAAAGTGCGAATAGAAAGATGTTCACCTGCCAATTTCGACCTGTAAAAGAAAAAGCCGCCCGAAGGCGGCTAGAAGCGTTGCTGGAGGGTGATCCAGCTGCTTGCGGTGCGGTATCAACGTAATAGTGAGAGCACCTGTTGCGGCAATTGATTGGCCTGCGAGATCATGGCATTGCCAGCTTGTTGCAGGATCTGCGCTCGAGACAGGTTGGCCGTTTCCACCGCGAAGTCGGCATCCATGATGCGGCTTCGGGCAGCGGTTTGATTCTCGATCGAGACCTGCAAGTTAGAGATCACTGATTCAAAGCGACTTTGAGTCGCACCGTACATGGCGCGCTCACCGTTGACCTTGTCGATGGCAGCGTCAATGTTGTCGATGACTGTCTTGATCGCGCCTGTGCTGGCCCCGCTGCCGATGTTGACAGCGGCACCAGTGACGGCAGTGATGCTGCCTTGCGTGGTCATGTTGGTCGTGGTGACCGTGATCACGTCGTTGCTGGTTGTATTGGCACCAATTTGGAAGGTCTTGGCTTGCCCGCCGACTTGGGAGCCCAGCATGTTTGAACCGTTGAAGGATGTGCCACCCAACACCCGGGTGATTTCCTTGCTGAGCTCTTTGAATTCCTTATTCAGTGATTCTTTGTCGCTGCAGCTGTTGGTGGCGTTACGCGCTTGAACAGCCAGTTCACGCATACGCTGCAGTGAGTCACCGACTTTGCCCAAGGCGCCTTCAGCGGTTTGCGCCAGTGAGATGCCGTCATTGGCGTTGCGCACGGCGACGCTCATGCCGCGTGTCTGGGCGTTCATCCGTTCTGCAATGGACAAGCCGGCTGAGTCGTCCTTGGCCGAGTTGACCCGTAAGCCTGAGGACAGGCGTTGCATCGATGTCGACAGGGACATTTGTGACGCGCCGAGGGTTCGCTGAGCAGTCAGCGAATTCATGTTGGTATTGATGATTGAGGGCATGGTTTTCTCCTATGGTTACAAAACTACCCGGCAGTAAGTGCCGGCATTGATACTGCGGTGATACAGCTACCGCAACTGCCAGACCGACACTAGACAACCGCATTCCAGAAGTGGTCTTGCCACCAGAAACATCGGCCGGCTAACCGGACCACGGACCATTTGTTTAAGACCGTTGCTTTGCATATCGGCGTCCATTTGTGTGGACTTGAGGGCTTAGCGCAGGCTGCATTCGTGAAATAGTGTCGAGAGAAATGACATTGCTTTGAGTTGCATCTTTTCGCTCGGGTCAAACCCGTGATCTTTAGACTGATGGCACTCTCTCTTATGCAATGGGTGTCACTCGTCATGCAAACCACGAACCCTCCTGTTTTCGGCCACAAGTCGAAACTCTTGAAGCAATCTCACCAGCAGTGGCAACAAGGGTTGGCGCTGAGCAAAAAGCAAGACTGGGTTGGCGCAGTCAAATTGTTCGAGCGGGCATGTCAGGGCAATCCATCCGATACCCTCTACCGCTTGAACTTGGCGCGTGCCTACTTAAGACTCAGGCGCCCAGACGAAGCGATCCGCGAGGGCGAGATCATCTTGTCTGCTGAGCCAGATAATGTGCTGGCTAGGCAGTTCATGGGCGAGTGCCTGGTCTTTGTGGGCCGTGACAGCGATGCGGCCAATGTGATGCTCAGTGTGGGCACGGCCATCAAGCCAGGGGCTGACTACTTCCAAATGCTGGGCAATATCCTGTTCAGCGCGAAACGGTACCGCGAGGCCATCAAGATTTTGCTCGAAGGCCTGTCCATGGAAGTGGACCATGCCATGAGCCACTACAGACTGGGCTTGTGCTTCAACGCTGTGGGCATGAAGAGTGAGGCGGTTGAGTGCTTGACGACGGCGTTGCTGGTGGGCATGGATGGCGGCGTGTTGGCCACCCGAAGTTTGATGGGGTTCATTAACCGAGAGCTTTGCCAGTGGGATAAGTCGCAAGAGGATCTGCGTGAGACAGAGGTTTTGCTGGATGCGCTGACCCCCACGTCGATCTCGTGGTCCTCTGTGTTTGCGGTCGTGACCTGCACCGGTGATGTGCTGCGCCAACTCAGGGCGGCGCAAGCGTGTGCCAATTTTGTCGTGGCCGGTGCGAAACCGTTGCAAACATGGCAGGCAGCCCCTTTGCCAGCCAAGCTGCGTGTGGGCATGGTGTCGTCAGACTTCCACCAGCACGCCACGACCATCCTCATGGCCGAGTTGATTGAGAAAATGGACCGCAATCGGTTTGAGTTGGTTTTGTATTCACATGGCGTCGATGACGCCAGCCCCATGCGCCAGCGCATCAAGGCCGTGGCAGACGATTTTGTGGAGATTGGTGACATCAGTGATGAACAGGCTGCCAGGCGAATCCGCGATGACAAGATCAACGTGTTGATTGACCTCAAGGGACATACAGTCAATGGGCGGTTGGGTATCTTTGCATGGCGCCCGGCGCCTGTGCAGGTGACTTACTTGGGCTTCCCAGGGACCAGTGGGGCGAGCTACATCGACTACATGATCGGGGATCCTTACGTCAGCCCCTTGAGCGAGGCACCCTTCTACAGTGAGAAGCTGGCCTTGATGCCTCACTGCTATCAGCCTAATGACCGGCAAAGGGCGCTGCCCAAACCTCAGTCTAGAAGGGCGCATGGCTTGCCACAAGATGCTTTGGTGCTGTGCGGGTTCAATCAGCCCTTCAAGTTGTCGCCGGAAGTTTTTGATTTGTGGTGCGATCTGTTAAAACGCCTGCCTCATGCCGTTTTGTGGCTTTTGGCGTGGACCGATGACGTGCCGCTTGCCTTGCGCCGTGAAGCCGAGTTGCGAGGCGTTGACCCCAGCAGGCTCATTTTTGCGCCCAAGATGCACATCAATGAACACATCAGTCGTTTTGCGCTGGCTGATATCTACATTGACTCGTGGCCTTGTAATGGGCACACCACGGTCAGTGATGCCTTGTGGTCTGGCGTGCCGGTGGTGACCTATGCCGGGCGCAGTTTTGCATCGCGTGTGGCCGCTAGCTTGTTGGTCAATGTCGGCTTACCTGATTTGGTTTGCCATGACCTTGATACTTATAAGGCAAAGATTCTAGAGCTGGCAGGGGATGTGTCACAGCGCCAAGCGCTGCGTGCGCACTTACACCGTGCCCGCGATACCGCACCTTTGTTTAACAGCGATCAGTACGCGCATGACTTCGGTGAACTGTTGTGGCGCATGGCTGAGCGTCAGGCTGAGGGCTTGCCACCTGATCACATTGGCATCCAAGGGCCACTTGCGCAGGATAAGGCCGTGGTATGACCCTCATATCTGGCTCATGTTTTGTGAACAAGTGGCTAGCCTGTGAATGATTCGCTATACACACGACAGCCATGTCTCTGAAAGGTACCGTCGCATGAACACCCTGCCTGCCATTCACGTCTGCATCGTTCAGCCCATGGGCTACGTGCATTCACTGGGCTTCTTGGATCAGTCTCGGTACTTGCGATACCAATTTCGTCGGTTCGGGGCGAATGTGACCATTGCCAAAAACAGGCTTCGACACGATGCGGTTAATTTCGTGTTGGGCGCGCACCTGGGGTTTGATCCCGCTTTGCGCCAACGCTACAGCTGCATTTTCGTCAACCTTGAGCAGCTGGGTGACGGTGGCGCTTCTGTGTCAAAGGCTTATATGGCGCTGTTGCAAACATCGGCTGTGGTGGACTACGACGCGGCCAATGTGCCTGCCTATGCTGAAGTCCTTGGTGACGTGCAAATCATGCCGCTCTTGCATGCGCCGTACCTGGCGCCCAAACAGGCCATGGAGTTGGAAGACCGCCCCATAGACCTCTTGTTCATTGGTAGCCTGAACCCACGCCGTCAAGCCATCATTGAACGCATCGAGTCTACCGGTGTGCAAGTCACCTTGTTTGACCACGCGCTTTATGGCCCTGAGCGCGATGATTTCATCATGCAAGCCAAAGCGGTATTGAACACGCCGTTTTACGACAGCGCCCGGTTTGAGCAGGCGCGCGTGTCGCACTGTTTGTCGTTGGGCACGCCTGTGATTTCAGAGCGCAGGCCTATGGGCGGCCACCACCCAGCATTTGAGCAAAGCGTGACTTGGTTTGATGACAATCAGCTGGAGACCTTCTTTGCCAAGCAGTTCGGCACGCCAGCCTTCTTTGATGACGCACGCGCGCAGGTGGCTGCATTCCGTGAGGCCGACCCGATGGAGGCTTATGCCGATTTGCTGGCCTTTGCAGCAGGCTTTGGTCAAGTACACCACGAGCGTCGGCCGCAAGGCGCGTGGGCGCCTACGTTGATCCACTTGGGTTCAGGCAAAGACTACAAACCGGGCTGGTTGAATTTGGATGTGATTGAGCGTGCTCAGCCTGACTTGCTGCTGAATTTGGCAGAGCCACTGACGCTGCCACTCGCCCTTGAATCAGACGTGGTGGGCCCTGTTGTGATCGAAGAAGGCAGTGTGGACATCATCCACGCGAACAATGTGCTGGAGCATGTGCCTGATCTGGTCACCTTGATGAGCAATGGCTTGCGCCTGCTGAAGGTGGGCGGCGAGTTCCAAATTGAGGTGCCTTATGAAAGGGCTTTGTCCGCCTGGCAAGACCCGACCCATGTGCGCGCCATGAACGAGAACTCATGGGTGTACTACACCGACTGGTTTTGGTATCTGGGCTGGTTCGAGCACCGCTTTGAGGTGAGCGCGTCTTCGTATTTGGATGCGAGCGTCAACCCATGTGGGCAGGATCAGGCCGCGTTCATGCGTGTGACTTTGCGCAAGATTGAGACCACCTTGCAAGAGCGCATGCAGGCCCGCACGATGCAACCCGATTTGCGCATTCCCGATGACGAGGTCGTGTGCTGGCAACCTCAGGGTGCTGATGAGGCTGAAGCCCTGTCGGCACAAGTGCCTGCGTCGAAGGCGCCGCGTTCGCGCGCAGCCGCTGCCGTAGACGCCTGATCGGACAATCTGCCATGAGCAATTACTACGATGGCTTGAACCTCAAGTTGCTGGCCGCTATCCCAAGCGGTGCCACGCGTGTGCTCGAACTGGGGTGCAGCAATGGCCGCCTCGGGCAACGCTTCAAGGAGCTGCACCCCGGCGTGCAATGGTGGGGCGTTGATTTGGCCAAAGAGGCGGTGAAGGCCGCCAGCGCACACTTAGACCGTGTATTTGAGCTCAACCTTGACAGTGCAGATTTGGCTGTCCTAGAAGGCGGCTTCGATGTCATCGTCATCGGTGATTTGTTAGAACACTTGCGCAGCCCTGTGAAAACGCTAGAGGCCTTGTA
The DNA here is from genome assembly GCA_030654395.1 of Aquabacterium sp. Taxonomy (GTDB): domain Bacteria; phylum Pseudomonadota; class Gammaproteobacteria; order Burkholderiales; family Burkholderiaceae_C; genus Aquabacterium. Next base: position 135,325 of record JAURXM010000104.1, read on the forward strand.
CGACCTGGCCACGCCGGATGGCCAGATTGTGTGCTGCCTGCCTAATATGGCCCACTTGTCCGTCATCGAGCGGCTGGTTGCAGGCGACATCAGCTACGATCACATGGGCTTGCTCGACGAGACCCACACCCGGTTCTTTTCCCCCTCGTCGGCGTTCAAGACGTTTCTGGACGGTGGGTGGCTGCCTCATTTGCAAGATCAGTACCGTGTGGATGTGCCTCAGACACCCTTTGCATCACACATCATCCAAGCAGCTCAGGCGCTGGGTTTGCCTGAGGATACGGCCAGACGCAATTTGGGTCTGTATCAGATGATTTTGGTGTGCAAGAAGTGGTCTATGGACGCTTTGCAACGACCGGGCCCCAGCGTGCCCATCAGCATCATCGTGCCGGTTAACAGACCATGGCAGTACGATTTGAATATCGCCCGATCACCGGGTTTGCGTGAAATCAACGCCGAGATCATCAGCTTACAAGGTGCCGACAGTGCCGCAGCCGCTTACGCAGAGGGTGTGAAGCATGCCAGCCATGCGTGGCGTGTGTTGGTTCACCAAGATGTTTACTTTCCAACGGGCAGTGGTTTTGCCCTGGCCCGGCAACTTGCTTTGCTTGAGCAAGCTGGTCTGACGGGCGCGCCAGTTGGCTTTGCTGGCTTGGAAGCGGCGCTCTCGCCTGTGGCATCGGTTCGGTATAGCGGCATGGTGATCGACCGGACCTCCTTGTTCGATCATCCGGGCTCTGAGTGCGCTTTGTCATTGGATGAGTTTGCGGTCGCACTGCACCGTGATAGCCCCGTGTCCATTGACCCTTCTCTGGGTTGGCATTTGTGGGGGACTGATCTGTGTCTGCAAGCTGAGGCCTTGGCCAAGCGACCTGTCGCACGGGTATTGCAAGTGCCCTTGTTTCATAACTCGACCACGGCTTACGCCTTGCCCGATGCTTATTACGAGAGTGCCGATCGTTTGCTGACCAAGTACCCCCAGCTGGACCGCATCCCTACCTTGTGTGGGGAGATCACGCGCACAGCCACAGATGCAACAGCTGTGGCCTGAGCGCCCGACTGCCTCAGCGTCGGATCAGGTCCCAGCTAGCAGGCGTGCCCCGTGTGACGGCGCGAGCCAAAGGCAAGCCCAGCAGCTCGGTCATGTGTTTGGGGGGCAAGCCATAGCCAGGCCGGATGGCCCGCAGATTGGCCGGTGTCAGGATGGCGCCAGCCTCTAAGTCTTCAACGATGTAGAGCGAGCGACGATAGCGCACAGACGCCTGCTCTGCGTCTGAAACGCCAAAGCTGGCGGTGCCCAGAGCTTGCCATGCGCGTTCTGTCTCGGTGCGCAGTTGGGCGAATTCAGCTGGCTCAAGCGAGAACGTTGAGTCCACGCCGCCCTCGGCGCGCGAGATGGTGAAGTGCTTTTCAATCAGGACCGCACCAAAGGCCACCGCAGCAATCGCCGCACCACAACCCATCGTGTGATCGGACAAGCCTACGGCACAAGCAAAGGCTTGGGCCATCAGTGGGATGCTGCGCAAATTGGTGTTCTGGGGTGTGGCGGGATAGGTGCTGGTGCACTTGAGTAGCACCAAATCGTTGCAACCGGCTTGCCGGGCGGTGCGCACGGTCTCATCGATCTCAGCCAGTGTGGCCATGCCGGTGGAGATGATCATCGGCTTGCCTGTGGCGGCCACCTTGCGTATCAAAGGCAGGTCTGTGCACTCGAACGAGGCGATTTTGTACGCAGGCACATCAAGCGACTCCAAAAAGTCGACTGCTGTTTCGTCAAAAGGGGTGCTGAAGCAGTGCAAGCCCAAGGACTTGGCGTGAGCCATGATCGGGGCGTGCCAGTCCCATGGTGTGTGGGCTTCGCGGTAAAGATCGTAGAGCTGGCGGCCTGCCCACAAACTGTTGGGGTCTTCAATGACGAAGCCGGGCGCACGCACATCCAGCGTCATCGTGTCAGCCGTATAGGTTTGCAGCTTGATGGCATCGGCGCCAGCTGCAGCGGCTGCGTCCACGATGCGCAGGGCGCGCTCAAGGGACTGGTTGTGGTTGCCTGACATCTCGGCAATCAGGTAGGGGCGCGTCTGGGCGTTGATGGGTCGTTCAGCAATGTTCATAGTGGCTACCTTGCACGCAGGTGGGCTGGTCAGTAAGCAGAAATAGCTGGCTTATGTGGCCGCTTCAATAGGGATGGGCGTGTAGGTCCACTGCGCACGCAGGGCATCCCAGTCGCTTTTCAGCAGGCCCATGCGGATGACATCAAGGTAGACGCCATTTTTGAAGATGTGCTGGCGCAGTGTCCCCTCAATGCGTGCGCCAAATTTCTCGTGTAGGGCCACAACACGGTCATTGGATGCCAGCACCTCGCAGCACAGCTTGTTCATGCCGAGTAGCTCAAACACATAGGCGCAAATGCTGAGTTCAAGCGGCTTGGCCAAGCCCGTACCGCGTGTCGCCACATGGCCGAGGTAGTAGGCCCAGCTGCAACGGCGGTTGACCCTGTCAATGTCTGACAAACTGAGCAAACCCAAAGGGGTGACGGCACCTTCGTCGTCTACCGACTCAATCACCCACGCTTGATCCCGATCGGATTGAGTGATGCGGGCGAACCAAGCTTGCTGGTCTTCACGCGTGATCTGAGGGTCGGTGTACATGTAGCGGGTGACTTCTGGCAGCATGCGCCAGTGGCGGATGGTTTCCAGATCGTTTTCGTGGACCAGTCTCAGGCGGTAGCTCATGGCAGATCCTTGTGTGTGACCAGAGACAACACAGCGTCGGCGGCGCGCTGTGCACCATGGCCATCTATCAGGTCGAGCGAACGCGCACGCATCAGTGCGCGTTCGGCGGGAGCGTCAATCAGCCGCAATAGGATGTCAGCCAGCGCTTGTGCTTGCGTATCGGTCTTGTCGATGGCGTCAAGGCCTTGAACGATACCAGCTTGCGTCAAGCTGGACACGGTGCTGACTTGGTTGGGTGCGCAGGTCAGGGCCACGGTCGGCACACCCAAGCAACAACGCTCCCACTGGGCACCGCCACCCGCTCCGATCTGTAGATCACACAAGGCGTGGAAGTCAGCGAGGTGCGGTAGATCTCGCCATAACTCGGCTGCGCCATCTTGTCTCGCCAATGCAGCCAAGGTGGGCCAGAGCGGGTTGGCCGATGTGGTGACCATGATGACGTGACCTGTCCAGCCGATTTGTTGGCGCAGCACTTGCAACACCCATGCCGTGTGCGCGTGGGGATCTGTGCCGCCCATGAAAATGCCGATTGTTTGCACCTTGACGTGGTGAACCGCATGGGCATGCTGGGCATAGACCGCGTCGATCAGGGCATAGGCGTGTCCACCACACAGGGGCACGTTCTCAGCCAATACATGGCTGTATTTGGCTCGGTGATCTGGCGCGGGGTTGTGGTCGATCAAGAGGTCGGGGGCCAGTGGGCGGTCAGCCAAATCATCGATGACCACGATGGCCGGGTGCTTCCCTGAGGCGGTGCACAGACCTGCTCGAACAGCACGGTGCCAAGGGGCGGATAAGGCATAGTGATCCACGACAATCACGTCCGGCTGCCATGGCTGCAGCAAGGTGACAGTGTGAAGCGCATCGTGGCTTTCGCCATCGGGGAGTGCGGATACCGCGGGTAAGGCATCACATGCGAAACCATTCGACGATATCAAGTCAGATGCAGAGGCACTGTCAAAGTGGCCGATAAAGCGCACAAGCGCCCTATCGGGATGCAGGGCATGCATGGCGTGTGCCAGTGCAAGGCAGCGCTTGAGGTGGCCCAAGCCGATGGCTGCCGTGGCATCTAGCCTGATGGCAATGCGCATCAAACGGCCTTGGCTGCGTTGTACAGCATCTCTGCGCGCAGCCAATCTTCGTGCGTGTCGATGTCCACGGCACGAGTTGCTGGGACGATGATGCTGCGCCCTTGTGCAAAAGGGCTGATGCCTGAGCGCCATGCCGATGGCCAGCCCCAGTAGAACTGCCCTGCATCGTGAAAGGCGGGGGCGAGGTCTTGCGTGCGGGTTAGCGTGAACTCGGGGTACATGGGTTTAACGATGCCGTTGGCATCCCGCAGCAAGGCCCTTTGCACAGGGGACTCAAAAGCCAGTACGGGGAACACATGGCTGCAGCCACTTGACTCTAGTAAGGCCAAGGCTTGCACGATGTCAGCTGGCGCCAACAGCGGCACGCCGGGGTAGATGCAGCACACAGCTTGGCCGTCTGGCCACGCCAGCGCATCGATCGCATGCGCGATGACGGGTACCGTGCCCGCGTGGTCATCCGCCAGATTGGCCGGTCGCATGAAGGGGACGTCGGCACCCGCATGGCGTGCGATGTCGGCGATCTCATCGTCATCGGTTGACACCACAATGCGTGTGAATACACCGCTGTCTTGTGCTGCTGATATGGCGTAAGTGACCATGGGCCTGCCGGCAAAGGCCCGTGCGTTTTTGCGTGGGATGCGTTTGCTGCCGCCCCTGGCTGGGATGACCGCCAGGCGCTGGGTGTTCATGCCAGCGCGCTCCGCAGACACGCCACGACGCGGTCTTGTTGCGCCGCCGTCATGGCTGGGAACATGGGCAAAGACAAGGCCTGTTCATAGTAGCGCTCGGCAACGGGGAAGTCTCCGCGTTTGAAACCCAGTCGTTGATAGTAGGGCTGGGTGTGGATAGGTATGTAGTGCACGTTCACGCCAATATCGGCAGCACGCAAGGCATCAAAAACCTGCGCGCGTGTTGTCGATGTGCGTGCGGGGATCAACTCGACCGCATACAGGTGCCACGCCAGCTTGCGATCTGGCAGGCGGGTTGGCAAGCGCAGTGGCAAGTCAGCCAGCAGGGCGTCGTAGCGGTCTGCCAAGGCACTGCGTTTGGCTTGCATATTGTCCAAGCGTTGCAGTTGCGACAAGCCTAGTGCGGCTTGTAACTCTGTCATCCTGGCATTGAAGCCCAAGGTTTGTTGTTCGTAGTACCACGCCCCTTCGCTGGGCTGCTCGAAGGCGCTGGCATCGCGGGTGATCCCATGTGATCTCAGGCTGCGCACTCGGTTTGCCAGTGCCTCGTCTTGCGTGGTCACCATGCCACCTTCTGCTGTCGTTAAGATTTTGACTGCGTGGAAGCTGAACACGGTGGCGTCTGCAAAGGCACTGCCGACGGGGTGGCCTTGGTAGCTTGCACCCGAAGCGTGCGAGGCATCCTCAAGGATGCGAAAACCGTACTGATCGGCCAACGCCCTGATGTCTTGCAAGTCACAGGGCTGGCCAGCAAAGTCAACCGGGATCACCAAATCGGGCAGCAAACCCGCAGCTTGAGCTTGAATCAGTTTGGCTTGCAAGCTGGCCACGGACATGTTGCGACTGAGCGGATCAATGTCCACAAAGCCCACGGTGGCGCCGCAGTACAACGCACAGTTGGCAGACGCCACGAAGCTGTTGGGACTGGTCCACACGCGTGAGCCGGGCCCTATGCCCATCGCCAAACAAGTCAAATGCAAGGCGACCGTGGCGTTGGACACAGCCACGGCGTGTGCGGTCGCATGGCGTTGGGCAAAAGCGGCTTCAAACGCAGGCAGCACCGGGCCGATGGTGAGCCAGTCCGATCGCAGTACTTGGGCTACCGCAGCGATATCGTCCTCGCTGACGTCTTGTCGGCTGTAGGGGATGGTCGTCATGGCGCAGAGGCTTTCTTACATGGCAGGTGAGTTGGGTTGCGTGAAGATCATCTCGCGCAGCGCGGCCACACTCAAGAAGTCTGGGTTGGTCCCACTTTCATACGAGAAGCCAGGGGTCACCCGTTTTGCCTGTGGTTGTGCCTGCTTGATGTAGTCATCCACGCTGAAGGCGCCACCGCTAGACAGGATCGCATAGTAGGGGCCAAGGTCGATCGTGTTGAGGCTGTCGCTGGAGGTGATCATTTCTTCATGTATTTTCTCGCCTGGGCGCAGGCCGACAATCTCTTGCTTGCACTGCGGGGCAATGGCCGTGGCCAAATCGGTGATGCGATAGGACGGGATTTTGGGCACCAGGATTTCACCACCCATGGCATTTTGCAGTGACCACAGCACCATTTCCACACCCTCTTGTAGGGAGATGTTAAAGCGCGTCATCTGCGGGTCAGTGATGGGTAGGGTACCGGTTTTGCTGCGCGACAGGAAGAAGGGGATCACCGAGCCTCGGCTGCCCATCACATTGCCGTATCGCACGACCGAGAAACGCGCATCGCGCGAACCTTTGATGTTGTTGGCTGCGATGAACAACTTGTCCGAGCACAACTTGGTTGCCCCGTACAGGTTGATCGGGGCTGCTGCCTTGTCTGTGGACAGGGCGACGATGCGTTGCACTCCGGCATCCAAACAAGCCTCGATGACATTTTGGGCGCCCAGCACATTGGTCTTGATGCACTCAAACGGGTTGTACTCGGCGGCCGGCACCTGCTTGAGTGCGGCTGCGTGCACGACCATGTCGATGCCTTCTAGTGCGCGGTGCAATCTCGGTTGATCACGCACATCACCAATGAAATAGCGCAGCACGGGGTAGGTGCGATCTGAGAATGTTTGTGCCATTTCGTACTGCTTGAGCTCATCACGCGAGAAGATCACCACGCGTTTGACATCGGGGTAGCGCGCCAGCACCGTCTTCACGAAGGCTTGGCCGAAGGAGCCCGTGCCGCCTGTGATCAAAATGGACTTGTTGTTGAGCATGGTGCGTGTCCTTACAGCTGGTCAAAGATGTGGCCGTCTTTGGCCGTCAGGTGGCTGGTAAATTGGCTTCTTTGCTGATCGGCACACTGCGTAAAGTAGGCTGTGTTCGATAGCAGGGCTTCAATCTCAAGCAAAGCCTCGGCATCGGTGTAAACCGGCACGGTGCTGTCCCCAATATACGAGGGCGCTGCCCAGAAGTCGCTTGGCCAGATTTGGTTAGATGAGTGGATCAAATAGCTGCCCACGGACAAGAAGTCAATGCCTGCTGAGGTGGGTTCACCGTAGCTCACACACAGGTCGCTGGCTTGTGCCAGCTGCCCCAAGGGGATTTTTAATATGTCATGCAGTGTGTCGGCGGGTATTCTCAACGCTGACGAGGCCATCAAGGGTGCGGCCCCATTGGGCTTGAGGCGCACAATCAGGTTGATGTCTCTGCTGTCACACAATGCGGCCAAGCCATCGTAAAAACGTGCCATGCCTGCAAAGTCAATGTATGAAATACCTTGGCTCATCATGGTGTTGAACAGCAGGCAGACGGTCTTTATTTGGGGCCTCGCTATCGGTTGCGTGACCGAGACAAGTTGAGCGCTCTTCATTCGCACTTTTTCGTCCAACACGGTTCGCAGCGGTGTCTGAAAGCCATCTTGATCAATGGCTGTGACCTTTAATGGGTGTGGAATGTGCGCCACGGGGTGTGATGAGTGCGGCACCACCGTGATTGGTGCATCCAGCTTGGCTGCCACACTGAAGATGGGGCCGTTGTGTCCAGTGTCATGGTCGGTCACGACAAAGTGAGGTTGTGTTCCACGCAGCGCATCGAGTAGGCCGTCGTAGTTGATGGCCTGCATGAAGCACCTATCGGCGAGCATGTCCACTTGTGTGTTCAGGCCTGCGCGGTTGATCAATAAGGAGTCAAGCTGGTCGCTTAGGATTTGGCGGGCACGCTCTCTGTAGATGAATGCACGGTTGCGTATGGTGTCACCCGATAGGCTGTCTATGCGGCGGTGCATGCTCCCATTGCGGCGTATAGGGATGTCCCACAAAACGCTGGGTAGATCGATGCTGTGGGTGAACTGACGGTGAATCTCCGCGCTGTAGTGACCACCATTTTGGTAGCAAGTGGGCAAGTGTGTGACCGCTTGTGCGTGGCCATCTGATGCCATCTGCGCGATGCGCCCGAAGTCAAAACAAAAGGCCGCGTGATCGGGCATCCAATTGAGCGCTTTGTCGTAGTGATCGACGATGCGCCACCGGTTTGACTTGCCAACAAACAAGTCCGTGGCCAAAAAAGAGTCGAAATAATACAGTTGCGGCACCGTCGGGCGAAACAGACCGATGCGGGCTTCAGGCTGACTGCGTTCAGCCAGCTCGCCAAGGTATTTCGCAACCAATGCACGCGTCATAAACTGGCGCATGTGCAGGTGATCCCAGCCGTGAAAGGCGCCGTCGCCAAATAGCTCGTGCCGCAAAGTAGTCAGTGCGTGGTCAATCACACTGGCACGTGCCATGGCCTCGTTGAGCACCCTGGCTTGGAAGCGTGACCCAACTTGCAGTGGTCGATAACTGAAATGCTGGGGGTCGAGACCCAGCTTGACGGCTTCATCTACCAAGCCTGGGTCAATGAAGATATGGGGGATGGGCCCCAGATTCAACCCGGACTCCATGTAGTGCGCGATATCGCTGCGCTGAAGAAAGAGAAACGCGTCTATGTTCATAGGCCTCATTTCACCTCTGGGGCGTGTGGTGGCATGGCGCGATAACGGGTCTGATTGGCGCTTAATTCAAGCCTTGGCTATTGAGCTGACCTCGCGATGTCGCGATGCCGTATCCGTCAAGTAATGCCGCCGATAGGGCAGAGCCTTGTCCATCTCCCCAAGGCTTTCATAAAACACAACCAAATTGTGCGCTGCCAGATGCGTGCCGCGCCCACGCACCGCGCCTTCCAGCTCAGGCGACTCGCCCAGCTCTAGGCAACGCAGCCAGCACGATTCGATCATCGGCAGCAGGGCGTCGGCCTCGTTGGGGTTGTCTGTTGCTTGGCTGAGCAGCACATCCCCGAGTGTGAAGAAAAAATCCGGTGAATGCTCCCAGTTGGGCATCTCCGCTTCTGCCAGTTCGATCGCCTCAGCCAGTCTGTTGGCTTGCTTGAGTGCAAACAAATAGCGGATCACCAAGTCATGTCGGTAGGTGGTGTCAGCCGGGCACAAAGCATAGGCTAGGGCATAAACCGTGCAAGCCTGCTCATAGCGGTCATGCACCTCGTGATCCTTGCCCAGTTGATATTGGAGGTAAGGGTCGTCTGGATGCTCGTTCACAGCGGCTTGCAGCAGCACGAGGTTGCGGTCGCCCTTGGCTTGCATGGGCCCAGCCATGTAGCCATCATGGTCCACATGCACGCCCAAACGGTAGGTCGGTAGTCCGTGGTGCGGGTGTTCGTGGATGCGGCCCGTGTAGCGCACACCCTTTGGCAGTACACGAGGCAGCCACGTCGGCGCGCTGCTGGCTTGTTTGCCCGCACCAAAGTGGCTGTTGACCTCAATGCTGCCGACGAACTGGGCAGGCTTGTGTTTCAACTCGGCCAGTGCGGGGCCGCCATCTGTCAGCCACTCGTCGGCATCGAGTACCAAGCACCAGTCGCTCGTGGCCAAGGTCAACGCGGCATTGCGTGCCGCTGCAAAATCATCAACCCAGTTGAAATGGTGCACTTTGGCGCCTGCTGCCAGCGCGATCTGTACGGTGTCGTCGCTTGAACCCGTGTCTAGCACGATCATCTCGTCCACCCACGGGCGTACGCTGGCCAAGCTGCGTGCGATACAGCGTGCCTCATTGCGCGCGATCATCACCAAGGCGATGGTTGACATGGTTGCTCCATTGATTGTTATGAGCTCAATTGTGCGGATGCCAACCTTTGATTAAAACGGTGAACAAGGCAGTGAATGACCTGCTGTGTGTGTGAGCGTGCTAACTAGATGGCATTGATGGGGGTTATCGACCATTGCCCAGTCGCTGCGACATGGCTCAATCAGACACTGACAGCGCTGGAGAGTTTGATGCGCCACCGAGCCCTTGTATTGATCGTTGCCCTGAGTGCGTCGGCTTCGTTGTGGGCGCAAGAGGCAGGTGATTTGCCTGTGCGGCAGATCAGCACCACGCAGGCGCATCTGCGCGAAATCGCGCCACAAAACACACAGCCCGCAGCAGCAGGCACACATGTTTTGGTCAGGCTGATGGGCAAACTGCTCTCTGAACAGTTCAAGGACGTGCGACTTGAGCTGGACGGCACCTTGGGCAGCGTTCAGGGCGATCGCTTGGCGCAACCATCGGTTGTGCACTTCAACCGCCGGGCTGAAATCTGTTTTGACAACTACCGTGTCGGCCTGAAGAAAGACGGCGTGGCCTTGCGCTACGAATTGCGCTTTTAGCCTTAGAACACCTTGGTGCCTGTCAGTCGTTCGTGTTCGCGCACCGCAAAGCGGTCGGTCATGCCAGCCACATAGTCTGCGACCGAGCGGTGCAGGTCACCACGCTGCGCAAAGTCGGCTGGCATGGTATCTGGCTTGGTGATGTAGGCCTCAAACAACTCGGTTAACACCTGCTTGGCCTGAACGGTGGTGTCGTTAACCTGCGGGTGTCGGTACAGCTCTTTGAATAAAAAGCGTTTGAGCTGTGTGCTGGCTTCGCGCATGGCGGGGCTGAAGCGAACCAAGGGTGGGCACAGCCTGACATCTTCAGCACTGCCGGGTGCGTGTTCGGCCAAGTTGGCGCGGGTGGCGTCGATCACGTCATACACCTGCTGAGACAACATGCGGCGGATGGTGTCGAACAACAAACGCTTGCCCGTGACCTGCGGGTGCTCTTGCAGCGTCTCATCACGGAAGCGCACAAACAGGGGGACGGCCTCTAGCTGTGTCATGGTGATGAGCCCTGATCGCACGCCATCGTCGATGTCATGGGCGTTGTAGGCGATCTCGTCAGCCAGATTGCACAGTTGCGCCTCCAAGCTGGGTTGTGTGCCCGCCAGAAAACGCTGACCAACGCCACCTGGCTCTTGCGCTTGAAGTAGCTCGGCGTGCGTGCGCGAGCAGTGCTTGAGGATGCCCTCGCGCGTCTCGAAGCTCAGGTTCAGCCCATCGAAGCCGGGGTAGCGCTCTTCCAGTTTGTCGACGACCCGCAGCGACTGCAAATTGTGCTCAAAACCGCCGTGCGCCTTCATGCATTCATTGAGTACATCTTGTCCGGCATGGCCAAAAGGGGTGTGTCCCAAATCATGCGCCAAAGCAATTGCTTCAACCAAGTCTTCATTCAAGCCCAGCGAGCGCGAGATAGAGCGTCCCAGTTGTGCCACTTCAAGCGAGTGGGTCAAGCGGGTGCGAAACAGGTCACCCTCGTGGTTCAGGAAGACTTGGGTCTTGTAGACCAAACGCCTGAACGCGGTGCTGTGCACGATGCGGTCACGGTCACGCTGGTAGTCGCTGCGCGTCGGGGCGGGCGATTCAGTATGGCGCCGCCCTCTGGTTTGCGCCGGATGACTGGCGTAGGGGGCAAGGGACATGGTTTTTAGGTGTCGATCAGCGCGTGTGTGACGCGATCACGTCGCGCACCAAGGCATCCGGTGCGGGGCGCATGCTGGCTTGCCCCAGAGGGCCGACAAGCACAAAACGGATCTCGCCACCTTCGGCTTTTTTGTCCACCTGCATCAATTCGATGTAGCGGTCTGCACCCAAGTCGGGGCCTTTGACGGGCAAGCCTGCACGTTGGATCAAGTCGGCGATGCGCTGGGCCGTGTCCGCGTCAATCAAACCCAGACGTGCTGACAGGTCGGTGGCCATGACCATGCCGCAACCCACCGCTTCACCGTGCAACCATTGGCCATAACCCATGCCCGCCTCGATCGCGTGCCCAAAGGTGTGGCCGTAGTTCAGGATGGCGCGCAGGCCGGATTCTTTTTCGTCTTGATTGACCACCCAAGCTTTGATTTGGCAGGATCGTTTGACCGCATGCATCAATGCTGCGCGGTCGCGTGCCAGCAAGGCGTCCAGATTGGCCTCTAGCCAAGCCAAGAAGTCGGCATCTGCGATCGGCCCGTACTTGATGACCTCGGCCAAGCCCGCCACCAATTCGCGCTGGGGCAGGGTGTCCAAGGTATCCAAGTCACACACCACGCGCTGGGGCTGGTAAAAGGCCCCGATCATGTTCTTGCCTGCGGGGTGGTTGATGGCCGTTTTGCCGCCCACGCTAGAGTCCACTTGGGCCAGCAGGGTGGTCGGCACCTGCACGAAAGGCACGCCGCGCATATAGCAGGCAGCGGCAAAGCCGGTCATGTCGCCCACAACGCCGCCGCCTAATGCATAAAGCACCGTTTTGCGGTCTGCAGCCTCTTCAAGCAGTTTGGTGAAGACTTGGTTGAGCGCAGGCCAATCTTTGTACTGCTCGCCATCGGGCAACTCAATATCCAGCACGGTCTTGTGGTGGGGCGCAATGGCCGCACGCAGTTTGGCCGTGTAGAGCGGGCCGACAGTGGTGTTGGTGACAATCAGCGCGGTGGCCGATTTTGGCAGACCCTCGAAGGTCTGCGGTACGAGCAAGCCGCCGCCAATCAGGATGTCGTAACGGCGATCGCCCAAGTCAATGTTGACCTGGGTGTTCTCAGATGACGGAGCGGATGCGGGGGGGAGCGTGGTCGAGGCCATGAGCACGGTGGGGTCCCAGCCGCGACGCATGGGCCATCAAAACATGAATAAGGTGACGAGCCTGAACCCCGGCACTGAGGGCAAACGGTTAGGGCTGCTTCGTTCCCAATCTGACCCGGTTGGCCGCGCCCCCATGCGGGGAGGCCCGTCACTGACGATTGTATGCCAAGTCGGGCCGCCTTGTGCAAGCTGTTGTTTCAGCTGATTGATGCGCACCTAGGCCGGCACAGGCTCAGAAAGCCACACCCCCAGCAGGGTAATGTGCTGTGCCAGTGTCAGTGCCAGCGCAGTCAGGGTGGGTTCGATGGCGCCGGTATCGGCGGCCAGCAGCGCATTTTCCAGCTCACCAGCTTGTTGCGATAGCAACGGTAAGCCCAAATTGCCAGCGGTGCCCTTGAGCATGTGTGCTGCACGGCGTGCCTGATCCATGTCTTCTGTCATTAACTGTCTGCAACGTGATGCAAAATCAGCCTGTTCATCGCTGAAACGGGTGATCAGCTTGCGTAGCAGGGCTTCTTTGCCACCGCAGCGTTTCAGCGCACCAGCCAAGTCGATTTGTTGCGCCGACAGCTCGGGTGGGGCTAGCGCTTGCGCGACTTCTGTCTTAGTTGGGGTGGCGTCCGGCTGGCTGGGTACACGCCTGCTGTAGCGCAAGATCAAGCGCATCATGTCCTCGGCCTCGAAGGGCTTGGCCAGGTGCCCGATCATGCCCGCATCGGTGCAACGTTGGCGTTCTTCAGCCATGGCATGGGCGGTCAGCGCCACCACAGGCAAGTCGGGTTCGATCATGTGGATCAACTCGGTAGCCTGCAAACCGTTCATCACTGGCATCTGCACGTCCATCAACACAATGTCAAAGTAGCCAAGACCTTGCTGCCGCAACATGTGGATGGCTTGCTTGCCGTTTTCAGCACAAAACACAGTGGCCTGCTGTTGCGTTAACAAGCCGGTCACGATGTCCCTGTTGATCTCGACATCGTCTGCCGCCAAGATACGCAGACCCGTGAGTTGCGGCGCTTCATTGTCGCTATCTGATGGGGTAGTCGCTGACGGCGAGGCCGCTTCAGGCAGTTGGGCCGCATCGGCCTCCATCAGAGGCAGCGCCAGTGTGAACGTGGCACCCTCATTCAAGGCACTGTGTAGCCTGATATCGCCCTGCATGACTCTGGCCAATTTGCGGCTGATGCTCAGGCCCAAGCCCGTGCCGCCAAAGCGCCTTGATGTAGAGCCATCGGCTTGCTCGAAGGGCGAGAACACCCGCTCCTGTGTGTCTTGGTGCATGCCGATGCCGGTGTCGCGGATGGCGTAGTGGAGGTGATTATCGTGAACCGATAGCGTCAATGTCACCTCGCCTGTGTCGGTGAACTTCACCCCGTTGCTCAGCAGGTTGATCAGAATTTGGCGAATGCGCAAGGCATCACCCATGACAGCCTTGGGCACTGCCTCGCAAACCAGACTCAGTTTCAGGCCCTTGACTTGGGCGCGCTCATCAACCATGGCCACGGCATCTTCGGCGACTTGACGCGGGTCCATGGGCGCACTGTCAACGATGAGCATGCCCGCATCTATCTTTGAAAAATCCAAAATATCGTTGATCACACCTAATAGGTGGCGACCTGATCGGGTAATGCGATCCAGCACGTGTTGGACTTGCGGATCACCTGATGGCAGCTTCTGACCCAGCTGCGCCAGCCCCAATACGCCATGCAGCGGCGTGCGTATCTCATGGCTCATATTGGCCAAGAATTCTGTTTTGACGGTGCCTAGTCGCTCCGCTTCGTTCTTGGCTGATGCCAGTTCACGCTGCATGTTCTTTTGGTCGGAGATGTCCACCGCCAAAGTCAAAATGGCTTCGGGCTGACCTGTGGCATCCAGCAAGGGTACTTTGGTGACCAAATGATCACGGCGCACCCCATCACGGCGCATGCGAGAGTTCTCATAGCGCACCATCTCCGTGCCGTTGAACAGCGACGTGTCGTGTTCGCGAATCTGCTCAGCCATCGCTGGTGGGAACAGCTCGTCTGCTGTGTTACCCATGAGGCTGCTCTTGCTCAAGCCTGATGCCTCTTCAAACAGCCTGTTGCTCAGTTGGTAGTGGCCGTCTTTGTCCTTGATGCTCAGGCTCACGGGCAGGGCCTCGATCACGGCCTCCAGCCTGTGCTGCTGAACAAGCACCTCGGCCGTGCGTGCGCGGATCTGCTCCTCTAGGCTTTCTCGGTGATCGATCAGGGCCTGCTCTGCCACCAAGCGTTGGGTGATGTCATGCCCAAACGAGACCACATACTGCGTGTCTTCGATGGTCAACATGTCCAATTTAATCGCCCACCAAATGGACTCACCTTGGGTGTCTTGGCTGCGCCACTGAAGCTCCTGCGTGCCCTCTTCCAGTACCAATTTGATGTGATGCAGCAGGTCCTCTGAGCTGTAAGGTGCTTGTGTGAACAGGCAATGCTGCTCAAGCTCGGCTGGCCTTTTGGCCTTGTGAGACTGCAGTGCGTAGCGATTGGCATAGTGCAGCCTGCCGCTGTCTTTCTCAAATATGAGCACCGACATGGGGGAGTGATCCAGTAGGGCGCTCATGCGCTGCTTGCTTTCGATCAACTCACTCTGGGTCCTGTCTTGCATGTCGACTTTGGCTTGCAGCTCTAGGCGCGCATTTTCGAGCGCGTTCATGGCATTCCAGAACAAACGGCTGAAGTGGGCGACTGTCGAGCCAACCAACATGAACACAATGATCAGGACGACGGCATAGGCACCAGCTGGCGGCTTGTTGTTGGGTAGGGCGCCGGGTATGAATCCCCACCATTCAGCGCTCAGCAACACCATGACGCCTGCAATGGCCACGCGCGTTGCAATCACACATGCCGATGGGCCTAGGACAAAACCAATGATGACAATCGATGCAGCTGGGATGACCGCACCGGCCGCGGCGGTTCCGGTGCCGACCCACAACGCCATGCCGTAACCGATCAACACCGCACACGACGCAAAAAAGGCAGAAGCGATGCGTGCGCTCCACAACTTGCTGATCAAGGCCGATGTCAAGGCAACAGCGATGATCCCAAAGCCACTGATCAAGCGTGCATCACGCAGTTGCGGGTTGGGATCTGGCAGCAGGCCGCGAGCGATAAAGAACAGCGCGCCGCCTATAAAGGCGATGCGCATGCTCAGTGACATATACCGCAGGATCGACGCGTCGATCTGCGCCTTCACCTCTTGCAAGGAGAAGGTGCGCGCCTTGGTCGTGTCAGGCGCGGGCAGCATGATCTTAGCCATTGAGTTTGGCGATCAGGCCTTTGAGGTGGGCTTCGATCTGGTTGCTGTGATCAAACACACCTAACGCTTCTGCGACGTGGCGCTGCAGCGTACTGGCCAGGTGCTCCTCTTGGCGCTCGGTCAAGCCAAGGTGGATGAAGGACTGCTCCACTTCGCTGCGCATGCGCTGGAACACTTGGCCCATTTGCATGCGGTTGGCGTGCTGTTGAGCTGATATATCCAATAGCGCTTCCCTGGTCGCCGAAATCAGTTTCTGAGTGATCTCAAAGCTCGATTTTTCAGTCTCGATGTCCAGTGCACGCAGTCGCGCCACGATGCCCTCTGCCAGCATGGCGATGTTGTCGCGTGCACGTGCGAGTCGATCCAACTCATCAGCCGAATATTGACCGGCTGGTGGGTTCATGGGGAGGTTGCGTACCAACATCAGCACTTTGCCGTAGTTGAAGCTGGTGTTGTCTCCCACGGCCTGTATCGTTGCGCCACCCGCCCGCTCAAGGTGATCCAAAATAGAGTTGCTTAGCGCGTTGCATTCGCCCTCAGCGGAGCTTGACTGCACGCCTTGGCGGCCCGTCAACCTCAGGCAGCCTTCTAACCCCATGCTGCGCAGCGCATCAAAAAATGAGCTCGCAATTTCCTCATAAGTTTGGCAGTTGCTCAGGCGGCGTTGCAGTTGCAGCACCACACCGACTTCGCCGTACATATCGGCTGTGGTTTGGGCCGTGTTCATGGCCTCTTCAAACCGGCTGTTTAAGCGCTGGTTGCGCTCGCGCTGTTCAATCACCAGTTTGATTTTGGTGGTTAGCTCCAGGACATCAAAGGGCTTGGTGAGGTAGTCGCTTGCACCGACTCTGTAGCCTCGCAGCCGCTCTTCTAGATTGACTCGCGCTGATAGAAAAATCACCGGCACGTCGGCGGTGATGCTGGATGCCTTGAGCTCTAAGCACGTGGCGTAGCCGTCGAGATCGGGCATGTCCACATCCAGTAAAACCAAGTCAAAATTACGCGACTGGGTCAGCGTCAAGGCCTCTCGGCCGCTGCTGGTCGTGGTGATTTGATATTGATCCTGAAGTGCCGCGTCGAGCATCTCCAGTGTTGTTGCGTCATCGTCCGTAATCAGTACACAAGCCTGTCCCATATCGTCCCCTGTCGCACGGGCTTATTGCGCCGATTGGTGGCGTTGGGGACGCCCTAGCCCCCGGTATAGACATCGACCGGGTCTGATGGAAGTTAAGACTGTGTTGGCAGAGCGGGGCGCCCTAGGTGGCTTTAGTGTGAGCTAAATCACGTTAGCGCAGCTGCAACTCTTCTGCGCCATAGACGACGTCCAAGGGTTCGATGATCACTTGTTTGGGGCCTTCTTCAACCCGTCCGGCGATCAAGGCTGGGATGCCCAAGCCTTGGGCGATGTCAACCACACGTTGGGCTTGGTCGGCGGCCACATACAGCGCAAAGCCGGCGCCCATATTCAGGGTGCCGTACGCTTCGTGGTCGTCCAGCCCGCATTCTTGCTGCATGAACGCCAATACCGCTGTTTTGTCAGGCACGGCCGTGATGCGGTACGTCAGCGTTTTAGGGTGACGCAGCAGCTTGCGCCAGCCGTGGCCCGTCACGTTGGCGCAATAGTGTGGGTAGATGCCTGCTGCAGCCAAGGCTTCGGTCACCGGTGAGTACAAAGTCGTGGGTGCCAGCAAAGCGTCGCCAAAGGTCAGGCCTTGGCCGATGTCTGTCAAATAACCCAGAGGCAAGCGTTCGGCCAGCTTGCGTGCCAGCGACAAGCCGTTGGCGTGGATGCCGCTAGAGGCCAGCATCACGATGGCATCGCCAGCGCCTAGCTTGTCACCCACAGACAACCTCGCTTTGGGGCTGATGATGCCGGTGCAGGATGAGGCCAAGTCGACCCTGCCGTCGGCCACAATGCCTGCCAAAGCCGGCGTCTCGCCACCGCCCCAAGCCACATTGCAAACGTCGCAGGCTTTTTTCCAGCCCGCGACCAGCGCGTTGGCGCGAACCTTGTCGGCAAACCAGTCAGAACCGCCCGCCGCCCAGTAAGCCTGTACAACCAGTGGCGTGGCGCCCACTGTGATCAGGTCATTCACGGCCATGGCGATGGTGTCTTGCGCGATGCTGTCGTAGTAGCTCTTGCCCGTCAGCTTGGCCATGTCATCGGCAACCAAGGTCTTGGTGCCAAGGCACTCCACGATCGAGGCCAAGTACATCGGGCCTACATCAACCACATAGGCAGATTCACCCCGTGATGCCAGCACCTCCGAGAAGCCATGGCTAAGCAAGTGGCTGCCTGTTTCAGCTGCGGCACGCTGGGCGGCCACCTTCAAGGGGTCGATCAGATCGTAGTTGACTCCGGCCTGGTCGTAGGTCAGGGGTGCGTTGGCGTTGGGGGGCGTGGCTGCTGTCATGGCGCGTCAAAGAGCTGGAGGTCGCAAAAGGGGGATTATCCGGCACAGAGGGCCTGAATGTCTCGCTTGACCCGGTTGTGGGGTGTGATGCGTGGACTTATTGGCTGATTTTTTGGGCTTCCTCGATCTGGGATTCGAAGTAGCGTTGACCTGAAAAAGCGATTGTGGCCATCAAAATGGTGGCGCCCATCAACAAAGACAGCACGACGCCAATCACAGCGGGCCAGCCGCTGGCAGGGGCAGTGGATGAGTCGGTCAATGTGGGGTTGTAGCGTGCGTGCCACTTTTCGTCTGGCGTCAGCCCATACAAAATGGCCTGCAGCATCGTGTAAGCCAGCATGAAGCCCAGCACCGGCATCAGCACCCCGCCCAGCATGTCGTCCTGCCCCAGTTCGGCCATGCGGTTGGCGCCGTAGGCCCCGATCAAGGTCGGGATGGGGTGCAGCCAGCCCAACAGGTCACCAAAACCGTACAAATAAAATCGGTGCAACCCGGTGGGTCCACCTACGAGGGCGGCCCATGTGGCCACGGTTTTGGACTTGTAAGTAGGCATATTGGCAGTTTGGTTCATCAGGGGCTTTGCACACAAGCGTAGTCTCGGACTATAATCCGCGCTTTCCCGGCTCGAGTCGGGTGGCTTGCATGGCGCAAGCTGCTCGGTGCGTATCTAAATGAGCCGGATTAAACGCTGTATTCGCCATATTTTTTGGTCGGGCCCGAGTCTATTTACTCAATGGTGCTTGGCCGACCCAGGCTGCCTGACCCCGAGTGTCTCCCGGGAACGGTGGTCGCCTACCCAACTGAAGGACACATCATGGTCGTGATTCGACTCTCTCGCGGTGGCTCTAAGAAGCGCCCTTTTTTCAGCATCGTCGTCGCTGACTCGCGTAATCCCCGTGATGGCCGTTTCCTGGAGCGCGTGGGTTTTTACAACCCATTGGCTTCTGGCAATGCCGAAACCTTGCGTTTGTCGTTTGACCGCTTGGATTACTGGGTCAAGAACGGCGCTCAGCCATCTGACACCGTGACCCGTTTGGTCCGTGATGCACGCTCCAAGGCTGTTGTTGCCTGATTGACAAGGCCTGCATGAACGATAGCGTGGCGACTTTTTCCCCAGTGCTGGATGACGGTGTTGTCTGGCCTGAAGATGCGATAGAAGTCGCTCGCATCGTTGACGCATGGGGTGTGAAGGGGGGGATCAAAGTCCTGCCCTTCTCATCCGATCCGCAGGCCCTGTTTTGTACTAAAAAATGGTTTTTGCGTCCCGGCGAACCTGCCGTGGGTGCTGTGGCTAGGCCGACTGCCAAGTCCGGCTCGACGCCCGCTCGTTTGGCTGCGCCACGCCTGCTGCAAGTGTTGCAAGCGCGTGAGCAAGGTGACGTTGTCGTCGCCACGGTTGAGGGTTTGAATGACCGCAACGCCGCTGAGGCCCTCAAGGGTTCGCGCGTTTTTGTGTCTCGTACCGCCTTCCCGACGCCTGATCAGGACGAGTTTTACTGGATCGATCTCATCGGTTTGGATGTTTTTACCCGTGAGGGCGAGCCCCTTGGTCGTGTGGTCGATTTACTCGATACCGGCCCGAACTGCGTGCTGCGTTGCGTGGTTGATGGTGTAGATGGCGTTGAAAATCAAGAAGCCGTTGAACGCCTGATCCCGTTTGTCTCCGCCTACATCGTCAGCGTGAGTTTGGCCGATCGGCGCATTGTGGCCGACTGGGGCCTCGACTACTGAGCAAGGGCCAGCCATGGCCGTTCGCTTCGACGTCATCACCTTGTTCCCGGATTTGTTTGCGCCGTTCCAGACGATCGGCGTGACCCGGCGCGCCTTCGAGACCCAAGCGGTCGATGTGCGCCTTTGGCCGTTGCGTGACTTTGCCGATGGCACTTACCGCCGTGTCGACGACCGTCCCTTTGGTGGCGGGCCGGGCATGGTGATGCTGGTGGAGCCCTTGGTGCGGTGCCTGTCAGCCATCCGAGCTGATCAAGCAGCTGCAGCATCGCCGCCTTTGCCCGTCGTGTTGTTCAGCCCAGCTGGCAAACCCCTGACGCAGCAGCGTGTGCAGCAAATGGCGCAAGGGCCGGGGGCGGTGCTGGTCTGTGGTCGCTACGAAGGTATTGACCAGCGCTTTATTGATGCCCATGTTGATGAAGAGATCAGCTTGGGTGATTACGTGCTGTCTGGTGGTGAACTGCCAGCCTTGACCTTGATTGATGCTGTCGCAAGACTGCAGCCGGGTGTGCTGCACGATGCGGCTTCGCACGAGCAGGATAGTTTTTCTGATGGCCTGCTGGATTGCCCCCACTACAGCAGGCCAGAGGTGCTTCTGGATGCGGCCGTGCCGCCCATGCTGATGTCTGGCCACCATGCCCACATTGCGCGCTGGCGCCGAGAGCAGCAATTGACCATCACGGCCCGCCGCCGTCCTGAGTTGATTGAGGCCGCACGTGCTCGGGGCGAGTTGTCTAAAGAAGATGAGCGCTTCTTGTTGAAAATAACGCTATAATCTGCGGTTTTCCGATCCTCTACCCGGCCGTTTATTCATAAACCAGTTCGCCAGTACCTTACAACACACAAGGTGCTTAGCATGGCGACTGACTTTTGGCGCGAGCAAGATCAATTTGGAGCTATTGATGGCCAACATCATTGAAATGCTCGAGCAAGAAGAAATTGCTCGTCTGAATAAAACCATTCCCACGTTCGCTCCTGGCGATACCGTGATTGTGAGCTTGAACGTTGTTGAAGGCACCCGCAAGCGCCTGCAAGCATACGAAGGCGTTGTCATTGCCAAGCGTAACCGCGGCCTGAACTCCAGCTTCATCGTGCGCAAGATCTCGAACGGCGAAGGCGTGGAGCGTACGTTCCAGCTGTACAGCCCCCTGATCGCTGCGATCGACGTCAAGCGTCGTGGTGACGTGCGTCGTGCCAAGCTGTACTACCTGCGTCAACGCAGCGGCAAGTCGGCACGTATCAAGGAAAAGCTTTCCTAAGCGCAACCGTCAGGTTGACGCTCCAGGGCAGGTGTTCAAGTTGAATCCCTGTCCATCAAGCCGCCCGTTGCGCAAGCACTGGCGGCTTTTGTTATGGTGGTGCCATGGCTTTGAGCATTGATCCCCGTTTGGCCGAGCTACTCGGCTACGACCAGCACCTGCCCGCCCTTGATCCGGCCCGCATGACACGTGCATCCTTGACGCAGCGCTTCCAGCAGCCGCCCATTTGGCAGCCTGATGTGGACGTTGAGCGCTGGTATCGCGCACCCAACCCCGTTGCCGCTTCGGTGTTGGTGCCACTCGTGATGCGTGATCAGCCTACTGTGCTGCTGACACAGCGTACGTCGCACCTTAAAAAGCATGCAGGTCAAATCAGCTTCCCCGGTGGGCGCAGTGAGCCAACTGATGCCGATGCGGTTTTCACGGCCCTGCGCGAGGCCCAAGAAGAAGTAGGACTAGATCCCTCTCGTGTTGATGTCTTGGGCACCATGCCCACCTACACGACAGGTACAGGCTACATCGTGACACCAGTAGTGGGCTTGATTGACGCGTCCCCGCAAGAGCTTCAGCGCTTGCATCTGCAAGCAGACCCCGGTGAGGTCGAAGAGATATTCGAGGTGCCCTTGCACTTTTTGATGGACCCTCAATACCACCAACGCCGCGCGTTTGACGTGCCTGGCATGCGCATCGAATTTTTCTCGATGCCGTGGACGGCGCAGGGCGGTGACAAGGAGTACTTCATCTGGGGTGCAACCGCCGCGATGTTGCGAAATCTATACCGCTTGCTGTCTGCTTGACCTTTGCCCTGCATTCCTTGGCTTTTGGGTGCATGGTGGAGGCTATGATTCAGCCATGAGTTTCTTTGCCGTGCTCTTCGCCTTGTTGGCGGAGCAGCTCAAACCGCTGTCTAACCTCAACCCTATCCACCATGGACTGACGGGCTGGGTGCGTTGGGCTGGGCGTAATTTCGATGCCGGTGCCGACGTGCACGCGCGGGTGGTTTGGGCCATCACCGTGTTGGCGCCCGCTGCGTTGATCGCCGTGGTTTATATGCTGACCGATCGCTACAGCACCGTGCTGGCTTTGGGTTTGGATATTGCCGTGTTGTACCTGACGCTGGGCTTTCGGCAATTCAGCCATCACTTTACGGATATCCGTGATGCGCTAGAGCAGGGCCGCGAAGACAGAGCACGTGAGTTGTTGGCGCATTGGCAAAACTTGGATGCCAGCGAACTGCCTCGCACAGAACTGCTCAGGCATGTGCTGGAGTACTCCTTATTGGCCGCACACCGCCACGTGTTTGGTGTGTTTTTCTGGTTCGTGGTTTTGTCGTCGATGGGTTTGGGGCCTGCCGGTGCGGTGCTCTACCGCATGGCCGAGTTCACCAGCCGTTATTGGTCGTACCGCAGCCAGACAACAGGCGCAGCCACCCATGACCGTTTGATGAGTTTGTCGCAGACCTTGTTCTCACTCGTTGACCATGTGCCTGCACGGTTGACCGCTTTTGGTTTTGCGGTGGTCGGCAATTTTGAGGACGCCGTTGATGCTTGGCGTCGTCATGCTGTTTTGTGGGTGCGCCCCAATGAGGGCACGATTTTGTCTGCCGCCTCAGGTGCGTTGGGTGTGCGCTTGGGTGGGCAGGTTGCGCCAGCCGTTGCCGAGGGGCACCGCGACGTCACACGGACAATCAATGCAGGCGACACACCCGACGTGATTGATGCGCAAGGCAGCACCACAGGTGCCGTGCCCCAGCTGGCCCACCTGCGCAGTGTGGTGGGCCTGATCTGGCGCTCTATGGTGCTGTGGATGCTGTTGTTGGCGCTCTTGTCTCTGGCCCATTTGATCGGTTGACCAGAGGGCTGGGCGCGCCGTCGCTTACGAGGCCTTGACGTACATCGTGATGCGGGCAGTGAACACTTTGGTGCCTGCCGTGTCAAATACCTCAACGGGCACCACTTGGTCGCCGGTCAATGTCCAGTCGATGCCACTGCCATCTGATACAGCGCGGATATCGGTCTTGACCTTGGCCAAGTATTCGACCGACATGCCCTTGGGGATCCAACGGTAGCCTTCAGGCACGGATACGTCAGTCATGGTGCCGGCAACCAGTTCGGCTGCATTGCACAGTGCGATCGCATGCATGGTGCCCAAGTGGTTGGTGACCTCGCGGCGCAGCGGCACGGTGGCCTCAGCATAACCAGGGCGCAGGACCGTCAGGCTGGGCTGGATGCTGCTGAAGTAAGGGGCCATTTGGCACACGGTGGCAGTGAACTGCTCTGGGCCGACTGCGTTGAACAGGTTCAGGACTTGGCTCATGGGGTCTCTTTCTTGTCTGGGGTGGACGGTTGGTTTCAGGCAGAATATTATTACAGAACATTATTCGGTGTCAAATACAACTATGAAACACAAGGAAATCAGCAGTGAGCAAACGCCGTCAGCCGGTGTGCCGATGGTGCTAGAGCGAGCTTACCCAGGTGTGCGGGCGCAACTCAAGCGCCGGATTCTGGGCAGTGCACTGGCTTGCTTCAATGAGCACGGCATTGAGCCCACCACCATTGAAATGATTTTGGCGCGCAGTGACGCCAGCGTAGGCAACCTGTATCACCACTTTGGCAGCAAAGAAGGGCTGGTTGCCGCTCTGCTATTTTGTGCTTTAGAGGATCAGGCGACGCTGTTGGATACGGAGTTGGCCAATGCGCACAGCATGCAAGAGGGCGTGTCGGCCTTGGTTTACAGCTATGTGGACTGGGTCACGGCGCAACCCGAGTTGGCGCGGTTTTTGTTCCAAGCGCGGGCGGCGGTGTCTAAAGGGCCTTATGCAGCCGAGTTGCAGCAGCGCAATAAGCTGCGTGCCAAGCTGGTGATGGGCTGGTTTGCTGAACCCGCCCGTGCAGGTGCGCTCAAGCCTTGGCCGTTTGAATTGTTGCCATCGCTCATCATTGGGCAAGCCGAGAACTACAGCCGGGCATGGCTGTCTGGTCGGGTCAAGGCCCCGCCAGCGCAGTACCGATCCATGCTGGCTGAGGCGGCTTGGTTGTCGGTTGCGCTTTGATTGTTGGCCGACCCGCGTTGAATTTGAAAAGGCCTTTGAGACCAGCGAGAGGGCGTCTCAGAAGGTCATTGAATCAAGGTCATGCCAGCATGCTTGGAAGCCGAGACATCGAACGTCATGGTCTTCGCGCAACCTGCACTTGATGCAGTGCACCCAAGGCCTGTGCAATTTGCTCACGCGTCAAGTCAAAGCACGACGATAAAACCCAAACCAGTTCAATCACGGAAACCAGCGTCACGAAGCCTGGTTCATGTCTTCAATCGAAACCGTTTTTGGTGCCTTGCCGAACATGCCCTTCAACTCAGTCACAGAGCGATTGGCAGCCATGAACAAGAATTGACCTGGCTCCAACTCGACAAACTCGACACGATCACCGGCATCCACATGCAGTGACTGGCGAACTTTTGAGGGGATGGTGATTTGACCTTTGCTGGTCACTGTTGCCGTGGTCATTGTTTCGTACTCCTGGTGATCTTTTCTTTAATGTAAAGTGATTCGGGTTGCAAGCGTTCTGACGCATCGGGCGTTTGAGCGTATTCATTGAGCACCAAAGCTTGGCTCAATGTTTTGTCTGCCTTCGAGTTCTGATCTGTGCCAGTCCATCAAGCATCAGTTTGTTCTCGCATGAAGTCAATGGCAAACGAGGCAATGGGCGAATGGCTGCGCCCTTTGAGCGACACGACGCCCAATTGCGTGTGCAGAGGTGGCAGTCCAACGAGCGGTAATTCGCGTAGCAGGCCTGATGCCACGTCGGCTTCAACGGCCTTTGCACTGCATGCCAGCACGGTGTCACTGGCCAGGGTCACCTGTTTGAGTAAGTGCACATCATCGCACTCCAGCGCCAGTGGCAGACGGTCGTTGGCCTTGAGGCCCATGAGCTGACGGAACAACTGCTTGATGGACTCAGGCAGGCGCACACTGGCTAGGCCGTATGGTGCCATTTCTGCTGGTGTGAGCATCTTCTTGCGCAAGGGGTGCCCGGCTCGAACATAGAAGTGTCCTTGCTGCTGACCGAGTTGCGTCACGCTCAGACTGGCGTCCTTGGGCACGTCTCGCGTGTCGGCCACGAAAAAATCAAGCTCTTCGGCGCGCAGGTGCTCCAGCAGGTATTGCCAGTTATTGACCTCCACGCGGCTGTTGATGCCTGGGTAGCGGGCACGCAGATCGATCATGAGCGCCGGAACGATGGTCGCGGCCGGAAAGGGTCCCACACCAATGGCCAGGTCGCCCATCAATTGATCGCGGTACAGGCGCACGTCGCGCTCAAGACAACGGCTGTTGAACAGCAGCTCGCGTGCACGCTCGATGAAAAAATGGCCTGCG
Source organism: Aquabacterium sp. (assembly GCA_030654395.1). GTDB lineage: Bacteria > Pseudomonadota > Gammaproteobacteria > Burkholderiales > Burkholderiaceae_C > Aquabacterium. Next base: position 160,765 of record JAURXM010000104.1, read on the forward strand.
CTGGTGCAGGTCACTTCCAGGTTGCCACGGTCAAACAATTGCAAGCCCAGCTCGGACTCGGCGGCCTGCACGCTGCGGCTGAAAGCGGGCTGGCTCAAGTGCACACGCTCGGCCGCGCGGCTGAAGTTGCGCTCGTCGGCCAGGGCGACCAGGTGTTGAAGGCGCTTCAAGTCCACACAGCACTCCTGTATAAGGTGGCACCTATTATGCAATAAGTGCATCAATATGAACATATAAATGCATTTGACGGATGGCGGGCATCTCATCAGAATGGGCCTCAAGCATGAGGTGACCCACACCATTGCGCACTGGAGACCTAGCCATGAACATGACTCAGAACGTCATCCTCCTCTTGATCATGCTGAGCTTCGCCGTGGCCGAGCTGCTGTCTCGGCGCTATGAGAACTTCCGCGCGACGAAGGACGATGGCATGCTCGAAGCGGTCATGTTCATCGCACTGCTGGCCGTGATTCAGCCCTTCGTTTTTGCCGTCACCGGCAAGCTGGCGGGGATGTGGTTCCCGCAGGCCCGGGGGGCGCTGGCCGATTGGCCCTGGTGGGCGATGGCGGCGTGCCTGCTGGTCGGTGACGACATGATGCAGTACTGGTGGCATCGCCTTTCACACACGCCGCTGCTTTGGTCGCTGCATCGCGCGCACCACTCGGCGCATTACATGAGCATCCGCGTGACTTACCGCAACAACTTCTTCTACTACCTGGCGATGCCCGGCTTGTGGGTCTCGGGCATCCTGATCTACTTGGGCATGGCCCAGGTTTACCTGGTTTACTTGCTGATCAAACTCACGGTGATACTGGGGGCGCACTGCGCGGTGCGCTGGGACGAGCCGCTCTACAAGATCAAGGCATTGAGCCCGGTGATGTGGGTACTGGAGCGCACCATCTCGACGCCTGCCACGCACTGGGCGCATCACGCCCTGAGCAATGCCGATGGCATTGGGCACTACACAGGCAACTTTGGCAACTTGCTGTTCGTTTGGGACATGCTGTTTGGTACGGCGCACATCACGCGTCAGTACCCGGCTCAGGTCGGACTCAAGGATGATCTGCTGTTTGGCAAGGAGCGCTGGTTTGTCGAGTTGCTTTACCCGTTGTTCCACTCCAAACGTGAGCACACAGCTTTGGTGCCCGGCGGCGAGATCTACGATGAAGAGAAACGCCGTGCATAGCCCGGCGCGGGTGCAGTTCAGTAACATATGGAAGAGGACTTCCGCCTCTGAAGTAGGCCAGCGTCAGCCTTTATGCCTTTGAGCCAGTGCGACGGGCTGACCAGATGACCTTGTTGCTGAACGCTGCACACCTGCCGTCGGGCAGTGCGATGTCGGCCCAAGGCCAATTGCCGCCGGTCACGACAGTCAGCTTTCGGGTTGCCCAGTCAACAGCCAGCACCAGCCGTTCGTGGCGGACTTCAACGTGCCCAGAGCAATCTTCCACACAGTCCAGATCGATCACAAAAATGCTGCCATTCAAAGGCCGTCGCGACAAGAAGTGCTGATCAGTGCTAGGGGGCAATAATCTGCATTGGCAAAGTTCTCATGGCCCAGCCAAAAATGAGGGACACTGGAGCGTGGATTCGTGTGCGAGGTCACCTATGCATCAGGCAGCAAGCGGTAACCTACGCCACTTTCCGTGAGCAAATGGCGCGGTTGGGCGGAGTCGATTTCCAGCTTTTGCCGCAGGTGGCCCATGTAAATTCGAAGGTAGTGGTTTTGGTCGGAGTGCGATGGCCCCCACACCTCGCGCAGCAATTGCTTCTGGGTAATCACCCGCCCCACGTTGGCTACCAGCACCATGAGCAAACGGTACTCAATCGGCGTGAGATGCACCTCGGCTCCGGCGCGGAGCACCACGCGCTCCAGCCGATTGATTTCGACATCACCAAACCGGAAAACCGTGTCGACCTGCGGGGCTGAGTCGCCCAAGGCATCCGAAGATACCGTTCGGAGCCGCCGCAGGTTGGCACGCACACGCGCCATCAGCTCCCCTAAACCAAAAGGCTTGGCCAGGTAGTCGTCTGCACCTGCGTCCAGAGCGGCGATTTTGTCGGCCTCGTTGGTGCGGGCAGACAGCACGATGATCGGCACGTTGGACCAGCTTCGCACGTCCCGTATGACATCGATGCCATCCCCATCGGGCAGGCCCAAGTCCACAATCAACAAATCAGGCTTTCGGGTTCCTGCATCGGCCAGGCCGCGCTTGGCTGTGTCGGCCTCATGCACTAGCCAGCCATCGACCTCCAGCGCGGCGCGCACAAAGCGGCGAATTTGGATTTCGTCTTCAATCAGAATGACGACGGGTTGGGTCATGGTGCCTCGGGTGGTGGATTTCTGGGCAGGCTAAAGGTGAATTCTGCGCCTGCCCCCGCGGCCTGCGCTGCGGAAATTTTGCCTCGGTGGGCATCGACGATCGCTTTGCATATGGCCAGGCCCAGGCCTACCCCTCGGGTGGAGGATTCATGGTTTCCGCGCGTGAATTTGGCAAACAGGTCATCCTCTTTGCCTTTGACATGCGGGGGCAAACCTGGCCCAAAGTCTCGCACGGTCATCACCAGCGTGTTTGACGTTACTCTGGCGCTCACCACAATGGCGGGATTAGCAGGTGTGCTGCCCACACCGTACTTGGCCGCGTTTTCCAGTAGGTTGACCAATACCCGCTCAATCAAGCTGGCATCAAACTCGACCAAGGGCAAATCAGGGGGCAGGTCGGTGCGGATCGACAGCGACCCCAGTGCGTGGCGCGATGCGCGAATGGCACTGCCCACCATTTCCTCGACCGACTGCCAGTCTTTGCGCAGCTCGACCTGGCCACTTTCCAGGCGGGCCATTTCCAGCATATTGGTGACCAGAGTGGTGAGTTCGCGCGCCTCTTGGCTAATGGTCTGGGCGGAAATGCGCTGATCCTGGGTCAATGGGGTGGAGGCCGCCAAGACCTCGGCCTGCCCTACCAGCGCGGTAAGCGGTGTGCGGATGTCGTGCGACATGGCTGCCAGCAAGGTGTTGCGAAGCCGCTCTGACTCCATTTGCACCACAGCCCCTTGCGCCACTTCCACGTAATGCACACGTTCCAGTGCAATCGCAATTTGCCGCGCCACGGTTTCCAGTTGTTGGTTCTGCTCAGGAATCAACAGCCAGCGGGGCTTGGCAGGCAGCAGGGCCAACACGCCACGAATACGCATAGGGGCTTGCAAGGGCACAAAATGCCAAGCGCTACCGGGAAGGGTGGCCGTGGCGACCCCGGCAGCTTGCCCGTTGCGCAACGCCCAATCGGCAACGCTGGTATCTAGCGAGGGCGGAAGGTAAGTGCCAAAACTCAGTTGGTCATTGGCGTCCGGCAGTAGCACCCGCGCGTCCCCTCCAAAGGTTCGCCGCACTAGTGTTTCGGCGCTTTCTACCACCTGCGAGGTGACCAGGGCGCTCGATAAATCCCGGGTCAATTCAAATAAGGCTTGGGCCCGTTGCTCCCGGGTTGCCGAAACCCGCGCAGAAAAGCGCAGGTTGGCGGTCAACTGGCCAATCAACAGGCCCACCGCCAACATGACGGCGAAGGTAAACAGGTACTGAATGTCGCTCACCGCAAACGAGAAGCGCGGTTGTACAAAAAAGAAGTCGAAGGACGCCACCGTTAGGACCGCGGCCAGCATGGATGGCCCTCGCCCCAGCTTAACCGCGACCAGCACGACCGCCAGTAGAAATAGCATGACGATGTTGGCCAAGTCAAACAGGTGCGCCAAGGGGAACGCCAGCAGGGTGGTGAGCAGGCATGCTGCAATGGCCCATGCATAACGCGGCCCTTTTTCAACCCAGGCGCTTGCCTCGGTGTCATCCTCGACGGGGCGTGGCAACGCAGAGGGCAATTTGCGGACGCTGCTCGAATCCCCAATTTCTACCAAATCGATGGTGGGTGCCAAAGTGGCCAATTGCCGGGTGATTGTGGGTCGAAAAAGGCGCCGTACTTTGCTCCAGCGCGAGTAGGCTGGGCGCCCAAGGATCAAAGTGGCACAGTTCAAAGTTTGCGCATGGTCCATCAAGGCTGTGGCGATGTCTTCACCGGCCAAAACGGTGGTGATGGCTCCCAGTTCTTCAGCCAGTTTGAGCACGGTCAAGGTGCGGTCGCGGGCCAGTGCAGGGCGGCGTTGCAGCTCAGAGGTTTCTACATAGGCGGCATGCCAGCGCACATTGAGCTGACCTGCCAGCCGTGCAGCACTGCGCACCGCATGCTCCGCGCCTTCTTGCGGCCCGACGCACACAAGCATCGCACCTGATGTGTTCCAGGCAGGGGTTCCGCTGGCCCGGTTATTGAGGGTTTTTTGAGTGTGCTGCGCGCGGTAGGACCGCACATCGTCCCCCACATGCTCGGCGGTGCGGCGCAGCGCAATTTCGCGTAGCGCAATCAAATTACCTTTGCGAAAAAAGTTTTGGCTGGCCCGTTCCACCTGCTGGGGAATGTAGACCTTGCCAGCCTTAAGGCGCGCGAGCAACTCGTCGGCGGTCACATCCACCAGCACCACTTCATCCGCGTTATCGAGCACAGTGTCGGGCACGGTCTCATTCACCCGCACGCCGGTAATGGCCCCCACGGTGCCGTTGAGGCTTTCCAGGTGCTGCACGTTGACGGCGGTCCAGACATCGATACCGGCATCCAGTAACTCCTGCACGTCTTGCCAGCGTTTTGGGTGTCGAGAGCCCGGTGCATTGGTGTGTGCCAACTCATCGACCAGCAGCACGTCGGGGTGGGCAGCCAGTGCTGCATCCAAGTCCAGCTCTAGCAATACCTGGCCCCGATGCGGTACTTTGCGCAGTGGCAGGAGTTTGAGGTCAGCCTGCAAGGCCATGGTTTCCTTGCGGCCATGGGTTTCCACCACCCCCACTAGAACGTGTTGCCCGGCCTGCTGCGCCCGCTGGGCCGCACTCAGCATGGCGTAGGTCTTGCCCACACCGGCGCTAGCCCCGAAATAGATGCGCAGCTTGCCGCGCATGACCGCCAGGTCATCTTCGCGCAACTGCGCCAATAGCGCGTCCGGGTCAGGTCGGGAATCAGTTGGGCTTGCCATAACTTGAGTGTGCATCAAGTGCCAGGTTCAGTTGCAACACGTTAACGACAGGCTCGCCTAGCAGACCCAGACCAGGGCGCTGCGTTGCTTGGTTAATAAGTGCCTGCACCTCTAGCGCGGGCAGCTTGCGGGCGGTGGCCACGCGGCTTAGCTGGTACTGGGCAGCAGCCAGGCTGATGTGCGGGTCCAGTCCACTGGCGGATGCCGTAACCAAATCCACCGGTACGGCTGCTGTGTTGGTGGGGTCAGCTGCGCGCAGGGCTGCCACACGGGCTTTGACCGCATCAAGTAGCGCAGGGTTTAGAGGCCCTTGGTTGGAGCCGCTGGACGCCGCTGCGTTGTGCGACATAGGACCGGTGGCCGAGGGGCGGCCCCAAAAGTGGGCTGGGTCCGTAAAGTTCTGCCCGATAAGGGATGAGCCCACCGCCTTGCCATTCTTGACAATAAGGCTTCCATGGGCCTGGGCCGGGAACAGCGTTTGTGCAAGACCCGTGACCACCAGCGGGTAGGCGATGCCGGTTAAAAGCGTAAGCACGGTAAACAGAACCAGTGCAGGGCGAAGAATGTTTTTCATAAGATTTCCTGTGAGGTGGGCGAATGCGTCTGGCACTAGGCCAAGTGCAAGCCCACCAAAAGCATGTCAATGAGTTTGATGCCGACAAAAGGCACCACCAAACCACCCAAGCCGTAAATGGCCATGTTGCGGCGCAACAGCGCAGCCGCACCCACCGGCCGGTACTTCACGCCTTTGAGGGCCAGGGGAATTAAAAACATGATGATCAGCGCGTTAAAAATTACCGCCGACAAAATGGCCGAATTCGGACTGCCCAGGTGCATGACGTTGAGTGCCCCCAACTGCGGGTAGGTGGACACAAATATCGCCGGGATGATGGCAAAGTACTTAGCCACATCATTGGCAATGGAGAAGGTGGTCAATGAGCCGCGCGTCATCAAGAGCGCCTTGCCGGTTTCCACAATCTCCAGCAGTTTGGTGGGGTTGGAGTCCAAATCCACCATGTTGCCAGCCTCTTTGGCGGCTTGCGTGCCACTGTTCATCGCCACGGCTACATCGGCCTGCGCCAAGGCGGGCGCATCATTGGTGCCGTCGCCGGTCATCGCGACCAAGCGGCCTTCAGCTTGGTAGCTGCGAATGAGTTTGAGCTTGTCTTCCGGTGTGGCTTCGGCCAGAAAGTCATCGACCCCCGCCTCTGCGGCTATTGCCGCAGCAGTGAGCTTGTTGTCGCCGGTGATCATCACGGTCTTAATGCCCATGCGGCGCAGCTCGCCAAAACGCTCTTTGATACCGGTCTTGACAATGTCTTTGAGCTCCACAATGCCCAGCACCCGGTTGCCATCGGCCACCGCAAGTGGCGTGCTGCCGCGCCGTGACACGTCGTCCGAAGCACGCACCACCTCAGCGGGCACTTTGCCGCCCAAGGCTTCCACGTGTTTGCGGATGGCATCCACTGCACCCTTGCGCAGCTGGCGGGTGCTGCCGTCGATATTTTTTACGTCCATGCCGCTCATGCGGGTTTGGGCTGTAAAAGGCACTTCCAGCATGTCTCCGCTCAGAGCCTCATGGGCACCCAGACGCTGCGCCAGCACCACAATGCTGCGCCCCTCGGGCGTCTCGTCGGCCATGGAGGACTGTGTTGCACAGTGGGCCAGTTGAATTTCAGTGATACCTGGAGCTGGCAAAAAGCTGGAGGCTTGGCGGTTGCCGTGGGTAATGGTGCCTGTCTTGTCCAGCAGCAGCACATCCACATCACCTGCCGCTTCAACCGCACGGCCCGATGTGGCAATCACGTTAGCCTGCATCATGCGGCTCATACCCGCCACACCCACCGCCGACAACAGGCCGCCAATGGTGGTGGGGATCAAACATACCAGCAAAGCAATCAGCGCAGTGATGCTGACCACCGTACCAGATCCAGCAGCGCCCACACTGAAAATTGAGAACGGCAGCAGCGTGACGGTGACCACTAAAAACACGATGGTCAGAGCTACCAGCAATATGGTTAGCGCGATCTCATTCGGTGTTTTTTGGCGCTTGGCCCCTTCGACCATGCTGATCATGCGGTCTAAAAATGACTCGCCCGGGTTGACGGTAATGCGCACCACCAGCCAGTCGGACAGCACCCGCGTGCCACCGGTGACCGAGCCAAAGTCGCCTCCCGACTCGCGCACCACGGGCGCCGACTCACCGGTAATGGCGCTTTCGTCCACCGTGGCCACACCTTGAATGACTTCGCCGTCCAGCGGGATCATCTCGCCAGTTTCCACCAGTACCACGTCACCTTTGCGCAGGTTTTCTGCCTGTTCTGGTAACCATGTGGAGCCATGAACCGGCTCTTTGAGCTTTTTGGCCCAGGTGCTGGTCTTCAGACCCCGCAGCGATGCGGCCTGGGCTTTGCTGCGGCCCTCGGCCAGGCTTTCGGCAAAGTTGGCAAACAGCACGGTGAACCACAGCCAGGCGGATATGCCCAGGATAAAGCCCATGTCTTGCGTGGCCTGCAAGCCCAACAGGGTGGTGACGATGCTGCCCAGGTAGACCACAAACATCACCGGGTTGCGCCACTGCACCGCAGGGCTCAACTTGGTGAAGGACGCCACGATCGCTGGTTTTAGCAAGACCGGGTCAAGCAGGGTGAGGGTTGTCGATGTTTTCATAGTGATTTCTCGCTTTGTGAGGGGGCGTGTGCTTTATGCAGATGGCCAGAGCATCAAATGCTCCACCACCGGCCCCAGCGCCAATGCCGGTACATAGTTCAACAAGCCCACCAACAACACCGTGCCGATCAACAGGAATACAAACAAGGGGCCATGGGTTGGCATGGTTCCCGCCGTCACTGGTAGGCGTTTTTTAGATGCCAAAGCACCGGCAATGGCCAGCACAGGCACAATTACCCCGAAGCGGCCCAGCCACATGACGATGCCCAGCAGCGTGTTGTAAAACGGTGTGTTGGCAGACAGGCCCGCAAACGCGCTGCCGTTGTTGTTGGCAGCCGAACTCAGGGCGTACAAAATTTCCGAGAAGCCATGCGGGCCGGGGTTGGCAATGCCCACCCTGCCAGCGTCGGCCATCACAGCAATCGCAGTGCCCGCCAGTACCAAAATGGGCGTGACCAGAATGGCAATGGAGGTGAGCTTCATCTCATGCACCTCGATCTTTTTGCCCAGGTATTCCGGTGTGCGGCCAATCATCAAGCCTGCGATAAACACCGCCAGAATGGCAAAGATCAGCATGCCGTACAGGCCGCTGCCCACACCGCCAAACACTACTTCGCCCAACTGCATCAGCACCAGGGGCACCATTCCACCCAACGGGGTATAGGAGTCATGCATGGAATTCACCGCACCGCAAGACGCCGCCGTGGTGATGGTCGCAAACAAAGTGGACGCGTTGATGCCAAAGCGGGCTTCCTTGCCTTCCATATTGCCGCCGCCTTGCAAAGCGGTGGTGGACTGATCAATCCCCAGATTTGCCAGCAGGGGGTTGCCTGCCTGCTCGGCGGGCGTGATGGCAACCACCGCCACCACAAAAATGGACGTCATCGCTGCCAGCACGGCCCATCCCTGGCGAATGTCGCCCACTTCACGACCGAACGCGAAGCACAGGCCAGCCGGAATCAGGAAGATGGACAGCATCTGCAAGAAGTTGGTCAGGGCGTTCGGGTTCTCATAGGGGTGTGCCGAATTGGCGTTAAAGAAACCCCCGCCATTGGTGCCAATCATCTTGATGGCTTCTTGCGAGGCAACCGGGCCCATGGCCAGCGTTTGCGTGGCGGCTTGCACGTCTTCCATCACGGCCTGGCCCTTGTCATCCGTCAGGGCTTGACCGTCTGCACCCAATTTGGGCTTTTGGAAGGTATTGGCCTCCAAAGTGGTGACCTCTTGGTACGCATCAAAGTTTTGCACCACGCCCTGGCCCACCAGGAACACGGCAAACACCAGGGATAGCGGCACCAGAACCCAGGCGGTGATGCGGGTGATGTCCACCCAGAAGTTGCCGATGACGCCGGTGGACTTGGCCGCAAAGCCGCGAAACAGCGCAAACACCACCGCGATACCGGTTGCAGCCGACAAAAAGTTTTGCACCGCAAGGGCCACCATCTGGGTGAAGTAACTCATGGTGGATTCGCCCGCGTAACCCTGCCAATTGGTGTTGGACACAAAGCTGATGGCTGTGTTGAAGGCCGAGTCCGGCGAGACTGCCGCCATGCCCGCCGGGTTGAGGGGTAGCCAGGCTTGCCAACGCTGCAGCAGGTAAACAACCAGCACGCCTAGTAAATTAAAGGCCAGCAATGCAGAGGCGTATTGCGTCCAATTCATAGCGCGATCCGCCGCTGTGCCCGCTAGTCGGTAAAACGGTGCTTCGGCTTTGTGCATCCATCCGGGCAGGTTGCCGGCACTGATGCGGGCCAACCAAGCACCTAGCGGCCACGCCAAGGCCAACAAAACAATCAGGAAGAGAGCCAGCAGGCCCCAAGCAGAAGTGCTCATCAAAACTCCTCAGCGCGAATGAGCGCGTAAACCAGATAGATCAGCAGCAACGCAGCAAACAGGCCGCCCGCGCCGTAGATGACAGAGAGGCTGATCATGAAAGCTCCTTGACCGGTTGATCCAGTCGCCCGAATCCGACTACCAGCAGTGCGGTGAGGGCCCACAACAGGACGGCACCCAACAAAAATGCGAAATCCATCAAACTCTCCTATCAAAACGATGGGAGAAGGATATTTATTTGGGTGTAAAGATGGGGAAGAAAGAGGCGGCCGGGCCGTAAAAAAAGCGTAAAAATAGGGCCTAGTGAATTCAAATATCTCAGGTTCGGCACACCAGAAGTACGGCAAATTCCAGAAATGCCGAAGCTTATGGTCAGATGTTGGGCATCGCAACTCCGAGAACTTAAACTTCTCGAAAGCTGCATTTCATGTCAGTCACTGACAGACCAGTCCGGGGGGGCGTTTTTGGTTGAACTCGCGACCGGACAGCGGACAGTCTGCCGTCCGACACCAATGTCAGGTATCGGGCGGGCAATTTGAATTTCTGTATACCCGCTCCCGCTGCATAACAGCCGCTCGCCAGTCGTGTGGTGGCTTCAGCTTCGGGCCGGGTACAACCAAATATCCGCCCTAGATCCCACTGAAATGCCTAGAGTTCTTAACCAGCATTCGCACTTGATGGGTTCGACGGATTGGCGTCGGCCACGGCACGTGCGCGTGCCAGCCAGTCGGCCAAAGCCGCGACCATGTCGGCGTGGCTGAATGAGCAGCTTTCTTCGGTGAACAAGGCTGAGCTTTCAAGCTGATTGAGCAGGCGCTCCATCACGTCCAAATAGCGTTGTGGCAACTCAGGCTCGTGCGCATAGGCGCCATCGCGCCAGTCACGAGCCAAGTCGTTGACGGACATGGCGCCTTGTGCAAAATCATCCAGTGTGTGGGCGAGGGCGGATATGCGGTTGGTCATGGTCGTGGTGTCTTGGTCGGGCGGTTCGGCGGTGTCAACATCAAACTCACCAGCGTGGCTGGCTGAGTTCATCGTACAGGGCGGTGTAGAGGCTCAGGCGGATGGGGCTGACTTCGCCCCGCTCTAACGCCGCTTGAACCGCGCAGCCGGGCTCTTGGCGGTGGGTGCAGTTATGGAAGCGGCAGTCGTTCATGTTCTTGGCGATGTCGGGCATCCAACGCGCCAGTTCGGTCGGCGCAATGTGGTGCATGCCGAACTCTTGGAAGCCGGGCGAGTCGATCACGGCGCTGGTGCGTGTGCCATCCAGCCAGTACCAAAGGCTGCTGGTGGTGGTGTGTTTGCCTGAATTCAGCGCCAGCGATATCTCACGCACTTCTGCGCGTGCATTGGGCAGCAAGGTGTTGATCAGGGTGCTTTTGCCTGCGCCCGATGGGCCCAAAACCAGCGTGGCTTTGCCATCAAGCAAAGGGCCAACCTGTGCACGCGCGGCCTCTGTTTCTTGTATCAGCGACAGCTCCACCACTTTGTAGCCCATGGCGCGGTAAGGCGCCAGGCGCTCGCGTGCGGTGGGTGCGCCGGGCAGGTCGATCTTGTTGAGCACGATGGTCACGGGGATGCCCGCTGATTCGGCGGCGATCAGGGCCCGGGTGAGTTGTGATTCGCTGAACACGGGCTCAACGGCGATCCACATCAGCAGCTGATCCAAGTTGGCGGCAAAGGATTTGCTGCGCCATTCGTCTTGTCGGTAGAGCAGGTTGCGGCGCTCTTCGATGGCCACAATCACGCCCTCGTCAGAGCTTTCTTGTGTGGGTTGCCACAGCACGCGGTCACCCACCACGGCTTGGCTTTTTTTGCCCCGTGGATGGCAGATCAGGCGTGCGCCATCGTCGTTCTCGACCACAAGGTGTCGGCCATGCGTGGCCACCACCAAACCGCTGTTGCAGTGGCTGGTGTCGGCCTCTTTGGTTTTACCCTTGTTGCGCCCGCCTGAGGCTGGGTTGCTGGCGCGTTTCATGCTGACAGCCCATCTACGCGGGCGGCGCAGATGAAGTCATTGATAGACAGGCCATTCACGGAGTGCGTGGACCACTCGATGGTGCAGTGCTTGTAGCTCACAGCCAGATCAGGGTGATGGTCTTGCGCATGGGCGATCCAAGCAACAGCGTTCACAAAGGCCATGGTGCCGTGAAAGTCAGCCATGGTGAAGGTCTTGCTCAGCTTGCCCGCATCGACGTGCCAGCCTTGAAGTTGGCTCAGCAGGATCTGCTCTTCATCGGCAGACAAGGCTGGCCCGCTTTGATGGGTGCAGCACTGCTGGCTCAGGGGGAGGGCGTGGGCGTGGGATTGGGCGGGTGACATGGCGTTCAACTGACGGTGACAGCCGTGACAGCCGCCATGGCGGCCAGTCGCTCTGAGGCCGGTGGGTGTGAGTAGTAAAAGCGGACGTACATGGGGTCTGGGGTCAGTGTGGCGGAGTTGTCTCTGTACAGCTTGATCAAGGCGCGGGCCAAGTCTTGGCCACTTGATTGCTGGCAGGCATAGGTGTCGGCTTGGTACTCGTCACGGCGCGAGAAGTACGAGAACACGGGGGACACGAAGAACATAAAGGGTGGCAGGGCCAGCATGAACAGCAGCAAGGCCAAGGCATCATTGGGTGCCATTAAATTGGGTGACACACCCAGGCCGACGAAGAAGCCGAGTTGGCGTGAGAGCCAGCCCAGCAGTGCAAAGCCCAGCAGGCTCATGGCGAACATCATCACCATGCGCTTGAGCACGTGTTTGTGTTTGAAATGGCCTAGCTCATGGGCCAAGACGGCTTCGACTTCACCATGAGACAAGCGCTTGAGCAAGGTGTCAAAAAACACCACACGTTTGGATGCACCCAAGCCAGTGAAATAGGCGTTGGCGTGGGCTGAGCGTTTGCTGCCATCCATGACAAAAAAGCCCTTGGCCTTGAAGCCGCAGCGGCTCATCAGCCCTTCGATGCGCGCTGACAAGGTGTCGTCTTTCAAAGGCTCGAATTTATTGAAAAGCGGCGCGATGAAGATCGGGAAGATCACCATCAACAGCAGGCTGAAGGCCACCCACGCACCCCATGCGTAGAGCCACCACTGCTGTCCGGCTGCGCCCATCAACCACAGGATCAAGGCGGCGATGGGTGTGCCAATGACCACGCCCAGCAGGGTTTGCTTGAAGTGGTCACCAATCCACATGCCCCAAGTCATGCGGTTAAATCCGTGGCGCTGTTCGATCCGGAAGGTGTTCCACGCTTCAAGTGGCAAGTCGATCAGGGCGCCGATGGCCGTGAAGGCACCCAGCAAGGCGATTTGGTAGACCAGGCCACCCCATTGGCCAAAGGTGGCGTCACGCACGAGGTGGTTGAGCGTGTCCAAGCCGCCGATCAGCGTCCAGCCGATCAGCATGGCGGTGCTGATAGCGGTGTTGATGAGGCCAAAGCGCAGCTTGTCGATGGTGTAGTCAGCGGCCCGTTGGTGGTTGTTCAAGGGCACTTCATTGGTGAAGTCTGCGGGTACAGCGCCACGGTTAACCGCCACATGGCGTGCTTGGCGTGTGTCGAGCCAGAGCTTGGTTAAAAGGGACGCGACCACGAAGGCGGCAAAAAGCAGGGTAAGGGCACTGGGTTGCATGGGTGCCAGTGTACGTTTGCCTCACAATTGCCCGGTCCCCTGTGGCAGCTAAATCCGCATGAAAAAGGGGTTTTAGGGGCCCTTGAGGATAATGGGGTGTGAATTTTCAGTAGGAACAGCATGAGCGATACGACCAGCACCGGTGCGGACACCCCGGTCACCCTGGCTAAAAATGACCAGAATCTGATCTGGATTGACCTCGAAATGACCGGTCTCAAGCCCGACAGCGACCGCATCATTGAGATCGCCGTGGTGGTCACTGACCCGCAATTGACGGTGCGCATAGAAGGCCCGGTCTTCGCCATTCACCAGTCTGATGCCTTGCTTAACGGCATGGACGCTTGGAACAAAGGCACCCATGGCAAGAGTGGTTTGATTGAGCGGGTCAAGGCATCCACGGTGACCGAGGCTGAGGCTGCCCAAGCGGTGATTGCTTTTTTGAAGCAATACGTCCCGCACAACAAGTCGCCGATGTGTGGCAATTCGATCTGTCAGGATCGGCGGTTTTTGGCCAATTACATGCCGACGCTGGAGGCGTTTTTCCACTACCGCAACGTGGATGTCAGCACCTTGAAGGAGTTGGCCAAGCGCTGGAAGCCGGAAATCACAAGCGGTTTCAAGAAAGCACAAAAGCACACTGCGATGGCCGATATCCAAGAGTCGATCGACGAGATGGCCTACTACCGTGAGCACTTCTTGGTGATGTGAGACTGAGCCAGCCAAGCGGCTACGGTGTCGGCATCAGATTGGATGCCGAGCAAACGGCCAGCTTGGCGCAGCGCGATCAAGGGTGCTTGCACGTCTAAGGCTTTGGCGCCGTTTTGCTTAGACAGCTTCTCAGCGTTGTCGCCCAGCACCAAGGGCGTGTGCTGGTAAATGGGCGTGGGCAGGCCTAATAGCCTTTGCAGCAGCATCTGACGGGGGGTGTTGTCGGCCAGGTCTTCGCCGCGCACGATGTGGGTGATGCCTTGTGCCGCGTCATCGACCACCACAGCGAGTTGGTAGGCCCACAGGCCATCGGCACGCTTGATGACAAAGTCACCGACCTCGCGCGCCAAGTGCTGTGTTTGCTCGCCCAGTCGCCGGTCATGCCAAGTGATCACATCGTGGGGTGCATCGGGTACCTGCAGGCGCCATGCACGCACGGGTTTGCCTTTTAGGCCACCTCGATCTGGTCGGCAGGTGCCGGGATAGACCAGGTCGCCGTGGCGGGGTTTGGCCCATCCCATTGAGGCATTGGCGCGGGCGATGTCGCTGCGGGTGCAGCCGCAAGGGTAGGCTTGTCCGGCGGCGATCAGCTGGTCTAGTGCCTGTTGGTACAGCGCGCCTCGCTGGCTTTGGTAGACAGGCGGGGCATCGGGTAGCAGGCCGCAGGCGGCCAACTGCTGGAGGATGAGTTGATCGGCGCCGGGCACGCACCGTGGGGTGTCCACATCCTCGATGCGGATCAGCCATTGGCCGTCATGCGCACGGGCATCGACCCAGCTGGCCAGCGCGGCCACCAATGAGCCCGCGTGAAGTGGCCCTGTCGGTGAGGGCGCAAAGCGGCCCACATAGGGCGGGGCACTCACAGAATCAGGCCTTCATGCAGATCCAGCAAGGCGCAGCGTGTTTGGGGGCTGGCCAGTTGGTTCAGCCACCACGTGAGTGCCTTGCCAGGGGGCATCGTGCCTTGGCGCCACGCGTAGTGCGTGCTGTTGATGCGGGCTGGGCCCACCACCTCTTTGCGGATGAGTTGACCTGATGCGATGTGGGGCCGAACCATGGGCTCGGGCAGGTAGCCGCATCCTAGGCCTCGCAGTTGCGCTTCCAGTTTGGCCGCCATAGAGGGCAGGGTCAGGACGTCTTGGCCGGGTAGGATGCCCACGGTCATCGGGGTGAGATCGCGTGCGGTGTCGGCCACGGCAATGATGCGGTGCTGTGCCAAGGTGGCCTGATCCACAGGCTCAGAGGCTTTTGCCAGTGGGTGGTGCGGCGCCACGGTCAAGACAAAGTGATGCTCGCCGATCAGCTCGGATCGGATGTCTTGGCTGTGGCTTCGCTCTGCCGTCACACCGATGGCCAGATCGGCGTGGCCTGAAGTCAGCGCCTCCCAAGTACCCGTCATGACCTCGCTGCGCATGCGCAGGCGGGTGGGTGGTTTGAGGCTGTAGAAGGCCTCCATCAGGTCAAACACGGCATGTGGTGCGATGGCCTTGTCCACGGCCACAGTCAGCTCGGACTCCCAGCCGGATGCCACACGCTGAACGCGGTTGGCCACGGCGTTCATCTGCTGGAGTAGCAACAGGCCTTCACGCAGGAGCTCTTCGCCTGCGGCGGTGAGCTGGGCTTGGCGACTGCGGCGGTCAAATAACAAAACGTCGAGCGCGTCTTCTAATTGACGCACGCTGTAGGTCAGTGCCGATGGCACCTTGCCTAGCTCACGGGCGGCGGCGGCAAAACTGCCTGTGCGCGCGATGATCACCATCATTTGCAAGGCGTCTGGGGTCAGAGCGTGGCTGCGATCGGGCATGTGGCTTGTGTGGTTTGTGCTGCTGTGGATTCAAATATGTTGAATGATGCCATCAGCGTGGTGCATCAGCCAAGTCAGCGAAAACGCCTAAAGTCAGACCCAAGCCACATCATTCGTATCCCTTTGAAGGAGTCTTTATATGCTCACACTTCGCTTATCCCAAGACCGTGGGTTTGCCGATCACGGTTGGCTGCAAAGCGCCCACAGTTTCTCTTTTGCCGACTACCACGATGTGGCTCACATGGGGTTTGGCCCTTTGCGTGTCATCAATGATGATGTGGTCGCGCCTGGGCGTGGTTTTGGCATGCACGGCCACCGGGACATGGAGATCGTGACCTACGTGCTGCAAGGCGAATTGGCTCACAAGGACAGCCTAGGCAATGGGGCATCTATCTTGCCCGGTGATGTGCAGCGCATGACGGCTGGCAAGGGCATCATGCACAGCGAGTTCAATCCGAACCCGTCGGCGTCGACCCATTTGTTGCAAATCTGGATCCAGCCCACGGAGCTCGGCTTGCATGCAGCGTATGAACAGAAAAACTTCAGCGCAGACGACAAACGAGGGCGTTTGAGGTTGGTGGCTTCACCGGATGGCCGTGAGGGCTCGGTGACGATCCATGCCGATGCGACCTTGTATGTGGGCTTGTTTGAGGGTGACGAGCGTGTTGAGTTGGCCTTGAACCCCGCACGCAAAGTCTATGTGCATGTGGCACGAGGGACGGTGCTGGTGAATGCGCAAGCTTTGAAAGCCGGTGATGCGCTCAAGCTAGAAGGCGAAAGCACCTTGCTGATAGCGCAGGGCGATCAGGCAGAGGTGCTTGTGTTTGACTTGGCAGCTTGAGACTGCCTTGGTTGGTGCGTGGGATCGATCAGCTTTGCGCTTCGAGTGTGAAGGCGGCGTGTTCGTCTTGCCCGATGGTCTCTACCAGCCAAGGCAGCGCTTCGGCCAGTTGGTCGTAGAGGGTATAGGGCGGGTTGATGATGAACATGCCACTGCCGAACAGGCCTTTGCCATCACGCTCCGCGCCTTTGACGCGCAGCGTGGCGTGCAACCAGTCCACCTTGGGCAGCTCCAGCGCCAGTCGTTTGATTTGACCGGGCAATTGCTGTGATTCGCGGCGGGCGATGACCGGGTGCCAAATCGCATAGGTGCCCGTGGGGAATTTGAGCAAGGCCTCTCTGAGCGACTGGATCACGCTGCGGTAGTCATCCTTGTCCTCGTACGGCGGATCCATGTGGATCAAACCGCGACGGGGTGGCGGGGGCACGCAACTGCGCAAGCCGGCAAAGCCGTTGGCAGCTTGGATGCTCACGCCCCGCTTGACGGACTCAAAGTGAGCCATCAGCAGTTTGATTTCGGTCGGATGCAGCTCAAACAGGCGCAGGTGGTCACCTTCGCGCAGCATTTGCGCTGCGATTTGGGGTGAGCCGGGGTACCAATGGAGGTCGTCACCATGGTTCAGCGCAGCAACTTGCGCCAAATAGGCTTTGACAATATCGGGGGTGGCTTTTTTGTTGCGCAGGGGCCAGAGCGTGGTCACGCCTGTTTCGGCTTCTGCGCTTTTGGTCGCGTAATTGCTGGTGAGGTCGTAGATGCCCCCGCCCGCATGGGTGTCCACCACCCAGAAAGGTTTGTCTTTTTGCAGCAGGTGCTCAAGCAACTGCACCAACACCATGTGCTTGAGCACATCGGCGTGGTTGCCCGCGTGGAATCCGTGTCGATAACTGAACATGGCCGAAGGGTAGCGGTTTTATCGCCAGTTGACGCTGGCTGAGGATGACTTTTTTCATGCCAAGGGGCGTGTTTCATCGCTAAAACGTGATGAACCACGCGTTTATTCGGGGTGCACGCGACCGAAGTCCCCTCAAAATTCGCGGCTTGGTTTTCTAGAAGGTTCTCATGACTGTCAGTAATGCATCCCGCCCCGTGCGCTTGTTGGTGATTTCGGGCAGTGCCCGCCAAGGCTCGATTAACCGTCAATTGCTGGATGTGGCCGCCCGCAAGGCCCAGGTTTTGGGCGCCACGACCACCACCGTGGATCTGCGTGACTTGGATTTGCCTGTGTATGACGACGATTGGCTGGCCGCCCATGGACAGCCTGCGGGCGCGTTGAGCTTGCGGGCTTTGTTTGCCGACCATGATGGCTTGTTATTGGCCTCGCCCGAGTACAACGCCCTGCCTACACCTTTGCTGATCAACAGCTTGGATTGGTTGTCGGTGATTGGCGCGGAGGACGGCTTGCCCAGTGGCACCGGGTCGACGGCAGGCAAACCAGTGGGCTTGTTGTCCGCGTCGCCGGGGGCTTTAGGCGGTATCCGCGCTTTGCCTATCTTGCGTACTTTTTTGAGTACCAATTTCGGGATGCATGTGGTGCCTGAGCAGTTGGCTTTGCCTCATGCTGACAAGCATCTCGGTGACCTAGATGCTTTGACAACGCCCCAGTTGGATCAGGTGCTCGACAAAGTCGTGGCCTCGGTGATCAGGCAGGCCGTTTGGCGTTTGGGCTGATTGGGCGCTGGCTTCAGAAAGTCAAGGCGCAGCCAAGAAGGCCTGCAGCTCGGTCAAAGTGCTTTGTGGGTCTTCTTCTTGTGGCAGGTGTCCCAAGCTTGGGAAGGTGACCAGCTTGCATTTCGGGATGTCTCGGCAAAACAGGGTGCCTTGCTCTGGTGAGATCATTTTGTCCAACTGCCCCCACATCACCAATGTGGGTTGTTGAACGCGTCGAATCAGGGGGGCACTGGCGCCGAACTGCGCTTGGTCCATGCGCTGGAACAGGGCACGCCGGTTGCCTACTCGCAAGTTCAATTCGAAGTAGCGGTCGATTTTGTCCTCGCTCGCTTTGCTTGGGTCACCAAATACGTTGTGCACACTGGCTGCAACCAGCGAACGCGGCAAGATGCGCTCAGATATCCAGCGTAGACCGCGCATGCTCGCCAATTGAAAGGCCATGGGCATGGACAGCACGGCAGGCTGGTAGCCATCTGAGTCGATCAGCACCAGCTTGCGTACCCGATCGGGCGCCAGCACGGCGGTTTGCCAAGCGATTTCGCCCCCTAAGGCATTGCCGACCAAGATCACCCGATTGAGGTCGAGCGAGTCAAGCAGGCGCAGCACAAAGCGTGTGTAAGCATCAATGCGGTAGTCGCCTTGTTGGCTAGGGCCAGTCAGGCCGAAACCCGGTAGGTCGACGCTGATGACGCGTCTTTTGGTCTGCAGGCTGGTTTGCCATGCTTCGTAGGTATGCAGGCTGGAGGACATGCCGTGCAATAAGACGATGGGCAAGGCGTCGTCGCGTGGGCCTGTGTCACGCATGTGCACCTGCATGCCATCCAACTCCCAAAAGGTAGAGGGATCAGGTGCCCAGCGCTCGATCAGTTGGCCCAATTGGCGGTCGGTCTCCCACGTGGCCCAGACACCGGTAGCCAAGCCTGCGGTCAACAGGACGGCCAACCACCAAAAGCGTTTAAACCATTTCATGCGACATCATGCCGCGCTTGTGGCTGCTTGTTTTGGTTTGTTCATTTTGCGCAACTGACGCATGATCAGCACTTGGTACGAGGCCCCCAGCAGGCGAACCAGCTTGTCCAACAGTTTGGCATCTGGCCCGACCAGCACGCGGCGGGCGTTTTTCTCAACGGCAGTCAAGATCTGCAAGGCCGCTGAGTGGGGTGTGGTCGTGCTGATCAGCTTGTTGGCGCGGCGCTTTTGCGCCTCAACGCTGGTGCCGGTCAGCTTCTCCATGACGGGGTCCACTTTGCCCGCCATGGCGATGTTGGTGGCAATGCCGCCTGGGTGGACGCAGGTGGCGCTGACGCAAGCGCCTTCCATTTCGAGCTCCATGCGCAGTGCTTCTGTGTAGCCACGCACGGCAAATTTAGAGCTGTTGTAGGAGCCTTGTGTGGGCACAGACATCAGGCCAAACAGGCTCGATGTGTTGATGATGTGCCCATCGCCGGATGCTTTGAGGTGAGGCAAAAAGGCCTGTGTGCCATAGACCACGCCCCAAAAGTTGATGCCCATGAGCCATTCGAAGTCGGTGATTTTGACGTGCTCAAGCGGTGCCGTGAGGGCCACGCCAGCATTGTTGAAAATCAGGTTGACCTTGCCGTGTTGGCGCACCACGTCGTCGGCCCAAGCGTAGACGGCATCGCGGTTGGCCACGTCTAATTTGGTCATGGTGACACGGACGCCGTGTTTGCTGGCCAGTTCGGCCGTTTTGACCAGTTCGGCCTCGTTGACATCACTGATCGCCAAGTGGCAACCCCGGCTGGCCAACTCGACCGCCAAGGTGCGGCCCATGCCTGATGCAGCGCCTGTGATGGCGGCGACTTTGTCTTTGAATGTTTTCATGGTGGCAGTCTTTCTTTAGGCGGTCACACGGGCAATGAAGGCGCCGCATTCTTTGAGGGTCTGACGCGCTTCAGGGAGCATCAGCATGGTGGGCCAGACGTGGGGCATTTTGGCCTTGAGGTGCAGCTCGCTCTGAACGCCTTGCTGTTGGGCGCGGTCGTGCAAGCGGGTGGAGTCAGCCAGCAAAATCTCGTGCTTGCTGGCGTGGATCATCAAGGGCGGCAGGCCTTTGAGGTCAGCAAACAAGGGCGAGGCCAGTGGGGTATTGGTGGGCTGGCCGGCCAAGTACAGCGCGGCAGCCTCTGGCAGTGACGCTGGGTTGAACATCACGTCGACATCGGCCAGCGTTTTCATGGTCTCGCCTGAGCAGGTCAGGTCGCTCCAAGGCGAGAACAGCACGGCCCCTGCGGGCATGGGCAGGCCTTGATCGCGTGCCGCCACGAGGCAGGCCAGCGCCAAGCCACCGCCAGCCGAGTCACCGCCGAACACCACGTCTTTGGGGTTGATGCCTTGGCGCAGCAGCTCTTTCCACCACGCTACTGCATCATCCACAGCAGCAGGGAAGACCGCTTCAGGCGCCATGCGGTAGTCAACTGACAGCACACGGGCTTGGGCTGTTTTGGCTAGGTAGGCACAGGTGGGGCGGTGTGTTTCGAGGCCACAAAAGAAGTAGCCGCCGCCGTGGAAGTACAGCACCGTGCGTTGAGGGTTGGCCACGCTCAACCATTCGGCCGAGCACAGCGCTTTGGCTGAGTGTGCTGGTACTGGCGTGTGCGAGATGTCTTTGGGCGGCGGTGGATAGCGCTTGGCCATCTTGTTGACCATGAAGCGCGCTTTTTTCACGTTCAAGGGGCCGCGCCCTGCGCGTTTGAACTGGTAGCGCAGAACCATGTTGGCGATGACGGATTGGATGCTCATGTTGGCTCGGTCGTGTACTTGTTGAGTTTGAAGTGGCGCGTTTTGAGGCGATACGCGAAGGTGAATCCGGGCCAGGCTGCTGTATTGCGGCCCTTGTCGTTGAGGTACCAGCTTTTGCAGCCGGAGTTCCATACGGTGTGCTTCAACTCTGCTTGCACATCTTGGATGAACTTGGCTTGCGCTTTGGGCTTGACGTCCATGGCTTTGATGCCTTGCGCTTTCATTGTTTTGAGCGCCTCCAAGATGTAGTGGGCTTGCGACTCGATCATGAACACCATCGAGTTGTGTCCTAAGCCGGTATTGGGGCCCATCAACATGAAAAAGTTGGGGAAGCCCGCCACACTGATGCCCATATAGGCTTCAGGGCCATCCTTCCAAACGGCAGACAGATCTTGCCCGCCTTTGCCGAAGACGGCCTTGGGCGGGATGGGGTCTTGTATTTTGAAACCCGTGCCAAAGATGATGGCGTCGACAGCGTGCTCTCGGCCATCTTGGGTGATGACCCCGTTTGCGGTGATCTCTCGGATGCCTTCAGTGATCACCTCGACGTTGGTGCGTGCCAGCGTCGGGTAGTACTCGTTGGAGATCAGCAGGCGCTTGCACCCTGGGGTGTAGTCCGGCGTCAGTTTGGCGCGTAAAACGGGGTCTTTGATGCTTTGTGCGATCTTGTGTTTGGCGACTTTGGCCACCAAGCCCATCCACTCTGGTTTGAATTTAAAGGCCAAAAACCGCATCTCCAGCGTCCAGTACAACTTGGTGCGGGCCATGCGCTGGCGCCAAGGGTTGGCTTGGAAGTCGGCTTGTTCTGATGGTTTGATGGGCCGGTCCATCTTGGGGACGACCCACGGCGGGGTGCGCTGGAAGTACAGCAGTTGGTCGACTTGGGGTGCAATGGCGGGCACAAACTGGATGGCGCTGGCGCCACTGCCGATGACGGCGACACGTTTGTCGATCAGCTTGTAATCGTGGTTCCACGTGGCAGAGTGGAAGGTCGTGCCTTGGAATGTGTCGATGCCTTTGATGGCGGGTGTGGCGGGGTTGCTTAAACCACCCATGCCCGAGATCAGCACGTCGCCTTCAAACACGCGGCCATCTGCGGCTGTGACCACCCAGAGCTGGCGCGCCTCGTCATAGCGCGAGCCCACCATGTTGGCGTTAAAGCGGATGTGGCGCAGCAGGTCGTACTTCACGGCGACGTGCTTGAGATAGGCCAGAATTTCCGGCTGCGGCGCGTACATGCGCGACCAGTTTGGGTTGGGCTCAAATGAGAAGGAGTAGAGGTGGGACTCCACATCGCAAGCGCAACCTGGATAGGTGTTGTCACGCCAAGTGCCGCCCACGTCGCTGGCGCGCTCTAGCAACACGAAATCTTCTTCGCCTTGTTCACGCAGTTTGACGCCCATGCACATGCCCGAGAAGCCGGTGCCCACCACGATGATGCGTCGGCGCTCTGCACTAGGCGTTGCGCCAGTCGTCCCTGATGTGGTTGACTTGAATTCGTGCGGTTTCATCCAGGATCTTTCTGACAATACATTGACTTTTGACAAGAATTATTGTCAGAATAGCTTTGACAATAGTTCATGTCAATATAGGCATCCCTATGAACGCCTCCATTTCCGACATCATCCCCCCGAATAAGCGCCGCTATGGTGGCGTGTTACCAGAAGAGCGCCAGCGTTTGCGGCGGGCCAAGCTCATCGAAGGCGCGCTAGAGGTGTTTGGGACCAAGGGCTTTCACGCCACCACGGTACGCGAGGTGTGCGTGGCCGCGCATTTGACAGAGCGTTACTTCTACGAATCTTTCAAAACCTTGCCGCAACTGTTCTTGGCAACCTACGCTGAGCTGCGCCAGCAACTGATGAATCTGACCTTGACGGCTTTGGCGCAAGCTGATCAAACGTCCTTGGGTTTGTTAGAGCCCGCCATGCGTGTGTTTTTGGTGTTCATCCGTGATGACCCACGCCGAGGCCGCATCATGCTGGTCGACTCTTTAGGGGTCAATGACGAGGTGGCCGCCTTCAGTGGGGCCACTGCACGGGACTACTCCGCGTTGCTGCGCCAGCATCTGCATTTGTTGGTGCACAAGGATCGACTGGACGAGGTCAACCTGGATTTGCTGGCAGACGGCATGATCGGGCTCAATGTGCTGCTGGCCGCCCGTTGGATGCAGGATGGTTTTGTGGAGCCGCTGGACAAAGTCGTGCGCACCAATTTGCTGCCCTACCAAGGTTTGTTGGCCTTGGCTGAGGCTGGCGCTTAATGGGTCGCTTAGCGGGCTGCCTGCCCAGGCCTTAAATCGGCGGACAGCGCTTCGCGCTCGTCAAACACGAAGCAGTCGCCCTGCCAATGGCGGCCGTCGGTCAGCTCGAAATACTTGAGGATGCCGCCCTCTAGCTGGTAGACCTTGTCGATGCCTGCTTCTTGCATGAACAGGGCGGCTTTTTCGCATCGGATGCCACCGGTGCAAAAGCTCACAACGGTCTTGCCTTTGAAGTCGTCTTTATGCGCCAGCACGGCGTCGGGGAATTCGCTGAACTTGTCGATGCGCCAGTCGATGGCGCCCTCGAAGGTGCCGTAGTCGACCTCAAAGGCATTGCGTGTATCAAGCGTGACGACCGGGCGGCCCTCATCGTCGTGTCCCTGATCCAACCAGCGCAGCAGTGTGCTTGGTTCTACGGCGGGTGCGCGGCCTGCATCACCGCGTTCATCCGGGCGGATGGTCGGGTGGTTCATGCGGATGATCTCGCCCTTGACTTTGACCAGCAGCTTTTTGAAGGGCTGTGCGTCTGACCAGCTCTCTTTGGGGGACAGGTCAGCGAAGCGTTCGTCGGACTTGAGCATGCTGACCCATGATCGAACCGCTTCGGCTGGGCCAGCCAAGAACAGGTTGATGCCTTCTTCGGCGATCAACACGGTGCCTTTGAGGCCCAAGGCCAGTGCCTCGGCATGCAGGCGATCACGCAGTGCCGGGGCATCACGCAGGGTGACGAATTGATAAGACGAAATATTCAGGACGGTGCTCATCCCGCTATTGTAGAAAGGCTTTGGCTTGCGTCTATCAGGCGGCTGCTTGCGCTGACTGTGTTGACGTTTCCTTCAAACCGAATTGGCGGACCAATTTGGCGCGCTTGGCTGGCAGGAAGTTGATGCGATCCACATCACCGCCCGTTGCGGCGACCACGCGCTTGTCCATCAAAGCAAACCAGAGCGGTGGCACGTAGGCTGCCAAAAACATGCCGAAGTAACCCGATGGCAGCGTTGGCAATTCAGGGAAATTGCGCAAGGACTGGTAGCTGCGTGTGGGGTTGGCGTGGTGATCAGAGTGTCGCTGCAGGTGGAATACAACCAAGTTGGAGATGATGTGGTTGCTGTTCCATGAGTGGTGCGGCTGGCAATGCTCGTAGCGGCCATTGGCTAATTTCTGACGTGTCAGGCCGTAGTGCTCAATGTAGTTGGCTGAGGTCAGCTGAAAGGCGCCCCAAAACGCCACCAAGGCCAGGATCGGGACCATCTTCACGCCAAACAGGGCGATCAGGCTGCCGTACAGCGCTGCGGTCATCAGCCCGCCTTGCACGATCTCGTTGTCCAAGCTCCAAGGTGATTTGCCGACGCGATCCAAGCGTTCGGTTTCCAGATCCCACGCACGGAAATAGGCGCCGGGCAGCTCTCGGAACATGAAGCGGTAGATGGTTTCGCCCATCTTGGACGAGGCTGGATCTTCAGGTGTGGCCACGTGGCGATGGTGACCACGGTTGTGCTCGATCGAGAAGTGGCCGTAGCCGCCTAATGCCGAGTTGAACAGGCCAATTTTGCGGCCGATCCAGTCCTTTTTGTGACCCAATTCATGGCTGAGGTTCAAGCCAAAACCCAGCATCGACCCCGTGATGATCACCGTGGCCAGCCAGCTGTACCAAGGCAGATCGTGGGTGCCCAGATATATCACGTTAAACAGCAGGCCGCCCCAAATGACGGGGACGACCAAGTAGTTGATCCAGCGGTAGTAGCGGTCGGCCTCTAGGCGAGGTACGGCTGACTCTGGCGGGTTGCTGAGGTCTTCTCCCATCAGCAAGTCCAACAAAGGGACGCCGATGTAGAAGAGGGCGAGGGATACAAAAAACCAAGCTTGGCTGGTGGCGCCCAGCAGGTGAGCGACCGGGCCGACTGTCACACCAGCTGGGGCGATGACCGACAGCAGCCACATGGCTTTTTTGCGGTCGGTGTAGTCAACTTGTTTTTCTGGGTTCAGGGGCAGAACGGTACTCATTCAAATCTCCTCAGACTTGTTGCAGCGTGAGGAGACTGTGCGCTTTGTGTTTGAATCAGACCACCGTCTTTGACGACATTAAATCGTCAATATGTGACATATGTCAAACCTGAACCAGCACTTTGTCCCCGTCTATTTTGACGGGATAGGTTTGCAAGGCTTTTTCACTGCGGATCACGTTGAGCAACTGGATGCCGGGCGGGAAGCAGGCCCACTGTGAGACTTCGCCTGTGCGGATGTCAAAGCGGGCGCGGTGCAATGGACATTGAACTTGGCAGTCGTCCAAAATGGGGCCTTTTTCGAGCGAGATCTTCATGTGCGAGCAACGGGGCTCGGTGGCATGAAAGCCATCGCTCAGATGGAACAACAGCACCTTGGTGTCGCCGACTTTGACCAGCTTTTTGCTGCCGACGGCAACGTCGCTTTTCTTGGCCACTTGAATAAAGGTCATGGATGAGGGTCCTGTTTAGGCTGATTGCAGATGAAATTGGCGCATGAGTCTCGCACGCTTTCCGGGCAGAAAGTTGATGCGCTCGATATCGCCGCCAGTGGCCTCGATCACGCGCTTGTCCATCAAGGCAAACCACAGCGGCGGCACATAAGCGACCAAGAACATGCCGAGGTAGCCCGTTGGCAATGTGGGCAGGTTCTCGAAGTTGCGCAGTGACTGGTAACTGCGGGTTGGGTTGGCGTGGTGATCGGAGTGGCGCTGCAGGTGGAAGGTGACCAAATTGGATGCGATCAGGTTGCTGTTCCATGAGTGGTGTGGCTTGCAAGGCTCATAGCGGCCATTGGGCAGCTTCAGGCGCAGCAGGCCGTAGTGCTCGATGTAGTTGGCAGAGGTCAGCTGGAAGGCACCCCACGGGATCATCAAGGCCAATGCGGGGATGATTTTGGGGCCTAGCGCCGCAATGAGGGCGCCGTAAACCACCGCGGTCATCAGCCAACCTTGTACGATTTCGTTGTCTAGGCTCCAGGGCGATTTGCCATGGCGATCAAGGCGTTCTGACTCCAAGTCCCATGCGCGGAAGTAGGCGCCAGGCAGCTCACGGAACATGAATCTGTAGATGCTTTCGCCCAATTGCGAGGATGCAGGATCTTCGGGTGTCGCGACATGGCGATGGTGCCCCCGGTTGTGCTCAACGCTGAAGTGGCCGTATCCAACTAAGGCTGCTTGGAATAAGCCCATCTTGCGCGCCAGCCAGTCCTTCTTGTGGCCCAGTTCGTGGCTGATGGCCAAACCCAGCGCGCCCAGTATGGTGCCGCAAGTCAATACGGTGATCAGCCAGCTGTACCAGGGCAGGTCGTGTGTGGCGAGGTAGATGAGGTTAAACAGCACGCATCCCCACATCATGGGCAGCACGGCATAGATCACCCAGCGGTAGTAGCCATCGGCTTCAAGCCGTGGTACGTCGGACTCGGGCGGGTTGCTGAGATCCTCGCCGATCACGATGTCCATCAGCACGATGCCCACGTACAGGAATATGGCGGGCACAAAGAACCAGAGTTGGCTGGTAGCGCCCATCAGGCCCGAAATGGGGCCTGTGAGGATGACCAAGCTGAGGACGAACGCGAGGTTCCACATCAAACGCTTGCGGTCTCGATAGGCAGTTTGTGGGTCTGTGTTCAGTGGTAGCGCAGTGCTCATTCATGTCTCCTTAGGCTTGTTTCCGCGTGCAGAGACTTTGCGCTTTGGGCTTGACGTGCGCCACCGCCTGTGATGGCAGTAAATCGTCATATAGTGACAACCTCACGGAACTCGCCAAGGTAGTCATGCACGCACCCCCAGCTTGGCTCAAACCAGCTCTGCACCCGGTCTACGCCAGATTGATCTGTGCGGAGTTGCGGCGTCGGGGGTTCACCGAGGCTGAAATCGTCCACGGCACACGCCTGACTTGGTCGGATCTCCATGGGCACAATCAGTTCTTGAGTTTTGAGCAGGTGCGCCGTTTGATCGTGCGTGCCCTAGAGCTCAGCCAATGTCCTTGGTTGGGCTTGCATGTGGGCGCCAGCACGCAGTTGTCGGCCCACGGCGCACTGGGTTATGCGGCGATGGCGGCACGCAATGTGGGGCAGGTGTTGGTGCTGATGCAGCGTTTCGTGGAGCTGCGCCAAAGTGTCGCCTCGTTCGAGGTAGACACCTCTGATGGTTTGGCTTTGGTGCTGCACGAAAAATTGAGCTCACCTGATGTGCGTGAAGAGGTGGCTGGGCATTTTGCGTCTGGCTTGGTCCATTTGATGGAGTCCATTACCGGGCAAAGTTTGCGCGCGCGCATCAAAATAAGCTGGCCTTTTGATGAGCCGCCGTGGGTTCAGGCGTACAGGGATTTCTGTCCTCAGCTTGAATTTGGCGCTGCTGCTTTGCGCATCGATTTGCCCCTTGATTTGCTTGAAACCCCCAGCTTGGCGCATGACCCAGAAGCCTACCGCGTGGCTTTGCGAGACTGTGAGCGGCAGTTAAGCCAACTGCAAGGTGGCAGCGTCACGCTGCGTGTGCAGCAGCGGCTGTTGGCGTGCGAGGGGCACTACCCCACGCTGGCGCAGATGGCTGAGCTGGAGCATGTGTCGTCTCGAACGCTGATTCGCCATCTGCGTGATGAAGGTTTGACCTATCAGCAATTGCTCGACGGTGTGCGCGAAGAGCTGGCTTGCTGGTTATTGGTGCAAACCCAGCTGAGCGTGGAGGCCATTGCGGAGCGATTGGGTTACATGGATACGTCCAATTTCAGTCGCACATTTCGCCGTTGGCTGGGCGTTTCACCGAGGGCATTTAGAGAAGCGACAGAAGATATCCACGCTTTGAAGTGATTTGAGCAGATCAGGGCGACCTGGCTGCTTAGCTTCTTACAATGCCGGTATGCCTTTTGTACACCTGCGCTCCCACACTGAATTTTCTGTCGTCGACGGCACCGTCCGTATTGACGACTTGGTCAAAGCTGCGGCCAAGGATGGCCAGCCTGCTGTGGCCATCACCGATCTGAGTAATCTATTCGGCGCGGTGAAAATGTACTCATCTGCGCGCAAAAAAGGCGTTCAGCCTATTATTGGTGCCGATGTCTGGATGGAGCCTGACGTGCTTGGCAAGCCGCCAGCGCGGCTTCTTTTGCTGATCCAGAATCGGAAAGGCTATTTGCGGCTGTGCGAATTGCTGGGCGAGGCTTGGACGGCGACAGGGCCACGCACACACGCTTGGGTGAGTTGGGCCTCGCTGGCACACAACAACGAGGGCTTGATTTGTTTGTCTGGCGCTGATTTGGGTGGTGTGGGCTTGGCGATCATCAACGGTGACTTGGCCAAGGCGCAAGATCAGTTGAGCAAGCTGGCAGGCATCTTTCCGGGGCGTTTTTACGTTGAGTTGCAGCGCGGCGGTCACCCGACCAACGAGGCTCACATCCGCGCTGTGGTGCCCTTGGCCGCCAAATTGGGCCTGCCGGTTGTGGCCACGCACCCGATACAGTTCCAGTCGCCCGATGAATTTGAGGCGCATGAGGCGCGGACCTGCATTGCCGAGGGTGAAACGCTGGGCAACCCACGCCGCATCAAGCGCTTCACGCGTGAGCAGTACTTTAAAACGGCCGATGAGATGGCGGCCCTGTTTGCCGACATCCCCTCAGCCATTGCCAATACCGTGGCCATTGCCCGCCGTTGTTCGCTGACGCTGGTATTGGGCAAGCCGCAGTTGCCTAACTTCCCCACGCCGATGTTGGCCAGCGGCGAGTTCATGCCCATGGCTGATTATTTTGCCCAGCTCTCGCATGAGGGCTTGGTTGAGCGCCTGATCCAGCTGTATCCCAACGAGACAAAACGTGAAGCCCAGCGTGCGCATTACGTTGAGCGCTTGGACTTTGAGATCAACACGATCTTGAAGATGGGGTTTCCGGGCTATTTTTTGATCGTGGCCGACTTCATCAACTGGGCCAAGAACAACCGGTGCCCAGTGGGGCCGGGTCGGGGATCTGGTGCGGGCTCTTTGGTGGCGTATGCCTTGAAGATCACTGACTTGGACCCGCTCAAGTACAACTTGCTGTTTGAGCGTTTCTTGAACCCTGAGCGGGTGTCCATGCCCGACTTTGACATTGACTTCTGCCAAGGTAACCGCGACCGCGTCATTGACTACGTCAAAGACCGCTATGGGCGCGATGCCGTGTCTCAGATTGCCACGTTTGGCACGATGGCCGCTAAGGCCGCTTTGCGAGATGTGGGGCGCGTGCTGGGCATGGGCTACGGCCATGTCGACGGCATCGCCAAGCTGATCCCCGCCCCCCCGGGCAAGAGTGTGACCCTAGCGCGTGTGCCTGCGAATCCGGACCCCGGCATCATCTACGCACGCCAAGAAGCGCCCGAGTTAGAGCAGCGCGAAGCGGCTGAAGAGGAGGTCGCATCCTTGCTGGAGCTGGCCATGCGCGTCGAAGGCATGGTGCGCAACATCGGCATGCACGCGGGGGGCGTGCTGATCGCACCGGGCAAGATCACCGATTTCTGCCCGCTGTATATGCAGCCTGGCAGTGACAGCGCGGTCAGCCAGTACGACAAGGATGACGTCGAAGCCATCGGCTTGGTTAAGTTCGACTTTTTGGGCTTGGCGACGCTGACCATTTTGGAGACGGCCAAAGAGTTCATCATGGCTCGGCACCCTGATCAGAAGGACTTTGATTTCGCCAAAATCCCCTTGGATGATGCGGCCTCGTACAGGCTCTTGTCCGAAGGCAAAACGGTGGCCGTGTTCCAGCTTGAGTCGCGCGGGATGCAAGGCATGTTGCGTGACGCCAAGCCCAGCGTTTTTGAGGACATCATCGCGCTGGTGGCGCTGTACCGCCCAGGCCCGATGGACCTGATCCCCTCGTTTTGCGCCCGCAAACACGGCCGTGAAGATGTGGACTACCCGCACCCCTTGATGGAGACGGTGCTCAAAGAGACCTACGGGATCATGGTCTACCAAGAGCAGGTGATGCAGGTGGCGCAGCGCGTGGGTGGTTACTCCTTGGGTGGCGCTGACATGTTGCGCCGCGCCATGGGTAAAAAGAAGGCCGAAGAGATGGCTGAGCACCGCAGCATCTTCGCTGAAGGGGCGGCCAAGAACAACATCAAGCCCGAGCTCGCCAACGAGATCTTCGACGTGATGGAGAAGTTCGCGGGCTACGGCTTTAACAAGTCGCACGCGGCCGCTTATGCCTTGCTGGCTTATCACACCGCGTGGTTGAAGGTGCACTACACGGCGGAGTTTTTCGCAGGCAATATGAGCGTGTCCAGTGATGACACCGACAAGCTCAAGATATTGCATGACGACGCCACGCAAAATTTTGGCATCACCTTTTTGCCACCGGATGTGAACCGTGGGCAGTGGCGCTTTATGCCCGTGGATAAAAAGACCATCTGCTACGCGCTGGGTGCAGTCAAGGGCACAGGGCAGGGCGCGATCGAGTCCATCGTGAATTGCCGAGAAGCCGATGGCGACTTCACCAGCTTCTTTGATTTCTGCGCCCGTGCCGATAGGTCGAAGGTCAACAAGCGTGTGGTCGAGGCTTTGATCAAGGCCGGTGCCTTTGACCTGTTGAACCCCCACCGCGCAGGCTTGCTGGCCAGTGTGAGCTTGGCTTTTGAGTATGCGGATACCTTGGTGGCCAACGCCGATCAGGGCGGTTTGTTTGACTTTGGTGACAGCCACGCGTCATCAACCAATGAACCCGATATGGTTCAGGCTGAACCTTGGACACTGAAAGAGCGTTTGTCTTTGGAGAAAACAGCGATCGGGTTTTATCTATCCGGTCACTTGTTTGACGAGGCAGAGTCCGAGGTGCGCCGCTTTGCACGTCAACGTATTGGTGACTTGAAAGACAGCCGCGACCCTCAAATCGTGTCGGGCATCATCAGCGAGTTGCGCATCATCAATGGCTCACGCGGCCGCGTTGCCATCTTTAAGTTGGATGATAAAAGCGAGACGATCGAGGCCGTCGCCAATCAGGACACGTTGGATGCCAACAAAGATCTGCTCAAGGATGACGAGTTGGTTGTCATCACCGGCAAGGTTCAGACGGATCGATTTTCGGGCGGCCTGCGGCTCAATGTGCAGCAGGTGATGGGCTTGGCGACGGCGCGTTGCCGCTATGCGCGCTTTGTGCGTGTCATGGCCAAGGACCAGAAACTGCCGATTGCCGACTTGCTTCGAGAGTTCCCAGCCAAGCGTGTGCCAGCGGCTGCGGCTGATCAGCCGGAGAGCATTCAGGGCTTGCCCATCCGCGTGGTGGTTGAGCGCCACACACCAGACTTGTCCGCCAGAGGTGAGTTGGATTTGGGTGGCAGCGCACTGGTGTTCCCAAGCGAGCAGGCCATGTTGCGTTTTAAAGAGTTGATGCCCGATGCACAAGCCGCTGTGGTGTACGGCGAGGGTTGACGCCCAGCGCATCACTGGATGACGGGCATGTCCTCTTCCATGGGGCTGTCGGCATCAAACATGTTGTCGATTTCGCGGTCGTCTAAATCGCCATCAGTGCCGTCTCCGTCCCCAGCTGGCGAGGTGATCACCGGCAGTGGGTCAAAGGATCGCCAGGCGGGCGCACTGATCAAGGCGCTGGTGACCAAGCCGGACATCCGCGCTGTCCACCAGATGGTGCCGATCGACAAGCCCAAACCTGTTGAGTAGGTGGCCGTACGTGTCAGTTGGATGTTTTTTGCATCTTTGGATTCGCCGCCAAGCTGGGTGCCGAGTAGGCTGGATGAGGGTAGAGCATGGCCAAAATCGCCCAAGGGGGTGATCCGCAGGTTGATGTCGTCAAGCTGGGGTGCCTGCTTCGATTGGATCAGGTCCAGCAGTTGAATCAGAGGTGATGCCGCCGCGCTGGGCACCCATGCTGGGTTGATGTTGTATGCCACTAATTGAGGCAAGGTCACCACGGGCCGGGTGCTGACATAGGTGTGGGTGGTGCTGCGGCCTGTGCCTTGGCCTCCACCGGGTTGTGTCTGCGTCAGCAGCGTTTCGTCTTGGTTCGTTGGCGTGGTCACAGCAGGCTTGTCTACGGCTTGTATGACCGTGGGAGCGGCGGGTTTCACGACAGGTGGTGCGACGGGTTTGTCCGGCTTGGTGAGCTCGACGGGTGGTTCGACCTCTGGTTCATCGACTACCGCAGGAGGTGCGGGCGGGCTGATGGCGATCACCATGATGTCGACCCGTCGTGCGATGCTGCCCAGTTGGCCATCAAAGGCTTGATAGGTGAATGAGTCTGTCCCAGCAAAGCCATCGGTCGATCTGTATTGAATCGAGCCATCTGGGTTGATTGTCAGTATGCCGTGTTGGCATGAGTCGACGAGCACCACAGTCAATGCGTCACCATCTTGATCCGTAGCACCGCTCAATAGCGTGGCTTGTGTCCATGATGCAGCGCCTGTTGTGATCGTGAACAATGAGCCCGTTGGCAGTTGCGGGGCGACGTTGACGTTGGCCTGGGTGATGGGTTGTGTGCTTTGGCTGGTCACGGTTTCTGCCGTGTTGTGCCCGTCTGTGTAGCTGGCCCGCGCTGAAATGGTCGTGCCGACATCGGCTCCAGCCAGCACATAGGTCGTGCCAGTCAATCCCGTGTCGACGCCATCGCGCAGCCAGTGGTAAGTGATGGTGCCTAAGCCATCTGCATCCGCGATGTTGTTGCTGGCGGTTAGTGTTTGGCCTTGTGTGGCTGTGCCGGTCACCGTGACAGATCCGGTGGCGGCGTCATTCACATTGGCCACGGAGGCCGTTGCAGAACTGGTGACGTTCTCGACCGTTCCGTGTCCATCTGTGTAGGTTGCCCGTGCGGACACCACAGTGCCGACATCGGCTTCCAGCAGCACATAGGTGGTGCCAGTTGAGCCCGTATCAACACCATCACGAAGCCAGTGGTATGTGATCACGCCTAATCCATCGGCGTCAGAAATGTTGTTGCTGGCAGTCAGCGTTTGGCCTTGTGTGGCTGTACCGGTTACCGTCACCGATCCTGTTGCAGCATCATTCACATTGGCCACGGATGCAGTTGCTGAGCTGGTGACGTTCTCTACGGTGCCGTGGCCGTCTGTGTAAGTTGCCCGTGCTGACACCGCAGTGCCGACATCGGCCTCAAGCAGGACGTAGGTGGTGCCAGTCGATCCGGTATCGACGCCATCGCGCAGCCAATGGTAGGTGATGGCGCCAAGGCCATCTGCATCCGCGATGTTGTTGCTGGCCGTCAGCGTCTGGCCTTGCGTGGCTGTGCCTGTCACCGTGACCGATCCAGTGGCGGCATCATTCACATTGGCCACAGATGCGGTGGCCGAGCTGGTGACGTTCTCTACGGTGCCGTGGC